>PNNF01000005.1 GCA_013824085.1 Chlorobiaceae bacterium | reverse complement strand
CATCTTTTTTCAAAAATGTATCAGTAAAAAATATTTCAGGATTATATTTTGTTGGAAATTCTCCATCTATTAGACCACCAATAAAAAGGTAGTCGTACTTAAATCCTCTCAATTCACTTAAGTTAGTGACTTGCACACACGAATTTATTTTTTCTTTAATGTTAAATCGTTCTTTTTTGATTAAAGCTTTTAGTATAGAGAAATAATAGGATAATGAATTTTTTTCTTTTTGCGTAGTGCCCTTTAACAAATCAAACAACTCGGTTGATACTGAAATAAATTTCTCCAATCCTCTAACATTTTCTTCGATGAGGACATTATTTCCGCTTAGAATATTTTCTTTCAGTTTTAATTTTGAGATTAATACAATCAAAGATTTTTTAAACTCATCTATAGATAATTCATTTTCATAAACTTCGAATAGTGCCTTAAGTTCCTTAATATCTTGTAAAGCCCTCTGGACTGAAAATTTATTAACTTTTGAAAAATTATCCCTACTTAGCTTCTCATAATTTTCTAATTTATAAATCCAATTTTCATAACCCGAAACAATATTCAACTCATTTGCTGCACTCATCAAATTGAAAAGATCAAAATTCTTTATTGTGATAAACCCTGTGGATAAAGCTCGATTTATGCTCTTGAAATAATAATCGCTGTTTTTTATCTCTAAAAAATTGCTAAGTGCTATCACCGGCAAACAGCTCGAAAGTAATTTTCTATCAGTCAGATTAAATGGAATGTCGTATGCAGCGAAATTAGTTGAAATAATTGAGGAGTATCTGTCAGCAAGATTAAATGCTACACAGATATCAGAAGGTTTAACATTCTCTCTTAAAATTAATTCCTTAATCTCCTTCGCAATAAACTCAACCTCTTTTTGTTTGCTCTGTGCTTCAATTATGAGAACATTTTTCTCTCCATTTTTTTCGCTTCTTGATTGAAATGAATCAGTATTTTTATTTATAACGGAAAAATTTTTTATACTATCTAAATGCTCGACAGTTTTTTGTAAGTGAAGAGTTGCGCCTTTATTATCAAGAGGAAAATCAAATGACAAAACGACATTAATATCCGGAAGCTCAGTAAGTTTTTCTATCAGCTTAATTTCTGGGAGAATAAAATTATCAAACTCATCAATTACTATCTCATTAATCGTCGGAAATTCTGCTTTGAATGCGGAGTAAATAATATCAATTGGTGTTTGTAATAAATCAAAATAGACATCTCCAATTTCTTTAGCATTTAGTTTTTTAACTTCTTCATTATACTTTTCATAAATAGTTGAAATGTCAAGAAATTTTAGGCTGTTAATTCCCTCCGATTTTTTTCTAACAATTTCTTCTCTTAATGATTGAGGAGAGTAATTATGTTTTTTATACTCGGCGATTACATTTTTAAGTCGCAACAATGTTCCTGATGGAATATCATTTTTAAAAAAATGTAATTCTTTTTTGTTATCTCTTATAATTTTTTCTAAAAGTACTTGTCCAACTGCATCTTTTAAGTGTCTATAATTTGGATTAATTATTTTCAAGATTGAATTAAAAAACAATTCAAAGGTGAAAATAAAAATTTTGCCGGTTGAAGAATTTTTAGATTTCTTAACAGTCTCTTTTGTTAAAGCACGCATTCTTCTTTTTGTTGGGACTAAAAGAATTCGCGAATCTGTTAGTGAAGTTGAGATATCGAAATAATTTGAATTTATTTCTGCCGAATTATTTTTTACAAAAATCATACATTAAAATTATTTTTATTTTTATTAACCACATTATTGCGAATTGAGATATCAAGTAAAATAGATTTTTTATTAACTCAAATTCTATTTTTATTAATCAAAATAAAAGAAACATTCTTTGCCTAATTGAAGCTGTAACGTCCTTCAAGATTAATCAAGAAATATGTCGGTTGAGTTTTTGAAAAAGTGATAGCGTACTCAGCCTTTAACAGAGCCGTTAAACCTTCCTCAGCAATTAGTCTATCAAAAAAATCTAATCCAAGACTCACCGAAAAAACTGTCCCATAACTCCAACTATTCCGATCAATAAATACTCTGTCATTCAGATAAATAATTCCTAATCCATTCTCAAGGAAAATATTTTGTTTTACTCGATGTTTTGTTTTCGCTTGAATTGAAAATCCTTGAACCGAAGAATAATAGGGCTTGTAAGTTCCCTCGGGCAAAATGCTATTGATGTCTTTCGCAAAAGTAAAAGCAAAAGTGAAATCAAACGGTTTTGTAAAATTTGGAATGAAATTATAAAAGATGTTATAAGAATAAACAAATCTCTCAGGTGAGCTGCTGCTAATGTTTCCTAAGCCCGCACCAACACCAACGTAACCTGACTTTATCTGTCCATAACTCAATTGTGAACAGAATAAAATTGCAAGTAGATAAATCTTTATTAACGAAAAAATATTCATTGCAAAAATTATGAATAAATAATTTATAAATTGCTTAGTCTATTGAGAATAAACCACTTAATTTTGAATAAGAGATTTATTTAAATAATTAATTTCAGAGGCTATATGGATATTCAAAATAAAACTATTCTAATAATTGGTGGTTGGGGATTAGTAGGAAGAACTCTCACAAGAAAACTTTTAATCGAAAAACCAAAACGCATAATTGTCACTTCGCTAAAAAAAGAAGAAGCCCTAGAAGAAGTTGAACTATTAAGGAAAGAAAATCCGAAACTCCCAAAAGATTTTTTTATTCCTTGGTGGGGAAATATTTTAATCAGAGATCAATATAAAAATGAAGATCGTCTCGATATTTTAAACAATCCTAAAAAAAGAAAAATCTTGATGCACGATACACTTGATGAGCTTGATCCCAAAATTCTCAAAGGTGCTGCGCTCTACAAATTGATAAATAAATATAAACCAGACGTTGTTGTTGATTGCATTAACACAGCGACAGGAATTGCTTATCAAGATATTTATTCACTCTATCGAAAAATAAAACATAACTTAAATAACAATCCAACTCTTGAAGGAGTTATTGAAGATTTAGAAAAAGTTTTATGCTCAATGTACGTTCCACAATTAATTAGGCACATCCAGATACTTTATAATGCGATGCACGATGCGAAAACAAATTTATATTTTAAAGTTGGAACAAGTGGAACAGGCGGAATGGGATTAAATATTCCTTACACACATAGCGAAGAAAAGCCATCACGTGTATTGCTCAGCAAATCTGCCGTCGCTGGCGCTCATACGATGCTATTGTTTTTAATGGGCAGAACTCCCGACTCTGCAATAACAAAAGAGATAAAACCTGCTGCTGCAATTGCTTGGAAAAAAATTGAGTTTGGTACAGTTAAAAGAAAAGGTAAACCAATTAAATTATTTAACGTTGGAGTTGATGAAGCGATTGAACTAAAAGATAAATTCTATTTCAAATCAAAAAATAAATTCCAAGAGACAAAAGATGTTTTGAAATCAGTTTACATCGACACAGGTGAAAATGGGATTTTTTCAAAAGGAGAATTTGAAGCAATCTCTGCGCAGAAACAGATGGAATTTGTTACTCCCGAAGAAATTTCTGATAACATTATTTATGAAATTAAAGGTGGAAACACTGGACGCGATATAATAAATTCACTTGATGTTGCATCGTTGCAACCCAGTTACAGAGCGGGTTATATGCAACACTTTGCAGTTGAAAAACTTGCAGAACTTGAAGAGAAAAATGAAGTTTACTCGGTTGCTTTTGAAATGTTAGGTCCGCCAAAGTTATCAAAACTTCTTTTTGAAATTCATTTGTTAAAATTAATTGTGGGAGATATGTTTGGAATTCTTGCTGAGACTCCAAAAAAACTTTCTCAAAAATGTTTTGAATATCTTAATGAAAATCCAAAATTTAGAAATGAAATGGTTTCAATTGGATTACCAGTTTTACTGCCAGATGGTAAATCATTACTCAGAGGACCAGATGTAAAAATTCCAGTTCAAAGAGGAGATGATTTTTTACCAGTTACAAAAAAAAATATTGAACTTTGGGCAGAAGACGGCTGGGTAGATCTTCGTGAAAAAAATATGAAAATCTGGCAGAAGAGAATTCAAAGTATTATGAAAGATGCTGAATCAATTGGTGAGTTTGATACAAGTTCAGCACATGTTAGAACGAGACAGTACTGGCATGATTTTAAGACTATTAATATTGGACGAGTAGTGAGTTGGCTCTTTATTCACGAGGAAAAAGGAAGAAGGATGAAAGCGTAAGTTTCATCTAATATTTTTTATGAAGAGGCACTTTTATTGTGCCTCTTTTTTTTTCAAAACATTTTATCTAAAACTATTTTTCATAAGTGATTCTATAAATTCTATCTCCAGTATCATCTGAAACTAAAAGTGAACCGTCAGATAAAACTAAAACATCTACAGGTCTGCCAAGAACTCTTTCATTCGGCTGCAACCAACCTTCTGCAAAAGGTTCATAGCTGACAGCATTATTCCCATCTAATTTTACAAGCGTAACTCTATAACCATTTTTTTTACTTCTGTTCCAAGAGCCACGCTCCGCAATAAATATCTGATTCTTATATTTTTCTGGAAACATTTTTCCGTCATAAAATTTCATTCCAAGCGATGCAACGTGAGGACCGAGTTCTTGAACAGGAAGTGTAAATTTTGATTTGTCAATGTTGTTTCCAAATTCAGGATCTAAAATATTTTTTCCATGTAAAAACGGAAAACCGAAATGTAAATCTTTTTTCGCTGCTCTATTTAATTCATCTGCTGGAATATCATCACCCATCATATCTCTTCCGTTATCAGTAAACCATAACTCGTTTGTTACTGGGTGCCAATCAAATCCAACAGTATTGCGAACACCATTTGCAAAAATTTCAAATTCAGTTCCATCTAAATTCATTCTTGTAATTGTAGAAAATCTTTTATCCTCTTCCAAACAAACATTGCACGGAGCACCAATTGGAACATAGAGTTTATTGTCCGGACCAATTGCGATATACTTCCATCCGTGATGTTTCTCGGTTGGAAAATCATCTCTAATAATTACTGGCTTTAGTGGAGTTTTTAAATTTTGTTCAATGTTATCGTATCGAGTAACTCTGTTAACTTCAGCAACGTATAAGCTTCCATTGCTGAACGCAATTCCATTCGGCATGTTTAGTCCCGTTGCAATTGTTATAACTTCATCAGCCACAAAATCTTTATTGTGATCGAGAATTGCATAAATTTTCCCTTTGTCACGAGTGCTCACAAACAAAGTTCCATTTGGAGTCATCAATAGCGAACGTGCATTATCAACATTGTCTGCATACAAAGAAATTTTAAACCCTTCAGGAACTTTTAATTTAGATAAAATTTCATCCTGTTCTGGTTCTTCTTTATAGCTATTACAAAATAAAAATGTAAAACAAAGTATTACGAAAAAAAATATTTTCATAGCTTTCCAATAAAACTAATATTGATTGTTTGGGTTCTTCGGGATTACTATCCAGAGAATTAGGTAAAGCAGCAATCCGGGAAATGCAGCACTAAAAATCGAAACTACAACATATCCGATTCTTATCCACGTTGGATCGATGTTGAAATACTCTCCAATGCCGCCGCAAATGCCCGCGATCATTTTGTCATTTGATCTAAAGAATTTTTTCATTCTTACTCCTTTTTGATTTATCAAACTTAAATAAATTTCATAACTAATGCATGTCTATTAAAAAGAAATTTGGGAAAACATAAATGCCTGTGTTATTTTTCTAAATCAAAAAATATGAATGAGGAAAAATGAAGGCAATTGCTCCGTTTGAGATTAAGAAAAAAGCTGAAGAACTCTCTTCACCTTTTGACTATAAAATGAAAGAGACTGCAATAATTTTAGCTGCGGGACATGGTAAAAGAATCAAATCGCAAAAATCAAAAATGTTACATAGCATTTGGGGAATTCCAACTGTTGAAAGAGTTTGCAACGCATGTAAAATTGACTCGATAGGAACCAATACAATAATCGTTGTTGGAATTAAAGCACTTGATGTAATGAATGTTATTGGTAAAAGAGAAAAAACAATTTTTGCTTATCAACAAGAACAGAAAGGAACCGGACACGCAGTTCAGATTGCATTATTAAATATTGACGATAAAAAATATGACGGAATCGTTTATGTTTTCCCCGGCGATATGGGATTGTTAAATAAAGAAACCGTCGAAATTTTTAGAAATGAATTTGCAAAATCTAAATCGGATATGATGGTGTTGACTGGAATTTATGAGGGAGATGTTAAAGAAAATAATTACGGGAGAATTGTTCGTGTAAAAGAATTTGATATCAACGGAACTCCTTCGGGAAAAGATTTCGGAAATGTTATTGAGATTATTGAGTATAAAGATATTTTGAGTATTGCTAATGATGAAAATTATATCACTATTTATAATGGACGAAAATATTCTTATTCAAAAAAAGAGTTGATTGAAAATCGCGAATTTAATTCGAGTGTTTACGCTTTTAAGTATAAAAAATTGGTTGAACTAATTTCAAAAATAAAAAGCAACAACGCACAGAACGAAATTTATATTACGGATTTAATAAGTCTCTTTAATAAAAAAGGATATAAAGTTGCAGCGATTAGCCCGAAGGATCAATACGTTGTTATGGGTTTTAACGATAAATCTGTTTTGCGTGAAATGGAAAATCTCTATCGCCAAAAAGTTTATGACAAAATAAAAAACATAATTGAGATTGATGACCCCGATGATTTTTTTATTCACGAAAATGTTGTTGAAGAAATAATTTCGACGGATAGGAATGGAACACCGCTTGATATAAAAATTGGAAAAGGTGTTTACATCGGCAATGGCGTTAAGTTAAATTATAATCTCTATCTAAAGAAAAATGTTTATGTCGATGGGAATGTTCAGTTTGGAAAAAATGTAACTGTTTGGGAAAATGTATTGCTCTCCTGTTTTATGAATCAAGAATTTATTATTGGTGATAACGTTGAAATATTATGGGGAGATATAATCAAAGGGAATATTGTGATTGGTGATAATTCACGAATTGAGTCAAGCGTAAACATGACCGGCAGTGATGATTATCCTTTAAGAATTGGGAAAAATGTTTTGATTAAAGGAACGAGTTACATTTTTGGTTCAATCATTGAAGATGATATTCACATTGAACATAGCGTTTTGATAAAGAAAAAAATTCTTCGAACTATAAAAGCAAATGGAGATGTTCAATCCGTTAAGTTTATTATTCCTACGCCTTCGGGAATCGACATAATAGAAAATTTAAAATAAAAAAAGGCTTCCAATCGGAAGCCCAATTTATCAGAATAAAAATCAGTTTAGTTAGTAGTCGTATCTGTATTAATTTTACTTAAATTCTTTGTGAGTTGAGACTTTCTTCTTGCCGCTGTATTTTTATGGATTCTTCCCTTAACCGCCATTCTATCAAGTGTGGCAACAGCATCTTTGTATAATTTTTCAGCTTCAACTTTTTCTTCAGATTCAAATGCTTTTTTAATAACTGTTTTTAATTTTGAAGATGCACTTTTGTTAACTGCTTTTCTTCGAGCACTGATTCTAATTCTTTTTTTCGCTGATTGATGATTAGCCATTAAAACATTTCCTTATAAATACTTTTTAAATTGATAACAAATATATTGATAGATTGGTAGTTTTGCAAACCATTTTATAGCAGTTTTCTCACAATCTCGTCAGCCAGAGCAAAACCTTTTTCGCTCAAAATTAGGATATTTTTCTCCTTAAACAAAAATTTTTCTTTCAAAAGTTCATCAAACAACTGATTATTTTTTTGAATCCAACTATTTCCAAATAGTTTTTCAAACTCATTTAAGTCAAGTCCTTTGCTACGTAAAGCAAGCATTACATATTCTTCTAAGTTCTGTTGCTCGGATAAATCTTCAAAATTTAAAACCGCATTCCCCTTCTCTTCAATGGAAGTGATGTACAATTTTAAACTCGTAATGTTCCACCAACGCCTATTGTTCACGAAGGAATGTGCAGAAGTTCCGAAGCTCAGATAATCTTTGTAGCGCCAATACAAATTGTTGTGCCTGCACTCAAATCCGGGCTTACAAAAATTTGAAACTTCATATTGGATAAAATTATTTTTTTTAAAATGCTCGATTGCAATCGCATAAAGTTCAGCATCAAAATCCTCATCTTGAAGTTTAACTTTTCCGTCCAACACCATTTTATTTAGAATTGTTCCTCTTTCAAGAATTAAACTATAAGCAGAAATATGTGTTATTGGTAAAGCCGTTGCGATTTCAAGATTGGATTTCAATATTTTTTTTGTTTGCTGCGGAAGATTAAAAATTAAGTCAATACTAATATTTTCAAATCCTGAATCATAAGCAGTATTTACAGTCTTAATCGCTTCATCTTTGTTATGAATTCGAGTTAGAAATTTTAATTCATTCTCATCAAATGATTGAACACCAATGCTAATTCTATTTATACCGATTGATTTGAACTCACGAAATTTCTCTTTGTTAATCGTTCCCGGATTTGTTTCCATTGTAATTTCAGCATCATCGGCAACGTCATAATTTTTTTTTATATGCTCGATAATTTCACTCAGATAATTTGCTTCCATTAACGAAGGAGTTCCACCGCCAAAATAAATTGTTGAATATTTTCTTTCTGATAAGTAAAGAGTTGCGAAATGAGATATTTCTTTTTTAAGTGCAGTTAAATAGTTGGGAATATTGTCTGAAGTAATAATTGAATAGAAATCACAGTAGATACATTTGTGATCGCAGAAAGGAATATGAATGTAGATTCCACTCTCCTTCAAAATATTTTTTCCGCTTGCTTCAACTTCATTTTCGTTTTTAAAAATATTTCGCATCACTCTTTATTCATCAATTCTTTTGCACTGTTGAGTGATGTTTCCGTAACATTTTCTCCGCTCAAAAGTTTTGCTACTTCTCGAACTTTTTCATCATAATTTAATTTTCTGATTGAACTTTGAACTCGCTCATTAGTTTCACTTTTCACAACTGAAAAATGTGAGTCAGACAAGCCCGCGATTTGCGGTAAGTGAGTTATTGCAATTATCTGATGAAATGTCGAAAGTGATTTTAATTCTTGTCCGACTTTCTGTGCAATTCTTCCACTTATTCCAGAATCTATTTCGTCAAAAATTAAGAGTGGAAGTTTATCTCCTTTTGCTAAGATCGATTTTAATGCGAGCATTATTCGCGAAACTTCTCCACCAGAAGCAACTTTAGCCAATGGTTTCAAGTCTTCGCCAACATTCGTTGAAATAAAAAATCCAACTTTGTCGATGCCTTTTTCATCTGCAACGTAAAATTTGTTATTGATAATTACACAACTCAAATCATTTTTTTCAGATAAGGATTGTTCAATTCGGACTTCAAATTTTCCGTTCTCAATTCCAAGTGTCTTGAGAGTTGAAACAATATTTTTAGAAATTGTTTTTGATTGTTCATTTCTGCGGATTGAAATTTTTGCAGCCAATTCGCCACAGACTTTTTGTTGTGCATTAATTTTTACAATTAACGATTTAAGATATTCTTCAAAATTTTCTGAGATTATTAATTCAGCTTCTATTTTTTCTTTCAGTTCAAGAACACTTTTTAATGTTCCACCGAATTTTTTTTTCAATAAATTAATTGAAGCTAATCTCTCTCTGAGTGATTCCAGATTTTCTGGATCTAAATCTATTTTTGATTTATAATCTCTAACAAATTGAGTTATGTCACTCAACAATTGCTGTGCTGTAGTTGCTTCATCAAGTGCTTCTGAAAATGACGTGTCAATTTTATTCAGCTCGGTAAGTGAAGATTTTACTTTCGTTAATGTATCATAAGTTGAATTTTCTTTATCATACAAGTCGTCAAAAACTTTATTTGTCAGTTCAAGTAGTCGTTCAGAATTTTCGAGTATTTTTAATTGTGATGTAATCTCTTCGTCTTCGTTCGGGTTTGGATTCACCGCTAAAATTTCATTCAACTGAAATCTGAACAAGTCTTCCTTCCCTTTCAACGCTTTTTCTTTTTCGTTGTAGTCGTTTAACTCTTTTAAAAAAATATTTAGAGACTTAAATTCCGTTTGATAAATTTTTATGTCATTATCAATATCACAAAATTCATCTAAAAATTCGATGTGTGTTTCCGAACGCAGCAGTGATTGATGCTCGTGTTGTCCGTGTAGATCGACCAACAAATTTCCAATCTCTTTTACAAAATTTAGATTAACGGGAGAATCATTTACGAAGCATCTGTTTGAACCTTTGAGAGAAAGTTCGCGTCGAACAATTAAATCATTAGAAAAATCTATTTCATTTTGATGCAGAAGATTTTCAACTTTTTTATTTTTGCTTACATCAAATATTCCTTCAACTACAGATTTATCAGCACCTTTTCTAATTACTTCTTGCGTTGCTCTTTCACCAAGCAATAAACTCATCGCATCGATAATTATAGATTTGCCCGCACCGGTTTCACCTGTAATAATATTTAGTCCCTTGTCAAATTCAATAAAGATTTTTTCGATTAACGCATAATCTTTTATGTAAAGTGACCTTAACATTTATGAACTACTCAGATAAAGTTTTGCAAGCATTATTGCTGAAATTGTTTTTGAATCATAGATTGAACCGCTGCGAATTAGTTCATCAATTTCTTTTAGTGTGAAGTGATGAATTTCCATTCCATATTCCCCTTCTTCACGATTTTGATTTCCATTCAATAAATCTTGAGCAAGATAAATATGAAGAATCTCAGTACAGAAACCGGGAGTTGTAGCAATAGCACCCAGCTTAATCACATTATTTGATTTGTAGCCCGTCTCTTCTTCTAATTCACGCACTGCGCAAGCATAAGGATCTTCATCCTTATTTAATTTTCCTGCAGGTAGTTCAAGCAAATATTTTTGAAAAGGATAGCGGAATTGATTCACAAAAACGATTTTATAATCTTTTGTAATTGGGACAATAACTGAGCCACCGAGATGCACAGCTACCTCACGAACTCCTTTATTTCCGCTATCGTACTCAATTTCATCTACTTGAAGATCGAAAACTTTTCCACTAAAAATTAGCTCTGATTTTAACAGCTTAAAATTTGACATCTACGCCTAATTGATTTATAAATTATCTTTTATAAAATGGAATAAGTTCACTTCCTAAAAATTTCAAGAGAGCAGTAACTACTCCAAGATCATCAAGATATCCGATTAAAGGAGCAATGTCAGGAATCGAATCAACTGGCGAAATAAAATAGATTAACGCACCTACGACAATCGCTTTGCGATGCCAAGAAACGTATCTGTCTTTCATATAATAATACAAAGCCATAATATCTCTGGCGAAAGAAATTTTCTTACCGACTTTTTCAAGCTTTATCCAAAGCCCTTCATCGACTTCAGTTATTCTTTCAGCAGTTTGTACTTCATCATCAGTAATTTCATATTCAACTTCGCGCCAATGCAATTCATTCTCCTTCATAAAAAATCCTTTCTTAAATTATTTTTTCTTCCATTGTTCATACCAATCGAACACAGTTGTCCACCATAGTCGTGCATTTTGTGGTTTCTGAATAAAATGTGTTTCATCTGGGAAATATAAAAATTTACTCGGAACATTCAATCTTTGAAGTGAGGTAAATAATTGGAACGCTTGTTCTTCAGAGACTCTAAAATCAAAAGCGCCGTGAGTAATTAACACTGGAGTTTTTGCTTTATGAATGTGTCGATGCGGAGAAAATTTTTCATATAATTTTCTGTTCTGCCAAGGAGTTCCTTTAAATTCCCATTCAACAAACCAAAGTTCTTCAGTTGTTCCGTACATGCTTTCGAGGTTGAATACACCAGCGTGCGAAACGAGTGCATTAAATTTCTGATTATTTCCTGCAATCCAATTTATCATATATCCGCCATAAGATGCGCCTGCAGCAAAAGTATTTTTAGGATCGATGAATGAAAAGTTTTTTATTGCGTAATCATAAGTGTTCATTAAATCAACATAAACTTTTCCTGCCCAATCGCCAGAAATTTCGTCAGTAAATTTTTGTCCATATCCAGTGCTGCCACGCGGATTCGGAGAAACTACAACATAACCTTTCGATGCAAATTTTTGTTGATTCCATCTGTAATGAAAATCATCTGCCCAATTGCTTTGTGGCCCACCGTGAATTAAAAAAATCATCGGATATTTTTTATTCGGATCAAAAAATGGCGGCTTCACTATCATTGATTGCACAGGAGTTCCGCCCGCACCTTTTGCCCAAAATGTTTCCATCGGATTCATTTCTAACTGCGCAAGAAGATCTTTATTGACAAATGAAAGTTGTGTAAGATTACTTCCATCAGGATTTAAAGAAAAAATTTCAAATGGAAGAGTTGTTCTTTGTTGCTTGAAATAAAGTTTGTTGCTGTTTGAAACAAGCAATCCCGATGAAGAATATTCTTTTAAAAGTGTTTCAATTTTTTGTGTTGTAATATCTAATTTATAAACTGATTGATGCACTTCGTTATCAGCATTAAAATAAATTGTTTTTGAATCTGGTGACCAAACTAATTCGTAAGCTGAACGATCAAAATTTGTTGTTAAATCTTTAAAGTTTTTCTTAACTCTGTCAAACAACATGACCCTTTGTTTATCAGCTTCAAAGCCCGCACGAGCCATAGATGTGAAAGCAATATATCTTCCATCAGGAGAATAAACAGGTTGATTATCATTCCCTTTATTTTCTGTTAAACGTGTGAAAGGAGTTTTTTCACCTTTCTTAATTTCGTTCACGTTGATAAGAAAAATATCGTTGTTAGTGCTTGTAGCTAAAAACTCATCTGTGTTCATCACAAAAGCAATCTCTTTGCCATCAGGCGAGAATGAATAATCTTTTGCACTTCCCAATGAAATTGGAGGAACATCAAATTTACTAAAGAGTGTTAAATCAACTGCTTCTTTTGAAGCTACATCAACCATAAACAAATGACTTCTTTTTTCGCCGCGCCAGCCGTCCCAATGTCTATACATCAACTCTGTAAAGATGCTTGCTTTAACTTTACTTTTTTCTTTTGCTTCGTCTTTCTGTTTGTTACAATCATCAGTAGCACACTCGGGATAAACATCAGACACAAATAATATTTTACTTCCATCAGGTGACCAAGAAATTCCACTCGCTCCACCAGAAAGATTCGTTAGCTGAATCGGATTGCTTCCATCAATATCAGAGATCCAAATTTGTCCCGACAAAGTATATGCAACTTTATTTCCGACGGGAGAAAAACTTGGGCTGCTTTCATTTTTTTCTGAATTTTTAAAAACGCGTAGATTACTTCCATCGCTATTCATCAAGTAGATATCGCTGTTTCCTTTGTTCTCATCATAATTAAAAATAGTTGAGTTGAATGCGATTGTTTTTCCATCAGCGGAAAGAGTTACAGTTCCAATTCGTTTCATACTCCACAAATCGTCGAAGGTCATTGCTCTTTTGTTTTGAGCAGTAATAGAGATGCTAAAAAGAAGAATTAAGACGAACAATTTTTTCATATAATACCTCGAGTTTAATTATCGAAATTTACGGAAATTTTGAGGAAATTCTTGAGTGAAAAGAAGATATTTTTAGAACTTTTTTTCGTCTAAAAAAAAGAAGCAGATATTAGGTTTACTAATATCCGCCCTTAACGTGACAATCTGAACAAAGTTGTTTAATGTCTTTTCTTGATGGATGAATAAATTCTAAGCCATCTAAAGAAACTTGTCGAACATTATCAATAGTTTGCGAAATCATTGTGTGACAGATATTGCAATCATTAGAAACTACTTTTCCTTCATCACTAACCATGTTGCCGTCGTGGCATCTGAAGCATCCAACAGCATAAGTATGCCCAATGTTATTTGGATATTTTCTCCAACTAACAAGCATTGATGGGAAATAATTTCGGTCATAAATTCTTTGAATGTAAGAAATTGCTTTTTCAATTTCTGCTTTCTTTGTCGAATAAATTTCAGGATAGTTGTTTTGATAAAATTCAGTAATCAAAATTCTTATACTATCATTAGCTATTTTTTTATTTGAATATGGTTTCTCTAAAGCACCAACAGCAATACTCTTTATGAATGGAAGATTCACATCAATTACTCCTTCAGCCATAAATTCGTTCACCATCTTATCGGGCTGATTAAAAATATGTGCAGGTCTATTATGACAATCAATGCAATCTGATTTTCTTAATTCATGCTTGTCCAAATCTTTTTCATCAAATGGAATTGTTCGATTTCTAAAAATAGTTTCTTTCCCATCTTCCAAAGATCTTACTTTTACGTAGGGGATAATATTGCGTTCGCGATCCAATGCTAAATAATAAATTTCATTTTTGATATCCATATGCCAGTGAATTCCGGAAGTATTTCCAAACTCACTATTGCCACCACCAACTTTTAATAACATTGTTAATTCAGATCTTGTATTATTTTCATCAGATAAAAAATAATTGTATTCAACTTTTTTTTCACTGAAAAAATTTTGAGGCCAATGACACTGTTCACAAGTTCCTGCAGCGGGACGTAAATTTTCTATTGGTGTTGGAATTGGACGAGAATATTTATTGAACAATACTGAATAGAATTGATAAGCTCCTGTAATTTTTGATTTTACAAACCAATCAGCACCAGAGCCGATATGACAATTCACGCATCCAACTCTTGCGTGAGGTGAGTTTTGATACGCAACAAATTCGGGCTCCATTGGCGTGTGGCAAACAGTTCCGCAAAATTCATCTGTCTCTGTATATTCGTATGCTTTAAAACTTCCAAATGCTGAGAACATCAAAAGCACAATTGTTCCGACTGAAAAAATAATTACGGCTCTTCTTTTTTGAGTATCATTTAAATCTAAGACGGGCAATCTTCTCTCTTCAAATTTACCACTCTTAATTCTTTTTCTCTCTTTAAATGCACCGACAGCAATTATGATTAATCCAATAATCAGGAAAACTGGCAGAATTATGAAAGCAATTATTCCGACATACGGTTTAGATTCTTTTGCTAACATATCGAGCATCATAAGAAACAGAATTAATCCAAAACTTACAGAAGCAATAGAAACTCCTATTAAAGTTATTGGATTATAAAAATATTGAGGTAACTTTTTATTTTTCACTGTTTGCTCTTCCTATAAAAGAAAAAAATATAAATAATATTTAGTCGATTTACTTTTGTTCCGACTTCTTTGCTTCTTCCGCTTTAATTCTTTCAAGTTCTAAAGGATGTTCGTCTTCCATCTCTTCTTCAGTAATTGTTCCAGTTAACCAAGTAAGGTTCATTGGATAAACGCTTGGATTGAAGATAACAAAGTAAACGTGCCAAATCACAATTGCGAGGAATGCTAACCACGCTTCATAATAATGGATTGTTCTTGCAATATCCCATCCAACTACTGTGAAAAGATTTATGAAAGTATTTTCAAACCACATTACAATTCCAGTAATAGACATCAAAACAGTTCCCCAAACTAAAGCCCAATACTCACTCTTTTCGATGTAACTAAATCTATCAAACCTCGGCTTAATTTTAGAAACACCAATATTATACATCAAGACATTTTTCGCATCAGTCAAATCTTGTAACTTTGGCATTAAATCTTTTAAAAGTTGCTTTCCTCGAGGCGTAAATAAAATATAATAAAGATGATAAAGACTTGCCAACATCATCACTACGCCTGCGACTCTATGAATAACGCTTCTTATTTCAAAAGCTCCGGGAATAAAATCTCTGATGTGTGTTACCCACCAAGCATCGGGATAACTCAACATAAATCCTGTAATAACAAGAATGAAAAAACTTAGCATTAATGAAAGATGCTGCAATCGTTCACTCAATGTCATACGCAGATAAAGTCGATGTCCAACGTGATGAGGAGCTGGTAGAGACCCTCTTCTGATTTTTAATTTTGTAACTGCTTTTCTGTACATATCAAGCGTGTTATGAATTAACATTCCACCAAGAATTGTGATAAGCAAAATTATATAAACAACAGAAATCCAATAAACAATGGGAGCTTCTTCGCGTGTTCCTACAAGGTGAATTGTACCAATTGCAAAATTTTCATTTGCTCCTGGATGGCAAGAACCGCAAGTCTCAGCTAAGTTTGATTTATGTACTAATGAAGTTGGATCGCTCGATGGCTTAATGTTATGAACGCCATGACAACTTGCACAATTAGCAACTGTTGCAGAACCGCCACGCAATGCTAATCCATGATAACTATCTACAAATGATTGAACTCTTCCTGCAGAAAAACCATATTGTTCTGATAACTGAACTGAACTATGGCAAGGAGCGCATGTTTGCTCTGCTAAATTTTCAAAATTAACTGGTGAGTCTGGATCTTGTGGTGTTAGAATATTATGTTCTCCGTGACAATCAGTACAAGATGGAGAATCCATATTCCCCTTTATTAATGCTTGTCCGTGAATACTTTCATTAAATTCTTTTGTTTCAGCTGCGTGACATTTTGAACAGGTAGTTGCAACATTTGTTTTGAAAATACTTGACTCAGGATATTTGTGAGGAATAATTTTATGTGAATTATGACAATCAATACAATTAGCTGCTTTTGCATTTCCTCTTAATATCAGTGCTTGTCCGTGAACACTTGACTCATATGATTTAATAAATGCTGTTGAATATGGTAATCTCTCTCTAACTTCTTTATTATCGACGTGGCAAGATAAACACATTTTTTCTTGAGCAATTTTAACTTTTAAAGTATCAGAAGTTGGCTTTAATGTAATCTGAGTTTCATGACAAGTTAAGCAAGATGGTGCACCGGGAACATTATTCGCTAATGCTTTGCTATGTGAAGAGTGTGTAAAATCATCTTTTGCAGAATTATGACATGCTCCACAACTTTCTGTTAATCTGTTTTTTGAAAATTTATTGTTAGCATTTTCCATTGACAATACATCGTGAGTTCCGTGACATCCTTTGCAACTTAAATTTGGAGAAGTCTCAGTCCCTCTCGCCCTTAATAATTGCGGATGGAATTGATGTTTGGCACCTGCATCTTTGTGACAAGTCATGCAATTTAGTGGTTCAATATTTTCTTTGTGAGGAAGTTCTTCAGCACTAAAACCAATGTGGCAAGAGACGCATCTTAACTTTGAGTGTACTGAATTCTTTAATTTGTTTTCATTTACAAAAAGAGAAATCTGTTTATTATTTTTCTCCATCGTAAGTTCAGTATCGCTATGACAAGTCATGCAATCTTCATTACTTTGGGAAAATGTTGTGGAAGTTGTCAATAAAATTATTAAGCTGAAGAAGGCAATCAACTTTGCGAAATTTATTTTTTCACAACAAGTAATCAATGAGGTTAAAGAAGTAGTAGTAAAATTTTGCATAATATTAAAATTGTTAAGTCTTATAATTAATGATTATTATTTAGTGTATTGCTTTGAATTGTATTTTTTGATTCTATTAATTTTCATATTTTTTACCTGATGGCAAATGCGACTTTCTATTTTTTTGTTAGAGTTTAACGATAAATATTTCTTCTATTTAATTCGTTTCAATTTTTTTATGTAATTAAAAGTTATTATTTATTACAGCTTGCCCGACTTCTGATAATTTTAGAAAGTAAGATTAAATTCTTTATCACTACTTAAATTATGCAAACGCCATTCCGTAAAGAGCCACCACAAAAAAAACGAACATTACATATATAAAGATATTTTTCACTCAATTTCCTTTTCATGGATTTTAACAACTATTACTTTTACAAAATGAGTGCCAATTATAAAAATTTGCTAATTACCAATTATTCGAAGTTTTTACTGTTGAAAATCTCACAATTGAGAAAATATTTGAATTATTTATCATTTTATAGAATGTTTGATAAGAAATACCTCAGAAATATTTTTTTTCTGATTTGTTGATGGAAGTGAAAAATTCTCGAGATAAAAATATTTTTAGCTAAAAGACTTACTTAAGATTTTGGTTTTATGAATATTGAAAATCTCAAATCTTAATAAAACTTGAGATAATTTTTTTTTACAATTGTTTAGATTGTTTTTGTAATTATTTTTCTCTTTTCAATTATTAATAAAATTTTAATTTTGAATTAATAAAATAATTTTATTTTGTGCAGTAAGATTTTTTAAATTTATAATTTTAAGGAGCATCAATAAATGTTATTTAATGTAGAAGAAAAAAGTAATTTACTTTTGGAAATTGATAATGAGTCAGAATTAGAAAACGCAAATGCGATTATGAATGCTGATATTCTTTTCCAACCAAAAGGAGATGATTCTAATCTTTTTAATTCTGAGGAAGATTTTGATGATGAAGACGACTTAGACGATCTTGACGAAGACTTGGATGAAGAAGAATTAGATGAAGAAGTGGATGAATTAGACACACTCCCTGAAGCGGAAGATGAAGCATTTTATGAAGAAGATTTTGATTTCGAGGATGAAGAAGATGATGTTGAGGAAGGACAAATCTAAACTCAGTCAGTAGTAATTAAGAGATTGTCTTAAGAGCAATACGTACAAAATACAGATTACAATTAAGACAATCTTATTATTAGTCTCCCAAATATTTACCTACCAATAAATAATTTTTTACATAATCCTCAACACTACTCTCAAGCGACTTTAGCTGTTTCGTGTAGCCAGAATTAATAATTTTTTTTATATCTGCTTCAGTAAAGTATTGATATTTCTCTGCTAAATGATCGGGCATGTCGATATACTCAATATTCACAGGCATATCAAGGGCTTTGAAGATTGCAGTTACAAGATCATTCCAAGTTCTCGCTCTTCCACTTCCAACATTGAATAAGCCGTGTAGTTCTTTGTGTTCAAGAAAATGAAGAGTCATATCAACAGCATCTTTTACATAGATAAAATCACGCATCTGCTCGCCATCATTGTAATTCGGATTTCGAGATTTAAATAAATTTACTTTCCCATTTGCTTTTATCTGTTCATAAGCTTTATGAACAACGCTCCTCATATCACCTTTGTGCGCTTCATTTGGACCAAAGACATTAAAATATTTTATTCCAACAATTTTATTTAAGATTCCTTTTTTCAATGCCCACTGATCAAATAAATTTTTCGAATAGCCATACATATTTAATGGACGCAAAATTTTACACAGTTCATTTGAATCATGAAAACCATTTGCTCCATCACCATAAGTCGCAGCGGAAGAGGCATAGATAAATCTTATTCCATTCTTTAGGCAATAGGTTGAAAGATGCTTTGAGTATTCAAAATTATTTGTCATCAAATGGTCAGCATCTTTTTCGGTGGTAGAAGAATTTGCACCCAAGTGAATAATCGAATCAATAGTGAAGTTAAAACTATCGTCCAATATTTTTTCTAAAAACTTATGCTTATTGTAGTAGTTAGTATAGTCAAGCGGAACTAAATTTTTCCATTTTTCATCTTTTCCTAATTCATCAACAATTAGAATGTTATCTTCACCAAGTTGGTTTAATTTCCACACAACTGCGCTACCAATAAAACCCGCGCCACCAGTTACAACTATCATAACAAATCCTTTTATTATATTACTATCAAAATTAACAAAAAAATATTTTATCATAGCAGAAGTTGTAATAGAAATTTACATTAATATCAAATTTTTATTTAGAATTGATTAAGAAAAAGAATATGCAAAATAAGTTTGATCTGATTTCAGATATTTTATCAAAAAGAATTTTAGTGCTCGATGGCGCAATGGGAACAATGATTCAGCGACATTATCTTTCCGAAAAAGATTTTCGTGGCTCTAAGTTCCAAAATTTTCCTAATGATTTAAAAGGGAACAATGACCTTTTATCTATTACTCAGCCCGAAATAATAAAAAATATTCATCGTGCTTATCTTGAAGCTGGTGCTGATATAATTGAAACAAATACATTTTCATCAACATCAATAGCACAAGCAGATTATAAATTAGAAAATTTTGTTTATGAAATAAATTATCAGTCAGCCTTAATTGCAAAAGAGGCAGCAGAAGAATACACAAAACTAAATCCCGCTAAGCCCAGATTTGTTGCTGGTGCAATCGGTCCTTTGAATAAAACTTTATCTCTCTCCCCCGATGTAAATGATCCCGGCTATAGAGCAGTTACTTTTGATGAAGTAGTTGTTGCATATACTGAACAGATAAAAGCATTGAGTGACGGTGGTGTTGATATTATGTTGATCGAAACTATTTTTGATACGCTGAACTCGAAAGCTGCAATCTATGCTTTGTCAGAATTTTGTCATGCAACAGGAAAAAATTTTCCCGTTATGATTTCTGGAACCATCGTTGATATGAGCGGAAGAACATTGTCAGGACAAACTACGGAAGCATTTTGGGTTTCAATTTCTCACACAAAAAATTTAATAAGTGTTGGACTAAACTGTGCGCTCGGTGCAAAACAGATGCGTCCTTTCCTTCAAGAGTTATCAAAGATTGCAGCTTGTAACATCAGCGTTTATCCTAATGCTGGCTTGCCAAATGAGTTTGGTGGTTATGATGAAACAGCAGAAATAATGACTGAAACTCTAACAGAATTTGCTCAAGAAAATTTATTTAATATCGTTGGCGGATGCTGCGGAACAACTCCCGAACACATCAAAGCAATTGCAGAAATGGTCGCCAATTTTCCTCCACGAATTATTCCTAACAAAGATGAGTTCACTCACCTAAGTGGATTGGAAGCAGTAACAATAAGACCGGAAACAAATTTCGTAAATGTTGGAGAAAGAACTAACGTTACCGGCTCGCGAGCTTTTGCAAAATTAATTCTCGCTGGTGACTTTGAGGCAGCTTTAGCTATCGCTCGTCAGCAAGTTGAAAATGGTGCACAAATAATAGACATCAATTTAGATGAAGCAATGCTTGACTCTGAAACGTCAATGAAAAAATTCTTAAATCTTTTGCAGACTGAACCTGACATAGCTAAAGTGCCTATAATGATTGACTCATCCAAGTGGAGTGTTATCGAAGCTGGTTTAAAATGTTTGCAAGGAAAAAGTATAGTAAATTCTATTAGCCTAAAAGAAGGTGAAAAAGTTTTTAAAGAGCACGCAAGAAAAATTTTGGAATATGGTGCCGCAGTTATTGTTATGGCGTTTGATGAAGTTGGACAAGCAGATACATTTGAAAGAAGAATTTCAATTTGCAAAAGAGCGTTTGATATCTTAACAAAAGAAATTGGCTTTCCTCCACAAGATATAATTTTTGATCCTAACATTTTGACTGTTGCAACTGGAATTGATGAACATAATAATTATGCAGTTGACTACATCGATTCTGTGCGATGGATAAAGCAGAATCTCCCTCTTACAAAAGTTAGTGGTGGTGTTAGTAATGTTTCTTTTTCATTTAGAGGAAATGATTTTGTTCGTGAAGCGATGCACTCTGCTTTTCTTTTCCACGCAATAAAAGCAGGAATGGATATGGGAATTGTGAACTCAGGACAACTTGAAGTTTATGAAGAAATTCCAAAAGATTTGCTCGAACTCGTTGAAGACGTTTTACTTAACAGAAGAGATGATGCAACAGAAAGATTAATTTCTTTCGCTGAAAATGTGAAGCAAAAAGGGAAAGAAAATATCGTTGAAGATGAATGGCGAAAAGCTCCTGTAGAAGAAAGACTAAAACACGCTTTAATTAAAGGGCTTGTTGAGCACATCGAACAAGATATTGAAGAAGCTCGAAAAAAATATTCTAAACCGATAGACGTGATTGAAGGTCCCTTGATGGCGGGAATGAATAAGGTCGGAGATTTATTTGGTGCGGGAAAAATGTTCTTACCGCAAGTTGTTAAAAGTGCTCGCGTCATGAAAAAAGCTGTCGCTTATTTAATTCCATTTCTTGAGCTGGACAAATCTGGTGAAAAAAAAGAGAACGCTAAAATATTAATGGCTACTGTAAAAGGCGATGTTCATGATATTGGGAAAAATATCGTTGGCATTGTGTTGGGATGCAATAATTATAATGTGATTGACATTGGCGTAATGGTTCCAACTGAAAAAATTCTTGATACTGCAATCAAAGAAAAGGTTGACGTTATTGGGTTAAGTGGGCTAATCACTCCTTCACTTGATATTATGGTTGACATTGCAAAAGAGATGGAACATCGGAAAATGAAAATTCCGTTGCTCATTGGTGGAGCTACAACATCACGCGTCCACACTGCAGTTAGGATTGCTACTAATTATTCTGCACCCGTCGTGCATGTTCTTGATGCTTCCAAGAGCGTTTCCGTTGTGAATTCATTGATAAATGAAGATATGAGCATTAAAGAAAATTATATAAAAAAAATATCTTCTGAGTATGAAGCATTGCGAGTTGACTACGCAAGTAAACTTGACAACAAACAATATCTTGACTTAAGCAGTGCAAGAGAAAACAGACTAAAAATTGATTGGCAAAATGAAGCAATCGTTAAACCAAAAAAATTAGGCGTAACAATTTTTCAAAATTATTCTCTTGAAATAATCAGAAAGTACATCGATTGGACTCCATTTTTTAGAACTTGGGAATTGAAAGGAAAATATCCTTCAATTTTTGAAGATGAAAAAGTTGGAGACGAAGCAAAAAAATTATTTCATGATGCCAATGTTTTGCTTGATAATATTATTGCAAAAAAATCTTTAAAAGCAAATGGAGTGTTTGGTTTGTTCCCTGCAAATAGTGTTGGAAGTGATGATATCGAAATCTACACAGATGAGAAACGACAAGGTGTGAAAGCAGTTTTATATACTTTGAGAAATCAGAGTAACAAAACTAAAGATGTTCCCAATTTAGCTCTCGCAGATTTTATTGCACCTAAGGAGAGTAAGGTTAATGATTACGTCGGTGCATTCGCCGTTACAACTGGAATTGGAATTGAAAAATTACTTAAACAATTTGAAAAAAATCAGGATGATTACAATTCGATTTTGGTAAAGGCATTAGCTGATAGACTTGCAGAAGCATTCGCAGAGCATCTTCATGAAATTGTAAGAAAAGAATATTGGGGATACTCGAGTAATGAATCGTTTTCAAATGAAGAATTAGTGAGTGAAAAATATTTGGGTATTCGTCCTGCTCCCGGTTATCCCGCACAACCTGATCATACAGAAAAATTGACAATCTTTAATTTACTTCACGTTGAAAAAAATGCTGGAATAAATTTAACTGAAAGTTTGGCGATGTATCCTGCTTCTTCTGTTGCGGGTTTATATTTTGCAAACAGTAGAGCAAAATATTTTAATGTTGGTAAAATTAAAAAAGATCAAGTGCTTGATTATCACAAGCGAAAAGGAATGAGCATTGAAGAGACAGAAAAATGGCTGCGTCCGATTTTATCGTATGAATAATTTTTAATTGTGAACTAAACTTTCACCTTTAATCTTAAAGGAATTTTATGCTTGATGAATTAAAAAAATTTAGCAAATATCTTTCCGACGAAAGTGGAAAAATAATTCGATCATATTTTAGAACTTCAATTGCTATTGAAACTAAAGGGGATTATTCACCTGTAACTATTGCTGATAAAAAAGCTGAAGAAAAAATCCGCGAACTGATAATGAAAGAATTTCCTGAACATGGCATTATTGGTGAAGAATTTGGCGAACACAATCCAACAGCAGAATACAAATGGATTCTTGACCCAATTGATGGAACAAAAAGTTTTATTTGTGGCGCTGTAACTTTCGGAACATTGATTGCTTTATCAAAATTTGATAAACCAATCCTCGGTGTGATTAACCAACCAATCCTAAATGAATTTTTAATTGGTGATAATGAAATTACTACATTGAATGAGAATAGAGTTTTTGTGCGACACTGTAATAATTTATCTGATGCAGTACTGCTAACAACAGACCACAAATACATTTCTAAATTTCAAGATGGAAAAAAATTTGATGAATTAATTTCAAAAGTAAAACTCTACAGAAACTGGGGCGACTGCTATGGATATTATTTGGTAGCGACTGGCTATGCGGATATAATGATTGATCCGATTATGAATATCTGGGACTCGATGGCGCTTATCCCGATCATTCGTGGTGCAAATGGAATTATCACAGATTACAATGGCAACGCTAACTCTGATTGGACGACAGTAATAGCGGCATCAAAATCAATTCATAATGATGTAATAAAAATTCTAAATTAATTCTTGAAAATTTTCTTCAATGAAAAAAGAGAAAAATTATTAGAGTTATAACTCCAGCAATAGCGGCAACATTTTTTATCTGCTTTAGATTAAAAATTAAAATCGTGAATAAAATCCACATCAACGGAAAAATAAAATCATTCCATTTAAACATTTCAGATGGTGACAAAATAATATTTGCAACAGCACCAAGCTCAAAAGTTTTTGTAACAGGACTAATAAAAATTCCATAGCAGATAAAAGAACTAACTGCGAAGAGAGTCAATTTTTTTATTTTTTGTTTATCATTAAAATATTCAAGTGCAATTCTGATGCTTAATAACAAGCCGAGAAACAATGTAATGAATCCCGCATATTTTATTGAGCTTGGAACGAAGCCAAGAAATGTAGTTTCTAAATTTTGATTTTTAGGAATTTGGATTGTATCAGTTTCTGTTACTAAAAATACTTGATAAATAATTTTTGTTTCAGGTTTTTGGAGAGGAATAGATGCAGACAAATTTCTCTCCGTTAAATTCATTTCCAATATATTCCACTCGTCAGTTCCGTTGATTTTCCACTTTATAAAACCATTAATCAATTCGCTTTCAGTTTTAATTAAAATGTTGAAGTCCTCTTTGCCACCATACACTTTATCGAATCGATAAAAAATTTTTTCATTGTTCACTCCAATTCTTCCACTGATAGGATAATTGGGATCCATAACACTGTTCAAATAACCAGCGAGCAGAGTTATTACTACTGCAGCCACCCAAAGAATAAAATTTTGTTTCATAGAATTTTCATCAAATAAATAATTTTTATTGAACTAAGTTACTAAAAAAAAATGCTATAGTCTGCTGAGATAAATTGGGATTGTGTGAGGACGTTGTTCGGTGTGTAACTTTTATATTTTTTATATTATTTGGTCATGTAAAAAAAACCACAAGATCTGTTAATTGCAATCACTCCTTGAATAATATGTATTGCTAAGCATAGCTTGTTTGTCTTAAGAAATTTATTCTGAACGAACTCAAATCCCTCTTAACTTCCAACAGTTTTGTTTTATAGTCGCTATGCTTTTAAATGTAATATGTGCAAATTTGTATTTATGAATTTTATTCTTAATTAATCTGAAACGAAAATGGAAGAAACAATTTTAAATTTATATCTCGTAATAGAAAAAAATTACATCACAGAATTCCGTGCAGTGGCTTATCAAGTTGAAGGCAGCGATGATGAGAAAATTGCACTACTAAAAAGTAGAGTCACAGAGGATTTCTATGATGCAGAAATTTTTAACTCACCTTCAAATAAAAATGGCAAGCCAATGTCTTACAGACAATTTTCTAAATTAGAAAGTCAAGGAAAACAATTTCATTTTTTTGAAGAAATATTTCAGCATTATGAGGTTCCTAAATCACCTCTTGTCTGCCTAACGCCTGTGATGGATGGCAAAATTTTAAATTAACAAATATTATTTCATAATTTATTTTCAATCAATATTTAATCATAAACAATTTTTAAATTATTTTTTACTATGAATCAATCAATCGAAAATCTCTCTATAAATACAATTAGATTATTAGCTGCTGAAGCAGTTCAAAAAGCAAATTCAGGACATCCAGGAATGCCAATGGGTTGCGCTCCAATTGCATTTTCACTTTACACAAAATTCATGAAACACAATCCGAAAAATCCAAAGTGGATTAACCGTGATCGTTTTATTTTATCTGCAGGTCATGGAAGTATGCTCCTCTATTCGATTCTTCATCTCTGTGGATATGAAATTTCTCTCGACGATATTAAAAATTTTCGTCAATGGAAAAGTATCACTCCCGGACATCCAGAATATGGAGTTACACCCGGAGTTGAAACAACAACAGGACCGCTAGGACAGGGCTTTGCAAACGCAGTTGGAATGGCTATCGCAAGAAATTATTTGGCTTCATTATTCAACAAAGATGAATATAAAATAATCGACCATTACATTTTTGGTATTTGTGGAGATGGCGATTTAATGGAAGGCGTATCACACGAAGCAGCTTCATTAGCTGGTCATTTGAAATTAAGTAAATTGATTTTCTTTTATGACAATAATGAAATTACAATTGATGGAAAAACATCTCTTGCGTTTTCAGAAAATATTCAAAAAAGATTTGAGGCTTACGGATGGTGCGTAATAAAAATAAATGATGTGAACGACCCAACTGAAATTGAAGATGCTGTTTTCAATTCTCATAAAAGCGATAAGCCAGTTTTAATTATAACAAATACTCACATCGGTTTCGGAAGCCCCAATAAACAAGATAAAGAGTCAGCACACGGCTCGCCACTTGGTGAAGCTGAAATTGAATTGACTAAAAAAAATCTTGGTTGGAAGTATGAAGAGAAATTTTTTATTCCCGAAGAAGTTACTGAATTTTTCTCATCGCTAAAATTTCAATTCACGAAATATGAAGATGATTGGAATCTTCTTTACGAATCTTATAAAAATAAATTTCCTGAATTGGCAAACCAATTAGAAAATTTTGTTAATGGTGAGTTAGGTGATGACTGGAAAGCTTCTCTGCCAACTTTTGTTGACGATGGAAAAAAAATTGCAACTAGACAAGCTTCGGGAAAAGTATTAAATTCGATTGCTCCTCATCTTGAAAATTTAATTGGCGGCTCTGCTGACTTAGCACCATCAAACAATACTTATCTCTCGAACTATCCTGCATTCTCAAGCGAAAATTACAACGGAAGAAATTTTCATTTTGGTGTACGTGAACATGGAATGGGAAGCATCTTAAACGGCATGGCTCTTTATGGTGGCGTCATTCCTTACGGCGGAACGTTTTTAGTTTTTTCAGATTATCTCAGACCCGCTATTCGTATGGCTGCACTCTCACACATCCGATCAATCTTTGTAATGACTCACGATAGCATTGGGCTTGGCGAAGATGGACCTACACATCAACCTGTAGAGCATCTCGCAGCTTTACGCGCAATTCCAAATGTGATTGTTATTCGTCCCGCTGATGCAAACGAAACTGTTGCTGCATGGAAAGTTGCAATCGAAACAAAAGACAAACCAGTAATATTAATTTTATCAAGACAAGCTTTGCCTGTGCTCGATCAAACAAAATATTCTTCAGCAGAAAATTTAATTAATGGCGGATACATTTTGTATCAAACAAATGATAATCCTACACTGATAATATTGGCTACTGGCTCTGAGCTTCAACTCGCACTAAATGCTGTAAAACAACTGGAAGAAATGTATGTTAGCTGTAGTGTAGTGAGTTTTCCGAGTTGGGAATTATTTGAAGCTCAATCACCAGAATACAAAGAAGCAGTTTTACCAAAAAAAATAAAATCACGAATTGCAATTGAAGCAGGAGTTGGGCAAGGTTGGCATAAATATGTTGGCGATAAAGGAAAAGTTATTTCGATTGATAAATTTGGCGCATCGGCTCCTGAAAATATTTTATATGAAGAGTATGGAATTACAGTCGATAGAATTGTATCAGAAGCAAAAAAAATAATTAAGTAAAATGAAATTAAAATTATTTCAAGTAGATGCATTTGCATCAAAATTGTTTTCTGGAAATCCTGCTGCTGTTGTTCCATTGACTAAATGGCTTGATGATGAATTAATGCTTTCAATCGCTGCAGAAAATAATCTTTCTGAAACCGCATTCTTTGTTGAAGAAGGTGATGAGTATTCGATTCGTTGGTTCACGCCTGAAGTAGAAATTAATTTATGCGGACATGCAACACTCGCTTCTGCTCACGTCCTTTTTAATTACTTAAATTATTCTCGTAGTAAAATTATTTTTAATTCGATGAGTGGAAAACTTTCAGTTGAGAAAAAAGAAAATGATATTCTCGCATTAAATTTTCCTTCGTTAAAACCAGAGTTGATTTTACCTGTAGATGAAATTTCTAAAGGACTTGGAGCAGTTCCAAAGGAATTCTTAAAATCAATAGACTATTTTTTAGTTTTTGAAAATGAAGAAGAAATTTTGTCGATCAATCCTGATTTTAATATTTTAAAAAATATTCAGACACGTGGTTTTATTGTTACAGCCAAAGGAAATAATTCCGATTTTGTTTCTCGTTTCTTTGCACCCGGAGCAGGCGTAAATGAAGACCCTGTAACTGGTTCAGCTCATTCTCAGTTGATTCCTTATTGGTCAGAGAAGCTAAATAAAAATGATCTCTATGCAATTCAATTATCAAAAAGAAAAGGTGAGCTTTTTTGTTCGCAGTTGAATGATCGTGTTGAAATTGCGGGAAAATCTGTTACATATTTAATTGGCGAAATTGAAGGATTGAAGAATTTATAATTAGCAAAGAATACAAATAATCATATTGTTATTCTGACTCCGAATGCATTCGGATGTAAATCTAAACTGCTTAAAAAGAATCTCCTGCTTAAAAAAACTTTGTGAGACTTTGTGTCCTACTCCTGACTTTCTGATAAACTAATTTCTGTTTTGTTTCGGAAAAATTTATTTACGTTCTCTTCTAGAAAACATACTACAAAAAACCAAAAACATATTTCCGTCTTTAACTCATCACTTAATTGTAAACGAAGCTGAAACAACTCCAGTAATTTGTTTCTCAATCGATGAAACATCATTTATTCCAAAGTCAGAAATCAAATTTGAGTTTTTGGGCGTGATTTGTAAAACTCCCATTCGTGCCGAAATTAAATCACCAAGTTTTCTTCCTGTTGCTTCAACAATTTTTTCTGCACGAGTTAAAGCATCTTTTGCTGCTTCGGCTTGAATCGCAATTTTTACGTCTGCAAGATTTGTATAATAATATTCTGGAGCTTCAACATAAAAATTTACACCTTCTTCGATTAGAGAAGAAATATCTAAAGATATTTTTTGAATCAAGTTTACATCTTTGGAACGTATTTCAAATCTTTGATTGTAATAATAACCATCGATAATATTGGTTGGGATGCCCGTTTCCGACAAACGAAAAGCAGCCGTTGAAGTAATTGCAAATTGATTTACTTCTCCAGCAGGAAATCCATTCGCTTCTAAATACTTCATTAATATTGGTCGCTGTCTATTTAGAATTCTAAAAGCTTCAACCGCAGTTGGCGCATAAGCTACAATTGAACCGCGCAGCACTCCGAGATCTGAAACAATATCTTTTACTGCAGAACCTGTTACGGTTAAATTTTGATTTGATGATGCATTTGCTCGCCAAGTAGAGCTCAAAATTATTGCAGATAACAATACTACGGCTGAAAAAATTACAACATGAATCAAATATTTTTTTTCACTCATTTCTTTTTACTCCGATTTATTTTAATTCAATAAATTATTTTTATAAAGAAGCATTTCTTCTTCTAAAATATTAAATTATTTTTACAAAGCAATTAAAACTTACCAGTATAAAAATGAAGAATCTGTTTTCAGCAAAACTTTCATTCGAAAATTTATTTTACTAATTTATTTTTGAGGAGAAACTTTAATTGCAAAACCCATCTTCTGAAAAAAAAATTTTCAATGTTTTTTGAATTGATTCGATTAGGATAGTTTTAAAATAGCAGGTAAATTTGTAACAAATTCAATGGGCGAAATAGAGGTATAGATTGTCAAAACTAAAAAAATTATTTACAGAAAAAGAGTGGAAAGAGTGCTGCGGAACTGAATGCAAGTCATGTAGAATTTTCAGTACTTACAAAAGTTATCATGGAAAAACTAAAGCGAAAAAAAATTTTAGCTCTGACCACAAAAAATTAAATGAAAAAAAAATCGTATCTAATTCAAACTAACTTTTTTCAAAATCTCCCCATCAATTCCAATTACAACAACTTCGAGTGGAATTTTTCTTTCTGCACTTTCAACTGCTTTCTGTGTCAATTGATAAAGTCCCGCACAACATGGAACTTGCATCACTGTTACAGTAATTGATTTTAATTTTGCATTATCAATAAGCGAAATAATTTTTTCTAAATATATTTCTTTATTCGTATCGAGCTTCGGACAAGCAATTGCAATACTTCTCCCTTTCATAAAATCCGAATGGAAATTTCCATAACTGAACGCGCAGCAGTCTGCAGCAAGCAAAAGATGACTACCGCGATAATATTCTGCATATGGAGAAATTAAGTGGAGTTGAATTGGCCATTGAGTTAATTGAGAAATTTGTTTCCCAATTTTAATTTCTTCGGGTAGATTAGAATTTTTATTTCTCATATCAATTGATTGCGAACCGGGACAACCACAAGCCTCATTCTTTGGTTTTTCTGTTTCAGTTAAATCAACAGTCATACCAATTTCATTCAAGTAATCTAAGCCCTGTAAAAAATATTCCATTTCGCCATGGTTTTTTAAGTGCAGCAGGTGCGCTTTAATTACATCATTTCCACCACGAATAACATTTTGCATTGTTTTAATTTCATCATATGGCTCAGCTTCTCGCTCTTCAATCGTAATCGCACCTTGTGGACAATGACCGAGACAAGCGCCAAGCCCATCGCAAAAAAGATCACTAATTAAATAAGCTTTGTTGTTTATTATTTGTAGAGCACCTTCAGCGCAAGTTGGTATGCACAAAGCACAGCCATCGCATTTTTCTTGATCGATATTTACAATTTTTCTTAGCATAATGACCTCTTGATTTATAATCAGATAAAAACATCTGATTTAACTTAAGCAATAGAAGATTTAAATGCAAATTATGAAATAGAAATTTTTGTAAATTAATTTTGACCGCGACATAATTTATTTTAATACTTTTAACTCAGCAACATACGCCAACTGACTATAAGCTTTTTAATTATCTGCGTTCATCTGCAGCAATTTTCTGGAACAAATCCCTCTCCCTCGAAACGGAAGATTCTAAGTTTTATCATTTATCTTTTTTCTCTTGTAATTTTGCTACAGATAAATTTTTTGCATTCAATGATGTTACTACTTTTTTCCCTGTTTTTGCTTCCAATTCTTTTCGTGCTACTCTGGCTACATTGCCCCCTTGTTTAGCAATTACTTTACTCTCGTCATAAGTCTCGGGATTTGTAGCCGCTGAAATATCTTTTACAGAGCTTTAGCAAGCATACTTAAAATCAACTCCGTATTAGTCATATTGTCTCTCAGATTTTCTTTTTTTAGACCTTTAAGGATTTTGTATTCCTTTGTGGTTTTATCAGCACAAGCTTTTGCAATAATAACCGTAAGCGTTGCGAATTGAACCCCTTCTTTCAAGACACGTTTTTTCCATTCATCAGTAAGTTCTTTTCGTATTTCAATACTTTTCAGTCGTTGATTAATCCAATTTTCCGAATATCCCAATTGAAGATATTGCTTTATTGCTCTATCAATTGTCAATTCAGGATCTTGCAATTCGTCTAAACGTTCAGCGGCTATTTGAGCTAACCATAACTTAAACGGCTCTGCTTTGGCAGATGGAATTGATTGAATCAAGCGAAAAAGTTGTTCGGTATCGGCTACATCGGTTAAACGCATTTTGCCATCTGCTGCGATCATTTTCAAAGCGTTACAAATTGTAACGGTTTCATTTCCTTCATCTTTTAATCGCTTTTTTAATACACGCCAATAAACTTTTGGATTAGGACTATCAGTTAAAACTGAAATTACATCAACAATTGAGAGATACCATTTTTCCTCTTCTGAAATCCAAAGAGTTCTAACTTTTTTGTCTTCAAATATTTTTATGTTTTCTTCTTTCTTCAGAGTGATAATCCTTTTTATAAAAGTTACAATTGATACTTTCCATCACTTTGTAGATTCCTGAAGTTGAAAATTTTGCGTACCAAAACTTTTTGACTTTAGTGCGAAGTTGCAAAGTCATTTTTTCTTTCTGCGTAAATCTGCGGAAAAAAAGAACTGGCTCCCGCTGATCTCGCGGATTTTCGCGGATCTATTTTAGACCTTTAATTTTTCTAAATATTGATTTATCAATTTCACAAAATCTAAATTTTAGAATTATTATTTTCTGCGTCAATCTGCGTGATCTGCGGGAAAACAAACTGCCCCAACTGACATCGCTAATCTTCGCGAAACTATTTTAGTCCATTCACTTTTCTAAATATTGATTTATCAATTTCAAAAAAACTAAATTTTAGAATTATTATTTTCTGCGTCAATCTGCGTGATCTGCGGGAAAACAAACTGCCCCAACTGATATCGCGGATTTTCGCGGATCTATTTTAGTCCATTCACTTTTCTAAATATTGATTTATCAATTTCTACACAATTGAAATTTACAAGTAATCCCAATTTTAAGTTGGATAATTTTAGATAGGTAAGAACCTGCTTGTGATGAACTTCGGCAAGATTTTCAACTGACTTAATTTCAATTAAAACTTTATTTTCAACAAGTAAATCGATTCGATATCCGACATCCAATTTATTCTCTTCTTAAACAAGCGGAACTTGCACTTGCGATTTTACTTCAAGTCCTTCTTTTTTTAATTCGTGCGTCAATACAGCTTCATAAACAGATTCTAGTAATCCAGGTCCCAGTGTATTATAGACTTTAAAAATAGCACATCTGACTTTGTATGATATTTCATTTTCATTCATACTGTTTCTCTTAGTTTGTCAGAAAATATTGTAACCTTACCATTAACTGCAAAACCCATTTCCCCTTTACAGATTTAATACTACAGTTTAACTCAATTCTTGAAGTATCTCTTTTATCTTTTCTAAATTTTCAAGACAATCTTTCTGTTTCAACATCTCTTTTTCTACAATATCTTTTGGAGCATTATTGACAAAATTTTCGTTAGATAATTTCTTATTGATTCCGTTTAATCCATTTTCAAATCTTGCAACTTCTTTCATCAAGCGTGCTCTTTCAATCTCAAGATCTATTAGTCCTTCGAGCGGTACATAAACTTCGCAATTTTTTAAAACTGCCGACGCACTTGCTTTCGGTTTTTGAATTTTCCCATCAATAACAATTTCTTCTGCTCGTGTTAATTTTTTTAGAAAGTCAATATTTTTATTTGAAAGATTATCACTCTTCAAAAAAACTTTTATCGATTTTGATGGAGCAATATTCATCTCACCCCTGATATTTCTAATTGCAGTAGTTATCTCTTGAAAAATTTCCATCTCATTTTCAGCTTCTGCGTTAATCTTTGCTTCATCATATTTGGGATAAAAAGAAGTAGAGATACTTTCATTAGATTTTCTTGATTCAATTAAGTTCCAAAGTTCTTCAGTAATAAACGGCATAAATGGATGAACAATCTTTAAAAGATTCTCAAACATTTTTAAAGTTCTTGTTAGAGCAGCAGATTTCAACTCTTCATTATCAGAATAAAATTTATTTTTATTTAATTCGATGTACCAATCACAAAAGTCATTCCAAACGAAAGAATAAATTATTTTACTACAATTATTCAATTCAAAATTTTCCATCGCTTTGTTAAGTTCTTTCATTGTGCTGTTGAATCGAGAGTCAATCCAATCATCAATAAAATCGCGATGTTTATCAATAAGCTCATCATTAGTATTAATTTTTTCTGCATTCATCAAAAGGAATCTACCAGCGTTCCAAATTTTGTTTGCAAAGTTTCGCCCAATTTCACATTTGTCAGAACTGAATAAAACATCTTGTCCAAGTGGCGCCAAATAAATAATCGTAAAGCGAAGTGCATCAGCACCATATTCAGCAATAACATCAAGCGGGTCGGGTGAGTTGCCCAAAGACTTACTCATTTTCCTACCCTGCATATCTCGAATAACACTTGTGAAGTAAACATCCTTAAATGGAATTTCTTTTTCGAAATGTAATCCTGCTATAATCATTCGAGCGACCCAAAAGAAAAGTATATCCGGTGCAGTAACTAAAAGATCAGTTGGATAAAAATATTTTTTTTCTTCTTCGGTTTTAAATACTCCGTGTGCCCATAACCAACTTGAAGCCCAAGTATCAAGCACATCTTCTTCCTGTTTCCAATTTTCTAAATCTTTTGGTGGTGTTACATCACAATAAATTTCTTTTGTCTCTTTGTGATACCAAACTGGAATTCTATGTCCCCACCAAAGTTGCCGCGAAATACACCAATCTTTTATGTTCATCAGCCAATTAAAATAAGTCTTTGACCAATGAGCCGGGTGAAATTTTACACTTCCATTTTGCACTACTTCAATAGCAGGTTTAACAATCACATCCATTTTCATAAACCATTGCTCTGAAAGATACGGCTCAATTGGAACTCCACCCCGTTCAGAATAACCAACTCTGTTTTGATAATCTTCAACTTTAACGAGTAAACCAAACTCCTCAAATCGAGCAACAATTTTTTTCCTCACTTCAAATCTATCAAGTCCTCTGAACTCAAGCGGGACGTTGTTATTTGTTGTTGCATCTTCATTAAAAATATTTATGAATTCTAGATTATGTCGCAATCCAATTACATTATCATTCACATCGTGAGCAGGAGTAATTTTAACTGCGCCTGTTCCAAAATTGCTATCGACATATTCGTCAGCGATAATCGGAATTAATCTATCTGCAATTGGGAGTAAAACATTTTTTCCAACCAAATGTTTAAATCGATCATCATTTGGATTAACAGCAACTGCAGTATCTCCAAGCATTGTTTCTGGGCGTGTCGTTGCTATTGTGATAAACTCATTTTCACCTTCAATTGGATAACTGAAGAAATAAAGTTTTCCACTTTGAACTCGAAACAAAACTTCTTCATCTGAGATTGCAGATTTTGTTGCAGGGCACCAGTTTACCATTCTGTAACCACGATAAATATTTCCTTGATTATAAAGCTCAACAAATGCTTTAATGACTTCGTGATAATACTCGCTGTCCATTGTGAATCGTTCTCGTGACCAGTCGCAGCTAACACCAAGTTTTTTTAATTGTTGAATTATTATTCCGCCATATTTCTCTTTCCATGACTGACAATGTTTTAGAAATTCTTCTCTGCCAATTTTGAATTTATCAATCCCTTGATCTTTCAAAAAATTAAAAACTTTAGTTTCAGTTGCAATAGATGCGTGGTCTGTTCCTGGAACCCAGCAAGCATTAAAGCCCTCCATACGCTTTGTGCGAATGAATACGTCCTGAATTGTATTATTGAGAACATGACCCATTGTTAACATTCCCGTAATGTTTGGAGGCGGGATAACAATTGTGTAAGGTTTTTTTGAGCTATCAACTTCAGCTTGAAACAAATTGTTTTCAATCCAATTTTGATACCATTTATCTTCAACCGCAGTAGGGTTATATGTTTTAGCTATTTCCATTTTAACAAGAGATTTATTTTTTATAAAATTTGAGTTGCAATATAACGAAAAAGTTTTTTAGGTTTGATAATTCACCCTACTATGAAAATGATGAAATTTTTCACCTTAATAAGTTCCGAGAAAATAAATCTTAGATAAAAATTTTTAAGACATCGTCAAAGTTTACTTGCTGGCAAGAATAGTTTCAACGTGATTACTCGTCAAATTTGTTCTTGAAGATTTTTTTTCATGAATCGAGGTTACTCTCACCTTCGGCCCTTGTGATTTTTGTTAATCACAAAGGCATTTAAAGATGAAAATATTTTTTGAGAGAGATTAGCGTTTATCCGATTTTCTGTGCGAGTGTTTTTAGTCTTGCAATTCTCTCGCCCATTGGAGGATGTGTCGAGAACAACTTCGAGAAACCGCCACCGCGTAATGGATTCACAATAAACATATGTGCAGTTGCGGGCTTTGCATTTTGTATTGGTTGAATTTCATTTGCTCGAGAAAGTTTATCCAAAGCAGAAGCCAATGCTAATGGAACACCACTAATCTGAGCGCCTGTTTCATCAGCCATATATTCTCGCGATCTCGAGATAGATAATTGTATTAACGTTGCAGCAATTGGAGCAAGAATTATCATCAACAAAGCAACAATCGGATTTCCACCTTCATCATTATTTCCTCTGCCACCAAAAATCATTGCCCATTGTGCCATATTTGCGATTAAAGAAATTGTTACTGCAAAAGTTGCAACAATTGAACCAATCAAAATATCTCTATTTTTTATATGTGCTAATTCGTGAGCCACAACTCCAGCTAATTCCTGTGTATTAAGAATTCTTAAAATTCCTGTAGTTACGGCAACAGCTGCGTTGTTTGGATTACGACCAGTTGCAAATGCATTCGGAGTAGCATTTTCAATTACATAAACTTTAGGCATTGGTAACTTTGCATTGTGTGCAAGCTCTTCAACCATTTGATACAACTTCGGTGAGGAATTTGCATCAACCTGCTGAGCTTTATACATCTTCAATACAATCTTGTCAGAGAACCAATAAGAAACAAAGTTCATTCCGATAGCAATTACAAAGGCGATCATCATTCCACTTTGACCACCGATAAAGCCACCCACAAATATTAACAGCACCATCATTAAGGTCATGAAAAATACTGTTTTAAGCGTATTCATTTTCGCACTCCTATTTTTTTTCGATTACTAAACAAATTTTTTTTGTTCGATTAATTTAGCAATAATTAGAATTTAAGATAAGACAATAATAAAGGGCAAAAAGTTCTATTTGGAAAAAACTTTTAAACCCACAATTCCAATAACAATAATAAAAATGAAAAGGATCCGAATTAAATCTTTCGATTCATTGAAAAGTATCATTCCAAAAATTGCCGTTCCAACAGCTCCAATACCTGTCCAAACTGCATAAGCTGTTCCGACCGGCAACACTTTTAATGCTTGCGACAGTAGGGCAAAACTTATAATCATAGCTCCAATCACTATCAGACTTGGATATAGTTTTGAAAAACCCTCTGTATATTTTAGTCCTACTGCCCAAACTATTTCAAATAATCCTGCAAGTAAAAGTGCAATCCACGCTCTACTCATTTATTTTTTGCCCCACAAATTTAATTGGACAATTATTTTTTTCTTTTTTTATCGACACCAAGATAATCAAAAGAGTTTTTCATTAACAAATTTCTGGATGTTTGATCAAGAATAGTTTCAAATGGAAAACCAAGCACGATTAATCCATACTCTTTATTGTAACCTATTCCCGCCGAGAAAGAATTTTCGTAATAGCGAAATAACAGCTCTGAACCGTTAATTGGTTTAATCGCATCAGGAGCTTCTACTTGATAAATCTTAGAGTCTAATTTTGTGTTGAATGTAAAGTTCGGAATGAAATTTTTGTTGACTGAAAAAACTTCTCCTTCACGCGATGCAAAGCCAGTAACCCACGAAAATTTTAAAACGCTTTCTGCAAATTTTATTATTGAGCTATCTTTTTGATTTTTAAATAAATCTCTTCCGACATAAGCTCCAGACAAAAATAAATTTCCGCCTGAGTTGAGATAGTTTTTTATCTTATCAATCATTGAAGTAGAAAAAATTTCAAATTGAATTCCGTGTAATGAGTCTGCAAAAGATTTTTGCCACTTAGTTTTCTTTTCTTCGCCTAAAATCAAATTGACCAAAACATAATTACTTAAATTTACATAACCATTTTCAACCGCTTCATCACTGCTAGAAACGAACGTATAGTCCAAATTTTTAATTGAAAGTCCGTGTAGATATGGATAGTCAAAGGAATTACCTGCAATTATTTTAGTTTCATAATTTGAGAATGATGAACCGTGACCGGGTGAATCATTTGTAATAAATTTAGAATTTGGATCAAAGTCATATTGTTCACCAGTAAAGTGGAAATCAATTTTATCTTGAACTCCAGCATCATAATAATTTATGAAGCCTTTGTAATTTTCTTCATCAACTGTAGCTGGACCAGCAAGCCTATCAAATCCATTAACGATTATAACTTGTTGACTGTTTTTTTTGCTTCTATGAAGAGACAATATTTCAGAAGGAAAACTTTCTCCGCCTTCATTAACAGCCGTTACTTTGAAGCTAAAGATTTTTCCTTTCTCCAAATTTTTTATTTCAAATTCATTTTTATTTACGATTACACCATTGTCAAATCCACCGCCATCAATTCTGGTGTAAACAATAAATTGTTTTGCATCTGCTGTTGGTTCAAGAATATCTTTTTGTTCTTTCCATCTCAACTTCACATTACCACGTTCATCCATCTCACTACTGAAATAATTAACTGGTAAAGGTTGAACGACATATTCAAAATTATTTTGGACTGAAAGAAATCTTAAAAAAGCTTTATAGATTGATCTCGAAACATCAAATCTAAATCTTGGATCATGAAAAAATTTCATATCAAGAAAATTTTGATGCGAAAGTAATTCAAGCAGAACTGCAGGAACATTAGGACGAACTGCTTCACTGTATCGTGCTTCCATCAGTTGGCGTTGATTCCAAGCGTTATCATACTTTGCTCTTATGTCATTTACAATTTGTGCTTGAAGAATATCTGCTAAATCTCGATTTGCATATCGCGAGAGTCCAGACGGAAAAACATTTTCCTGTTGTGCACCATTAATGCTATAAATTAAAAGAGTACCGATTGTAGTATCATTATCAGTAATTCCCGCATCAGTATGAAAAGAGAGAGAAATGTCGATTGGAATTTGTAATCCTTTTTCATTTCTATTTCGATTTGGTCCGCTTGGTGCACCAGTCAAATAATTTACAAATTCAGGCCGCCCTTGAAAATCATCGTTGTAATCATTCTTATTATTGTTCAAGTTATATACTAGTGTGTCGGGCATTCCCGCGAACTGCATCCAATATCTACTTGCTTCAAGAAATTTTGCTCTGCCGCTAACCGCATCATTCCTTTCTACAATGCCCATACCACCACCAAATCTTACCGCATCAACCGAAACAATTTTTCCTTTTTCATTGCTCAAATTTGTTGCAACAACTTTTCCCGCTTTAGGATTAAAACCTTTTTTGAAATAAAACTTTCCGAGCCAAATCCAAGTCCCACCACCAATTTTTTGATTTACTTTAAAATTTGTTTTCCCACCTTCGTGATAAACAGAGAAATCAGCATCGCTAACATTTTTTTCTGAAGATGAGAATGAAATGTAAACTCCGTACTCTCCTGCTTCAGGAATTTCAGGTATGTATTCAACGAGAGCAGATGCTTTTTGGTCAGATTCTGTAAAACGAGTTGTTCCACTTTGGAAAGGGTTGAAGCCTTCAGCGTAAGGCATGTCGCTAATCGCAAATCCAGAAATTTCTGATTTCTTCCACTTAAATTTTTTGACTAAACTTTTTTCAACATACCTGCGATTTTTTTTTGAATCATTGTCGATGATAATTTCATTTGTCTGAATATCTCTCTCGCGCGGAACGAAGACGTTTGCACCAGCATTTTCAAGCATTGGAATGATGTATGGAATTGTAAAAGACATTGGAATTAAATCTTCGACTGCCTGAAATAATCTCGGTCGCTGCCATTCCCATCGTTTCTCTTCGTTATTGAAATACCAACCGTGACTATGCCACAAAGCGATATTTCTGTTGTTCAATCCATTCGTTATGATATTTGGTTTGCTATTATTGCGAACAACTTGCAATGTAATTTCATCTTGAGTTTTTAATCTCGCTTCATCAAATAAACTTTTATCTAATCTAAAATAATTTGGGATTAAATCTTCAATATTTTGGTTGAGTGAAATAATATTTAGTTTGTAGTCAGCGAAGTCATTACCCAAATAATTTTTTATCTCATCGTAAATAATTTTTACATTATCATTTCTAAACGGTTTAGTTGCAAATTCTTTACTTAACCTGAATGTAATTTCTTTCAGTGTAGCATCGATAATAATTGTATCAACTTTTGTCCTGGGGTGAATCGGAAAAGAAAAATTCATCTTTGCAAAATTTTTTGATAATGAATCTAATCTTGCTTCAGTAGAAATTATTTCTTTAATCTCCTCTTTCTCTATTCGAAGAGAAAATTCTTTTTCTTCATTAATAACTTTTACGATTGGCTTGGTTGCGCATCCCAAAAATAAAAATTGGGAAAATAAAAATAGAATTGCGATTTGTAATTTATGCTTCATAATTCACTGTTATAATTGGATTTAAAAAATAAAATTTTGAATTAACAATCTAAAACTTCTTGATTCTTTTTTTTCGTAACAATAAATATTTTTGTTTCTATCAAGGAGATTATATTTTTGTTTTATCAATAGTAAAAATAGGGCTAAATAATGAAATTCGATTATGATATAATTGTTATCGGAAGCGGACCTGGTGGAGAAGGCGCTGCGATGAAGTCAGTAAAAGAAAAAAAGAGAACTGCTATCGCTGATGAGTTCTCTATGATTGGCGGTAGTTGTACGCATCGAGGAACAATTCCAAGCAAAGCACTTAGACACGCAAGTCAGATACTTTACGAAAATGGTAATATTCGTGATTCAAGTTTTCAAACATTGTTGAAGGATGCTGAACGCGTAATTCACAAGCAGTATGAATTGAGAAAAAGTTTTTATGATCGAAATTTAGTTGATATTATTGATGGGAAAGCTGAATTCATTTCTGAAAATAAATTAAAAATTAAAATGACACACGGCGGTGAAGAAGAATTCAGTGCCGAAAAATTTATTGTGGCCGTAGGCTCAAGACCGTATCACCCCACCAATATTGACTTTACTCATCCTCGAATTTTAGATAGCGATACACTTTTGGAATTAAAAGACAATCCTCGTTCAATTACAATTTATGGTGCGGGAGTTTTAGGTTGTGAGTATGCGTCAATATTTAGAGGATTAAAAATAAAAGTTAATTTGATAAATACTCGTGATAAATTATTATCATTTTTAGACGACGAAATTATTGATGCGCTCTCGTATCATCTACGCGAGAATGGTGTTTTGATTAGACACAATGAGGAGTACTCCAAAGTTGAAGCTGATGACACAGGCGTTAATCTTCATCTGAAATCTAATAAAATAATTCGCAGTGATTACATTCTTTGGGCTGAGGGGAGAACAGGAAACTCGCAAAATATCGGATTAGAAAAACTTGGAATAAAAATAAATCAACGAGGTTCAATACTTGTTAATGAAAATTTTCAGACTGAAAAGAAAAATATTTATTCTGTTGGAGATGTAGTGGGATTTCCTTCGCTTGCAAGCGCGGCTTACGATCAAGGACGATTTGCAGCTTCTCACGCAGTAACAGGTGAGTGTGAAGCTCATTTAATAAATTTTATTCCTACCGGTATTTATACAATTCCTGAAATTAGCTCTGTCGGATTAACTGAACGAGAATTGACTGAACAAAAAATTCCATATGAAGTTGGGCATTCGTTTTTCAAACATCTTGCGCGTGCACAAATAACTGGTCGAACTGTTGGTATGCTAAAAATATTATTTCATCGTGAGACATTAGAAATTCTCGGCATTCACTGTTTTGGAAATGAAGCATCCGAAATTATTCACATTGGTCAGGCGATAATGGCACAACCCAAACCGAATAATTCATTAATGTATTTCATCAACACAACATTTAACTACCCAACAATGGCGGAAGCATACAGAGTTGCTGCATTGAATGGAATTAACAGAGTGAAAATGTTTAAGTAGATTTTAGAAAATTTTTGTTGAGTTATTTTTTTTTAGATACTCAGTTGATCACTCTGATTATCTTTTTTCTGCAAAAAATATTGATTTAATTTTTAAAAGCGAAAATTTTTATTGGAGTTCATTTAATAAGTCTGGGCTCTCTTAAGTTCATCAATTCTATACATTATAATTTTTTTATCTCAAAAAAAAAGGACTCCAAATTTTTGGAGTCCTTGAATTTAATAATGAAAATTCGCTAAGGAATTATTTTCTTAAAATATCATACCCACCGAGAAGTAGTGAATATTTTTTAATCTTCCGAATTCTTGAAATGCGTAATCAATTTTTATTTTTGTTAATTCAAATAATCTATACTGCAAACCAAATCCAAATGTTAATCCTTTTTCGGAATCTTTTTCAAATAATGAATTGTATCCTCCCCGCAAAAATATTGATTCATTCCATGAATATTCAATTCCCGAATTTACATATTCAGTATGATCGTTGGGATGAATTGCATCTATTGCAGTTGTTAGTCGTGATGTTTCATCTTTGATGATATCAGCAGAAATTCCGAATCTAAAAATTAATGGAAGATCAAATTCTCCCATCTCAATGTCTGCATTTACAAAGTTACCACCGCCTGCACCCGAGTTATAAATGATTGTCGCATCTCTTCCTTGCAAACTCATCTTAGTACCAAAGTTAGAAATACTTGAAGCAATTCTTAGCTCATTTAATATTGGAATTTTATACATCGTTCCGATATCAATTGCAAAGCCGGTTGCATTCATATTCCAAATTGATTCACTGATATATTTTAAGTTAAAACCAATTGCAAAATTTTCAATCAAATATTTAGAAAAATTTACACCCATCACAATCGTACCCGCACTGAACAACTCTCCCGTGCCTTCGGGCCGCTCGACAGTTCTAACCATCATTTCATCCATTGTAAGGACTGAAACGAAAGCTCCAAATGTTCCGACGTCTGAGATTGTACTTGCAACTGCAGCATAATTATGTCTTAGATCTAAAAAGAGTGAAGAGTGATTAAAGAAAACTTCATTTGATTGAATGTTTGCAGTGCCACTCGGATTCCAATACATTGCCGAAACATCATTTGCAATAGATGTAAAGGCACCACCCAATCCAATCGCTCTTGGTCCGACATTAAACTTTAGCATTTGTGCTGCTGTTGTTCCCGTCTTCAATGTTTGCGGAAACGATTCAACAATTACACAAAATGAAAAAAGAAGAGTAAAAACTAATTTTATTGTTTTCATAAAAACCTCTTTGCCTTCTACTTAATTATTGCAAATTTAATTGTCTTCTCGCCAACCTCAGGAGCATCAATGTGTGCGAGATAAACACCATACGCAACACTGAAGCCATCGCGATTCAACAAATTCCAAAAGGCGCGTCCATTATCAAAGCCCGACTCGTGTTCTAATGTTGTAACAAGTTCTCCACTAATTGTAAAAATTCTGATCGTACATTTAGTCGGAAGATTTTCAAAATAAATTCTTCGCTCTCCTCTATTTTGATTTGGCAATCTGTTTGCTGGTTCTAAAACATTTGCACCAACATAAGGATTTGGAACTACATAAATATTATCCAACCTCGAGCTCGCTAATGATCTATCAATCGCTCCACTCTCTGTAGCTAGTGTAAATTTATCAATTGACGTAAAAGGTCTTTTTGAATAGAATAAAAATGCGTCGCCTGTTTTTGGCATCACAGAATCACCCGCAGTCATTCTGTTCCAAGTCAATGCCCAAGTTAGAGTATCAGTTCCTACGCCAGATGCGCCTGGTTGAAATAAAATCATTTCATCGCCACGTGACCAAGCAGAATCATTAATGACTCTCTCTTCGAGCAATGTCCATACTCTTCTTGCGATGCCCGTCGATACTTCTTCAACTTTATATTTAACAGGAATGTTTATCAATGCAGCGCCACTCCGTTTTTTTGCCGAGTCAATATTTGATGAAGAAAAAGTTATAATATAATCTCCCGGAAAAAATTTCTTTCTTGCTGCAACTCCAATTGATGAAAAAGCAACATTTACAGGAATGTTAAGATCCGGACGTGACCACTTAGATCTTTCGGAATCAAATTCGAGAAGAGTGTGATCATAGACTGTAACTTTTATTCCATCGAAAACTGGATTCGAGTCTTCTGCTTTTAACGCAGTGCTTTGATAGACTGAATAATAACCGTAACTAATATTTACTTCGCTATTATTTGGGATTGTACTATTGTTGCTTCTGCGAATTTGTCCTTTTAATAAATTCATTACGTAGTCGATAGTATCTCTAAAAATTTTTCCAGATAAATCTTTGACGACAAGTCTTTGGTCTTTAATAATATTTTCTTTAGAGAGATTTGCATACTTCGAATCAAACAATTTTATTTTTTCATTTATTATTTCAGTTCCAATAACAGAATAATTTTTCTGAAGAATTACTGTGTCCTCTAATATTTTTCTATCACTAAAACTTAAAGTGTATGATTCATCTCTAACTTCAAGATCATTTAAAATTTGGAAATTGACATCACCATTTGCAAAGCCACCAACTTGATTGACGCTTGTGTTTCCAATGGTTGGAGTGATATAGCCCGCGGCTCTTGGGCCAGGAATTACACTAACCGTATTATCATCAAAAATTAATTGCGATGTAATTGGGTCAAGAGAAATTTTCTTTGTTGTTTCAGATGGAGGAATTCCCAAAGAGTCGCCATGATCATAAGCAACAACTGCGTAGTAATAAGTTTGACCATTCAAAACATTGTTCGAATCGACAAAACTTCTTCTCAATCCTGAGTTATCGCCAAGATAATATTTTACTCCTCTGCCTTGATAAGAGACAGGGTGGTAACCTTTCCAAGCATTTATCAAATCCCACTTTGCATCAAATCCCATTACGTCTCTTAATGGTTCGTGCAAAAATGTTGATGCTCTTCCATCAGTTATTTTTTGGATATCAGCAAAGTCGGGACGCGTACTTCTATAAATAACATATCCTTCAAAATCTTTTCCTGTAATTGGGTCGATACTTTCTTCAGCACCAGAATCCCAATACAAAGTTACTTTTTTATCGCCCGCAACTGCTTCAACTTTTGGAAGTTTTGGAGGTCTGAAGAATCGATAATTTTTGTTATAAATATCTTGAACGGTTTCTGCTGTAACTAATAGATCGTTTAAATTATCTCCGAACAAAAATGCCATTGAAATTCTTTTTGACTCACCTTTTTTAAGTGAGATATATCCCGAACCAAAAGTGAAAACGATATCAGTATTATTCGAAATATCTCCAAAATTTCCGGGAATATTTCTATTCCAAACTAACTCATCATGCCTGATGGCATTGGCTGAACTCCACGTCCAACTATTAAAACTTGTCAATCCAATTTGATCAGCTTCATCAAGATCAGTATATTCAAAATTCGGTTCGCCCGGATTCAACGGGTCAGGTCTTCCATCAGCAAGTCGATTTCCAGCAGTTGGGATTCCATCTCCTTCACCGATATCAGCAGTGTTTGCAATTCCATCTCTGCCGAGATCATCAGTATCAATATTCCAGTCGCGGTCATTATCAATTCCATCGTCTTGTCTTTCGTCAATCATTCCATCGCCATCATCATCAATTCCGTTGTTCGGATTGCCTGGACTTTCAAGAAATTTACAACCTAAGAAACCTAAAGGACGACCAAGATCACCTCTCATATCTGGATCCCAAAAATAAACCATACTTCTCGCATACGGAGGAATATTTCTAACGGCATCGCCATACGGAGGAATGAAAAATCCATTATCATCTTTGTTGTCTCTTCCGCCAACATCTGGATCGCCATAGATTCCAAAAAATACAGTGTCTAAATCTTTATCACTAACATTCGTAATTGTCCAAACTATGAAGAGCGTATTTGCAGCGAGCGAATTGCTCCACTGAAATGCTCTTCCATCAATCTGAACTCCAAGTCCTCTTCGCAACGAATCATTTGTAAAAGGGAAATATCTAAATTCACGATTGTCTCTATCATCCTTCGCCCAGAAAACTTCCAAGTCTGCATTATTTTCACCTTGCACCAAATAGCCGGGCCAAACATATTGTCCTAAAGTTGAGTTGTACCAATCACGAGGCCAAGAATCTGGTTTTCCATCTCTGTCTGAATCAAATGCGGGATTGGAAGCCATGAAATCTTGATTAGGATCTGCATAGCCGGGAAGTGGTTGCCAAGTCCATCTAAAACCTGTTGCGGGATCTTCATCTCTGAATCCATCATAATCAAAAAGTCCGTCAGTAACGATAAATAATTTTTGATTAGGATTGTCAGCACTTGGAACGGCTGCACCAACTATGGGCGAGAATTGAAAAATGTATGGAGCGTCTTTCCAAACTAATGCAAGTAGTTCCCTTAATTCTGCTCCGGGTCTGCCTGGTCCAATTCCACCATAATTCCAAAGCTCAACCAAAATATTATTTCCATTCATCAAATATCTTTTTCTGTCTGTTTCAGCAGAAGGTTTTGTAAACTTTTCTCTCAAAGAATATTTATGAATATCTGACGAATTGTTCTGTAATGGAAGAGAAGAATTTATTCTTTGATTCATATAATCAATTACAGTTTGATGTTCTCTTGCTCTTCTTTCTTTTACATCGTTCGACTGTGCGAACAAATCAGAAATATTTAAGATTAGAATTATTGAAAAACAAAAAAGAAAGTATTTTTTTATTAATGACATCATTTGCTCCTTAAACTTTAATATTCAAAAGAAAAACCGATTCTGATTTCGCGTGGTGCTGTAAAATATTGTGGTCGAATAAAATATTCAGTTGCTGTTTTTACTCCAGGAACTCTCGCCGCAATATTATTTGTCTCTTGCGCACCACCTTTAGTTTCTTCGAGTGTGTATGTTGCACGACCTGTATCATCAAAAACAAACGCTTCATTCTTTGCATCGAAAAGATTGAAGACCTTTAAGAAGACTGTAAAGACTGCATCAAACACATCATAAGATTTTTCAAAGAAGAGATTGACATTTGTTTGCATCGGCTTTCTACCACTGTTCGGAGATAAAAATATTTGTCGCTCAAACAATTCGGGAGAGTAAGGTAAACCAGAACCAATAGTTCCAACAAGTGTTACAAACCAATCGTCACTAGTACCAATAGTTACAACACCGTTTAGTGTATGACGTTGATCCCAATTTAATGGGACGGGAGTTTTTTCACTTTGTCTGCCTGAAGCAATATCTAAAAAGAAGGCATCTGCTCCAGTTTCATTTCCTTCAGCTACTTGAAATGTATAATCAACAGACGCACCAAAAAGATCATTACTTCCTTTTCGTTTGTTGAAAGAGAAAGTTAATCCTTTGATATTTCCGTAATCTTTATTTACATATTTATAATAAGTAACACTGCTGCTTGCTCTCAAACGTTGCAGTGCAAGTAAATCTCTAACGTCTTTATAGAAGCCCGTAATATTCATAGCAATATTGTCTGATAGCTGTTGTTGCAATCCCATTTCATACGTAACATTTTTTTCTGGATTTAAATTCGCATTTCCATAAGTTGGTGTTGCACCGAATGATTCAAAATTTGGATTCGTGTATAAAAATCGGTATGGTGGCAATTGATAGAAATGTCCATAAGAAAAATGAATTATTCCTCGGTCTGTAATTGGGAATGAAATTCCTAAGCGTGGACTAAAAGTAGATTTAGCTTCAGCATCAATTAGATTTGCGGTTGGCTCAAAAATATTTGGCGCTGACAATGCTCTCGAATCGAAATAATCGAATCTCAAACCCGCATTAATAATCATCGTTTCAAATTCCATCTTATCTTGAATGTATGCAGAAAATTGAATTGGTTCTCTTGAATACAAATCTTGAGAGAGGGTTTCAGGTCCTAAAATTTTTGGTGTTCTGTATGTAATAGTATCTCTTAAAATACTAAAATTATGAAAATCCATTTGGTCTGATTTAAATCTCATTCCAAATTTTACTTCGTGCTGAGAAGTAATTTGAGAAGTGATATCAAATTTTAATTCAGTTGTGTATGAGCGTTGATAAAAATGTTCATTCAAAGTTCCACCTGAAGAAAAAGTATATGTAGAAACTTTCACATTTTTATGTGCGGGCTGATAACGATTATCAATAATAAGATTTGACAAATCCATACCAGGCCTGAACGAAACTGCATTACCAGAAGAATCAAGCATCGGGAATAAATATCTCTTAAAATCGTAAACGCTGAATGCACCACTTAAATTATAAAAAGTTGTTCCACTTAAAGCGTGTCGCAATTCTAATGAATTAATAAGACCCCATTCGTATCTATTATAATTCGCATCAGGATTATATTTTAATTCGTGGTTATAAGTTCTAAAATCTGATTGAGAATAGATAAGATCATAATTAATTTTTACAACAGGAATTGGAGTGTAAGTAAATTTTGCAGTTGACGTAATATCTTCACTTGGGTTGAGCGAAACTATCGCATTGTCACCCGTCATAGATAATCTAATGTCATTTGGATTATTCACATTACGATAGACTGAATCATAAATCGTATGTTGTCGCTGACCATATAAATAGCCCTGATCATTGTTATAGCGTCCTGAAAAAAAGAAAGTAACTTTTTGATCTGAGAATGGAAAAGGTCCGCCAAATGTTCCTTCGATTACTTGATTATTTATCGGATTAATATCATTGATATTAAAAAATACATCTTTATTTGAAGTGAAATAATCACCAGTGTAATATGAAACTGTGCCTTTATATTTTTTTCCACCTTCTTTTGTAACAGTATTTACAACTCCGCTGAGTGCATCGCCATATTCAGCATTAAACGTTCCGCTAACAACTGATAACTCTTTTATTGCATTAGTAGATATTTGTACAGAGCGAGAAAAATCGAAAGGATTAACAGCCGAAACTCCATTCACATTAAACGCGATTTCTGTAGAACGACCGCCGCGTATATGAAGTTCACCGCTTGCACCTTTTGTTATACCCGCTTGCAATGAGAGAATCTGATCAATACTTTCAACTGGAAGTGCTTCAATTTGTGAATCGTCCATAACTGTTCTTGAAGAAGTAAGATCTTTTCTGATTAAAGGTCTTTCGGCTTCTACCACAACTTCTTCGAGACCAATTGCATCAGAAACTAGTTGAGCATCTATTCTTGTAGTAAAGTTAGTTGCTACTCTTACATTAGTAATTTTCTTTTTCTGAAAACCAACTGCAGAAATTAGAAGGTTATAAGTCCCGGGATTTATGTTAAGGATTGTAAAAGTTCCATCAACATTGGTTGCAGCCCCAAGATATGTTCCTTCAACAAGAACACTAACGCCAATCAGATCTTCATTGGTCGCTTCGTCTGTAATTTTGCCTGATATTTTTCCCGTCTGAGAGAATACAAAATTAGGGAGTGAAAAAAATATTGCGAGCAAAAATAGAATAAAAAGTAGATTCTTTTTCATGTTCACCTCGGATAGCAAATTAAATATTAATTTTTTATGTCGGAAAATCAGAACAGAATGACGGTTGTTTATAACTTGAAAAATTTTTCATTGGTAATAAACAACCATCAATTGAAATTCTTCTGATTACTTCAGCAAATGCATCTTCTTAGTTATAGTTTTATTATCTGCTTTAAGTGAATAAATATAAATTCCACTTGCGAGATTTTCAGCATTAAACTCAGAGGTATAATTCCCTGCAGAAAAATTCTGATTATTAATTAATACTGCAACTTCCCTTCCGAGAATATCAAACACTCTTAAATCAACACGAGCTTCTTGATCTAAACCAAACTTAATATTTGTGCTTGGGTTAAAAGGATTTGGATAATTTTGTTCGAGATAAATTGTTGAAGGAATTTGTGAATCTTCTCGCTCAACACTCACAGGAGTAAATTGAAGATCAAGTACTACTAACGCTGAAACTGAATCAGTAGGATTACCTCTTGAATAACCTTGAGTATAAATAACTTCACCTGCTGGATCGCCATCAACATTTGCAATTGTTATAACGTCCAAATCTCCTCCGAGTGGAAGAAGCAATGAATCAATCACAGATGAAATATAGCTTGAAGGGCTTGTAATATCGCCACCTTGATATTCAACTCTAACAACAAGATTATTTCTAACACTATCAGTTACAAATCTCGTACCGAAAACAAAATCAATATTTCCATCATTATCTAAGTCGCCAGATGCAGCACCATTTAGCCTTCTTGCTCCAAGTGATCTTAAGTCAGCAATCATAAACGAACGAAGCGTATCGCCACTTCTTCTTAAAACATAAACAGCAGGATCTAACCAAGAACCAACAACAATTTCTTGAGTTGCATCTTTGTCAATGTCAGCAACTACAGAACCTTTGAAAGAACCACGTCCGCCTGCTAGTCCGCCTTGCGATGGTAAGTATTGCCAAACGTTTACATTGTGTCGGACAGGAAATAATCTTCCTCCGTTGTCAAAGAAATATATAATATTATTTAGAATTGCTAAATCCCATTTACTTCCAGAGCCAGCCATTCCGGGTTTATTTAAGCCATGTTCTTTAACAGTCCAAACTTCAGAAGCATTTCCGTTGTCAGGAATATTGCTTGCTTGAACAATTCCAAAATTATAACGAATTGAGTCAGCTCCGCCTCTTCTATCAGCAAAAATTAATTCAGGTCTAGTATCTGCATCAACATTTTGAACAAACCATTTTATTGGTCTAAGCTCAAACATATTGGTTGTAGTCATTGCAAATTTTGCGTTTGGTAAAAATCCACCAAAGCCATCGTTGACGCCCATATTGTCAGTGCCATCACCGGGATATTCATAAACTAAAATTCTTGCAGGATTTGGATTCGTGACAGCATTTAGATAATTAACCGGTCCCCAAAAAATTTCAGGTTTGGTATCGTTGTCCATGTCACCCCAAGTTAGCGCAGGCCAAGTATTCTGAGCTGGAATATCAGACTCGACTGACCAAACTCTTTGCCAAGTTGTTCCACTCAATTCAAATTTATATAATCTCGGAATCAACTCTAACGGTCTGTCAACCATATTAGTATTGCAAACATAAATTTCTGGTCTTCGATCTTTATCAAAATCAACGCCTGCAATAACGCCACCGAAACCACCTCTTTCAAAATTCCAAGTAGGTATTTGCGCGCTTCTAGTAAAGCGTTGTGTTTGAGCCATCATTTGAGAGAAAGAGAGAAGTAGTAGAAACGAAAAAGTAAGGAATCTAACCATGTTGCCTCCATCGTTAATAAAATGTTTTTTAATAATCTTCATTAAGATTATTTAATTGTTAAATGCAATCTACATTTTTTTTTGAATTTGTAAAGCACTTTTTTAAAAAAACAATCACAAAAAAAATCTCTCATTTTAAAATATTGATTAAATGAATTGAGACTAAACGACTTAATTTGAAATTTTACTATTAGAATGATGAGAGGGGACAAAACTAATTTTTATTATTTAAAAATTTTTGTATGGAATAGAAATTGTTGTCAAAAATATTTTTGTTCTATAGAGGAACATTTTTTAAAATCAAATCGACATTGGGAAGGAGCAGTAAATAAAGCCCCCACATTGTGAATCCAATTGCAAGTGGAATTGAGAGATTGTCATCAGCAAATCCGAACGAGATGTTTTCTACAATTGTTCCAACGAATGCAGCAATAAACCCAATAACAAATTCAATAGGCAAATAATATACTTTGGGAGTTACGAGTACAACCACAACTGCAGTAATAAAAAATGCAATCGTTCCTTCTAAACTTTTGGAAAGAAATTTTCGCGTGCCAAATCTTCTACCAATCAAAGCAGCAAACGAATCACTAATAATCAGAATTGCAAACGCTGTTACAACAATAACTTTCGGAAAAATAATTACACATGCTAAAGCAGAAATTAAAACATAAGAAGCGCCGTTGAGATTTTTTTTCTTTGTATCGAGTTCATGTTTTCTCATCATAAACGCAAAATATTTATTAAAAAAAACTCCAACCTGAGGAATAGCAAAGCGCCCTATATCTAATGCAAGAGCAACAAATGTTAGAACACTTAAAATTACAATCGCATCAAAGCGAGGAATAAAATAATAAATAGTTGGTATCGAAAGACTACAGAAATGAACACCCTTGCGGACTAACTCATCTCTGTAGTTTATAGTTGTGTTATCAATATGGTTCATTTATTCAAGCAGTTGAAGACGGATTCCGTTGATCCAAAAGTTTTTTAACGTGTTCAGGAACTTCCTCTTCCTCGTGTGCCTCTGAACTACCATTTTTCTTAATTGGAGGTAACGCTTCACCTTTCATTAGTTTATCAATTTCCTCACCATCAAGAATTTCTCTCTCAAGAAGTTCATTTGATAAAAGATGTAGTGTTGCAATATCTTCTCGTAAAATTTCTTCAGCCCTTTGCATACAAGAGCTTACAATATTTCTAATTTCATTATCAATATCGACAGCAGTTTTTTCACTATAATCTCTATGCTTTTGAATTTCTCTGCCTAAGAAAATTTCTTCCTCTTTTGAACCATATGCGAGTGGTCCCAAAGTTTCGCTCATTCCCCATTCACAAACCATTTTGCGAGCGATGTTCGTAGATTTTTCAATATCATTTCCGGCACCAGTAGTAAAATGATTGAAGACAATTTTTTCTGCAGCTCTTCCACCCATTGCGTAAGTAATGATTGCCTCAAGATATTCTTTTGAATAAGTATGCTTCTCATCAACAGGTAAGTAGCTCGTAACACCTAAAGCTCTGCCACGAGGAATAATAGTTACCTTGTGCACAGGATCAGCTTCGGGTAATTTTTTCGCAACCAGCACGTGTCCAATTTCATGGTAAGCAGTAATTTTTTTCTCTTTGTCAGAGATTATCAAACTCTTTCTTTCCATTCCCATCATTACTTTGTCTTTAGCTTCTTCAAAATCTTCCATATTAACGCTAGCCTTATTTTTTCGGGCTGCGAGCAATGCTGCTTCATTCACGAGGTTTGCTAAATCTGCACCCGCAAGTCCCGGAGTTCCTTTAGCAAGGATAGGAAGTTTTACATCTTTGCCAAGCGGAATTTTTCTTGTATGAACTTTAAGAATTCCTTCGCGCCCTTTAACATCAGGTCTATCAACAACTACTTGTCTATCAAATCTACCAGGTCTTAACAAAGCGGGATCAAGCACATCTGGTCTATTTGTAGCAGCAATAATAATTACGCCGCTGTTCTGTTCAAATCCATCCATCTCAACGAGAAGTTGATTCAATGTCTGTTCTCTTTCATCGTGCCCGCCACCAAGTCCTGCTCCTCTTTGTCTTCCGACTGCATCAATTTCATCAATAAAAATAATACACGGAGCGTTCTTTTTTCCTTGTTCAAATAAATCACGAACTCTGCTAGCGCCAACTCCCACGAACATCTCAACGAAATCAGCTCCGCTTATTGAATAGAATGGAACACCAGCTTCGCCTGCCACAGCTCTTGCGAGTAATGTCTTTCCTGTTCCTGGAGGTCCGAGTAACAATACACCTCTTGGAATTTTTCCTCCAAGTTTTTGAAACTTAGTTGGCTCTTTTAAGAATTCGATAATTTCTAGAAGTTCTACTTTAGCTTCGTCAGCACCAGCTACATCCTTGAATGTAACTTTATTTGTAGTTTGTCCAATCATTTTTGCACGACTTTTTCCAAAGCTGAAAATTCCGCGCGAGCCCCCACCACCTCCGCCGCCTTGCATTCTTCTCATAAAAAAGATCCAAATACCTATGATCAAAATCCAAGGAAGAATTCCAATCAATATCGTCAGCCATTCGCTCGACTGTCTTTCAAATGAATAGACAATTCCTTGAGCAATCCATTTTGTTTCGTGATCTTTAATTACAGGTTCAGGCAAGTAAACAGTGAAATATCTGATCTTTACTTCTTTATCTTTTATCTTAATAAATTCTTCGGCTTTTAATTCACCTTTAAAAAAGAAATCGTTCACATCAGATTTTGTGATTGTAGCTTTAGCGATTTTTCCTTCATTAAGAAATGTTATGTATTGATTATAAGGGATTTCAATAAAGGTTGGAGCGCCAGTCTTGAACAACTGCATCACTATTACAGCTGCAATTACTACAGCTCCCCAGCTAAAAACGATTCTAATTATTTTTGACCAATCAAAGTTATCGTCAGGTCTATTGTTATTTCCATTTCGTGGAATTTTTAAATTTTTATTAGGCGATTTTTTATCGTCTGGTGTATTTTCTTCGTTATAAAATTTTCTATTCATGTCTTCCATAAAAAAATTATCCTTGCTCACTTAAAACATAAATTGAACTTAGATTCCTAAATTTTTGTGCATAATCTAATCCATATCCGATAACAAACTTGCTCGGAATTTCAAATCCAATATAATCAATTTTAACATCATATTTAAGACTGTTGGGCTTCAGTAAAAGTGTAACAACTTTCATTGAACGTGGATGATGCCCTTCAATAAGTTCTTCCATATATTTAATTGATAATCCACTATCGACGATATCTTCAACAATAATCAAGTCTCTATCGTTCACTTCACAGTTCAATTCCTTTAATAATCGAACACTTCCGGATGAAATTTTTTCGTCACCATAGCTCGACAGTTTGAAAAAATCGACTTCACAGTCGCCCTGAAAATTTTTAATTAAATCTGATAAAAAAATAAATGAACCGTTTAGAATTCCGATAAAAACTGGAACTCGATCTTTATACTCTTCAGATAATTCTTTTGCTAAGTCCTTAACTCTTCTTTCAATAGCTTCCTCAGAAATGAATGGGACGAATTTTTCATTTCCAATCATTATTTCGTTCAACTTATCTCCAATTTTAGAATATTTTTTGTATCGTTCGTTATCTTAAATCTATTGTCTAATCTTCTCCCAACTAACCAAACTATTTTTTCTTCATGAAGTAGAACAATTTGATTTTTCTTTTTAGAAGAATCAATTTTACAATTAGTAAGATAATCAGAAATTTTTTTTTTACCATTCATTCCAAGTGGATAAAAAAAATCGCCCTTTTGCCATCTTCTAATTTTTAGATTTGATTTCACTTTATCAGCATCAATAAATTCTATCTTCGCATTAGAATTTATTTTTACTTCTTTTTTATCAACTCTTCTAATTGATATTTTTTGTTCATCAATCAAACGCTCAGAATCAACTTCTATAAAACTCTCTTCAACCAAACGTTTTTGTTTTTTATAAATAATTATTTTGTCAGCTTCACGAATAGCCGAAATATTTTTGTCAATCTGAATCTCTTTCCCCTTCTGATTAGTCCTCAGATTCAAAATCTTTATACTTTTTTTGAAATTTATTTCGAGATTAAACTTATTCAATATTGTATTTCTAATTACATCTGTCATCACCAAATCTCCAAACGAAATTTTATCTATGTCGAATGAAATTCTTGCTTCTTCTTTTTCAATTTGGTTTTGATAATCATTTAATTTTTTTTTATAAACATCATTTACTTCTGAAAGAATTTGAGTAAGAGAAAAAATATTTTCATCGAGTGCAGGATTAATATTCTTTCTCAACTGCGGTAAAATTTTAAGTCTTAAATAATTTCGTTTAAACAATTCATCTTTATTACTCGAATCTTCACGGAACTTAATTTTATTCTCTTTTAGGTAATGCAAAATCTCATCTTTAGTTAAACATAAAATTGGTCTGATAATTTTATCTCGCTTTATCGGAATTCCGCAAAGCCCTTTGATACCAGTCCCTTTTATCATATTGAAGAGAACAGTTTCGGTGTTGTCATTCTTATTGTGGGCGGTTGCTATCTTATCAAACTTAAGCTCAAACAATGCTTTTGAGAAGATATTATATCGAACAAATCTTCCGGCTTCCTCTAACGATATTTTTAATAATTTAGAAGTTTTATTTACATCGACTGAAAAAGAGTAGAAAGGAATTTCATTTTTTTCGCATAATACTTTACAAAACATTTCATCTTTGTCAGAATTTTTTCCACGCAGTTTATGATTTACGTGAAGAGCAACTAACTCAATTTTAAATTTTTTCTGAAATTTCTTGAAGAAGCTCAACATAAAAACAGAGTCAGCTCCACCACTTAACGTTAGTAGAATTTTTTCTTTGGGGCTGATTAATTCTTTTGCAGAGATGAAATCAATTATTTTTTGTTCAATCTCTTTTAAATGCTTAGACATTAAAATCCATGTGTCCTAAGCCAGTCCTCTGAAATATTGCTCTCAGTCTTTTTCTGACCTAAAATTTTTGCAGTATATTTTCCAAGAATATCAAATTCAAGATTTACTTTGTCGCCTCTTTTTTTATTGGCAAGATTGGTTACATCCCAAGAGTGTGGAATGATTGCAACGCTGAAATTTTCTGCTTCAACTTTTGCAAGAGTTAAGCTAATTCCATCAACTGCAATTGAGCCGACATTAACTAAATATTTTCCAAACTCTTTCGGAAAAGAAATTTTTACTTCATGACTTGTGGTAAGTTTTTTTATCTCCTGAATTGTCCCAACAGTATCAACGTGCCCTAAAACAAAGTGTCCGCCTAATCTGTCACCTACTCTCAAAGATCTTTCGAGATTGACTTTATCACCAACTTCAAAATTCTTAAAATTTGTTTTATTCAATGTCTCTTCAATAGTATCAACAACAAAAGAATTATTATTTACGACAACAACAGTTTGGCAAGCTCCATTAATATTAATACTATCACCAATTTTCAAATCGCCTAAACAGATTGCTGCATCTATCTCAAATCTAATTCCACTTCCTTGAGAAGTTTTTTTTTTAATAATACCGAGTTCTTCAATCAAACCTGTGAACATATTATCTCCTAAAATCAATCATTATATCATCCCCAATTTTTTCAAATTTATTTATTCTAAGTTTCAGTGCATCTTCAATTTTATTGTTGCCGAGATCACCGAAAGTATTTATTCCGTTTCCCAAAATTTTTGGTGCAAGGAAAAGCCGAATTTCATTGAATAATTTTGCATTCAAGAAAGAACTAAAAACTTTTCCTCCTCCTTCAACCAATAATGAAGTTACATTATTTTTGGCTAAAGTCTTGAGCATAGATTTAATATCAATTTCATGCTCATTAATATTTTTGATGAAGAAAAGATTTACTCCTAATTTTTTTAACTGCTCAATTTTTTTTCTTTTCAGCATCGCATTTTTTGATGTAATGATTGTAACATTTTTTTCGGAATTTAAAATTGAAGAAGTGAGTTTAATTCTTAATCTTGCATCAAGTATCAATCTTTTCGGATTTCTTCCTTCAATCAATCTTACATCTAATTTGGGATCATCTTTCAGCACAGTGTTTGCCCCGACTAAAACAGCATCATACTTCGAGCGCATTTCGTGCACAAATTTTCTCGACTCTTTTGAGCTAATCCATTTTGATTCGCCAAACGTATCAGCAATTTTGGAATCAATAGTTTGTGCGGCTTTCAATGTAACATAAGGAATTTTTTTTTCGATAAAGTTAAAGAAAAATTTATTTAATTCTTTGCACTCATCTTCTAACACTCCTACTTTAACTTCAATTCCATTACTCAGTAATTTTTCTACGCCTTTGCCTGCGACAAGTGGATTTGAATCTAAAGTGCCGATGACAACTTTTTTAATTTTTTGATTTATTAATTCATCGACGCAAGGGGGAGTTTTTCCGAAGTGTGCACAAGGCTCAAGGTTCACATAAAGAGTTGCGTCTTTTATCGATTCAGTAGCATTTTTTATCGCATTAATTTCTGCATGAGCTTCACCATATTTTTGATGAAAACCCGCTCCAATAATTTTTTGATTTTTTACTATCACACAACCAACTAAAGGATTAGGGCTTACTTTACCCAATCCCTTCTTGGCGATTTCTAAAGTCAACTTTATGTATGACTCCTCTGTCAAGGTTGTACTAATGACAAAATTTCAAATTCAAGAATACCTGCAGGAGCGTTTACTTTAATTTTTTCTCCTAATTTTTTCCCGAGCAAGCCTTGACCAACAGGCGAAGTAATTGAAATTTTACCCTTTTGAAAATCTGCTTCTTCAGGAGAAACTAAACAATAATTGTAAACTTTATTAGTCTTTAGATTTTTTACTTCTACTTCTGAAAGAATATGAATTGTTTCAGGATCGAACTTAGATGTGTCAATAACTTTTGCTCGAGAAAGCACATCAGCAAGTCTTGCTATTTTGAGTTCGAACAATCCTTGCTCCTCTTTTGCTGCATCATATTCAGCGTTCTCACTCAAATCACCGTGCGCTCTGGCATCAGCAATTTTTTGTGCTATTTCTTTTCTTCCATTTATTTTTAAGCTTTGTAATTCTTTTTCAAGCTGCACAATGCGCGCTTGCGTTAAATAGACAAATTTAGTTTCGTTCATTACTTGCTCTTTTTTCTATTAATTAGTCGAGGATTTAAAAAAAATTACCACCGCTTTTGCGATGGCATGACAAACTTAAAAAAATTTAAATTTGTTGTCAAGAATTCTTTAAAAGTATAATTTCAAAAAATAAAAGAAATTTGTTGACTTTAAATATTTTTGTTTTTGAGAATTAAGTCGCGATACGAACATCTGAGCTCTTCATAATCTCTTAGCCCCAAAGAATCGTAAACAAAATTGTATTCTCTTTGAGCACTTTCATCGTTGTCAACAACCACTGATTCTAACTCGAGGAACTTCCCTATTGATTCTACTTCATCAAGATGAATTCTTGTGTTTTCATAAATAAATAATTTTCTTTTCTTTTCAACAATTACTTCTGTTTCCAAAATATCTTTTAACATCTCTATTTGTGCGTCATCTTCAATTTCCCAAATTTTATAGTCCGACCATCTTTTTTCTGAAGATTCATTTCGATTATATAAAATCAATTCTTTCTTGCTCTCTTCTAATCTTAACTTTAATATTCCTTTAGGAGACTTAAAGTAGTTATCTTGCTGGACAATAATTCTAAAATATTTTGCTTCGATTAATTTTAGTTTTTTTTCTATTTCTGAGAAGGAATCTAACTTTACTTTAATTTCTAAATTTTTGGGCATATAAATTTTATGATATTGATTTTTAATACATTCTAATTTACTTTAAGAAAAAAAAATCTCTTTTTATGAAAAAATATTTGTTGATAGCAATTATAACCATTCCTTTCTTCGTAGCAAACTCGCAAATAATTGGTGAGCTGGCTCCGGAAAAAAAACTGATCGTATTTCCCGACAACGCGCTTGGGGTCGATGTAATCTTTAGTGAAGGCGGATTTGGTCTCGGTGGATTTTATCGGAGACAATTGAATCAGTCGTTCACATTTTTTACAGATTTTTCTATTTCTGAATCTAAAGATGATCGTGAAATGGAATACATCGATTATTGGGGACAAACATTTGTGCCCGGCAAAAAAAATAGAATTTTTATTCTTCCACTAAATTTGGGTTTACAATATCGTCTCTTCAAAGATGCGATTACAGATAACTTGCGACCCTACATCAATGCTGGTGTTGGACCTTCTATGGTTGTAACTACGCCTTACGAAAGAGAATTCTTTTCTGCATTTGGAAAAGCTCACGCTCGATATACAGTAGGTGGATATATCGGCTTTGGTGCAAATATTGGAATCGATGAAAAGAAATTACTTGGGCTAAATGTGCGTTACTATGTTATTCAATTTTTTGATGAAGGCGTTGAAGGGCTTGACAACAGGTTTCAAAAAACTTTAGGTGGATTTTTTCTTACTTTGAATTTTGGAACTATGTATTAATGGATGAAAATAATTTTTCCGGATTTTCGTTAGATATTTTTGATTTCTTCGAAAGTCTGGAAAAAAATAATTCCAAATCTTTTTTTGATGCGAACAGAAATAACTATGAACAATTTATCGTAAAGCCCGCCAAACTTTTTATTGACAATATTGCTCCCTTCTTTGAACAATTAAATCCGACTATTCGGCGTGAAGCAAAATTTAATAAGACAATCATGCGAATCAATAAAGATATGCGTTTCGCTAAAGGGGAACCATACAGAACTTTTCTATTGGTTCATTTTGGAAGATTCAAAATGGATAGCGAGTTTTATCTCTTCTTTGATAAATCAAAAATGTGCATCGGACTCTTCTTAAATAATATGAAAGATGAAAATTTATTTTTTTATCAGAACGTTATTAAATATGAGAAAGAAATTATTTCAGTTTTTGAGAAGTATAAACTAAACAATAATTTTTCTCTCAGTGATTTTAAAAAATATCCTCAGTGTATTGAACTAAAATTTGCCGCCAAAAAACATTTCGATAAACTGATAGAAACGAAATTTATTCTACTCGAAAAACAATTTTTGAAAACCGAAAAAATTTGCACTTCAGAAAATTTAATAATTGATTGTATAAAATTATTCTCGAGATTGTACCCCCTCTATTGCTTTGCAATAAGCCCAACGCCACTCAAGTTAATTGAACATTTTGAAGAAAATTTAGGAATCGCAAATTAATTTTTATTCTTCCATTTGATTGAACATCCAATAGCAAAAGTTTCAGGGACAGAAACTTCAACTCCTGAAATCAATTCCAAAATTGCATCTCTCAAATATCTTGAGTTAACTCGTTCTGGTTCTCTCCAATTGTCATCAATCTTTCCCGTATAAACTAATCTTCTCTTTTCGTCAAACAAAAATATTTCTGGTGTTGAGACAGCATCAAATGCTTTGGCTACTGATTGATCTTCATCATGCAGATAATAAAAATTAAACGATTTTTCTTTGGCTCGTTGCTGCATCTTTTCAAATGAATCTTCGGGATGAGTAGCTGGATCATTTGAATTAATCGCAATCACCCTTAATCCTTCCTCCAAAAATTCATCTTGCAGCGATATGATTCGCTCTTCATAAGCTTGAACATAAGGACAATGATTGCAACTGAAAATAACCAACAAATATTTTGCTGAATCAAACGATTCGAGTAAATAAAATTTTTCATCTGTCGATTTTAATTTGAAGTTCGGAATTACGCTTCCAATACTTAGTTTTATATTTTGGTTGTTCATAATTTCTTTAGGATTTTAGTTATGAAAAATATAATAATATTTTACATTTTTTTTTCGTCATTAACTTGGTCACAGGATATGAATTTTGCAAATCTACTTTATGAGAACTATTCGAAATATCTTGAGAGTAACATACAACAGAAGAGATTTAAGTATGATGAGTTCATCAAATTAATTGAGAAACATAAAAAGAATTCTATCTTTACTATTGTTACGCAAGGTAAATCAGTTGAAGGGCGAGAAATATTTTTAATAAAATACGGTTCAGGAAAAAGAAAAGTTTTTTTGTGGTCACAAATGCATGGCGACGAACCAACAGCAACAATGGCGTTGTTCGATATTTTTAATTTTTTGGCTTCACAAGATTTTTGCGACGTAAAAAAAAATATCGCCGAACAACTAACAATCTATTTTATGCCTAATGTAAATCCCGATGGCGCAGAATTATTCCAACGCAGAAATAAATTAGAAATTGATTTAAATCGCGACGCAGCAAGATTGGAAACTCCAGAAGCAAAAATTTTGATGTCAACTTACAAATCAATAAATGCTGACTTCGGCTTTAATCTACACGACCAAAGCAGTCGCTATTCAGTTGGAAGTTCTTTCAAGCAAGCGACAATCTCTTTTCTTGCGCCGCCATACAACTACGAGAAAGAATATAATCACGTTCGCGATAATTCTGTTAAAGTAATTGTAGAAATGATTAATACACTGAACAATTTTATTCCGGGACATCTTGCAAAATATTTAGATGATTTTGAACCAAGAGCATTTGGAGATAATTTTCAAAAACTTGGGATGAGCACTGTGCTTGTTGAGTCGGGAGGTTGGAAAGATGATGTTGAAAAACAATTTGTTAGAAAATTAAATTTTGTTGCTCTCCTTTCTGCATTAAAATCAATTGCAGAAAAAAGATTTATCACCAACCAAATTCTGGTTTACGAAAATCTTCCATTTAATGAAAAATATATTTACGATTTAGTCCTGAGAAATTTAACTATTAAACAGGGTGATAAATCTTTCAAGGCAGATATTGCAATTAATCTTAACGAAGTAAACATTGAGGAGACTGATGGTTCCTATTTTCAAAGTACTATTGAAGATGTTGGAGATCTTTCAATTTTCTTTGGTTTAAAAGATTTAGATTTGGAAGGTTACACTGTTGACTACGGTAAACTATTTCCTAAAATTTTTAAGTCGCAAAAAGAGATTAACAAAATAGAGTTGGAAAATTTATATCGTGCTGGTTACACGACACTCAAGTTTAAAAATAATTTAATCAGAGATCGTTACACTCGACTCGGAATAAACTTAAAAACAAATAATCAAAAAGTAATAGATGAAATAAAAATTGGAAATAGAGCCGACTTAGTTATAAAAAAAAATGATAAAACAAAATTTGTGATTGTAAATGGATTTATTTATGACGTCGCGACAAGGACGGGATTTATATTAAACGGTATTATTGAATAATTTTTTTTGTTATTTTATATTCAAGATTTTGCAAAAAAAAATTAATGTCTGACGAAAAAAATAAAAAAATAAATGACGAGTTCAATAAAGAAGCTATTCCTCATATGGATACTCTTTATAATTATGCACTTCGTATGACGGGCGACTCCGACGATGCCGACGATTTGATTCAAGAAACTTACCTAAGAGCTTTCCGATTTTTCGATAAGTTTGAAAAGGGAACTAACTGCAAAGCTTGGTTGTTCAGAATTATGAAAAATACTTTTATCAATAATTATCGAAAAAGTACAAATGAACCTAACAAAGTTGATTATCAAGAGATTGAAAATTTTTATGAGAATGTAAAGCCATCTTCTACAGATGATGCTCATTTAGAAAAAGAACTGTTTGATAATTTGCTCGATGATGAAGTCTCTACTGCTATTCAATCACTTCCAGAAGATTTTAGAACTGTCATTATCCTCTCTGATATTGAGGAATTTACTTACGATGAAATTGCCGATTTTATTGATTGTCCCGTTGGCACTGTAAGATCAAGATTACATAGAGCAAGAAAAATGTTATACGCAAAACTTCACAAATATGCTTCGAAAAAAGGTTTTATTACTCAGGACTAATGATCATTGGACATGAAAAATTTAGAGATATTAAATTTAATTGCTGCTTATGTAGATAAACAAAATTTAAGTGCCGATGAAAAGATAAAAATTGAATCATCGATTGCATCTGATCCTGAACTTAAAATGGAATTTCAAATTCAATCGTTAACAAAAAAACTTGTATCGAGTAAAATAAAAAGAGTTAAAACTCCAGATGCAGTAAGATCAAAAATCTTAAAACAAAGCAATATCTCCTCAAAAAAAAATAATGAAAGCTCCCTCTTCAGTTTTTTTCTTCACAAACCTATCTACGCAGTTTCATACGGAATTGTTCTGCTTGCCTTCTTCATCGTAATATTTAAGATTAACGAGTCAAAGAATTTTCGATTCGAGTTTGAAGGCGCAAACAATATGTTCATTCAAGCAGGAAACAATTTTAATTCTATTCTTGCAGGTTCATTAAAGCCGCAATTCTTGAGTGTAAATCCTGACTCAATCAGAGAATTTTTCATAGCGTCAGGAGTTAATTATCCTACTGAAGTGCAATTAGTAAATGGATGGAGTTTAGTTGGTGCGGTTGTTTCAGAAAATCATGGCGAAAAATTAGCCCATCACGTTTATATGACTGAGAGTGATGCGATTGTTTATGTTTTTCAAGTTGATGAGAATTTATTGATGAATAAAAAAATAATAGAGCTGCCCACAAATTTAATTGCGTTCATCAATGACGGTAATTGTTTTACGCAAAGGGATAGCACTCGGACTGTAATGATCACAAAAAGTGGGAACAATATCTGCACAATTGTAACGAACTGCGACCCAATCATTTTATCTGCTAATTTTTGTACGCAAAAAAATCCACGATAAGGAATCATATTTTTCTTGATTTTTTACTAAATCTTTGCTAATTTGTTAATCTGTCAAATAATGTTTAAGGTTAGTAATGGCTAGAATTAAGAATATTGAAGCTCATTGTAGCTTTTGTAACCACGTCCATAAAATGGAGCTTTCTGCTGAATTAGGCACAACCGTTGCCGAAGGGAAGCGTTGGGCAAAATGTAAAAAATGTAAGCAAACTGTTCTTATTGTTCTTGAAGAAAAGCCGAAAGATTCAAAAGCAGCTTTTGAAGAGATGAGAAACGAAGAAGTAAAAAGTTATTCCCCTTTGTCTTCATTTAATATTGGGCAATCACTTTATCATGAAAAATGGAATGACTTCGGAGTTGTATTATCGAAAGAAATATTATCTGATGGTAAAAAATCGATTACAGTAGAATTTGAAAAATTAGGTCAAAAGAAATTATTAGCAAATTAAAATACCAAGTGAAAAGAGGTGAATTAATTGGTTGGAATAGCCATTCAAGAAAATGAATCTATAGATCGTGCATTAAAAAGATTCAAAAAGAAATACGAAAGATCTGGTGTATTGAAGGAATACAAGAAGAGAACTTTTTTCCAAAAACCTTCAGTAAAGAAACGTATGGAAAGAATTAAAGCTCAACGAAGAGCTCACAGAACAGATTTCATGGATAACTCAAAATAAGTCCATAAAAAAAATAAGTCCTTCGGGACTTATTTTTTTCCCTTCTTCAAATAATTTTTCTCAAAGTATTTTGTTATCAGATTGAACGCTTCATTTGGTGTGTTGCAAAATCGAAATAAATTCAGATCGGATTTGCTAATCATTCCCATCTCTTCGAGTAAGTCAAAATTAATTAGTCGCTTCCAATATTTTTCATCATAAACGACAACGAGCAAATCTTTCTTAATTTTTTCTGTCTGAATTAATGTTAATATCTCAAATAATTCATCCATCGTTCCGAATCCACCTGGGAAAACAATTAGTGCTTTGGCTAAATATGCGAACCAAAATTTTCGCATAAAGAAGTAATGAAATTCAAAACTAAGTTCTTGAGTAACAAATTTATTTACAAATTGCTCGAATGGAATGCTAATATTTAATCCAACAGAAAAACCGCCCGCAACTTTCGCTCCTTTGTTTGCCGCTTCCATTATTCCAGGACCACCACCAGTGCAAACAATGAATCTGTTTTTTTCAAGACTTAAACCCATCGACCATTCTGTTAGCAATCTCGAAAGCTCTACTGTGTCTTCATAATATTTTGACATCTCGACGTGCTGTTGTGATTGTCTCAATTTTTTTGCAAAATCGGGAGTTAATTTTGGGTCACTATTTTTGATCAAGTTAAATTCTTTTAATGCATCTTTGCGTGACTTCAATCTGGCTGAACCAAAAAAGACAATAGTATCAGCAATATTAAATTTTTCAAAACGACTCGCAGGTTCCAAATATTCTGAGAGCATCCTGACTAGTCTTGCATCTGCTGATTTTAGGAATGATAAGTTTTGATAAGCTTTAATAGGTCTAGTATTTTTTTTCATAATTAAACTTTCAATAAAAAAAATTTTAAAATATTTAACTTCGCATTAACTTTAAGTTCGTAAAAATTTGTTTTAAACTAACGGAGAATAAAATTAGAACGTCATTATTCCTTAGCTTGATATTTGGTATTATTTTTAATTTTCATATTTCAGAAAAAATCTATCCACAAGATATTAAAAGTAAAATTGAAACTGTACTTGATCAAGTACCCAAAAATACTAATTATGCAATATTAATCATAAATCCCCTAACCAACGACACGATTTTTCAACACAATGCTTTTAAGCCCTTAATACCAGCATCGAACACAAAATTATTTACAACTGCTGCTGCAATTAATTATTTGGGTGCAGATTATTTAATCTCAACTAAATTTTATACTGACGATCCCGATTTGAGCGACGGAATTATTAATGGGAATTTGTATCTGCGCGGTTATGGCGATGGATTGTTCACAGACCAAGATCTCGATGTTATGATTTCCAAACTTTTAGATTATAATATTTCAAGAATTACTGGAGATGTTGTAGGTGATGATTCTTTCTTTGATCAGGTTTATAGCCGTGCTGATTGGATTGAAGGCGAGTTCGCAAACGTTAGAGTACCACCGGTTTCAGCCATTGTAATCAATAAAAATCAGGCTGTCGAAAGAAGACGAATTAGACGAAATAGATTTCGAAATGTTTTTGTAAATGTTAAAAATCCCCCTTTGCATGCGGCAAATTTGCTCTATACAAAATTGAAAAATAGAGATGTTATTATTGACGGAGAAGCGACTGTTGGAGTAGCCAGCGGAATAAAAATTGAATTAGTTTCAAACGATGTTAAGCTGACCGAATTCCTCTCACTAATAAATAAGAGATCTGATAATTTCCTTTCTGAGTGTTTATTTAAAATTATTGGAGCAAATTATTCGGGTGAAGAAGGCTCGGCTTTCAATTCTGCACAAGCAATAAATAAATTTTTATTTGACAATGATATTGAAAACAGAGGAACTAAAGTTGTCGATGGTTCGGGAATATCGCGTTCTAATCAAGTCTCTGTTGGAGCAATTGTAAGCTTACTAGAATTTATGTATTTAGACACAAAAAATTTTGAAGTGTTTCACAATTCACTTAGCATTGCTGGAGGTGATGGAACTTTAGGCGGCAGAATGATTGGCAGCGATGCTCAGCATAATTTTCATGGAAAGACGGGAACATTAAATGGAGCTTCATCAGTTGCTGGATATTTAACAAGCGCAAACAAAGATGATTACATAGTTGCAATAATTTTTGAATTTAGTCGAAAAGGACAGACGTTTTATCGAAGAATTCAAGATCAGATTATTAAAATATTAGCCGAACATTAAGCTCGGCTAATTAAAAAAAATTACTGAGTTGGAGGAGCTTGCTGAGTTTGTGGCAAAGTTGGTTGTGTTGGCACTGGAGGTTTAGCCGATTGCTGAATTACTGATTGACGATCTGAAGCTCCAGGTAAAAAGAATAAATTGATAATAATCGCTAAGACAATTAACACACCAGCTAACCACCAAGTAGATTTACTCAAAAAATCTGATGTTCTTCTGGTTCCAAACATAGACCCAACTTGTGAACCACCGAATGTTCCTGCAAGTCCGCCGCCTTTAGAAGCTTGTAACAAGACAATAACAATTAGTGCAACAGAGATGAGCACCGTAATAATCAAAAAAAGACTAAACATAATAACTCCAATATTTAATAGTAGCGGGGGAGGGATTTGAACCCCCGACACACGGATTATGATTCCGTTGCTCTAACCAACTGAGCTACCCCGCCAAAGTTTAAACAAAATTAGCTTACAAATTTAGCAAAGGAAGTAGTAATAACAAATCCATTTTTACAGATTCTTTTTGTCAATTTCGTTTACGACTTTTTCAACTTTTACTAAATTGAATTAATCATACTTTTAATTTACAATTATTTTAGAAATCTCTTAAACCAACTTTCTATCTCATTATACCAAAATATTGAATTTTGTGGTTGTAAGATCCAATGGTTTTCATCAGGATAATAAATTAATCGAGATGGAACGCCTTTTCCTTGCAAAACTCCATAAAGCTCAAGGCCTTGAGTAACAACAACGCGGTAATCTTTTTCGCCATGAATTACGAGCATTGGTGTATTAAAATTTGCAGCAAATTCAGAGGGATTGTATCTCATCAAATTTTCTTTATTTTCCCAAGGCGAGCCGCCATAAGCAATTTCTCTAAAGTGAGTAATGTCTGATGCAAATTGTCCCATAAAATTATAGACACCTGCGTGAGAAACTAAAGCAGAAAACCGATTAGTGTGACCAGCAATCCAATTAACAAGATAGCCGCCATAACTTCCGCCAGCCGCACCAAGTCTAAGCGAGTCGATATTTTTATAATTTTTTATTAGAAAGTCGGTTGCTCTCATCACATCTGTAAATGGCTTGGGTGCGTGCTTGCCAACTATCGATTCAGCAAATGCTTCTCCCCATCCAGTCGAGCCGTGAAAATTTACTGTCGCTACAAAATATCCCATCGCAGCAAAAACTTGTGCATTCCATCTCGGGTGAAAATCATCATTGAATGATTGATGAGGTCCGCCGTGAATTAAATGAACTAATCCATATTTTTTCTTGGGATCAAAATTTGGTGGATAAAGAAGATACATCTGGACTTGGGCATCATTTGCACCTGGGAAATATAAATCTTCAACTTTTCCAAGCACAAGACTATCCATCAAGTTTTTATTAAAAAATGAAACCTGCTCAGTTTTTTTTGAAACTAAGTCGTGTGAAAAAAGTTCGGTTGGATATGACAAGCTCTGATGAAGAAAATAAATTTTGTTTTTTCCAAGTTCAATTGCGCCATTTGTTCCTTTAGCAAAAACTTTTGATAAATTATTTCCATTTACATCAAGATTATAAATTGAGACTCTGCCACTATCTTCAGCAGTAAAGTAAATTGATTTTAAGTCATCCGAAAGAATTTTTTCCATTACAGATAAATCGATATCAGCCGACAATAATTTTGCTTCTTTTGTTTCTAAGTTGAAACGTGCAAGTTTTCCATTCTCTGCTTGTTTGTCGGGATGAAGTCTTTTAGTATAAAACAAAAATTTACTATCGCTTGAAAATTCGGGTGATGAGTCATCGGCAAGATTATCAGCAGTAAGATTAACTAACGACTTAAAATTATCTGTATCGAAAAGATAGAGATCGAAATTTAATTCCTCTTTGAATGGAGGTAAAGTTGAATTTGCAATCAGTGCTATTATTTTTCCATCAGGTGAAACATCAAACTCAGCGCCACTTCCGCTTGTTGATAAAATTTTATCTAGTCCGGGTGTTAAGTTTTTTGCTGTTTTTGTTTTTAAGTCGAATTGAAAAATATGAGTTACATATCCATCAGTAAGCCAAATATCCCAATGTCTATAGAATCTATTCTCAGTAACTTTTGCAGTAACTTTATTTTCTTTTCTTTTTTTTATTTCTTTTTTCAGTTCAGCAAAATCATTTTCAAATCCCAAAAAAACATTTGCTGCGAAATAAATTTTTTCTCCATCTTCACTCCATTTTAATGAAGTTGGTGAAGTTGGTAATTCTGTAAGTCGTTCTGCTTCGCCGCCATCAACAGGAATTAAATATATTTGTGAAACATCATCGCCATCGCGTCGAGAAATAAATGCGATTTGTTTTCCATCAGGTGACCAAATTGGTGCTACATCATTTGCTCGACTTGTTGTAAGTTTTTTTGATTGCTTTGTTGCAAGATCAATAAGATGAATATCGGTATTTCCTTTATTCTCTTTGATATCAAACTCTGCAACAGTAACCACTGCGGTAGATTTATCTGGAGAAATTTGTAAGCCACTCACTCTTTTAATTTTCCAAATATCCTCTGCGGTCATTGGGCGTTTATCTTGGCTAATTAATAGTGTGGAACATAATACTAACAATGTGATGATTAGTCTGAAGTACATATTAATCCTATCGATTTAAAATTATTTTATGGAAGTCTATTTCTGATATTAGTTAAATAATCATTTCTAAATATTCCAGCATCATTGCTGCGCCAATCTTTAACCGCAATTCCTGCTTGTTGCAAACGTTGGTTAGTAACTGCAATCCGTTCAATTGGATTTGGATGTGTTGATAAAAATGTCTCAATTTTTGCAGGATTACTATTTACAATTCCTTCATCTCGCATTTTTTCAAAAAAGAATTTTACTGAACCGGGATAATATTTCGTGTCTTGCAAATATTCAAAAGATCTGAGATCACTCTGATCTTCATCTGCTCGGCTATTGGCTAATAATGTAAGCCCCGCAAAAAGATTGGCTGCAATCTCAGCAAGTTGCGAAGGTTTGTCGCCAAGTATAATTCCAATCAAAATTGAAATTCCATATTGCTTCGTCATACGTTCAGTAGCGTGTCGTTCTTCAGCATGAGCTACTTCGTGAGCAAGAATTCCAGCAAGTGCTGCTTCCGAATCTAAATATTTTAGGAGTCCAGTATAAACAAACATTCTTCCGCCGGGCAAAACAAAAGCATTCAGAACATCGTCCCGAGCAATAATTTCAACGCTGTACTGAAATACGTTCGCTCTCTCAATTTTTGGCGATGCGAGAATTGCTTGAAGAATATTATTGTTGATATAATTTTTTATTGCAGGATCACCTCTAAATATCGGATATTCTTGAGTATTGTTGTAGATTTCTTGTTCAACTTGTAAACCAAGCGCAACGTCATCTTGGACTGTAAAAATATTTATTCCTTCATCACAAGAAAAAATTGTAAATGAAGAAATGAAGACTAAGATAACCAGCGAAGTATGTTTTATTTTATTCATAATTGTTCCTGAATATTAATTTTTATTTATTTCTTCCCAGATGATATCCAACAATTCTTTTATCCCTTGATTTGTCGCGGAAGAAAATACTATCACTGGAGAATCAGCACCTTTGATCTTCTTTTTTCTAAGTTTGTTCAGAACTTTTTCTTCTACTAAATCTGCTTTAGAAAAACTTATTAATTTTTTTTTATTAAATAATTCCGAGCTATAATTTTTTAATTCTTTCAATAAAATATTAAAATCTTTTTGATGACTTTCAGAAGTTATATCAATAAGAAATAATAAAATTCTTGTCCTCTCTATGTGTCGAAGAAATTGTAAACCTAAACCTTTGCCTTTAGATGCGCCTTCAATAATACCGGGAATGTCGGCGACTGTAAAGCTCTTAAAATCTTTGTAACGAACAATTCCAAGATTTGGTTCTAACGTAGTAAATGGATAGTCTGCAATTTTAGGTCGAGCATCTGAGATGGTTGAGATCAACGTTGATTTTCCAGCGTTTGGGAAACCTACTAAACCAACATCAGCAATCAATTTTAATTCGAGAGTAATTTTCCGCTCTTCACCTGGTCTGCCATTTTCAGCGTATCGCGGAGTCTGATTTGTTGGAGTAGCAAATTGCGCATTGCCTTTGCCACCCTTTCCACCAAAAGCGATTATCACCTCTTGGTCTGGTTTATCGAGATCAAAAATAATTTCTTTCGTTTCGAAATCTTTAACCAAAGTACCAACTGGAACTCTGATAATAGTATCTTCACCGCCTCTACCATCTTTCAAAGATGAAGCACCATTTGCACCGCTCTCAGCTTCATAAGAATTTTTGTAGCGAAAATCTAAGAGAGTAAAAAGATTATGATCTGTTTTTAAGATTACATTGCCTCCTTTACCTCCATTGCCGCCTGATGGTCCGCCTTTGGGAGCAAATTTTTCTCGCCGAAACAATACTGCTCCGTCTCCCCCATTGCCTGCTTTCAATTTTATTTCTGCTAAATCTATAAACATTTGTGTCTAAAAAATTGTTCTACTTTTTCTTGTAACATTTTCGCCTCTTTCGAACTAAATGGATTTATTTTGTATGATGAGAATACTGATTTCAATATCTCATTTCCTTGCTCATTATTTTTGCATTCTGCAATTCTTTCTAATGTATTCACAAAATCCACACTATCTTGATTAAATACAACTGAAATTATTTTCATCGTTTCTTTTGTTGTGAAGAAATTAAAAATCTCAACTTCTTCTGCAATTTTTTCTTTCTCATCTTGCTCGCTTTTATTTTTATTAGATTGATTCGATTTTTCTTCGACAAAATCAACTTTACTCAATATCTGCGGCTCTTTTATTATCTCTTTTATTTCTTCTGCGATTTCTAAAATATCTTCATCTGAAATATTATTTTCATCATCCGTTGTTTTTATTGAGAAAGTATCAAGTTCGTATTTGTGATGAATGTTTTCAATTTCATCTTCCAATATCTCATCAAAACTTAGATCATCTTTTTCTGAAGTAAAATTATCTTCATTATCTTTTTTATCACGCAAGTTCTCTTCAAGATCAACATCATCTTCATCTACAAACTTTTCGAATGAGCTTGATGCATTTTTCTTTTCTTCGACTATCTCTTCCTCAATTTCCATTTTAAATTCTTTTTCATCAAAACTAGAGTCATCTTCAATTCCATCAAAGAGTGTTGCTAATTTTATTTCAACATCAACTAATTCTTCTTCATTTACAAAATCAATTTTTTCTTCTTCAAAATCTAAATCGATTTCATCTTCATCAATAATTTTTTCTATCTCTTTCTCCTGAGGAGATTCAACTCTATTTTTTTCATCCTCATCGATGTAAAGTTCATCGTCTTTCAGATCAGTTATTTCTTCTTTATCATCGAATAAATCCTCAACAAATTTTTCTGTCTCTAAATCGTCATCCAAATTTTCATAGATTGATTCTAATTCATTTTCCAAAACTACTTCTTCATCAGAAAAATTTTCTAACTCTGCTTCATCAATTTCTTCTTCAATTTTTACACTGGAGAATTCACTCTTCTCTTCAACCTCATCAACTAAAGACTTCGTTAAAGTTCTTTCTATCTCTGACTCTTCTTCAGTTTTAAAAGCATCAAAATCAATTTCAATATCACTATAAATTGCGGCTCTAAAATCTTCTATGTCAAGCTTTGTTCTTGGATCGACAGACAAAATTTTTCTTACTTTATAAATATGTTCGTTCAATCCTTTTTCTTTTAGAAAAACTTCCACAATCGAAACGCTAATTCTTTGCCTATTAAATTCGCCAAGATTTACAAATTCATTTATTGAAAAAAGCCCATTGTCAATAATTGTTTCAAATTGTGTTTTTAATAATTGATTCTGAACACTTACAATTAATTCTCTAAATTCAAAATGAGTGATGCTTAAGTTTTTTCTTTTTTCAAGGACAGCGAGCGTAATATTTTTTATGTAATCATAAAAGTAGGAATAATTTAATAACGCTTTTATTTCATTCAGACTTCTGATCTCGTCATTGTCATAGCAGAACTTCATCAGAGTCCAATTAGGACGCAGCAAATAATTAATATTAAAAGTAACTGCTTGCTGAACTAATTTTTTTACATCTTCATAAGGAAGAAGTTTGTTCTTTAAAATTTCAGCAGAGATTTTATTGAAATGTTCAGTAACCTGCGGCAGCGAATAATCAAAAGCAGATTTTTGTAATAATCTCTCTCGGTCAAGATTAATCAGATACTCAAGCTCCGCAGAGATGTATCTGATAATTGCTGGATGAACTTTGGCGTTAATAAGATTTTCAATCGTGAAAAAAGATCCAAGACGTTTGACCTTATTAAGAGAAAAATCCGTTATAAACTTAATTTCTTTTTCGAGCATTGAGATTATTAATTAATGATAGTGTAAGATAAAAAAAATCCCGATAAAAGAATTTATCGGGAGTCATAAAAAAGAAAATAAAATAGCTTATTTAATATTGGCGAAAAGGTATTCTCTGTTCATTCGAGCAATATTTGAGATAGAAATTTGCTTAGGACACTCAGCTTCGCAAGCTGCAGTATTCGTGCAACTTCCAAATCCTTCTTTATCCATTTGAGCGACCATCGACAATACTCGTTCTCTTTTTTCTTGTTGTCCTTGCGGAAGTAGCGCGAGATGCGAAACTTTTGCAGCTACAAAGAGCATAGCACTTGCATTTTTACAGGCTGCAACGCACGCACCACAACCGATGCACTGTGCTGCATCCATTGCTAAATTTGAAACATCTTTTGGAATCGGAATTAAATTTGCATCGGGAACTCCTCCAGTATTTACTGAAACAAATCCACCTGCATACAAAATTCTTTCAAAAGCACTTCTGTCAACTATCAAATCTTTTATAACAGGAAAAGGTTTTGCACGCCAAGGTTCAATAAAAATAGTTTCGCCTTCATCAAAATGACGCATATGAAGTTGACAAGCAGTAATTCCTTTTAAGTGTCCGTGTGCTCTTCCATTAATATAAATATTGCACGAGCCACAAATACCTTCACGACAGTCGTGATCAAACGCAACGGGGTCTTCATTCTTACGTTGCAGATCTTCGTTAAGAATATCAAGCATTTCCAGAAATGACGCATCAGAAGAGATATTCTCTAATTTGTAAGTTTTAAATTCACCTTTAGAATTAGAATTTTCTTGACGCCAAATTTTTAGAGCCAGATTTAATTTTTTGCTACTCATTATTTATAACTCCTTTGCGAAGGTTTTACGAATTCAAAATTTAAAGATTCTTTGTTAAGTTCCCAATTGCTCTCACCTTTGTATTCCCAAGCTGCAACGTATGCATAGTCATCATCATTTCTGAGTGCCTCGCCTTCTTCAGTCTGATACTCTTCTCTGAAATGTCCTCCACAAGATTCATTTCTGTTCAGCGCATCTTTTGCCATTAATTCTGCAAGTTCAAAATAATCAACTACGCGTCCCGCTTTTTCAAGTGTTTGGTTCAAGCTTTCATTACTACCAACTACATTTACATCTTTCCAAAATTCCGCTTTGATAGCTCTGATTTCATTAATGGCTTCATTCAAACCTTTTGCATTTCTTCCCATTCCAACTTTGTTCCACATAACTTTTCCAAGTTTTTTGTGGAAGTCATCAACAGTAGATTTTCCTTTTATTGAAATAAGCTTGTTGATAAAATCTCTTAACTCTTTTTCTTCTTTAACAAATTCTTCATGATCAGTTTTTACTTTAGAAGGTTTAATGGATGAGAGATAATCACCAATTGTGTATGGGATAACGAAATATCCATCGGCTAAACCTTGCATCAGAGCAGAAGCACCAAGGCGATTTGCACCGTGGTCAGAAAAATTCGCTTCGCCAAGTGCATACAAACCTGGGATAGTTGTCATCAAATTATAATCGACCCACAGTCCTCCCATCGTGTAGTGAACAGCGGGATAAATCATCATCGGAACGTTGTATGGGTTTTCTCCAGTAATTGTTTCATACATTTGGAAAAGATTTCCGTAACGTTCTTCAATTACATTTTTTCCTAAACGATTTATTGACTCTGCAAAATCGAGATAGACCGCCATTCCAGTTTCACCAACGCCATTCCCGGCATCGCACTGTTCTTTGGCTGCACGAGATGCAACATCACGCGGAACTAAATTTCCGAATGATGGATATTTTCTTTCGAGAAAATAATCACGTTCATTTTCAGGAATATCTACAACTTTTCTTTTGTCGCCTTTATTTTTCGGCACCCAAATTCTTCCATCATTTCTAAGACTTTCACTCATCAAAGTCAACTTAGATTGATAGTCGCCATGAATAGGAATGCAAGTTGGATGAATCTGTGTAAAACATGGATTTCCAAAAAGTGCGCCTTTTTTATGAGCACGCCAGATGGCAGTTGCGTTACAATTTTTTGCGTTCGTTGAGAGATAAAAAACATTTCCATATCCGCCTGTGCATAACAGAACTGCATCACCTGCATATCGCTCTAACTCACCCGTAACAAGATTCCGACAAATAATTCCAGACGCTACACCATCTACAACTATTTGACTTAACATTTCTCTTCTATAAAATGGTTTAATATTTCCGAGAGATATTTGTCTGTTCAATGCACTGTAAGCACCGAGCAAAAGCTGTTGACCTGTTTGTCCGCGTGCATAAAAAGTTCGAGAAACTTGTGCACCACCAAAAGAACGATTATCGAGAAGTCCGCCGTACTCTCTTGCAAATGGAACACCTTGAGCAACGCATTGGTCAATAATTCCTGAGCTCACCTCCGCGAGCCGATGAACATTGGCTTCTCTGGCTCTATAGTCTCCACCTTTGAGTGTATCATAAAAAAGTCGATAAACAGAATCGCCATCATTTTGATAATTTTTCGATGCGTTAATTCCACCTTGAGCTGCAATACTGTGGGCTCTACGTGCAGAGTCTTGATAACAAAAAACTGAAACTTTATAACCTAACTCTGCTAAAGATGCAGCAGCAGAAGCACCAGCTAATCCTGTTCCGACAACAAGAATATGATATTTCCTTTTATTGGCAGGATTAACAAGTTTTAAGTTAAATTTATGTGAAGTCCATTTTTCACTTAAATTACCCGCAGGAATTTTTGAATTTAATTTTGTCATTTTAATTTCCTCCCAAATAACTTTTCAAGAAAAAAAAGATGGGTATCACTGAATAACCAACAGACATCAGGATCGCAAAGCCCATTCCCAATCCTTTTATTACAGGAGTATATTTTTTGTTGTTAATACCAAATGTTTGGAAGGCACTTTGGAATCCATGATTCAAGTGATAACCAAGTAATATCATTGCCAAAACATAGAACAAAGAGTAGAATGGATTCTCAAATGCTTTCATTACGCTTTCAGCCATTGTTAATCCGCTTGCAGTTGAGAATAATAATTTTTCTGTTTCTTGAGTTGCATGATTAATTATTTCAATTTCTTTTTTTACGCCATCTCCAAAAATTCTATGATCAACAAAAAAAGTGTTGAGATGAACAATTAAAAAAATAAAAACAACGGATGCACTAACAAACATGCTTCTTGAAAAAACCGAACTATTATTTGCAGGGTTATTCATCGCATATTTTACAGGACGAGCTTTTTTATTTTCGATCCATAATTTTATTCCGTTTACAATGTGTAGAATAAAAAATAAAAAAAGTCCAACTTCCATAATTCTTATTGGGATATTTCCACTGCTCGACATGAACTCAGAGTACTGATTAAAAGCCACTCCGCCATCATTTTTTAGGAGTAGCAAATTTCCTGTAAGATGGACAACAAGAAAGCTGCACAAAAAAAGACCAGTTAATCCCATCAAGAATTTTTTCCCGATAGAAGAACTCATCATGTTAGTTAACCATGACATTTGTAACTCCAATTAATCCAAAAAATTAAGTTAAAAAATAGAAAATTAATTATATGTAACGAGCAAATTTCATCTGAAAAATTTTTATTTAACAATTTTTGAAATTGCTTTGAACTCTTCCGTTCCCGATAAATTTAACAATTCAAATATTGCCGCTTCAGTTGTGGTGATTTCTGCACCATGGTTTTGCATTCTTCTAATTGCAGTCTCTGCGTCTATTATTTTGCGTGAAGAAATTGCATCCACTGCTACATTCACTTGAAATTTATTTGCAAGCAAATCTAACACAGTTTGTTGAACGCATACGTGAGCTTCAACTCCACAAACGACAATTTGTTCGAGATGTTTTTTCTTAAAAATAGAGAAAAGATTTTCTGCACCAATACAACTGAAAGTCATTTTTTGGAATGCCTCGTATTCACCCAGCGCGGCTTTTATCGATTCTTCTGTTGAGCCCAAACCCTTTGGATATTGTTCAGTGTAAAAGACTGGCAATTCCATCTGCTTAAATGCCTTCACAAGTTTTAAACTATTCTCAACAACTCTTTGTGACTCATTAATCACTGGAAGAATTTTTTCTTGAATATCAATGACTAATAAAGCAGCAGTTCCTTTTTTTAGTTTTTTCGCAAAATGATTTAATTCCATTTTATCTTCCTACTTGATTATAAAAAAATTAATAGATTGGATCCATTCCATATTTTCCGCAAGCGTACATCATTAACAGAGCCGACAAATCAATTAACGCTTTTTTTTGATCTTCATTATAAATTACGAGATCGTAAACTTCAGCAACGAACTTTAAGTTTTTAAGAATTTTTTTTAGCTCATTGTACTTTGGTGTTCCGTGCCAGTTAGCTACTTCTTTTACAATTAAATTTTCGTAGCGTCTAAGAAATTCGCTGAATGAAATTGTTTTTTTTGAATTGGGAATTTGTGGACGGCAAATGTTTATCAAATCGTTGAAGTAAGTATCCCATTTTTCAGCGAGGTCAACATTTCGTTTGTGCATTACGTATCGAGCTTTTTCTAAGGAGAAGAGAGCTTTTGTTTTAGCTTTAAATTTTGGAACAACCGCGTAACCATCGAAACTAAGTTCTTTGGTTTCTTGATCAAAATATTTCCAGCGTTTTATTAATTGTGAAAGTGTGTAGATTACTATTACTTTGTCTAAGCCACTATCGACAACAATAAATTTATCTTGTTGAAAATTAATTACAGTGAACCAATGCTCCCAATTATCAACACTTAAAATGCAAGGAGTTCCAGTTTTTAGATGTGAGACTAAAATTTTTATCGCGTCGTTTGCAGTCTCACGCCTAAAATATTTCATTTTGCAATCGTAACTTTTGGCAGCTTTTGCGAGACCAATCTCATCGGTTCCATACCACCAATTGCTACCGGCTTTTTTTCCGATCTCCCTTTCATTTCTAAATTGTCCGAGCATCACTAAAGAATATTTTAGTGCAAACGGACCACACTGATATTTATACGGCTGTGGATAAAAACTCATTTAGTAAAAAACACAAATTTTTTAACAGTTAATGTTTTGGTAAATTAAATTATTGAAATGAAATTTGTCGAATTATTTTTATAAAAAAAAGATGAAAATTAAAATTGCTGTAATTTATAATGAATTTCCTTTGGCTCCTCCAAAGCCAAAACAGACCTTCGATCCAAAATTACTTGGATTTAATCCGGTTTTTGATATCGAGGACAACTCACCTGAGGAAGCATATCGATCGCTTTCTGAACGACTCGCAAATCGGGGCTTCGATGTTTATACATTGAATATCAAAGATGATCTAATCTTATTGATTAATAGTCTGAAAAAAGAAAAGCCCGATGTAATTTTTAATTTTGTAGAAATTTTTAATAGCGTCGCTCGTTTAGAAATGAATATCTGCGGTTTATATGAATTGATGAAAATCCCTTACACAGGTGCTTCACCATTGGGTTTGGCTAATTGTCAAAATAAAATTTTAACCAAACGAATATTAAAATCAATTGGAATTAAGACTGCAAAATTTGAATTAGTAGAAAAAATTCAAGACCGATATACTACGAAATTAAAATATCCAATTATTGTTAAACCTGCGTTTGAGGATGCGAGCATCGGAATTGATTTTAATGCTGTTGTGCGAAATTCATTGGAATTAAAAAACCGATTAAACTATATTTTAATGGAGTTTAAACAGACCGCATTGCTTGAGGAATATATTGATGGGCGTGAATTAAATGTTGCGGTGCTTGGAAATCAGAATCCTACAGTTCTACCAATTAGTGAAATAGATTTTTCAACGATGCCTCCTCATTTAGATAAGATAGTAAGTTTTCAAGCAAAGTGGGATCAGCTTCATGAAGCTTATCATAAAACTCTTCCTATTTGTCCGGCGATTCTTCCAAAGAGCATTTTGAAAAAAGCTGAAGCAATTGCACTTCAAGCTTTCAAAACAATGGGCACAAGAGATTACGCACGTGTCGATATGCGTTTGACCGATAAGAATCAACTCTTTGTGCTGGAGGTAAATCCAAATCCTGATCTTACTGAAGGAGCGGGCTTTATGCGTTCGGCTGAAGCGTTTGGTTTAAGTTACGATGAAACATTAGAAAAGATAATTTTTTTGGCGTTGGAAAGAGCCCAAAAAAAAGTTAATTAGTAGCTATAAATTTTTAGTATTTTTCAAATAAGAATTTTTTAACAAGAGAAAGGAAAAAATATGAACTGTCCCGTATGTGATGTGACACTTCAAATAAGCAATAGAGAAAATATTGAGATTGATTATTGTCCAAAATGTAGAGGTGTTTGGCTCGATAGAGGCGAACTAGATAAAATTATTGAACGCTCAGTGGATATGGAAGAGAGAAATTCTCCGCCACCTCCGCCGCCGCCTCCAAATTATAATCATCCTCCACCACCACCGCCGCCTGGCCAATATTATAGGAGAGATGATGATTATTATAAGTACAAGAAAAAGAAATCTGTATTAGGACAACTTTTTGATTTTTAATATTTAGAATTGATATTAAAAAGCCTGATTCTTTTTTCAATTTATTTGAAAGAAAATCAGGCTTATTTTTTTTAAACACTATAGCAAAAAATATTTCGATAAAATTGTTCTCACTCTGCTCAACGCTCTAAACTCCGAAACACAAATTCTATCAACACTTAAAAATTACAATTAGAAATTTTAAAAATAATTTTTCAAAAAAAGTTACTTCTAAAAATACTCTCACGCTCTCAGTTATAACAGCAGAAGCATTGTGGTGCATTCCTAAAGTAGGGAAAAAGAGTCTCACTAAATTGACTCGAGATGCTCCGCTTCTTCAAGATGACTAAAAAAAGAAATTTAGAAATTACAAAAAATAGACGTTATACTTTTTCAGTTACAAGCCACGGGAGTTTTACTTTTGCTGTTTCATAAGCACCAAATAAAATTCCTGAATAGACTAAATCGCCTAATAGAGTATTATGAAAAAATGGAATTGCTGCTACATAACACTGAAGCAAGCCCGCAATATTTTTCTGATAAATAACTCCACCACTAAAAGCCCAGACCGCAAAATTTGTTACAACAAAAAAGAGGACGGAGGAAACAACTGCAGCAAGAGCCACGTTTTTGAATTTAATTTTTTCCTTCAGCATAAACCCAATAAATATAGCTGCAATGAAGCAAGCATAAACTGCAATCATCATATCGTGAAAACCAATTATCCAATCAGAAATAAAAAGTGCAATTAATGGGACAGCAAATGCTAATTGTTTGTTGCTAAAATATGCTCCACTAAAAAGTGCAATTGCAGCTATCGGAGCAAAATTTGGTGGGTGTGGAATTAACCTCGATGCAATCGCCACTATTATCAATGTAACGACCAACAAAAAGTTTCCAGATAAAATTTTTTCTTTCATTTATTCTTCCTTTCTAAAACAATTCTAAAGAGTTTTATTTTCTCAACTCTTCAAATTAAAAAAAATATTCCATTATTCATTAAACCAATTTTATAAATTAACTCTAAAGCCAAAGTAACTTGAAAATTCTGCTGTGCCATACCCGAGCACTTCTTCATATTCTTCATTCAGCAAATTATGTATCCGACCATAAATTTCTAAATATTCCAAAATTTCATACGAGAGAGAAAGGTTCACCAAAGTATATTTTTTTAACGTTACTCTTTCTGCAGGAAATTTAGAAAAATCTTTATCTCCTCTCTCTCCAACAAAAATAGTTTCTGCAAATAAATTTGCTGCGTCTAAAAATTTATAATTAAACGAGATTGAAGATTTATTTTTTGGACGACGCAAGAGTTGTTCATTATAATCAACTGAGTTTTCATTTTTATCGATTGCATCAACTCTTGTATGACTCAATTTAAAATTTAATTTATCACTAATATTCATCAAAAGATTTGCTTCAACGCCTTTAGATTCAGCCTTCGAAATGTTTGTTGCCTTAAAGCGGTTGTCAAATCCAAACAAGTCTTTAAAATTATTTGCAAAATATGTAATGTCTAAAATTATTTTATCATCAAACAATAATTGTTCAAAGCCAACATCCCATCCTACATTTTTTTCTGGCTGAAGAGATTGATTTCCATAGACTGGATCGAATAGATAAAAAAGTGAAGGTGACTTGAAGCCAGTACCCAAGCTCCCTTTTAACTTTGTTCGCGTTACCCAATAAAAATATGTTGGCGCAATTCTATACGTAAAATATGAACCGAATTTTTGATTTAAGTCTAAACGTCCTCCAACATTCACAAACATACTCTTGTCAATCTCAACTTGATTTTGCAGATAGATTCCCCAATTACTAATTGAGTTTCTTGGGAACGAACTCATAAATGGAAACAGTCCATCATCATAAAAATAATCTGAGACTGCGCTCTCCTCTTCACGTTCAGCACCCAAAATAATTCTGTTCGATTCATTTATCTTCACAGTATTCATCAACTCGTATTTGACTTTGTATCCATCATATCGGGCTTTAGATGAAATTGTTGGACGCAGAAAATCGACTTCATCAGAATATTTTCTAAAATTTCGTAAATAGGAAAGAGTAAAAATTGTGTTGAGATTTTTTTCGGGATTTGAAAAATCCACTTTACCACTTAACATTGTTTCTTGAAGATCATAATTGTAATTGGGATCCTCTCCGTTTAGCCCACCCGATTGTGGCAATGCAGCATAACCATCAGTAAATCTGCCTTGAAAAGAAATTTTAGTCAGCGGCGAAAAATCATAAGTTAGATTTAGTCGCGCAAGATTATTTTCAGAGCCATTATTCATTGTGTTAAAATATTTTTTTGACGCTGCGGGAAATCCATCTGTTTTGAATTGATTCAAATTTATTAAGTAACCAAAATTTTCAACTCTGCCAGAAGTGGCGAGATCAAATTTAAAAGTATTATAAGTTCCGCCTTCAGCCATTAGGGAATATTTTTTTGCGTCAGAAATTTTTTTTGTGATTATATTTATCACTCCCGCCATTGCATCAGAGCCATAGAGTGTGCTTTGTGGTCCTCTCAAAATTTCTACTGTCTCAATTTCATCAGTCAACAAATTTGAAAAATCAAAAGTGTTGCTCGGATCTCCAGGGTTATTCATTTCAATTCCATCAATGAAAACAAGAGTGTGGTTTGAATTTGCTCCACGCATATAGAGATAAGTTAGTTTACCAGTTCCGCCATATTGGGCTAAGTAAATCCCTGGCACATCTGTTAGAAGTTCATACAAAGTATTTTTGTTACTTTTTTCAATTTCATCTCTGTCGATAACAGTTATGGAACTTCCTATTTCTAAAAGTGGTGTTGCGGTTCTAGTTGCTGAAATAACAACTTCAGAAAGATGATAGACTTTATTTTTTTCTTTTTCATCTTGTGAAAGAATTGTTGTTGCCGAAAAAAATAATAAGATTACAAAAAAACGTAATGACATAGAAGTTACTCCTTAAAGAAAATGTTTGAAAGATGTAACTTCGAGGGAAAAAAAGAAAGAAATGATTTCTCATTCAATCTAACCTTACCCGCGAAGGTTGATTTATGTAATGGTTGCGGCAGGTCTCCTGACTTAAATCAAATTGATTCTTACAGTTGCGCGACAGTCTCGGACTTACACCGAGTTCCCTATAATTCCCATTCAATGTGGGACACCGCAATTCAAAAAAAGAACATAGTCGAAAGTAAACCTTTTGGACGGAATAAAAAAACGATAAAATAAAAATCGGTTTTGAACCGAATTGGCAATAAAATCTTTTCTTGAAAAATATTTTAAAAGACTTTGAGAATTGAGATAAATCAGTTAAATTTGTAAGCTTAAAAAAGAAGGGGCGCGTAGCTCAGGGGTAGAGCATTTGCCTTTTAAGCAAAGGGTCGGTGGTTCGAGCCCACCCGCGCTCACGATTAAGAAAATCCCGATTAATTTCGGGATTTTTTTTGTCCATTACTTTAGAAAAAATTTTTGTGCGAGCTAATTCACTCTACTCTTATTAAACCAATCTTTCAATCTCCACAGATAGTTAAAACAGAATGTAAGTGATTTGTGGTGTTATAATTTTTGTTTTAGAAATTCCTGCTATTCTTTTTTCAAATTTTCTGCTTGTCGCTTTTCCAAATGCTCAATCACTTTTCCAAAAAACGATTCCCATCTTTCACTCTTTTGATTAAAGTAGTCGAGAGTATTTTGATATTCCGATTCACTAACATCATATTTTTCAAACAGACTTTTCCTTATCGCTTCATTGGATTGTAAGTCATTACCGAGAGAATCTTGAGCGATTATTAAATCAGTATAAAACAGAATGAATTTTTCTTCACTCATTTTTTGATCAGCAAACAGAATATAAAAAATTATTATTGCTGTCAACAAAAAAAATGCAATTGAAAAAAGATTTTTTTTTCCAATCATTATTTCATTCTTTTACTTGCTTCAAAGAGAATCTTTTTTTCTCGTTCGGTCAAATTTTTATATCCAGATTGACTTATCTTATCTAAAATTTTATCAATATCATCTTGAGTTATTTTATCATCATCGACTTTGTCATTATCAATTTCATAATAATTTGCGTCAGAAACTTTTTCTTCTTTTTTATTGAAAACATTAAAAATCGAATTACTCTCCTTTTGGCTACTCTGCCATTTCGATTTTCGGCTCATATTTAACATATCTTTTAGTGGAACGTCCGTGTTCTTGTCGAGCATAATGAAAATAAATCCGACCAACGCACCACCTAAGTGTGCAAGATGTGCAACGCCACTACCAGCCTTATCAACTAAGAGTAACTCAAGGATAATCAAAAACCCGATTAAAAATTTTGCTTTTACGGGGATTAAAAAATAAAGATAGATTAATCGATTTGGAAACATCATTGCGAATGCGATCATAATTCCATAGACTGAACCAGAAGCACCAATAGTAGGAGCGGCGCCTTCTGTCAATATTGGTGAAAGCAACATATGGATGAATCCTGCCCCAACTCCACACAAGAGATAAAAGATTAAGATTTTTTTTGAGCCCCAAATATTTTCTATCTCAGCACCAAACATCCATAGAGCAAACATATTGAAAAGAATATGTGAAAAACCGCCGTGCAAAAATTGATAAGAAATTAATTGCCAAATTCCGAAAGCACCAGAACCGAATGGCCAAAGGGCAAACCACTTGATAATAATATTTTCTGCTGGTATTCCGTTAAAATTTACATTTTGCATTAACAGCATCAAGAAGAAAATAGCGCCGTTAATAATTAAAAGATTTTTTATCACAGGAGGAAAAAATCTAAATCCACCAAATCCTGAAGGACGATAATAATCTCTATCTTGATAACCCATTCAAATCCTTTTTTTTCTAAACTAAAATTTATGATAAATAATTTAATAAAATTATAAAAAAAAATGGGCGATTGCTCGCCCATAAAAAATTAATTAGATAATTTTCTTATTTATTGTTAAGTGCTGCTACGCCTGGCAAAATTTTACCTTCGAGAAATTCGAGAGAAGCACCGCCACCAGTAGAGACATGAGAAACTTTTTTCTCTAATCCTGCCTTTGCTATTGCCGCTGCTGAGTCTCCTCCGCCAACTACTGTTATTGCACCTTTTGAAGTTGCATCAACTAATGCTTCAGCAATCGCAAATGTCCCTTTCTCAAAATTATCAAATTCAAAAACTCCCATTGGTCCGTTCCAAACTATTGTGTTTGACTTCATTATTTCAGAACTAAACAATTTAATTGTTTCTGGTCCAATATCCAATCCCATCTTATCTGCAGGCATCTTATCAACAGCAACAACTTGTGAAGGAGATTCATTTTTAAATTCATTAGCAACCACAACATCCACTGGAAGAATAAATTTTATTTTTGAAGTTTCTGCTTTTTTCAAAATCTCTTTTGCGAGCTCAACTTTTTCCTCTTCCAATAAAGAACTTCCAATTTCATAACCTTTTGCTTTATAAAAAGTGAAAGCCATTCCGCCGCCAATAATCAATGTGTCAACTTTGCCAAACAAATTATTTATCACATCAATCTTGCCAGAAATTTTTGCTCCACCAAGAATTGCGCAGTAAGGACGTTTTGGATTTGTTACTGCTTGTCCAAGATAATTTAATTCTTTTTCCATCAATAACCCCGCAACAGCAATTGAGATATATTTAGTTATCCCCTCTGTTGATGCGTGTGCGCGGTGTGCACTTCCAAAAGCGTCGTTAACATAAACATCACCAAGTTCGGATAATTTTTTTGCAAACTCGGGATCATTTTTTTCTTCATTGTCATAAAATCTTAAATTTTCTAAAAGCAAAACATCGCCGCTCTGCAGTGAGTTAACAATTTTTTTTGTCTCATCTCCAATACAATCAGGTGCAAATTTTACTTCTTTATTTATCAATTCAGATAGTCTTGCTGCAGCAGGTTTTAAAGAATATTTTAAGTTTACTTTTCCTTTTGGTCGGCCAAGGTGACTCATCAAAATTGCTTTTCCACCATCGGCGATAATTTTATTTATTGTTGGTAGCGATTCAACTATTCTTGTATCATCAGTAATATTTTGATTCTCATCAAGCGGAACATTGAAATCAACTCTGACGATTACACGTTTATTTTTTAGTTCAATATTTTCAATCGTTTTTTTATTCATATAAATTTTCTTTCAACATCATTAATAATTCATTTAGAAAAAAGAAAGGGCTTAAAAAATAAGCCCTTTATAGAAATTAACTTTTTACCATTTTCATAAGTAAGTCAATACATCTGCAAGAATATCCCCACTCGTTATCATACCAAGCTACAACCTTGAAGAATCGTTTTTCTCCTTTAAGATTATTTTGTAGAGTTGCGAGTGAATCATAAATTGAAGAACGACTATCGTGATTAAAATCAGTAGATACAAGCTCTTCGTTAGAGTATCCAAGAATATCTTTCATATAAGTTTCAGAAGCTTTTTTCATGAATGCGTCAATCTCTTCAATTGAAGTATCGCGAGCTGCTCTAAAAGTTAAGTCAACAACAGAAACGTTTGCAGTTGGAACTCTAAAAGACATTCCGGTTAATTTTCCTTTTGTTGCAGGTAAAACTTCACCACACGCTTTTGCAGCGCCAGTAGATGAAGGAATAATATTTATTGCTGCTGCTCTGCCGCCTCTCCAATCTTTTTTAGATGGACCATCAACAGTTTTTTGTGTTGCTGTGTATGCGTGGATTGTGGTCATAAGTCCTGTTTCAATTCCAATACCTTCTTTAAGTAATACGTGAACAACAGGAGCTAAACAATTTGTTGTGCAAGATGCATTAGAAACAATATCATGCTTTGTTTTGTCGTATTCTTCTTCGTTCACACCAACAACAATAGTTTTAACATCACCTTTACCGGGCGCAGTGATAATAACTTTTTTTGCACCAGCCACTAAGTGTCCTTTTGCTTTTTCAGATTCAGTAAACAATCCAGTTCCTTCAAAAACATATTCAACACCAAGTTCTTTCCAAGGCAATTGGCTTGGGTCTTTTGTTGCAGGCACGCAGCGAATTTCATGTCCATTGACTACAATAACATCATCTTCAGTAGCTGCGGGGTTAGATTTTTTTGTAGTGATAGTTCCGTCAAATTTCCCATGAACAGAATCATACTTTAATTGATAAGCGAAATATTTTGCGTCTGTGCTAACATCAACTACAGCAACAATATCGATTTCATTTCCGAGCAATCCTTTATCGACAACTGCATTTAACACGAGTCTTCCGATTCTTCCGAATCCGTTTATTCCAACTTTAACTGACATTTTTTTTCTCTCCGTTTTTAAAATTAAAAATAATTTTCATACAAAGTTACTTAAGATGGAGTCAAAATTCAATTTAATAAAAATTGCTTTTATTGAAAGACAAAACTATATTCATAAACGAATATTTTTAGGTTTATAATGGATACCCAAAATGAGTTTTTACGCAACGTCCCAATTTTTAACGACGTTGGAGACGAGACTATTGAAAAAATTTCGCGGTTAGGAAAACATAGAACTTATAAAAAAGATGAACTAATTTTAGTTGAATCAGAATCTGGCTCAGCATTCTTTGTTATTATTTCTGGATCTGTTAAAGTTTCACGAGTTAGTGAAGATGGGAAAGAGGTAATATTATCAATGTTGAATAAATCTGATTTCTTTGGCGAGATGGCATTGCTCGACGGATTGAATCGCTCAGCAAATGTAACTGCTTTGGAAGAATCAAAATTATTTATCATTCAAAGAAAAGATTTTCTGGACTTGCTAACTCAGTTTCCAGAAGTATCAATTTCATTGCTGCAAGAGTTGACGAAGCGATTGAGAAATGCTGATCAAAAAATTAAATCGCTTTCATTAAAAGATGCCGAAGGAAAAGTTGCAACTGTTCTATTGCAATTAGCAGATGACGTTGGTAAAATAAAAAAAGGAATTGTTGAAATTGAGAAGCTTCCTTTCCAACATGATTTGGCAAAAATGGCGGGCACCTCAAGAGAAACTATATCTCGAACTTTACATTCTTTTGCGAAAAAAGGATTGATAGAAATAGATGGTAATAAAGTACGAATTTTAGATTACAACAAATTCGTAAAATTGTATAATCCTTAAACTAGGCGGCTTTGGTAGATCTTCACTTACATACGAATCACTCAGATGGATATTTTGGTCCTGAGCAGTTAGTTATAAAAGCTGCTGAAAAAAAAATCAAAGTTATTGCGATTACTGATCACGACAGTATCTCTGCTTATGATGCTGCATCAGTAGAAGCTGCTAAATATAATATTGAATTAATTAGTGGCGTTGAATTAAGTTCAGAAATTGCGGGAAGAGAAATTCATATACTTGGATATTTTATTGACACTAAAAATGTTGAGCTAAATGAATATCTTAAATTTTTTAGAACTGAACGCGTTCGTCGAGCAGAAAAAATTGTTAAGAAATTAAATTTATTAGGGGTTGATATTTCTACCGAAGATGTTTTTAGAATTGCAAAAGATTCTGCTGTCGGAAGACCGCACATTGCTCAAGTGCTAATCGAAAAAAATATTGTGCCTTCTTATGTTGAAGCTTTCGGAAAATATCTTGGTAATCACGCCTCCGCTTATGTAAAGAAAGTTTATATCTCACCGGCGAGTGCGTATAAAATTATCAATGATGCGGGGGGCTTAGCTTTCTTGGCTCATCCCGGAAATATTGTAGATCGCGTATTGATTGAATTGATTGAGAGTGGTTTGGACGGAATAGAAATAATTCATCCTTCGCATTCAGAATTTCAAACAAAAAATTTTCGCAAAATTGCCTCTGAATATTTTTTACTAACTTCAGGCGGTTCAGATTTCCACGGCGGAAAAAGAAATGATGAATATAATTTGGGTAACTACTCAATTCCATCAAAGTTTATTGATGAAATGAAAAAAAGATTAATATCCACAAAAATTTAGTTTTTTAGAGATTAAAAAATCAGATAATTTTACATTGTTATTAAATATTTATGAGAAAAAAAATGAAAACTATTGAAGCCAATTTATCAACAGATAATTTAAAATTCGCAATTGTAACAAGTCGATTCAACGATTTTATAACTAATAAACTTGTTGACGGTGCTCTTGAATGTCTGAAAAAACATTCAGTTGAATCGGAGAATATTGTTCTTGTAAAAGTTCCGGGATCGTTTGAAATTCCATTGGCGGCAGAAAAATTAGCTTCGCAAAAAAAATATGATGCAATTATTTGTTTGGGCGCTCTGATTAGAGGAGCTACTCCACACTTCGATTACATCGCTTCAGAAGTTACAAAAGGAATTGCCGCTGTCTCAATGAAGCATTGCATTCCTGTTACATTTGGAGTTCTTACAACTGAAAATATTGAACAAGCAATTGAAAGAGCTGGCACAAAGGCTGGTAATAAAGGCTGGGATGCAGCACTCTCTGCAATCGAAATGGCAAATCTTTTGAAGGCAATCTAAAAATTCAGTTGAAAAAATTTTGACTGTTGAATTCGTAAATTCAGCACTAACTTTAACTATTAATAAATATTCAATTGAATAAATGAAATCAAAACCACTTGTTCTCTTTTTCTCTCTTTTATTTTTTACTGTTGCAAATGGACAAGAAATTTTATCGCTAAGAAATTTTAGTGATATGAAAGATGTTCGTTCTGCAACAATAAATGATAGTTCATTGTGGGCTGCTACAACAGGCGGCGCATTCAAGTTTAAATTTTCTGATAGCACTTACACACTTCTTACAAAAACTGAAGGACTGAATGGCTCGCCAATCACTGCATCAATAATTGATAGTCATGGGAAAATTTGGCTCGGTAGTCAAGATGGAACAATTGATGTCTATGACGAGAAGACAAAAAACACAAGAAGAATTATTGACATTGCAAACTCAGGAAGAACGTTTAGACAGATAAATAATTTTTCTGTTAGCGGTGATACTGTTTTTGTTTCAACTGATTTTGGAGCTGTGTTAATTAATAGTCAGACATTTTCTTTTATCGATTCTTACTTAAAGTTTTCAACTCTTCCATCAAACTCAAAAGTGAATTATATTTTTAAGAAGGACAGAATTTTTGTTGCGACTGAAAGTGGAATTGCTGTCTCGAGAGTTGGTGCAATAAATTTAGCTGCACCTGAATCTTGGATTTTATACACAACTGCAAATGGTTTGACATCTGAGAACGTAAGAAAAATAAGCTCATTCAGAGATTCTATAATAGCGGCTACTACAAGAGGTGTTTCAGTTTTTGATGGAACAAATTGGCGTTCTTTAATTCCGCAATTAGCTACTAATTCTATTTCAGATTTTTCTGTCAAGAATGATTCAATAATAATTATTACGAACACTTCAATTTCGATTTTTAGAAATGGAATTTTTACACTCTTAATTGCTGATAATTTTTCATCCAAAAAATTAATTGGGTTTAGAGAAAATAATTTTTTCTTAACAAGTGACAGAGGCGTTGAAGTTTATAATAATAACCAAAGAGTCGCTCTCCTTTATCCAAATGGACCAGAAAAAAATCAATTCATTAGTATGTCAACTGATACACGCGGCAATTTATGGGTCGCAAGTGGTTCTGATGTTACTGGAGTTGGCTTTTATAAATTTGATGGAGTGAATTGGGAAAATTTTAATCGCAATACTTTTCCGCGATTACCATCTAACTCCTACTTCAAATCTTATTCAGATAACCAGGGAAATACTTATATTGGGAATTGGGGATTTGGATTTATTCATATCGATAAAAATGATTCGGTTGAAATTTTTACTACGGAAAATAGTCCGCTAACAGGAATTCCATTAAATCCACAATTCGTAGTAATAGCAGGTTTAGCAAAAGATTCAAAAGGTAATTTATGGTTAATGAATTTTGATCCAGCAGATAAAAAAGTTTTGAGTGTATTAACAAAAGATAGTTTGTGGTACGAATTTGAATACATCAATAATCCCGACATTGCGGTATTTAATGGGAATTTAATTATTGACCAGTTTGATACAAAGTGGTATCACGCATCTCCGAGATCGCAAAATGCAGGTTTATATTTTTTTAATGAAAACCAAACTTTAGCAAATTTGAATGACGACAGACACGGCTTTATTAATGCTTCAACTGGATTAAATTCAAATTTAATAAATTGTATTTCACTCGACAAGCGCGGTGATCTTTGGGTAGGAACAAATCTTGGAGTAAATATAATTTCCAATACAAATGTAGCATTGAACAACGTTCCACAATTTCGTGTCTCTTCAGTTTTTTCACTTCGACAGCAATCAATAAATGCAATTGGTGTTGATGCAATCAATAGAAAATGGGTTGGGACGAACCAAGGTTTACTGTTAGTTACAAGTGATGGAATTCAAATTTTAAATGTTTTTAATACAACAAACAGCCCGTTGCTTTCAGATCAGATTGTAAGCATTGCAATTGATGAAGAGAATGGAATCGTCTATGTTGGAGTTGAAGGCGGACTGACAGCGTTTTATACAACTTCACTTGAACCTGTTTCAAGTTTTGAAGAGATAAATCTTTATCCAAGTCCTTTTGTTATTGGTGATGGAAATTCATTCTTAACAATTGACGGTTTAATAAAAGATGCAGAAATAAAGTTGCTATCGGCTTCAGGGAAATTAGTTAGAAATGTTGAATCGCTCGGTGGAAGAATTGCGTTTTGGGACGGAAAAAATAATGATGGAAATTTTGTAAACACTGGTGTCTATATTTTAGTTGCATCAGACAAAGAAGGAAATACAGTCAAGACCGCAAAGGTTGCTGTAATTAGGAAATAGATGATTGATCTTTATAATGTATCACTTCAGTTCGGCGGAAAATATTTATTCAAGGAAGTTAATCTTAAAATTAATGCGGGCGAAAGAATTTGTCTCGTAGGCCCAAATGGTGCAGGAAAATCTTCACTTCTAAAAATTATCTTCGGACAATTCCCACCTGAGAGTGGAAAAATAATTAAACAAAAAAGAATAACTATTGGTTATCTGCCGCAGGAAAATGTAACTCACTTTGGTAAGACATTAATTGAAGAAGCGGAGTCAGCATTAGCAGATATTTTTTGGCTGAGGGAAAAAGAAAATGAAATTACTGAACAACTAAATTCTTCACTTCTGAATATTGAAGAAAAAAATGATTTGATAAATCAACTTGGTGAAGTTCATTTTCGCCTTGAAGAACTTGGTTCATATTCAACTAAATCAAAAGTTGAAAAAGTCTTAATAGGGCTGGGCTTTGAAGAGAAAGATTTCTTAAGAAGGACTGAAGAATTTTCAGGCGGTTGGCAGATGAGAATTGCTCTTGCAAAAATTCTTATTGCACAAAATGATATTTTATTGATGGATGAGCCGACGAATCATCTTGATCTTGATTCACTCGACTGGTTAATAAGTTTTATGAAATCTTTCAAAGGGGCATTGATTGCTGTCTCTCACGATAAATATTTTGTGAACGAAGTAACAAACAAGACGCTTGAAATTTATCTCGGCAAGTTCAACTCTTACAACGGAAAGTATGAAAACTTTTTAAAATTTAAGACAGAGCGAGACCGACTAGCCGAGGCGCAGCTTTATCAACAACAGCAAGTGATAAAACAGACACAAAAATTCATTGATCGTTTTCGATCTAAAAATACGAAAGCAAAACAAGTTCAGAGTAGAATTAAAATGCTGGAAAAAATGGAGCTTGTTGAGTTAGAAGAAACGAAAGATGAAATTACAATAAAGTTTCCTCCCGTTGTTCAAAGCGGTAGAATCAACATTGAGCTTAGCGGCGTTTCAAAATCTTATGGACAAAATAATATTTTTTCAAATCTCGATTTTGTTGTTGAGCGTGGAGAAAAAATTGCGTTCGTTGGACCGAATGGTGCTGGTAAAACAACGCTATCAAAAATAATTTCTGATCAAGTAATTATCGATTCAGGAAAAAGAAATGTCGGATACAATACATTCATCTCATACTACGCACAAGATGTTTCTGACAATTTAAATCTCGATTTAGATGTTTTAGAAACTATTTACGAAATGGGATCTGATAAATCTCTTTCGCAAATCCGTTCACTGCTCGGCTGTTTTCTTTTTTCTGGTGATGATGTTTTTAAAAAAGTTGGAGTGTTGTCGGGTGGAGAAAAAAGTAGAGTTGCATTGATCAAAGTATTGCTAACAAAGGCTAATCTCATTGTCCTTGATGAACCAACAAACCATCTTGATATTTCATCTAAAGCAATTTTGCAGAAGGCACTCATCGATTTTAATGGTTCGTTAATTTTAGTTTCACACGATATCGATTTTTTAAGACCGATTGTTAATCGTGTAGTTGAAATTAGAAAAGGTGTTGTCAAAAATTTTGTTGGCGGAATTGATTACTACTTACAAAAAAGGAAAGATGCTTTTTCTTCAGGAAATGAGGATGGTGAAAAGAAAGAGACAACAAAACCAATTGTTGATCGTAAAGAACAGAAAAGATTAGAAGCTGATTTACGTAAAAAAAGATATGAGAGCACTAAAGGAATTAGTGAAGAGATAAAAAAACTTGAAACGTTAATTGAGAAGTTAGAAAAAAATAAATCTGAAATAGAACTTGCATTAACTGATGAAAAAATTTATTCGGTTCCAAGTCTTATTAAAGAAAAAAATTCTGAATATGCTTCGGTAAAAAATAAACTTGAAGCCGCAATAAATAAGTGGACAGAATTAAGTGAAAAACTTTTAAAGATAGAAAAAAATTTTAGTTAAATTTTTATTCCTAATAATTCTTCAGCCAAAACAATTCCACCATACAATGCTGCATCGTCACCTAATTTAGTTGGTAAAATCTTTACAGCTTTTGCAGATTCACTTAAAGAAAATTTTAAGAATGCTTCTTTAATTTTAGGTACCATATAAAAATTCAGAGCTTCAATCACTCCGCCACCCAAAACAATCAACTCGAAGTTCATCAAGTTATTGCAATTTGCCAACACAGCACCAATAGTATTGCAAGCTTCATCGACATATTTAATAGTTACTTTGTCATTCCCACGCACAGCTGCAGCAAGCGCTTTACTCTTTATTGGTGTTTTTGTTTTGACCAATTCAGAAAGTTTGCTTTTCTTTCCTGCTTTAATTTCTTTAACAATTTTTCTGACGATTGCAGTTCGAGATGCTTCAGTCTCAAAACATCCACGCATACCGCAACCACAAATAACACCTTTGGGATTAACAATTAAGTGTCCAATTTCACCAGCAAGAAATGAACTGCCTCTATAAATTTTTCCATCGATTATAATGCCCGCACCAATTCCAGTTCCGACGAAGACAGATAAAATATTTTTTTTTCCGATGCCGTGTCCAAATGCTTTACCACCAAGCGCAGCAAGGTTTACATCATTTTCTACTAAGACGGGAATTGAAGTAAATTTTTGTAGTTCTTTCTGAATGAAATAATTTTTTATTCCAAGATTTGGAGCCATTCCAATTTTACCAAGCTCAACATTAACAGAACCGGGAACTCCAAGGCAAATTGCTTTTATATGTTTATCAGAAATTTCGGCTTTAATTTTTGTTTCTTCAATCAATTCATATAAAGCTTTTGCATAATTAATTTTTTCCTTTCCAACTTTCGTAGCTTTTTTTACACGAGCAACAATTCCCTCTTTTGAACTAACTTTGGCAGCTAACATTTTTGTTCCACCCATATCGATACTAATGATACAACTTTTTTCCAAGTGTCCTCCGCAAAGTTTTTATTGTTAATTTGTCTTAATGAATAACTCTTTTTATATTCAAAAATAGGTATGAAAATCGATAATAAAAAAATTGTTCCGTTAAAAAATTTTGGGCAGAATTATCTTCAAGATAAAAATATTTTGCGAAAAATTACTGAAGTCATCGACCCACAGCAGAATGACCAATTTGTTGAGATTGGTCCCGGCTTAGGTGCACTCACTGAATTTCTTTACGACAAAGTTGAAAATTTATGTTGCGTTGAAATCGATAAAAGAATAAGTGAATTACTAATAAAAAAATTTCCGCGAATAAATTTAATTGTTAGTGATTTTCTACAAATTGATTTAGATGAATTACAAAAAGATAAAACTAAAAAAATTAGAGTCGCTGGAAACATTCCTTACAATATTACTTCTCCAATAATTTTTAAGTTGTTAGAAAAAAGAGCAATCGTTAAAGACGCTGTATTCTTGGTTCAACTTGAGGTAGCACAAAGAATAACTGCAAAAAAAGGGACAAAAGATTATGGAATTCTTGCAGTAATTTTAAATACTTTTGGCGACACAGAATTATGTTTTAAGGTTTCTCCTAATGTCTTTTTTCCAAAGCCCAAAGTTTTTTCTGCTGTTATTAAAATTAGCTTTAAGGAGATAGTTACAGATTTAATTGACGAAAAAATATTTATTAAAATTGTAAAAGCAGCATTCAGTACACGCCGAAAGACTTTAAAAAATTCTTTACGAAATGGTATATTTGCAGAGTTTGATTTTTCCAACTGTGGTGTTGACTTATCATTAAGGGCAGAACAATTGGATTTAGCTGAATTTATTACTCTTGCAAATTATTATCATAAAAATAAAAAATGAATTTGAAAAAAATATTTTCTCCGTTAAATGTTACTGATTTTGTAGTTGTAATTTTTTATTTACTTCTTACAATCACTGCTTTATTATTTCACGCTTCTATTAGCAACTGGTATTGGGTCGTTGCAATTTCAGTTCTTCTGATTGCTTTTATTTTTTTTATTGCAAATCTTCATCTGAAGAAAAATACATTCTGGATAAGACAAATTCATTATTGGTATTTGCCGCCGATGGTTTTGCTCTCTTACAAACTAACAAATGTTTTTATCAAACCACTGCGACCAATAGATTATGACGCACAACTAATTGCTATTGATCGATTTATGTTCGGCACTGATCCAACTGTTTGGATGCATCAATTTGCTCATCCAATTATTACTGAGATACTGCAGTTCGTTTATTTTTCATTCTACTTTTTGCCAATCATTCTGGCAATTTCACTTTGGCTGAACAATAAACAGAAAGAATCAAAATATGTAATGTTTGCAGTTGTACTTGGATTTTTACTTTCATACTTCGGATACTTTATGGTGCCTGGAGTTGGTCCAAGATTTACGCTTCATGATTTTTCGCAAACAGATGTAGAGTTACCCGGAATTTTTGCTGCAGAGTTTTTTCGAAATTTGGTGAATGTTGGTGGCGGCGCTCCTCCAGGTTCTGCTATACCTATGGAAACTGTGCAACGTGATGTTTTTCCGAGTGGACATACTTTGGTAACACTCATCACGATGATCCTCGCTTTTAAGTTTAACGACAGGTTCAGATATCTATTGCTTGTAACAGGAATTCTTTTAATAATTTCCACCGTTTATTTACGCTACCATTATGTGATTGATCTTGTAGCATCATTAGTTTGGCTTGCGGCTACAATGTGGTCGGCAAAGCATATTAATAATTGGTGGAATGAAAATTTTTCAAATAAAAAAATTTTATGATGAACAAAAAAGAACAAGTCAGAATGATGTTTGATTCGATTGCTTATCGATACGATTTGCTCAATCATTTACTTAGTGCTGGCATTGATATTTATTGGAGAAAAAAGGCGCTTAAGTTGTCTGAGATTAAATCTAATGATGTGCTGCTCGATATTGCTTGCGGAACTGGTGACTTTGCGATTGAATCAAAAAGAATGGGTGTGCAAAATATTTTTGCTGCTGACTTTTCTTTTAATATGTTAACGCTGTTTAACAAAAAATCGAAATGGATTTCGGGAAGAAATGTGAGATTGGTTGCTGAAATTCTTCCATTCAAGCCAAATGTTTTTTCTAAAATTACTGTCGCTTTTGGTGTTAGAAATTTTTATGAAATTCAGACAGCTTTTAATTCTTTCTATGATGTATTGAGAAAAGATGGAAAAGTTATTGTGCTTGAATTTAGTATGCCGAAAAATATAATCTTAAAATTTATTTATCGCTCTTACTTCAAACATATTTTACCAATCATCGGGAAAATAATTTCTAAAGATAAAAGTGCATATACATATTTGCCCGACTCAGTAGAAGAGTTTGACAAAAATGTTGACCTTGAAAAGATATTTTATCAAGCAAAATTCAGAAGCGTTGAAAAACACTTGCTAACATTCGGCTTAGTTCAAGTAGTTATTGCAACGAAATAAAAATTTCTATTTGAATGAAATTAATTTCTGTGACAGCACCGAAGTGGTATCCGAAATATTTATATCGCCACCATTAAAAAATCCAATTATTGAACTATTCCCTTCCAACTTCACTAATCCAATTCCTTTTACAAACCAACCTTTAGCATTAAACTCAAGATTAATAACGTTGCCCGTCATAGTTAAATCAGGAATAAATAATTTTAATCGATAACCAATTCTTTTCGCATCAAAATTATAATTTGTGTTGTTTGCATTTATTTGAATTTTTTCCTCAGCCTCAACTAATGCTGTAAAATCAATTATTGGAATATTGAGGAAGGTCAATCGAAACGGTGCCCAACTTCTTCCAATTGTCAGGGGATATGAAAGCGCTGTTACTTCTCGATCAATTAGCATTAATCTTCTTAGGCTATCTGGAACAACCAACGATAAGCCAGAAGTATCAATAAAATAATATACTCCTGCAGAACTACTGCGGACAAAACTTTGACCGCGTGATGTTACGTTGTTTATCACAATAGAATCTGAAAAAATTCGATAAGGTGTGCCCGCAATTAATGTATCTTTAGTTACAGTAGTAAATCTGTTTCCGATTTTTACTGGAATTCCAGATTGAGCAATAGAATCAAGCTGATATCCAAGTGTATATCCAATATGAGAAGGGAAATAATCATCAGAAAAAGCTGGTGGATTAGTTGAAGTGTCCCCTTCCTTACAACTAACAAAAAATAATCCTAATAAAATAACAATCATTATTTTTTTCATAATTCATCTCCATTTTTTTTAATTAATTCTTTGAGTAAAGAAAAAGCTTTAAACCTATGACTAATTTTATTCTTTGTTTCGGCATCAATTTCTGCCATTGTAACATTGAATCCATTGGGTAGAAACAATGGATCGTACCCAAATCCATTGGCCCCATTTGGTGTTGTTGTGATTCTTCCTTCACATTCTCCAAAAGTTGAAATTAAATTTTTCCCATCGTAATAAACAGCACAACAAACATACTTTGCTAAGTGAGGCGGATTGAATTTAGAAATTTCGTTAATCAATTTTTGATTATTCATTTCATCAGTTGCATTTTCGCCTGCAAATATTTTTGAGTCAACACCGGGCAAACCATTTAGCTGTTCAACTGAGATTCCTGAATCATCAGCTATTATTGGAACAAAAAGTTGATTGTAAACTTCGACAGCTTTTTTCTTAGCGTTCTCTTCAAAGGTTTTTCCATTTTCAATTACTTCGTGAAGTTCAATTCCATCAATACTTAATACCTCAAAATCATTTTTGAGTATCTCTCTTACTTCTCTAATTTTACCTTCATTGCGCGAAGCAAAAATTATTTTATCCATTGAGTTTTAAATTATATTTTTAAAATATTAGTTCAAATTTAACCGAATAAAGTTTCGCTCAAAGCATAATAAATTGCCATAAATCCAGAGAAGATTGCTGTCGATGGAAATCTATGCTGGAATGGAATTACATTCTGAATAACATAATTACCCGCCAAAGAAATTGGAATGCTATAGATAAATGAGTCCAAACTTATTGACATCAAGCTCCAATTAATTTTTTGAAAATCACCCGAAAAAATATTTAAGAGTAACAAGTGTCTTGCGATCCAAAGAGGATTGAAGTAAAGTGAAAAAAGTACCATACGAATAATGTTAGCTTTTGCAGATGAACCGAAATTTCGATTGTTAAGCCAAGCTAAATAATTTGGTATTTCAAATGCGTAAATTGTTGCACCCATTAATAAAATTCCAATCATTCGAGAAATTGAAAAATCATTTGTAATTAGAGCTGCAATAGTATCACCAATGCAATAAATTAGTCCGCCCTTAATAATATTTTCTTTTGTGAAAATTAGTTTCATACTCAATCCTTGAAAAAATTTCTTTCTTTTTTTTTGTTTATATTTTTATCGGTTTTGTCCTAAAGATTTTTATTGATCTGTTTCTTTCAACAATTTATTGAATCAGATTTTTATTCTTCATCCAAATTCTTTTTACTTATTCTTGCTTTTTATCAAACAGTTTATCCATCGACTCAAAAGCAAATCTTAAGTGAGGGATAACAATTGAGCCACCAATTATTAGTGCGATATTCATTGTTTCATGAAGTTCTTCGCGAGTTGCACCTTCTTCAATCGAACGATCGATATGATAAAAAATACAATCGTTACAACGCAGTACCATTGAGCCAACTAAGCCCATCAGTTCTTTTGTCTTTGTGTCAAGTGTTCCTTTGTGATAAGCTTTATTATCGAGAGCAAAAAATTTATTAAAATCACGGAAGCCAGAATTTAATATTTTTTCGTTCATCTCTGCTCTATATTGTTTTTTTTGATTTATTGTATCTTCCATTTGATGCCTCACTAAAATTATTTTAATTCTTTACTTAAAAATTTTCCCGTAACACTTGCTTCATTCAAAATTAATTCTTCGGGAGTTCCTTCTGCAATTATTTGTCCACCATACTCTCCACCTTTTGGCCCAAGGTCAATAATCCAATCGGCTGATTTTATAACGTCGAGATTGTGCTCAATGATGATTACCGTATTTCCTTTATCGACAAGTTTATTTAAGACGTTCAACAAAACTCTCACATCATCAAAGTGAAGCCCTGTAGTTGGTTCATCTAAAATATAGATTGTATTTCCCGTCCCGATTTTACTAAGCTCAGCGGCGAGTTTTACTCTTTGTGCTTCTCCACCCGAAAGTGTAGTTGCTTGCTGACCAAGTCTGATATAGCCAAGACCAACGTCGTTTATTGCTTTTACTTTTCTTTTTATTCTTGGTAGGTCTTCAAAAAAATCAAGCGCTTCTTCAACTCTCATTTCGAGCAAATCTGAAATCGATTTTGTTTTAAATAATATTTCAAGAGTTTCGCGGTTATATCTTTTGCCTTTACAAGATTCACATTGCACATAAACATCAGGAAGAAAATTCATCTCAATTTTTTTGAGTCCATCACCTTTACACTCTTCGCATCTTCCGCCGCTTACATTGAAACTAAATCTACCAGTTGGATAACCTCTTACTTTTGATTCAGGCAACTGTGAATACAAATCGCGAATGTGCTGAAACAATCCAGTATAAGTAGCGGGATTCGATCTTGGAGTTCGCCCAATTGGTGTTTGATCTATCTCAATTACTTTGTCGATATTTTCTAAGCCAACAATTTTTTTGTAAGGGAGTGGAACAACTTTTGATTTATAAATATCTCTCATTAATATTTTTACAAAAGTTTCATTTAACAGACTTGATTTGCCAGAGCCACTCACTCCAGTAACTGCAATTAATCTGCCAAGTGGAATTTTAAGATCAATATTTTGAAGATTATTACCGCTTGCACCAAGCAGCTCAATAGTTTTATTATTTCCAATTCTTCTTGCTTTGGGAATTGATATTTCTTTTTTTCCACTTAAATAATCGAGAGTAATTGAACTGAACTCATTGTTCGAGTAAATTAATTTATTAGTTTCACCAATGGCACAAATTTCACCACCGTGTTCACCTGCAGCAGGCCCCAAATCAATTAAGTAATCTGAATTATAAATTGTTTCCTTATCGTGCTCAACAACAATTACAGTATTATTTAAATCACGCAACTGTTTTAGCGAATCGATAAGTTTTAAATTATCACTTTGATGCAAACCAATGCTTGGTTCATCAAGTACATAAAGCACGCCTGCGAGCTGTGTTCCTATTTGTGTAGCTAATCTAATTCGTTGTGATTCGCCTCCAGATAATGTACGAGCACTTCTATCAAGCGATAAATATTCAAGCCCGACATTCAAAAGGAAATGAAGTCGAGATAAAATTTCTTTGAGTATCGGTCGAAAAATTATTTCATCATTTCCAGTAAGTTTTATTTTTTCAAAAAATTCTTTACACCGCTGAATCGAGAGTTGAGTAATTTCGGAAATATTTTTTCCTTGAAACTTAACTGATAACGATTCTTTTTTTAATCTTCCGCCATTACATTCTGAACATCGTGCAGTATTCATAAAAGATTCAACCCACTCACGCATATTTGATGAGCTGGTTGTGCTATAATAATTATTTAGATAACTCAAAACTCCATTAAATTTATGAAAATAATTTACTGCTTTGCTGCCGCCATAGCTGTAACTAAAAGGAATTTTTTCTTTAGAACCGTTGAGTAGAATTTCCTTTTGTTCTTTTGTCAAGTCTTTCAACTTGGTGTTGTAATCGAATTTAAAATATTCTGTTACGGCTTCAAGCTGAGTAAATATCCAAGTGCTGCGGGGCTTCCCTAGTGCAGCTATCCCTTCTTCATTGATAGATTTATCCCAATCAGGAATTATTAACGAAAGATCGAGTTCTTTTTTTTCTCCGAGTCCTTCGCATTTTGGACAAGATCCATATGGCGAATTAAATGAGAATGAGTTCGGTGCAAGTTCTTGATAACTTATTCCACAAGCGAGACAAGCAAGATGCTTACTGAAAATAAAATCTTTTTCGCCATCATTAACAATAATATTTCCATCGCCATATTTTAACGCAACTTCAATCGATTCGGTCAACCGACTTACAGAATTTTTATCAATTTTAATTTTATCGATAATGATTTCAATATTGTGAATCTTATATCGATCGACATGATAATTTTTTACGAGCTCAATTATTTCATTATCAACTCTAACTTTCAAGAATCCATCTTTTAGAATTTCATCAAACAATTCTCGATAGTGGCCTTTTCTTCCTCTAACAACTGGTGCAAGCAGAAGAATTTTTTTTCCATTCATTTCTTGGAGAATTGTTTCAAATATTTTTGCTGACGATTGTTTAGAGATAGTGCTGCCGCAGTTACAACAATGCGGAATACCTAATTTAGCAAAGAGCAATCGTAGATAATCATAGATTTCCGTAACCGTTCCCACTGTTGATCTTGGATTACCTGAAGTAACTTTTTGCTCGATAGAAATTGATGGAGAAAGTCCTTCGATTAAATCGACATCAGGTTTTTCAAGCATATCAAGGAATTGACGAGCGTAAGCAGAGAGACATTCGATATAGCGTCTTTGTCCTTCTGCGTAAATAGTATCAAATGCGAGAGATGATTTTCCTGAGCCGCTCAAGCCAGTAATGACAGTAAAACTATTTCGCGGAATTTCTAAATCAATATTTTTCAAGTTATGTTGACGCGCACCACGTATCGTTATTTTTTCTTTTTCCAATCTTACCAAATATATTTTTATTCAATCAGTATTTTAGCTATCGAAATTTTAATTAACAAATTTTTATTTTGATTGAGGTAATGGGCTGATATACTCATAAGCTGAAACTCGAAATATTTTTGAGAGGAATTGCTGATTTTGATAATGCTGACTTCGACTCTGCCTCAATTACTATGCTGACTTCGACTCCGCCTCAATTACTATGCTGACTTCGACTCCGCCTCAATTACTTTGCTGACTTCGACTCCGCCTCAATTACTTTGCTGACTTCGACTCCGCTGACTTCGACTCCGCTGACTTCGACTCCGCTGACTTCGACTCCGCTGACTTCGACTCCGCCTCAATTACTCCGCTGACTTCGACTCCGCCTCAATTACTCCGCTGACTTCGACTCCGCCTCAATTACTCCGCTGACTTCGACTCCGCCTCAATTACTCCGCTG
>PNNF01000004.1 GCA_013824085.1 Chlorobiaceae bacterium | reverse complement strand
TGTCCCTGACGTTTTTTTTATAAAATATTTTTCCATATTTTTGCAAGTTATGAATTTAAATTTTTCGGAAGATACAATAACAGCAGTTGCAACACCAATGGGCACGGGTGCAATTGCGATTGTCCGCATTAGTGGCGTTGATAGTATTGCTATAGCCGATGAAATTTTTGTAGGTAAAAAAAAATTATCTGAGTGCGAGACGCATACAATTCATTACGGAAAAATTTATGATTCGACAGGAGACATTATTGACGATGTGCTTGTCTCAATCTTTATAAGTCCAAATTCTTTCACAGGCGAAAATTGTGTAGAAATTAGTTCGCACGGAAATCCACTAATCACAAAAAAAATTATCGAAGTACTGTTAGAAAAAGGGGTACGAAATGCAACGCCCGGCGAGTTCACAAAGCGTGCTTTTCTAAATGGTAAAATCGATCTTGCACAAGCAGAAGCTGTTGCCGAAGTAATCAACTCACGAACCGAAGTCTCACTCAAAGGGGCGAGAAATCAACTTGACGGAATGTTGTCGAAAAAAGTTGCAGATTTCCGCACGGATCTAATCAACACTTCTTCATTAATTGAATTAGAATTAGATTTTGCCGAAGAGGAGATTGAATTTGTTGGATACGAGAAACTCCAAGAACTTATTTTGGGCGTCATAACCGAAATTGATGAATTATTAAAATCCTATAATTTTGGGCGAGTAATTCGTGACGGCGTAAATGTCGCTCTGGTCGGAAAACCAAATGTGGGGAAATCTTCGTTGCTGAATTATATTCTGAAAGAATCTCGCTCGATTGTAAGTGCAATTCCGGGAACAACGCGAGATATTATTCGAGAGGAAGTTTCAATTGATGGAATTTTGTTTAAGCTATTTGACACGGCGGGAATCCGAGAGTCTGAAGATTTGATTGAAATAGAAGGCGTGTTGAGAAGTAGGGAAGCGATTCGTGATGCCGATTTTGTGATTTTGCTGAGCGATGTGAATGATCTTTTTTCAGAGGAGCTTTACGAAGAGTTATTGGAAGTAACAATTAGAGAAAAAATTATTCTGGTTGGAAACAAAATCGACTTGAAAAAGGAGAGAGATTTTTCGGCGGATTGCCTGATCTCAGCTAAAACAGGAGAGGGAATTGAAAAATTATTTGAACTCCTTAAATCAAAAGCAATTGGAAACAATGTTTATACCGAACGCTCTGCGATTGTGACAAATTCTCGTCATTACCAAAGTTTGGAGAGGACAAAAAGTCATCTTTTGACTGCGCTGGAGTCTGCACGCTCAAAAATGAGTGGAGAATTTATTGCTTTTGACTTAAGAAATGCAGAAAATTCACTTTCGGAAATTATTGGAGAAGTTAGTAGTGACGACATTCTTAATAATATTTTCGCGAGTTTTTGCATTGGGAAATAATTTTTTTCACGTGAAAATTTCTTCCATAAATATTTTGTGCTTGGTCCCAGTTTCACGTGAAACAACTATTTTGATTAACGAATAATTGGTCTGTTATTAATGAAAGTTTATGATGTTTTTGTAATTGGCGGTGGACATGCGGGAATTGAGGCGGCTTGTGCGGCTTCAAAAATGGGATGCCAAGTTGGGCTGGTTACAATGGAAAAAGACGCGATGGGAAGATTGTCCTGCAATCCCGCAATTGGTGGAACTGCAAAGGGACATTTGGTGCGGGAAATTGATGCGCTTGGGGGAGTTATGGGAATTATTGCTGACCGAAGCGGAATTCAATTTAGGATGCTCAATCGTTCTAAAGGTCCAGCCGTTTGGTCGCCAAGAAGCCAAAATGATCGGAAAATTTATTCGTTAGAAGCTCTAAAAGTTATTGCAAATCATCCAAAAATTGAAATTATACAAAAATCGATTGTCTCAATTGAAACTGAGAATAACAAAATCATTGGCGTAAAAACTAATGAGGGGGAGTTAATCGCTACCAAATCTGTTGTGCTCTGTTCAGGAACTTTTTTGAATGGACTGATGCACACGGGAATGAGCTCGGTTTCAGGGGGTAGATTTGGAGAAATGCCCGCGACAGGAATTACGGAATCTTTATTAAAACTTGGTTTTGAATCTGGAAGACTGAAAACGGGAACTCCGCCAAGATTGAACGCCAATTCAATTAATTTTAGTATTTTAGAAGAACAACCGGGAGACGATGACCCGAAGCCATTTTCATTCAAAACTGATAAATCGTCCTTTCCTTTTCTTCCTCAAGTAAGCTGTCACGTGACTTACACCGACCAAACAGTCCACAAAATTTTGGAAACGGGGTTTGATAAATCACCAATGTTTACCGGCCGAATAAAAGGGATTGGTCCCCGATATTGTCCCTCAATTGAAGATAAAATAGTGCGCTTTGCTGAAAAAGAGAAGCACCAGTTGTTTCTCGAACCAGAAGGACTCGACACAAACTTAATTTATGTAAATGGTTTTTCTACATCTCTGCCAACTGAAGTTCAATTGGCTGCGTTAAAAAAAGTGCGCGGACTGGAAGAAGTTGAGATGATTCGTCCCGGCTACGCTGTTGAATATGATTTTTTTCCGCCAAACCAAGTTGACTTAACGCTTGAAACAAAAATTATTGACGGGCTTTATTTTGCGGGACAAATAAATGGAACTTCGGGTTATGAGGAAGCTGCGGCACAAGGACTGATTGCGGGAATTAACGCCGCCTCAAAAATTTTGGGCAGAAATGAATTTGTTCTCAAAAGAAGTGAGGCATACATCGGCGTTCTGATTGATGATCTGGTAACGAAATCTACCGAAGAGCCGTATCGCATGTTCACGTCACGGGCAGAGCATCGACTTTTATTGCGGCAAGACAATGCAGACAGACGCTTAACAAAATATGGTTTTGAATTGGGTTTAGTTGAAAAAGAGATGTTAGCTGAATTAGAAAAAAGAGAAGTAATTATTTCAAAATCGATTGAGCTTTTTAATCAGAAAAAAATCTCGCCAAAAGAGATTAATCCTTTCCTTGAAATGAAAGGGACAAATGGAATTGAGTCTCCTGAAATAATTTCCAAACTATCAAAACGTCCTGAGATAAAATTAAAAGAATTACTTCTGCTCGATGGATTTTCTGAAGATGAAAAAATAGCCGAATTGCTGAACGACGAAATATCTTTGGAACAAGTAGAGTTTGAATTAAAGTATGAAGGCTACATAAAAAGAGAATTTGAAACTGTAAAAAAATTGGAGCGATATGAAAAGACTCGAATTCCTTTAAGCTTAAATTATTCAAACTTAAAACAATTGTCATCTGAGGGGAGAGATAAGTTGCAACGCTTTAAGCCACGCTCTATTGGACAAGCATCAAGAATTGCGGGAATAACCCCATCTGATATTTCTATTTTATTGGTATATTTGAAGAATTAATTAATAATTTTTAAGACTGAACATAAATGGTTGATAAACAGGCACAATATCTTAGAGAGATAACATCTTTTTATTGGGAAAACGGATATAATCCAGAGACAACACAAATGGAGTGTCTTGCATTTTACGCTGACCTAGTTTGCAAAAAAAATGAATCGGTAAATCTTATTTCAAGAAAAGACGTTGAACATATAATTGAAAACCACGTCTTTATTTCCTCATACATAACAAAATATATTCCTGAACGAACTACTAATTTTTTAGATATAGGAACAGGTGGTGGATTTCCAGGAATTCCAATCGCAATTATGCGTCCCGACTTAAAGGGAGTTCTTGTTGATTCAATCTCAAAAAAAATTGACGCTGTTTCTGAATTTATCGAGAAGATGATGATCAGAAATATTAAGGCGGAAAATGCTCGTGTTGAATCTGCAGAGTTTATCGAGAAACATAAAAATTCATTTGACCTTATTGTTACAAGGGCAACAGAGCCATTGATTGTTCTACTCAGATACGCAATGCCGTTAATCAAAGAGAAAGGTTTTTTAATGACGATAAAAGGTGGCGACTTAACTGAAGAGTTTCAGAAAGCGGAAATAAAATATAAACCATTCATAAAAAAATCGACTGTGTATGAGTTGCATTACAAACCATCAAACCTTAGAAATGTTAAAGGGAAAAAATTGGTTCTTTTGGAGTTAACTAAGTAATGAATATTGCTTCTATCAATCAGGAACTCTTCAACGAAATTGCGGGCTTAACAACAGAGCAACGAAATCCCAACTCTATGGATCTTGATGCACGCTCTACTGAAGAAATTTTACGGATAATTAATAACGAAGATAAACAAGTTCCACTCGCAGTTGAGAAAGAGATTAAATACATCGCAGAAGCTGTTGAGTTGATTGTTACTGCTTTTAAAAATGGTGGAAAATTATTTTACTTTGGTGCGGGAACGAGCGGCAGGCTTGGCGTTGTTGATGCCTCCGAATGTCCTCCAACTTATGGAACTCCGCCAGAATTAGTTCAAGGTTTTATTGCAGGCGGAAAAGATGCGATGTTCAGATCGCAAGAAGGTGTTGAAGACCACGAGGAATATGGGGCTGAAGATATTATTAAGGCAAATGTAACTTCAAAAGATATTGTATGCGGAATTGCTGCAAGCAGAAGAACTCCATATGTGGTTGGTGCTGTAAAAAAAGCGAAAGAGCTGGGCGCAAAAACTCTCTACATCACATGCAATCCAAGAGAACAATTTAATATTCCCGAAGTTGATGTGGCTATTTGTCCCTTCGTTGGACCAGAAGTAATTATGGGCTCGACAAGAATGAAGAGTGGAACGGCTCAGAAGCTTGTATTAAATATGTTGACTACAACTGCTATGGTGCGAATGGGAAAAGTTTACGAAAACATGATGATTGATTTACAAATGACAAACAAAAAACTTGTTGAGAGATCAAAAAGAATTGTCATCACAATCACTGGAGTTAGTTATGAAGTTGCGTCAAAAGTTTTGGAAAAAGCCGGTGGGCATGTAAAGACTGCGTTGGTTATGATTAAGGCAAATGTTACTGCTGAAGAAGCTAAGGTGCGTTTAGATAATTCAGATGGATTTGTAAGAAGGGCAATTGAGTTAAAATAATATTTTTGAGGAGGAAAAAATGATTGAAGTTTTAAGTTTTAAAAAGAGTATTGAATATTCTCGTGGTTCAATTGTAAGCAAGCAAATCATAAGAAAAAATATTGGTACTATAACGTTGTTTGCTTTTGATGAAGGGCAATCTTTAAGTGAGCATACAACATCATTTGATGCATTGTTACAGGTTATAGATGGTGAAGCTGAAATTACAATTGATAAAAAGATTTATATTGTTCAAGATGGTGAAATGATAATACTTCCTGCGAACATACCTCATTCAGTAAATGCTTCAAAACAATTCAAAATGATTTTAACAATGATCAAAGAATAAACAACTCTCCCTACTCCTTACTCCCCAAACTCTTCCACAAGTAAATAGAGGCAATAGAATTGTACGGTGCCCAATTATTTTTTTTAGAAATTTTTTCAACTCGTTTTTCGTCGGGCAACTCTTTTAAGTTGTAATTCATCATAACTGCTTTTTTAATTCCAAAGTCGCCAACAGGTAGGACATCCAGACGAGCAAGAGAAAAAATTAGAATCATTTGTGCAGTCCAAACTCCAACGCCTTTTACTTTTGTCAACTCAGAAATAATTTCGTCATCAGTTTTTTTTTCCAAATCATCAAAAGAAATCTCTTTGCTTAAAGTTTTTTCTGCCAAGTCTTTGATGTATTTGGCTTTCGCATTTGAGAGTCCGAGACTTCTTAATTCTTCATGAGTTGTAGAAAGAATTTTTTCGGGTGAAAGATTATTTTCAAAAAAAGTTTTTACTTTTTCATAAATTGCGCCAGCAGCTGCAACAGAAAGTTGTTGTTGAACTATGCTTTTTAAAATATCAGAAAAAATGTCAGAATGTTTTTCTAATTTTATTTGTTTGAAATTTGAAATTATTTTCATTAGAACATCGTCGTTCTTTTTTAAATGTTCAATACCGTTTCTAATTTGTTTGGAATTCATTATTATTCTATAATTAAAAATATAAGTTAATGTTATGACACATCAAATAAAAAATCTTGCTCCTGTAAAATCAAATATTCTTTTCAGAGATGTAAAATTTGATAATCTAAAAATAAATTTATCTACAAAGGATGCACTTTTTTTTAAAGAGGGTGATATCATCTTCAAGTCACAGGAGAAAGCAGATGTAGTGTTTTTAATAATTAGTGGAAATGTAAAAATAAAATTTAACACGCCAATAGACGGGGTGCGATTATTTCATAAAAGTGGTGGGACATTTTTTGGTGAAAAAGAATTTCTCGACAATACTTCTCGCGTCTCTTCAGCAGTTGCCGAAACAGATTGTGAACTCTATCCACTTCAACGAAAAGAGTTGAATAATATTATTTCTAAGGAGAGAAGAATTCTTGGAAATTTACAAGGCGATAGCTTCACCACAGAGACTGAGATTAGAGAGTTAGAAGAAATGCAATCATCAGAAAAAAAAGATGAACCAATTTTATCTGATGAAGAAGAGGCGACACCAATTGAAAAAGATTATTCGACATATAATAGAGTAGATCAAAAATCATTTTCAAAAACTGAAGAGATAATTTTGGATGATGCAGAACTGAATTTTTCTTTCAAGAATGAAGCTGCCACAACTGCGGACCAAAAAATAATTGATGATGATGAAGCATTGAGTTGGGATAAAATTTTGAACGAAACTCCGCTTGAAACGGAAACAAGTTTGCCACAAGAAGAAGAGAATTTTTCAATTGAAGAAGATGAAAAAATAAATCTCAAAGATATTTTTGATGAAGAACCACAGAATAATTTTTTGACAGAAGAGAATTATTATTCAATAGAAAAAAATGACTTAAAAGAAAAAGATGTCGATGTGATAGAAGACTCTTTGTTAAAAAATGTTGATGTATTAAATGATGAAAATTTGTTCAAGAATATTTCACTTGAATCGAAAGAGAGCGTTCCGATTAATGGCGGCGCAGTATTAACGACTGAGCATCTACGCTTAATTAATGAAGCTGCACAAAAAGTAAATTCAAATATCAGAATTGATGAAACACTAAATGCAATTGTTGAAGCTGCTACATCGCTAACAAATGCTGACAGAGGAACTCTTTATATTGTTGATAGAGAAGCGGGTGAGCTTTGGTCGAAAGTATTGAGAGGAGAAAATATTGAAGAGATTAGATTAAAAATTGGTCAAGGGCTTGCTGGTTATGTTGCTGAGAATGGTGAAGTAATAAATATTTTAGATGCGCAAACTGATCCAAGATTTGATTCTGAAGTAGATAAAAAAACCGGATACAAAACTCATTCAATGCTTTGTTATCCGATCAAGAACAAAGAAGGTGAAATTATTGGTGTGCATCAACTGTTGAACAGCAAGAATGGTTTTTTCTCTTCAATTGATGAACAATTTTTAGAAGCACTTTCTATCCACGCTTCATTATCACTTGAAAATGCCAACCTCGTTCAACAGATGTTGAGAAGCGATAAACTTTTATCACTTGGGAAAGTTGCAAATTTTATTTTGAGCGATGTAAAAAAACCAATAATGAGTATTCGCCAATACATAGAACACTTAAAGAAAAAAAATGTTGCCGACGATATTAGAATGATTCTCGATTTAATAATTGAGCAAACAAATACAGTAAACGATTTAATTCACACAACATTAAGTTACTCCGAAGGAAAAATGTTGTCGAAGAGACGCGCAACCTCACTAAATACAGCTCTGAACGACATCCTTGAAAAACTTGCTGATTATGTTGACCACAGAAAAGTAAAATTATTTAAGAAACTTGATAAAGATGTAATTGTGAATTTAGACAAGAAAGAATTTTATCAAGCTTGTTTTCAGATTACAAAAAACGCTTGCGATGCTATGCCAGAAGGTGGAAACCTTTATGTTACTTCGAAGCTGGAAGAGAACTTGATATCAATCTCATTTAAAGATACAGGAATTGGAATTCCTTCGAGCGTTATTGAAAATGTCTTTGAACCATTTTTTAGTCACGGAAAAAAACAGTGCGTAGGTTTGGGCTTGTCAATTGCAGAGAAAATTGTAAAAGATCAAGATGGAACAGTTACTGCTGATAGCGATATTGGAGAAGGAGCAACATTCACAATTTATTTGCCAATATATAAAGCTGATGGCTAAGTTTTTTTATAATGTCGAATAATCTCGTTGTAATTCTGGGTCCAACTGCATCAGGCAAAACAAAGTTCGCAACTTATTTAGCTTCTAAATTAAATGGCGAAATTATCTCTGCAGATTCGCGACAAGTTTATCGGGGCATGAATATTGGCACGGGAAAAGATTTAGAAGATTACATTGTGAATGATGAAAAAATAATTTATCACTTAATCGACATCGTTGACCCAAAAGAAGAATTTAACTTATTTCAGTTTCAACACTGCTTCTTCAAAAGTTTTCAAGAAATCTCTGATAAAAAAAAACTTACTTGTCTTGTTGGTGGCTCGGGACTTTATTTGGCTGCCATTCTGCAAAACTACAATCTTAACAAAGCAAATTTTAATGACGATGATTTAGTTAATCTCGACACTGAGGAACTGAAGCGAATTTTATTTTCTCTTACGTCGAACTTGCACAATACAACAGACTTAATCGATAAAGAAAGAATTATCAAAGCAATAAATGTTGCTCGAAGCAATTTAAGTTTATCACAAAATATTGTTAAGCCAGAAATTAACCCAATCGTGTTTGGAATCAATATTGAAAGGGCTTTGCTTAAGAAAAAAATTACTGAACGCCTTAAACATCGGATTAACAACGGAATGATTGAAGAGGTAAAAGAGCTGTTAACAACGGGCGTCAGCCATGATAAATTAAAATTCTTTGGGCTTGAGTATAAATTTATTTCTCTTTTTTTACAAAACCAATTGAACTACAACGATATGTTTCAAAAATTAAATTCTGCTATTTATGCTTTTGCAAAACGCCAAATGACTTGGTTTAGAAAAATGGAAAAAGCGGGAATTAAAATAAATTGGATTGAAGGAAATGATTTTGACAAAGCAAATAATTTAATAGAAACTTCTTTCCATAATGATGACTGAACTTCCAAAAAAAATTTCCAACTATTTAAATCGTTACTCATCTGAAAAATATACGGTTTCTGAATTATCAAAAAAATTATACGCAGTTGTTGTTGTAATTCCAACGCTCGATGAATTTGAAAATCTAAAAAGACTTTTATCTTCTTTTGAAAAAAATAATTCTGATGCATTAAGTAAAACGTTGCTCCTTTTTGTAGTTAATAATCTCAAGTCAGCGTCAAGCGAAGTTAAAGAAGAGAATTTGCGTTCGTTAAAATTTTTACGTTCGATAGATTCAAATAAAATAAATATTGGGGTTGTTGATTGTTCAACAGGTGGAAATGGATTTGACGAAAAAGACGGCGGTGTTGGGCTTGCAAGAAAAATTGGAATGGACTTGGCTTTGTCTTTATTCGATTACAACTCAACAAAAAAAAATATTCTCGTCTGTCTTGATGCTGATTGCACTGTCACTGAAAATTATCTTTCAGAAATTATTTTTTCGTTCAATGAAAAAAATTTAGACGCTGCTGTCGTTGAATACGAACATCCGTTAAGTGATTTCGACAAGAACTTGCCTGCAATTATTTGTTACGAAATATTTTTGCGTTACTATCTGCTCGGATTAAAATTTGCAAACTCTCCTTTTGCTTTTCACACGATTGGTTCAACTATTGTTTGCACTGCGGAGTCGTATGTAAAAACAGAAGGGATGAATAAAAGAAAAGCTGCTGAAGATTTTTATTTTTTGGAAAAACTTTCAAAAAACTTTTTAATCGAAAAAATTAATTCTGCAAAAGTTTATCCTTCTTCGAGAGGTTCTTGGCGAGTTCCTTTTGGAACTGGACAACGCGTAAATCGTTTCAACTTAAAAACTGAAGATGAATATTTGCTCTACAATCCTGAGTCATTTGAGCTTTTGAGAAGGTGGAATAATTTTTATTTCAACTCAGATTTTTCATCAAATGATTTTTCTGAAATCAAAAATAATTTTCCTAATGAGTTTATAAATTTTTTAGACGAACAAAATTTCTTTAACGTGATTTTAAGTTTAAAGAAGAATTCAAAATCTTCGCAACAATTTTTTCAACAAAAAATAAAATGGTTTGATGCATTTAAGACATTGAAGTTGGTTCACTATCTACGTGACAATGGCTTTCCAAATCTAAATATGTTTGATGCCGTTGACGACATGCTGAAAAAAATTGGATATGAATTAGAAGAATTTCAGCGTGAAAAAAGAGAGATAATTCCTTCCATTGAAATACAAAAAAAATATCTTCAAATTTTAAGAATTGTTTCTATTTAAAAAGCAATACATTGGTAAAAAATATTTTTAAAATTTAATTTGCTAAGTAGTGGAAGATATCATATTTTTTAAGTAGATGAGAGCGACCTGAGAACTTGTTGATAGTTTGTTAATAACTTTCTGCTGTGAAAATGTTTCACAATACTTTTATACAAAATTTGTCATTTAGCAATTGTTCTTTGTTAAGAGATGTAAAAAGACACAACTTAACCACTTTAATTATAACGAGTTAGCCCTTTTTAAGAGTTGTTGATAAGTTGTTGATAAAATCTCTCACTAAATCTAAATAATTTGTTTTTTCAAAAAATATTAACCTTTTTATTTTTTCTTCTGTTGAAAACTTATGATATCACTTGATACTGGAATCGAAAACGTTAGACCTAATACCAAAAAAATTTGGCACGATTGTTTGAAATTAATTAAGAAAAAAATTCCTGCAATTACATTCAATACTTGGTTCGCACCAATCAATCCAATTAAACATGAAAACGATATACTTTTATTAGAACTTCCGAGTCTCTTATTTTTAGAATGGGTTACGGGAAGATACAGCAGCGTTATCACTTCCTCTGTGGAAGAAGTTTTGGGAAGTAAAACCAAAATTGAATATGTAACGATGGATGAAAAATTTCAAGATGATCTTTTCACTTCCGCTTTAAGAACTCAAACAGAAAAAGCTGATGCAGAAAAAAAAGAAAGAACTCTTGAGATAGAATTAAAAAAAGAGAATGGAATTAAAAAAAATGAACCTACTGTTCTTTCAAACTTAAACCCAAAATATACTTTTGAAAATTTTATTAAAGGCGAGGGAAACCAATTGGCTCGTGCAGCGGCGGGTGCAATTTCAGATAATCCTGGCGGAACTTCATTCAACCCTTTCTTTATTTATGGTGGAGTTGGTTTAGGAAAAACTCACCTCATCCAAGCAATCGGAAATAAAATAAAAAATGACGACCCGAAAAAAAGAGTTATCTATGTCTCTTCCGATCGCTTTACTGTTGAGTTTGTTGAATCGATTCAAGCAAACAAAGCAAATGATTTTTCCAATTTTTATAGAAGTATGGATGTTTTAATTATTGATGACGTTCAGTTCTTAACAGGAAAAGAAAAAACTCAAGATTTATTTTTTCATATTTTTAATGCGCTTCATCAGTCGGGAAGACAAATAATTTTGTCCTCTGACAAACCACCAAAAGATCTTAAAGGAATGGATGACAGATTAATTTCAAGATTTAATTGGGGATTGAATGCCGACATTCAGCCGCCTGATCTTGAAACACGAATTGCTATCCTAACAAAAAAATCTAAAGACTACGGAATGGATATTTCGCAAGACATTTTAGAATTTATTGCTACGAATATAAAATCTAACATTCGTGAACTTGAAGGATGCTTAATTAAAATACTTGCTGATGCTTCTTTAACTTCAAAAGAAATTAGCATTGAGCTTGCAAAAAAAACTGTGAGAGAAATATCCACTTCAAAAAAAGTTGATATCAGCATCGAACTAATTACAAAAATTGTGTGCGAACATTTTAACGTTGATGTAAATAAAGTAAGAGAAAAAACGAGGAAGAAAGAAGCTGTAGAAGCTCGACAAGTTGCGATGTATCTTTCAAAAGAACTTACCAACTCATCCTTAAAAACTATCGGCTTACACTTTGGTGGAAGAGATCACTCAACTGTAATTCACTCGGTAAATACAATATCAGAGCTGCTTCCAACATCTAAATTGTTCAAAGAAAAAGTTGATTATATTAAAAATAAAATTGAATTGACCTGTTCATAACTTTGTGAATAACGTGTTATTAGCGCGTTGATTTTTTGTTAATATCTTCAATTCTAAAAATAGTGTTCATATAAATGCTTAACTCGAATGTTATCAACATTAAAGAAATTGTTTTTTCTTCGTATATGGAAAAATTACAAATGATTTTGAGTTATTAACATATCAACACTATATTAATAATTACATAATTACTTATTTAAAAAACTATATAATATAATAATAATGAACCCAGTAGAGATAATTAGAAAAAAACGGAATGGGGAAGAGCTAAATAAAATTGAGATGCAATTTATAATTCTTGGATATACAAAAGGAAAAATTCCTGATTATCAATTTGCTTCTTTTTTAATGGCGGTTTACTTAAAAGGAATGTCAGTTAAAGAGACAGCAATTTTTACTGAAGTGATGCTTTACAGTGGAGAAGTGATAGACTTAAAAAAAATAGATGGAGTAAAAATTGACAAACACTCAACAGGTGGAGTAGGTGATAAGACATCGTTAATACTCGCTCCAATTGTGGCTGCAGCAGGTGTTAAAGTTCCGATGATTTCTGGAAGAGGATTAGGACACACGGGCGGCACGCTTGATAAACTTGAATCGATACCGGGATTTAGAACAGACTTGTCACTCGCTGAATATAAAAATGTTATAAAAAAATGTGGCGCTGTTTTGATTGGTCAAACTGCAAGCATTGCACCAGCAGATAAAAAAATATATGCACTCAGAGATGTTACTGCAACTGTTGAATCTATTCCGTTAATTACTGCAAGCATAATGAGTAAAAAATTAGCAGAAGGAATTGATGGGTTAATTCTTGATGTTAAAACTGGTAACGGTGCTTTTATGCAAAGTTATTCTGATTCAAAAAAACTTGCACTCTCGCTGATGAATACAGCAAAATCATTCGACAAAAAAGTTGTTGCGTTTATTACAGATATGAATCAACCACTTGGAAAATATATCGGCAACTGGTTTGAAATTTATGAATCGATAAAAGTTTTGCAAGGCGAATGGATTGATGATTTATGCGAGCTCTCTTTTACTTTGTCAGGTGCAATGATTTTTCTTGGAGGCAAAGCAAAATCGATTGAAGACGGTTATGAAAAATCTATAGAGTTAGTAAAAAATGGAAAAGCGTTTGACAAATTTGTTGAAATTGTAAAACTCCAAAAAGGAGATACAAGTTTTATTTTTGATACGAGCAAATATCCAAAATCAAAATATTCGTTAAAGATAAAAAGTAATGCTGCGGGCTTTGTGAACAATATTAACACGTATGAAATAGGTGTAGCAGCAATTGAATTAGGTGCGGGAAGATTTACAAAAGAAGATGTGATTGATCATAAAGCAGGAATAATTTTCCACAAAAAACTGCAAGACAAAATTGAACAAGATGAAGTTTTAGCAGAGATATTTACTGATAAAAAAAATGTATTGAAAGATGTAGAAAGCAGAATCAAGAATGCTATTAGCGTTTCAAACAAAAAAGGAAAAAAAGAAAAAATAATAAAAGAAGTTTTGAATTAGCGATTAGGAAAATGGCTCTCTAATTTCCTATTCTTTTAGGATTATTAATTTTAACTTTTAGTGTAAGAAAAAATATTTTTAGAAAGAGGTAGTTATGTTGTTTATATTATCATTAGCAGCTGCGGTCGTAGCAATATTCGTTTACATAAACGCAAAGAAAAGATTTAACAAAGCAGAATCAACATTTGCTTTAGCAGGATTTGTTGTCGCAACATTTATCACATTCATGCAATGCTTTACAATTATTCCCGCCGGCTCTGTTGGTGTAGTTGATTTTTTTGGTTCTGTAAGTCAAACAACATTAAAGCCGGGAGTTAATTTTGTAAACCCGATGGCAAACGTTATTAAGTTCTCAATCAAGACTCAAGAAATTAAAGAGACTATGAATGTCCCATCAAAAGAGGGCTTGAGCGTTCAATTAGAGATAAGTTTACTCTTTAGATTGAATCCCGAAAAAGCTAACGAAATTTATAAAACGGTTGGAGATAATTATTCTGAAATAATTTTAATTCCGCAGTTCAGATCTGTTGTGCGTGGCGTTACTTCAAAATATGAAGCAAGAGCTTTATATACTTCTGAAAGAGAAATTATTGGAAAAGAAATTGAATCAGAATTAGCAAAACTTGTTGAACCGCGCGGAATCACTATTGAAGCGGCTCCAATGCGACAGATAGTTTTGCCTGTTGGACTTACACAAGCTATCGAAGAAAAATTACGCTCTGAACAAGAGAGCCAAAGAATGCAATTTGTTTTGTTAAAAGAGAAACAAGAAGCTGATAGAAAAAGAATTGAAGCACAAGGTATTGCAGATTTCCAAAAAATTATTGCTCAAGGGCTAAGCGACCAGTTGTTAAGATGGAAAGGAATTGAAGCAACAGAAAAACTTGCGAACTCTCCAAATTCAAAAACTATTGTCATCGGCTCGGGTAGAGATGGAATGCCTTTGATACTTGGCGGAAATTGATTTCTAAAAATATTTTTTAGAGAATAATTTTTATTGGAGTGACTTTATAAAATAGAACTAAATTAGAAGCGATTTTGTTTAGAGTTTAATATCCTTGTTTTATAAAGTCATTTTTATTTAGTGTAAAAAGAGTTTTATTAAAAAATTATTTTTTGTAATTTTTCTTTATGTAAGATTAGTTGACAAGAGAATCAAGCAAAATAGCTTTTAGTAACTATAAAAAAGCAAAAATATTCGGGGAATATCGTAATTAATCATTTAGAAAAAATTTTTTCTATTTCATTAATTAAAACAAAGCAATAAAAAATTTAAATAGATAATCAATCTTTTTTGGTTGTAAAATTCTATAAGGAGTAGTAAAGTGATTAGAAATATGATAGCGACAATAATTTTTAGTATAATTTTTTCGGTGAGTAGTTTTACGCAAGCACCACCAATTTTATCTTCTAATGCAGAACCTGTAAATAAAGTTATTGGAATTGTAAAAGATTCCGCATCCCTAAAACCAATTGAATTTGCAAATATCTTTCTCTTTAGTCTTAAGGATTCAACCTTAATAACAGGTGCTGCATCACGCACAGATGGAAATTTTGAAATACAAAGAATTCCTCCAGGTCGTTATTATGCTAAAGTAAGTTTCATCGGTTACAACAACCAAATAATAAATGAAATTTATGTCTCTAATCAGAAAGAAATTCTCAATCTCGGAAATATTATTCTTGGCTCAAGCTCTGTAAAAATTGATGAAGTCTTGGTGAGCGCAGAAAAAGAGGCAGCAGTTTTTAATCTCGACAAAAAAATAATTAACATAGAGCAAAATTTAACGAGTGCAGGCGGAACCGCAATTGACGCACTTCAAAACGTTCCTTCTATTAATGTTGACGCCAGCGGAAATGTTTCATTAAGAGGAAATACAAATATTACAATTCTTATCGATGGACGACCAACATCTTTGTCTGACGGAGCAAGCACAATATTATCACAAATTCCTGCAAGCTCAATTGAGTCGATAGAGTTGGTTACAAATCCTTCAGCAAAACATGACCCCGAAGGAACAGCGGGAGTTATAAATTTGGTAATGAAAAAGAAATCTCAGCTTGGATATAATGGACAATTGTCTTTCAATGCAGGAAATGGAAATAAATACAACAGTGCGTTGAACTTTAATTTTATGTTTGGCAAAATAAATATTTTTGCAAATTATGATAACCGCTTTAGTAACTCATTTAATTCAAATGGCACAATGCGAAATATTAATACAACTTCTTTTTCTTCTAACCAATTGTTAGATCAAAGAGGCACAAATTATATGGGCTTGCACAACATTAACACGGGCGTAGATTTTATGCCTGATAATCAAAACACAATTACATTTTCTTTTGCGCATAGAGATATGAATTTTGAATCTCTTGGTTTAACTAATTATCAGTTTAGCGATAATAATAATGTGTTAAATCGATTGTATGATATTTCAACCGAGTTTTTAAGAGCAATAAAATCGTATGACTATACTCTCAGCTATAAAAATGTTTTTAAGAAAAATGTTCATGAATTTAGTGCAGATGTAATTCATACAAACGCACGCTTTAGAATGAACACTCTTAACGAGCAAACAAATTTTGATATTAATAATCCATCAATATCGTCAGAGGGTTATAAACAAAAGGCAGGAATCACTAATAGAAATGATTGGTGGATTTTACAAGCAAATTATTTTACTGCAATCGGAGATGGTGGTCGATTTGAAGTTGGTTTAAGAAGCTCTTTTATGGATCGTGAATTAAAAGCAGGTTGGGAAAATTATGATTTTCTAACGTCAACTTGGGTTATAAATCCGAACATGCAAAACAATTTTTTGTATAACGAAAATATAAACTCTGCGTATGCAATTTATACTGGAAGTTTAAGCAATTTCAAATATCAATTTGGTTTAAGAGGCGAACTTGTTTCAACTCAAGGCGAACTAATTGAAAACAATGAAACGTTTGAAAAAAAATATTCTTCACTCTATCCAACAATTCATTTGTCACAAAGTTTTGAAGGCAACAACGAATTTAAGTTAAGTTACAGCAGAAGAGTAAATCGTCCGAATAACAGACAATTAAATCCATTCGTCTTTATTATGGATTCATCAGCAACATCACAAGGAAACCCACAGTTGATGCCTGAATACGTAAACTCACTTGAGTTCGGATATCAAAAAGGATTTAAGATGTTAACGTTATCTTCAAATCTATTTTATAGATTAACGGAAGATTTAATAAGCTCAATCACCAATATTGATCAACAAGGAATTTCCCGTTCTACATTTTTAAATTTAAATAATTCCACTGCCTACGGAATTGAACTTGTTAGTAGCCAAACGATCAATAAGGATTTAAGAGTGAACGCAAATGTTTCCTATTTTAGGACTGAAATTAAAGGAACAGCTTCAACATCGGAGCTAAATCAAAATTCTTATAGTTGGACAGCACGCCTAAATTCTAATTATAATCTTATGCAGGACTTGTCGCTACAGCTTACAGCCAATTACAATGCACCTATCGTGATGGCGCAGATGAAGATGGAAGAGCAATTTGGTGTTGATCTTGGAGCAAGAAAAACTTTTATGAATGGTGCACTTGCATTAAACTTAAGAGTTAGTGATGTTTTTAATACCAGAAAATTTAATTCAGAATCGTTTGGCAATGGCTTCAATACGTTTTCAAGAAGTAAGAATGAATCAAGAAATGTTTTTCTCGGAATTACTTATAGCTTAAATAATTTTAAAGCACAAGAAAGAAAAACGGGCGTCGATTCAAGCGATTTTTGATTTTTCAAAAACTATGTGTCGCTTGATTGATGTTTGATGGATTAAATTTTTAGATCATTTTTTTGTTGTAGTAAATATTTTTTGTTCTGAAGAAAATAATTATTTAAGTTTAAGAAACAATTAACATCGAAAAAATGAAAAATTTTATTTTCTCATTTGTGCTCATCTTGTTGATAACAACTTTATCAAACAATCTCTATTCACTTCCACGTTTTTCATTAAGAACCGGCGGCACTTGTATCGATTGCCATGTCAATCCATCAGGCGGAAATATTAGAAATGAAAGCGGCTGGTCTTATGGAAAAAATAATTTGGTTATGTTTAATACTTTTAAAGTAGAAGAAGAAACAGAGGGGGAATTTGAATCGAGTAATTTTATTGGAAAAAATATTTTATTCGGGCTTGATTTAAGAACGCAATATCTTTATACACAATCATCACCAATAGATTCAACCTCAAAATCAGATTTCCAAAAAATGACAGGCTCTCTTTATTTCAATATTATCGCTACTGAAAATATAGATATTTTTACTCGATACGATTTCATACATCAAATTTGGGAAGCGTATGGAATCGCAAAAATTCTTCCACTTGCGGGTTACGTAAAAGCGGGACAGTTTTCACCAAATTATGGAATAAGACTTGATGATCATACTTCATACACACGCGGCGGTGATCTTGGTGTTTTGTTTTCTAAGGGAACAAGACAAGGATTAATTTATGATCCTCGATATGTTGAGACGGGAGTTGAAGTTGGCTTTAGCCCTTTAGAAACAAGCTTGTTTACTGTTAGCGTTGGAAATTCCGGCTCAAGAACTTTTGAAAAAGATCCCAGTTATCACGCACGATTTGAAATTATCTCGACACCGAGCGATGATGTAAATTTTCTATTCGGCGGATCGTATGCAAATTTTAAGGAGAGAAAATTTGATAGAAATAATTTCAAGTTTGCATATGAAAATGTTTCAATGTATGGGGGATTTTTTGGTGTCGGTTTCGATCAATTTACTTTAATTGGAGAGTATAATATTGCTGATAATCTTATTCAAAAGGATTCAACATCAATCGCATATATGATTGAAGCATCATATAGAATAACCAAAGGACTTGAGGCGATTTTGCGATATGATAGTTTTGATTTTAACAGTAGAATTAATAAAGATGAATTAGCACATCTAATTATTGGTTTAGAGTTTTTCCCATATAGCTTTGTTGAACTGCGTCCACAATACAGAATAAATATCGAAGATCCATCATTCAAGAACGATGCGATTGTTTTACAAATTCATTTTTGGTATTGATTGTAAATTATATGTTCAAACTTCTTGCATTAGCGATTTAGTTTTAATTGCTAACCCGATAAATAAAATTATCTATTTCTTGTTCTGTTTTTTTTTAATTGTTCTTCCAGCTTTTTTTAATTGTTCCGTCAAAATAAATTCTATTTGAGCATTGATACTGCGTAACTCATCCGCCGCCCATTTTTCAAGGGCACTATAAACATCTTCATCTATTCGTAACAAAAATTTTTTTTTATCTGCCATGATTTTTTTATAATTATTAATCTAAGAGAATCACTAAAGCCAGAAAAATTACATAAGGGTTTTTGTCAAGCAACTCATTTTTTAGTAATACATTAATGCTGAACTCTGAGTGTGAAAGGGAAAGTTTTTTTATTTCTAAAAGATTATTTTCCATAGAATCACTGACTATTATTTCTCTTCTAAAACTATTCTTTCTGATCGAAAGAGTTTTTCCGTTCTGAAAATCTATTAAACTATAATTCCTAATTTTACTTTTTGAGTATGCAGCAATTATTTGATCATCATCTTTTTTATAAACATAAATTTTATTTCTAAAAATATTTTTCGGTTTAATTTCCCATTCGCCAAATCCACCCTCAACCAAAGCGGTGTAGCTACTAAGTTTTTGTATTGAAACTTTTGCAATCACTTCCTTCTCTTTTAGAAGCTCATAACATTGTTTCAACAACTTATCTTTAATAAAAATTTTATGTCCAACAAGCTCAGAGACTTTCATCGATCTTTCACAATTTAAATATTAATTAAAAAATTATTGATAAAGAGTTCCAGTATTAATTATTGGTTGAACTGAAACATCTGACACCAAAGCGACAAGCAAATTATTAACCATAGTTGCTTTCTTCTCTTCATCGAGTTCTACAATTTTTTGTTGACTAAGAGAGTTAAGAGCCATCTCGACCATTCCGACAGCACCTTCCACAATTTTCTGACGAGCTGCAACAATTGCTTGCGCTTGCTGTCTTCTCAACATCACTTGAGCAATTTCAGGAGCGTAAGCTAAGTGATTAATACGTGCTTCAATAACTTCAACACCGGCTACAACTAATCGCGATTGAACTTGTTTATTAAGATTTTCAGATACTTCGTTTAGACTTCCACGCAGTGATGGAATATTATCATCAGAAGAATCATAAGCATAACCAGAGGCAAGACTACGTAGAGCAGTTTCACTTTGTATTGCAACAAACTGAATGTAATTCTCAACATCAAAACTTGCTCGTGCTGAATCAACAACTCGCCAAACCACCACTGCCGCAATTTCAATCGGATTTCCTTGTAAATCATTTACTTTAATTTTTTCACTATTAAAGTTTCTAATCCTCCGAGAGACTTGTTCCCTTTTAGTAAATGGATTTGTAAACCAGAAGCCATCTTCAGTTACAGTTCCACTATATTTTCCAAACAAAACAATTATTCGTGAATCATTTGGCTCCACCACAAAAAAACCATTAAAAGAGATTCCCAGAATAATCACCAATGGAACCAGAAACCAAAGTAGATAAAGCCGAGAAAAACTGCTGTCAATTATTAAGTTTCCTAAAAAAATTACAATTGCCAAAATTGCAATAAAAATTAAAACACCCAAGTAGCCGTTAATTTTAAACGCTGGTTTATCGAAAATATTTTTCATTTAATAACTCCAATTAATGATATCACAATAATATCAAAATGAAAACATAAAGTCAAGTGAAAATTATAGAATTTACTTCCTTACATTTGTAGTTATAATAAAGGAAAATTTTTTTGAAAGAAACGAAAACAAAAATTATAGTAATTGGTGGTGGAGCAGCAGGATTTTTTGGTGCAATTACATTTGCAGATAACAATCCAAACGCAGAAATAATTATTTTAGAAAAATCAACAAAGCTGCTTGCAAAAGTTGAAATATCTGGCGGCGGAAGATGTAACGTTACGAATGGTTTGAGAGATAATGAAAAATTTTCTGAAAATTATCCGCGTGGCAAAAGGGAAATGCTTGGACCTCTGAATCGTTTTAATAATTTCGACACGATAAAATGGTTTAATGATAAAGATGTGAATTTAAAAATTGAAGAAGATGGGAGAGTGTTCCCATCCAATAACAATTCTAAAACTATTATTAACTGTCTTGTAAACGAGGCAAAAAAAAGAAAAATTGAAATTCTTGTTAAAGAAGATGTAGAAAATATTTTTTGGTCGGAGACGGAATTAATTTGGAAAGTTGTAACAACAAAAAATAAAGAGTATCAATGTGATGCTGTTTTTATTGCTACGGGCAGCAACAACAAAATGTGGGAGATATTAAAACAACTTGGACACAAAATAATCGAACCAGTTCCATCACTCTTTACATTTAATATTAGTGATGATCGGATAAAAGGATTGGAAGGAATTTCACATCAACAAGTTGAACTAAGAATTGAGAATTCAAAATTAGTTGAAAATGGGCCATTACTCTTTACGCATTGGGGATTGAGCGGTCCCGTAGTGCTTCGGCTATCGGCTTGGGGTGCAATTGAACTTGCGAAAAAGAATTATCAATTTGAGTTAAGAATAAATTTTACCGAAAGAAAAAATAAAGAAACTTTTTTCGACGAATTATTAAATCTAAAAAAAGAATTACACTCCAAAGAAGTTTCTAAGTATCCACTATTTAATATTCCAACTAGATTGTGGATAAGACTAAACGCAATCTCATCAATTGATGAAAAAATTAAATGGAAAGATGTCCCTAATAATTCGTTGCGACAATTAGCCGCGAACTTATGCGAACTAAAATTAAACGTTACGGGAAAAAGTATTTTTAAAGAAGAATTCGTAACTTCCGGCGGCGTTGATCTAAAAGAAATAAATTTTAAAAGAATGGAAAGTAAGTTGCATAAAAATTTATTCTTTGCAGGCGAGGTATTAAACATAGATGGAATAACTGGCGGATTTAATTTTCAAGCCGCATGGACAACAGCGTTTATTGCGGGAAGCTCAGAGTTACCTGCAAGTTTGACAGAACAGACAGACATTCAGGCAAATATTACATAATTAATGAAATTGTACCGTGATTATGAAATAAAAAATGTAAGAGCTATTTTTGTAGGAAAATGGCTGAAATACTATGAGCAATATTAAATTATTTGAAAGCAAGCAAATAAGAACTGCTTGGAATGACAGCGACCAAAAATGGTATTTTGTAGTTGCGGATGTAGTTCAAGTATTGACTGACACTCCAAATCCAACAGATTATATAAAGAAAATGAGGAAGCGAGATGAACAGCTTTCTCAAGGGTGGGGACAAATTGTCACCCCCCTTTCAGTTGAAACAGCAGGTGGAAAACAAAAACTTAATTGTGCTAATGCACAAGGACTTTTAAGAATAATTCAATCTATACCATCCCCGAAAGCAGAACCTTTTAAATTATGGTTAGCAAAAGTTGGTTCAGAAAGACTTGAAGAAATAGAAAATCCAGAATTAGCAACTCAAAGAACAAGAGAAATCTATAAACTGAAAGGATATCCTGACGATTGGATTGAAAAACGAATGCGTAGTATTGCAATTCGTGAAGAATTAACAGACGAATGGAAAAACAGGGGAATTAAAGAACAAATTGAATACTCAATTTTAACCGCAGAAATTTCAAAAGCAACTTTTGGCTTAACTCCCTCAGAATATAAAAGGTTGAAAGGACTAAAAAGTCAGAATTTAAGAGACCATATGACTGACCTAGAATTGATTTTCTCAATGTTAGGTGAAGCATCAACAAAAGAAATAGTCGTAAATACAAATCCTCTAGGATTTATTGAAAACAAAAAAGCAGCGAAAGCGGGTGGAAAAATTGCAGGTGATGCTAGGAAAAAACTTGAAATTAAATCAGGGAAAAAAGTAGTTTCAGAAGAGAATTATTTACCTGAATCCAAGAAGAAAAGAATAAATCAGAAAGACGACAAATAAAAAGCCAGCAGGTAACACGGGTTTTGCGTCAGGCGGGCTAATGTGCAAAGTTCAAGTTCATATCTTCACATTAGAGTTCGTGTCGGGGAACAGGTCTTCGTCCCGTACTCCCGCCCGGCGCAAAGCCCCAAACGTTAGCGGGCATTGTAAGAAAGACAGCTACTACAAAAAAACGCCCTACCCGTAGCGAAATATTTTTTAGGATTTTCATACATAGCTTAAACTTCAATAAATCAAATAGTTACGTTGCATTGCTAATGTAGTTCGGTAAATATTTTTTGTATATCACACTTTTTTTATTGTTTTTCAATAAATTTGTTTTATCTTTGGGACATCAATTTTAACTCATTAAAAGAAAAGATATGTCAAAAAGAAACAACTTCATTTGGAAAGGAATTCAGGTAATTTGTTGGCTGATTTTCCTCGGGTATTGCATCCAAACAGGTGCATTGCTGTTCAACTTTATTTTTAGTTTGTTCAAGCCTATTGCAACACATAATCTTCACCTTGGGCTTGACCTTTCAGAACTGTACGACAAAAGCATATCAAATTACACCTTGGTATTTGCCCTAATAATAGCTATTTCAGCATTAAAGGCTTATGTTTTCTTCATTGCACTCAAACTTTTCAAATCACTCAACTTGGTCAAGCCATTTAGTGAGAATGTATCTGCAATCATCACAAAAATCACTTATTTAACTTTTTCAATCGGAATTATCAGCATTATAGCACAAGAGCTTGTTAGCCGATTATCAGAGAAAGGATATAATTGTGGTCTTGCAGAAAGATATTGGGATGATGGAGGAGCTTATTTGGCAATGACAGCAATACTATTTGCTATTGCTCTTATTTTCAACAAAGGGATTGAGTTACAAAAAGAAAACGACTTAACGGTATAAGCTATGCCAATCATTGTAAACCTTGATGTGATGATGGCAAAGCGAAAAATGTCGCTTAATGAGCTATCTGATAAAGTTGGATTGACTTTATCGAACCTTTCTATTTTAAAGACAGGAAAAGCGAAAGCGATTCGCTTTAGTACTTTAGAAGCCATTTGTAAAGTTTTGGACTGTCAGCCTGCTGACATTCTTGAATATGTTGGAGAAACCAAAAAGTAAAACAATTATGAAAATAATATTTATAACACTCACTTTATTACTGTTCTCGTTTTGCTTAAAAGCACAAAATGACGAAAATATAATCATAGGCAAAAAGGAAGTCATTACTTCCAAAGTTTTAAATGAAAACAGAACGCTTTGGATTTATACGCCAAACAAAACATCTCAAAGTCCAAATCCTGATAAGATATACCCTGTTTTGTATTTATTGGATGGTGATGCACATTTCTATTCAACTGTTGGAATTATTCAACAACTTAGTCAAGCCAACGGAAACGGTGCTTTACCTGAAATGATTGTGGTTGCCATTAAAAACACAAATAGAGTAAGAGATTTTGTTCCATCTAATGATTTAGACAAACCAAATCCCTTTATTGACTTTTTATCATCCGAATTAATACCACACATAGACAGGAATTATAAAACTGCACCCTATAAAATTTTGGTTGGTCATTCATTAGGCGGACTCACGGCAATTGATATTCTAACTAATTTCCCCGAACTATTTAATGCCTACATCGCTATTGACCCAAGTATGTGGTACAAAAACGAACAGTATTTAACCAATACTATTGCAAAACTGCCTAAACAAAATATGAATAGCAAGAGACTATTTGTATCAACTGCCAATTCAATGCCAAAAGGGATGCAACTTTCACAACTTAAAAATGACAAGTCAATTGAAACGCAACATATTCGTTCAATTTTTAAGTTAGATGAATTTTTGAAAGCCAAAAGCAATGGGCTATTCTACCAACAAAAATATTATGAGACAGAAAATCATAATACAGTTCCGTTAATAAGTATATATGATGGTTTGCGTTTTATTTTTGATTATTACCTTTTAGATGCTACCGAAAAAGACTTTATCGGCTCAACTGACTTAATTGCTTCCAAATTGAAAACACACTATGCAAATGTATCTGCAAAAATGGGGTATAAAAACGCAGCACCAGAAGCATTCATCAACTATTTTGCTTATGATGCATTGGCTAAACAGCATTACAATAAAGCAAAAGCATTATTCAAGCTAAACATAGAATGGTATCCCGCAAGTAGCAATGTTTATGATTCGTATGCGGACTATTATTTAGCACAGAAAGACACCGCAAGTGCTGTCACAAATTACAAAAAGGCATTGCAAATTCAGGATATTGAAGAAACCCGAAGCAAGTTAAAAGCATTAACTGCCAAAGAAACCAAAAACTCTACATTTGTCGATTTACAAAAATACGCAGGTGTTTATGTTTTAGAAACCTATAACATTTCGATAGTATTAGAAATTCGAGACAAAAAACTTTTCGCAAAAGTTCCAGGGCAAGCAGATGACGAGTTTGAATTTCAATCTGAACACATTTTTACAGTAAAAGGAAAACAAGGTTATAAAGTCACTTTCCAAATGGACGGAGATAAACCAAAAGGATTTACTTCGGTGCAACCCAATGGAACTTTTAAGGCCGTTTTTAAAAATAAATAGAATAATAACATTTAAGAAAGTTGACTTGGACAGAAAACAACGACCCGCTAACATCACCTATACGCAAGCAGGGGTTTCGGGCTTCGTAGTACAGGAAAATGCTAAATTTAAAGTTCAGTTCTTCGTAGGAAGTTCAGTGGTAAAAATCCCGCCCATCGCAAATCTGCAAAACGTTATAGGCATACGTAAAACCCGACACGCAAGCGCCAACGCTTGCAGCACATTTGCAATTTCCCACACTTGTCCTGAGCTTGTCGAAGGAAGCAAACGCACCAAGACAGAAATGAATTAGCAAATTGAAAGATAAAATGACAAAACAAAGCTCTCCAGCCTATAACAAGCTGTTTGACTACATTCGAAGTGAGGCACTTAAATTGAGGTTCGGTTTTTCAAATCAACTTTAGTATTGGAATGAGAGTTTTGTGCTCCGAAATTCAGCCACATCTCAAAGATGCGAATCGTTATAATTTAGAATTTTTTTTATAACAAATTACTCGCTAACTCTGCAAGCTCACTTCGTTCGCCTTTTTCAAGATTGACATGTGCGTAAAGTTTTTGTCCCTTGAAATTTTCTATCAAGTAAGAGAGTCCATTTGATTGCGAATCCAGATAAGGATGATCTATCTGATAAATATCACCAGTTAAAACAATTTTAGATCCTTCACCAATACGAGTAATTATAGTTTTAATTTCGTGCGGAGTTAAGTTTTGTGCTTCATCAACAATAAAGAAAATTCTTTGGAGACTTCTTCCACGAATATAACTAAGCGGCTCGACAACAAGTTTTTCATCTTTCACAAGTTGATTAACTATTTGATGACTTTTATCTGCTTCCTGAAATTGATCTTGAATTATTTTTAAGTTGTCCCAAAGCGGCTGCATGTAAGGAGCTAATTTGCTATCAACATCGCCTGGCAAAAAACCAATATCTTTGTTGCTCAAAGGAACTACGGGACGAGCAATATAAATTTGTCGATAATTTTTTCTTACTTGCAATGCGCTTGCAAGTGCAAGCAAAGTTTTTCCTGTTCCCGCTTTGCCTGTGAGAGTTACAAGTGGTACATCGTGATTCATCAAAGCGTGGAGTGCAAAAGTTTGTTCAGCATTTCTTGGTTTAATTCCAAACGCCGATTGCTTATCCACTTTATTAAATATCTCGAGATTGCTATCGATTTGGCTCAACACTGAGTGATTAGAATTTCGTAAAATAAAATATTTATTGGGAACAATTTCAGTGTCAAGATATTCAAGCACATCGTCAGCGAGCAACTCAAACGGGACAGTGTAAAATTTGTTTATTAATTCTGTAGGAAAATTTTCAATCGTTTCTTTACCACTATAAAGATCTTCGATGTTAGTAATTTTATCCGTTGTATAATCTTCAGCAGGCAAGCTCAATGCTTTTGCTTTCATTCTAAGGTTTACATCTTTTGAAACGAGAATAATATTTTTTTTAGGAAATTTTTTCTTAAGATCGAAAGCCGCGCTTAATACACGGTGATCAGGGTTGTCTTCTCTAAATAAATCATGAATTTCTTTACTCAATCCTTTAGTAAGAGCGATGCTAATTTTTCCTCTTCCTTTGCCGAGCGAAATTCCACCATTGAATAAAGCTGTTCCCGTTATTGAATCGAGCGTTCTTGCAAACTCACGTGCATTTAAGTTTAACACTTGGTTGCCACGCTTGAATTGATCCATCTCTTCAATTACAGCAATTGGGATAACAATGTTATGCTCTTGAAACTGATGAATACAAGTAGCGTCGTGTAAAATTACATTGGTGTCGAGTACAAAAGTTTTTGGTACTTTGGTTTGTTTCATAAATAATAATTAATTGTTTGTTTAATCGAATTAATCGAAATGATTATAGAGAAGAAAAATTTTATCAATTGCTTCAACGATATTTTAAAATTAATGATAATAATTGTTCGTTAAATTAGAATAAAAATTGTTGCATACAAATAATATAAATCACATTTAACATTTAAATAATAAACCGTTCAGTAAGTGTCAAATAATTATGAACAGTGTTTTTATTTAATAAAAAAAATTGAAACATAAATTCCAAAAAAAATTATTTACTCTTTCGTTTTATTTGAACTAGCAACGCTCCAACTGCAGCTATCGCCATTCCAATTCCTTCTTGAAGAGTAATAACTTCACCTAAGAAAATATAGGAAAGAAAAGCGATCTGTATTAACATAGTTCCATTGATGATAGTTGATTCCATTGCGGTTAAAGTTTTTAACGACAAATTCCAAAGAGTAAAAGCAAGAGCAGTATTTACAACTGATAACCACAACAAGAGTAAAAAATTATTTAAACTTATTCCATCAAATCCTTGAAAGAACAAGCCAACAAAAAGCATAATGGTTGAACCGAATCCCATACTTACAATTGTAATTGTTAGTGGGCTTAATTTTCCGTCTCTATTAATTTTTCTTCCCAACACAGATGATGATGCGTTAGCAATTACGCCAAGAGTCATTACGATTAGACCAATCGTTTTACTCGCAAGAAAATTTATTGGAATAAAATAAACCATTACTCCAATCAAGAATAACAATGCTCCGAGCCACTTCAACAAACTTAAATTTTCTCGAAGAAACCAAATTCCAAAAAATGCTACAATGACAGGAGTAAAATTCAAAATTAAACTTACAGTAACTGCGGGTAAAAAATAGAGTCCAACAAATTGCGCACCTTGAGTTATTGAATAAAAAAGAACACCTAAAAGAAAAAGATTTCTCCAATCATTTTTTTGTAAATTTTTTATTTCTGTTAATGTAGAACTTCTGAGAGCAAAAGGAACGAGAACAAAAAATGCGAGTGAATATCGAAGTCCTGCAAATGTTAAAGGTGGGATTTCATACAAGCCCCATTTTATAAGTATGAATGAAGTTGACCAGAGAAGCGTGACAAAAAGTGCAATTATTATTGCGAATGTGTGAGATGGTTTTTTGTCAAGAATGTTTTTTGTTTTTTCCATTCCCAATAGTTTAATGTAGTTTTGTAAGTTGAATTAAAAAAAAATATAATGATTATGAAAACAAAACAGATTTTCCTTCTAACAATTCTACTTAGCCATTTACTATTTTCACAATCAATACAAAAATATGCAGATATTGGAAACCTACAACTTGAAAATGGATTAGTAATTGAGAATTGTCAAATTGGTTTCAGAACTTTTGGGGAATTAAATGCAGAAAAAAATAATGCAATAATTTATTGTTCATGGTTTGGCGGAGCCTCTGAATCAATAGAAAAAATAATTGGGAACGATAAAATTGTTGACACTTTAAACTATTTTATTATCGCTTTTGATGCTCTCGGGAATGGTGTTTCAACATCGCCGTCAAATAGTATTAGTCAGCCGAATGAGAAATTTCCAAATATTTCAATTAGAGATATGGTAAATGCGCAACATAAAGTTTTAGTTGAACATCTTGGGATAGAAAATTTATTTGCTGCAATTGGCGGCTCAATGGGAGGAATGCAGGTTTTTGAGTGGCTTGTCGCTTATCCGGACTTCATTAAAAAAGCAATCACTTATGCAGCTACTCCAAAATTAACTACAAACGATCTTTTGATATGGCAGATACAGCTTGAGTTGATTAATCATGCACATAACACAAACACTTACGAAGAAATTAATAAAATAATTAATAAAATTTCTGAGCTGCTCGTGAGAACTCCTGAATACTTAAATAATAAATATTCTCCCGAAAAATTTGAGGATTTACTAAAAACGCTTAATATTAAGCCCTCAAAAATATTTACTAGTTATAACAAAGCCTTACAAATAAAGGCGATCATGGGACATGATATTTCAAAATATTTTTCTGGTTCGATGGATGAGGCAGCAAAAAATATTAAAACAAAACTTTTTATTATTGTTGGAAAGCAGGATAACCTAGTAAACCCAGCACCAGCAATTGAATTCGCTAAGGTATTAAATTCTGAAATATTAATTCTTGATAACAACTGCGGACATTTGGCAGTTGGTTGTGAATTAAAAAGATGCAGCGATGCGATAAAATTATTTTTGAAAAAATAAAATCAAAATAAAAGCAGAATTAAATCTGATGTTTGATTCTTGTTTTAGAAAAATTTCACGCCCAGAAAATTATTTCCAAACTCCAAGTATTGCACCCATTAATGTGTAAGTTACTGCACTGTAGCCCGCATCGATGAAAAATAATTTTAAAGATTTTCTTCCGAACAAATAAGTAATTCCAAGTGAAGTTGAAACCCAGCCAATACCAGCAAGGGCGCCCGCAGTCATGCCCCAAACAAGATTTGGTTCACTGCCTAAAAAAGCAGAGAGGTTGAGAGCAATTATTAAAGTTAAACCAAATGCGAAAGAAAATATTAGCGCATAGTTTGACTTCTTCAAACTCTCTTCAGTAAAACCCATTTCTTTCACCCAAGTTTTGCCAAAAATTGGTCCATACCAAAGGAATCCAACTACAAATGCCAAAATAGAGGAAACGAACACTGCTAAAAAATTTATGTGAATCTGTGCACCTTCCATTATAACTCCTCAAGTATTTTAAAATTATTTTCAATTAAATAAAATTATGAAATTGATTACAAATTACAATTCTAATTTTCTATAAATCTCATTTAAGAGTCGCTTCCAAAAAATTATAAAATAAGAAACAACTAAAGCATAACATTAAAAAAATAATATTGTGATGAAGCAATATTACTCGGTTGATTTAGTAACAAAAATATAATGAGAACTAATTGCAAAGTTTACTCAATCATAAATATTTTGTATAGTAGAAAGTGAAATGATTTGTTAGTTAAATTTGAATAACGAAGCAAGAAATGATTAAATAATTTTAAGGAACAATTATGGAAATATCAAAAAGAATTGCACTCGTTGCGCATGACAATTGTAAAAAAGATTTAGTAGAATGGGTTGCGTGGAATTGGAAATCGTTGCTTAATCATAAATTGATATGCACAGGAACGACAGGAAAACTTGTGGAAGCAACAATTCACAAAAACTTAGACGAAGGTGATGGTATTAAACATAATATATTAAAACTTAAGTCGGGTCCGTTTGGCGGTGACCAACAACTTGGGGCAATGATTGCTGATGAACTGATAGATCTGCTAATTTTCTTTTGGGATCCGATGCAGCCGCATCCACACGATGTTGACGTTAAAGCATTACTGAGAATTGCCGTCGTCTATAATATTCCAACTGCGTGCAACAGAGCAACTTCCGATTTTTTAATATCGTCTAAGTTGGTAGCAGAAAAATATGAACCTCAGATTACAGATTATACAAAATATTTAGAAAGAATTACTCCTGCGTAGAGTGAGTGAAATTTCTAAAAAATTTTATCGGTTAATTCAGCAATTTATTTTGAGTTTAAGATTGCATTGATAAAATCAATTTCATCTTGAATGATAGTGTGTGCCATACCTTCGTAAATTTTTTTTGTAACAGAAGCATTCATTTTTAAAAATACATCTTCAGTTTCATCGACTCTTTCTTTAGGAATATGTGGGTCGATGTTGCTGCATCCTAAAAAAATAGTCGTGTTATTAAAACTTCCTGAATAATTTCTTGGTGTGTCGGGCGGACCGATTAGTCCACCACTCAAGCCAAATATTCCACCAAATTTTTTTGGATTCCTTGCTGCATATTCTAACGTTAAGCAAGCGCCTTGAGAAAAGCCGAGAAGAAAAATATTTTCAGTTTTATAATTTTTGTTAATGAGTTGAACGACTAAATTATCGATGACACTTAAAGCAGAACTTAAGTACGGTTCATTTGATTTTATTGGTTGTAAAAAACTAAATGGATACCAACTATTTTGAAATGCTTGTGGTGCGATGTAAGCGATCTCTTTGTTAGTAAATTCAGATGCGAGAGATAAAATACTTTCTGCGGTTGCTCCTCTGCCATGAATCATTATTATTGCAGCTTTAGCATCATCAATACTTTTGCCGCTTTGATAAACAGGTAAACCAGAATGAATACTTAAACTTGTTGTGTTGGGCATAAAAATAATTTTTTGTTTAATGATAGTTGATGGAATAAATATTTCTTAAAATTATAAATAAATTTTCGAATCTATAAAATGTATATAAGCAAAATATTTTTGTTTAATCAGTTAAACTTTTGAGAAATTCTTCAGCGGTTAGAGTATCAATCTTGCTTCGTTTATAATCTGCTTTATTTCTTGTGATAATTAGCGTAATGCCATTATTGACTGCAGTGAAATATTTCATCTTCACGCAAAAAAATAGTTTAAAAATAACAAGGTTGTTTTTCACTCGTTTCCATAAGTAATTCTGAATTTATAGAAGGACACTTTTTCGATTTTGCAAAACGAACAACAATATTTCTTGTTACTTTTTTTTTATTTCTTCGAAGATGTTTTTGTTTTTATCAGCATTAAACCACTTTCAATTGTTTTTCTTTTGCTCTCGTACCACGGCGGAAGTTTTAATTCTGTGCCGAGTGACTCAAAAGTTTCGTCAACCATAAAGCCCGGCTGATCAGTAGCTATCTCAAAAAGAATTCCACCCGGTTCGCGAAAATAAATTGAATGAAAATAATTTCGATCAACAACTTCAGTTGGATGATACCCAGCTTGTAAAAATTTGTTACGCCAATTTATTTGTTCTTCATCATTCGCAGTACGCCACGCAATGTGATGAACACTGCCCGCACTGCTTACCGCATAGTTTCCATTTACATTCTCAACAATATCTACGAAGCAAAGACTCTCATCTTTTCCTGAAGAATATCGCTTAATATTATTTTCACTTTTTATAAAACTCATTCCCATTATTTGAGAAAGTAGTTTTTCAGTTTCTGCTGCTTTATTCAAATTAAATGTTGCACCAAAAAATTTTCTGATTGAATGTTCTTTAGGTATATCACCATTGTCCCAGCCTTCAATCATATCGGCATTAGGATCAGCAACGATTTCTATTTTCATTCCGTCAGGATCGAAAAGTGTGATGTAGTCATAACCGAATTTTTTTGAGGAGACGTCAAACTCAATTGCTAATTTTGCGAAGCGATCAATCCAATAATTTAACGATGCTGATGGAACGCTGAAAGAGACAATGCTAATTTCACGTGTGCCTCTTTTTCCGCGTGTTGCATTTGGAAATGGGAAAAAAGTTAAAACTGTGCCGGGAGTTCCTTTTTCATCGGCATAGTAAAGATGATATACATCGGGTGCATCAAAGTTGATCGTCTTTTTTATCATTCTCAAACCGAGCGGTTGAGTGTAAAAATCATAATTGTCTTGCGGGTTGCCAGCAATTACAGTTATGTGATGAATTCCATTAAGTGCTTTTTCCATCTGTTATTTTCTTTCTACATTTTAATCTAAAAGATAATAATTTTTTTTGCTTTAGATAAAATAGAATTTAGAAAGAAGTTACAAAAGAGATAAAATAATCTCGCAAAGCTGCAGTGATGCAAAGATTAATTTGGTAAATCATAAAGAGTTTTTTTAATGAACAAGGTCACAGAGTTTCACAAAGTGCACACAAAGTCCCACAAAGTAACGTGTTGTTGTTACATCAGAAATCAGCAATCGTTAATCCTTGTTCTGAAATCAGATTACAATCTCGAATCATAAATCGTTAATCGTGTTTTTTTGCTGCTGGGCCTTTGGAGACAAGTGGGACAATTGAATTGGAATGATTGAAAATTTTGTAATTCTATTTTTACTTAACACAATTTGTTGGCTGAGTAAATCGAAGCCAACGATGACATCATTAAGAAAATTCGTAATTGGTAATTCTTCAATCCTTCAATCCTTCAATCCTTCAATCCTTCAATCCTTCAATCCTGCAATCCTGCAATCCTGCAATCCTGCAATTCTACAATCAAAAAAATTAATTTACTTTAAAAATAAGATTGCTATTCCCGCCACTGCAATTACAGCACCTAAAATACTTCGTGAAGAAATTTTTTCTTTATAAATAAATATTATCATCGGCACCATTATTATTGGCATTGTTGACATTAGTGTTGCGGCAATTCCAATTTTAGTGTAAGTTATTGCAATCATACTAAAGCTAATTCCCAACACAGGTCCAACAATGCTACCAGCGATTGTCAACCAAAGTGCTTTTAGATCTTTTTTATAAAGTAAAATTGGATTGTGATATTTTCGCAATAAAATCAGAAAAGGAAAAAGTAGAATCACAGAGAAGAATATTCGATAGAATGCTGCAGTAAAGCCATTCACATAAGAAATTTCAAAAGCGAACTTTGCAAAAATTAATCCGACTGACTGCCCAATTGCAGCAATAATTCCAAACAAAATTCCGACTCTACTAATTTTATATTTTGCATTTGGAATCTCTTTTTTCTCAAGAATAACGAGTGCAATTCCAGCCAATGTTATCAATACTCCAAGCGTTCCCCACAAACTTAAAAATTCATTGAAAAGAAAAATTCCGAAAATTGCAGTTAAACCGGGAGAAAGCGCCATCAACAACATCGTGAATCTTGGCCCAATATGTTGATATGCTTTGAATAAAAAATGATCTCCTATTACTAAGCCGATAATTCCACTGATTGCCAAATAAATTAGCTGCGTGGAAGTGAGAGCGATTTCAATTTGGAAGCTAAAAATTGCGACTGATAAAATTACTAATGCAAAAATTAGTCTGTTAATATTGAGTTGAATGGAACCAATCCTATTTGCAGCTTCTGCAAATATTAAAGATGTTGCAGACCAGAGTAACGCTGTTAGTAACGCAAAAATCTCACCGAGTAAAGGCATCTGAAACTCTAACTTGGATAATTATTCAATGCTACAAATTTATTCAAAAGCTTTAAATAATTGTTATTAAAATGAGGAAGTGAAAGAGAAGATATTATTCGAATGTACTTCCAAAAAATATCCTCTCTCTCAATCTGTTTTTGATTTTATTTAAGTAGTATCATTTTTTTAGTTTCAACAAATTGCTCATCATTAGATTTGTTAGCAAATAATTTATAAAAAAAGACTCCACTCGATAAATTTAAGTCTGCGATTGAAAAATCAACTGTATAAAGACCAGGCGACTTTATTTCATCAACAAGTGTAGCAACTTCTCTTCCAAGCACATCGTAAATTTTTAGTGTAACATGCAAATCGGCAGTTCGTGAATTACTAACTCCACTTGGAATTACATATTTTATTTTTGTTATTGGATTGAATGGATTAGGATAATTTTGAAAAAGCGTAAATTTATCTGGGATAATTTCTGTCTGTATATCATTGATAGATGTTAAAATATTTGTTTCAAATATGTTTGAAAAAATATCATAGTTTCCATTCCGATTATCTGACCATGCAAAATAAGTTTTGCCTGAATTCTCTAACGTAAAAAATTGTCTTTTTTTACCGAGTGAATTATCGTGAATAATTACATGTGGTTTAAGTGGAGTTAAGTCAATGTTGAAAGCCCTTGCATACGTCTTGCCAGATATCTGATAAACAGTTAAAAAAGAATTTTCATCAATTGGAAAAGCAGAAAAATGTTCTGCGCCATCGACCAAGCGAATATTTTTTCTAATCGTATCACCAGCGGTTGAAAAGATAAATCCCTCATGAAAACTTGTCATAAAGTCTCGACGAATTAGTCTAAAAGAAAAATATTTGTGGTTGCCCAAATAGACATCAATCGAACCACTTGAGAGTGGAGAAGTAACATTTAAGTTGTTGTCATAAAGCTGAAGCATTCCGTTCCAAGTCAGATAAAAATTATTTCTATCGTGAAGATAGCTGCCAAACCTAAATCCCCAAGTTTGTGTTTGGAGGAATATATCTTTCTTTTGATTTCCGCGAACGTCCAACAAGCGTGCACGAATTTGATTATCGATTCTGTAGAGAACTACGATGGAAGTATCATTCAATAGACGAAAAGTGATTTGCCCAGATTCAATTCTTGCCGCAATGTTTGCATAAGTAAAAGTGTCTCGTCTTACTTCATTGAATTGATTGTCATAATAAATAAATCCAGTGTTAAATTTATTCTCTTCAATTTGATTAATCCAAATTCCAATTGCTGTTCCGTCAGATAAGAATTGAACCCCAGCAGCACCAATTACTTTCTCGTCGCCTACAAAATTTCCATTTGAATTTATGAATCTACCTCGCGTTGAAATTTCATCACGCCACAAAATCAAATTAGTATTTTCGTTCTTCGTTATTATTGCTGGGCTTGACTCATTGCTTCCCGTCAGGTCATCATTCACTTTTACAAGATCGCTTAAAACAAAATTTCGCATGACAGCGCGATAAATATCCTTATCATCAGTTGCGCTAACAATAAATTTCTCATCGTCAAGTTTATAAATATCTTCGTTAAATCTAAAGTGCAACGAAGTGTCGGCTTTGGAATTACCTGTGAATGTTCCATCATTATGAAAGTCATAGATTTCATTAAAGACTTCCAATCGTGGAGAAGTTTTTCTTGAGGCGAGTAGAACAGAAAATTTATTGTTAAATGAATTCGTATAGTTTAAATAGAAAGGTACTAAGTTTTGTTTAGATATCGGAATTGAAACGATCTCGCCAACTCTATTTCCTCTTCTGTCAATTTGGCAATAACTTAAAATATGTTGAGTTAAATTCAGTGGATTATATCTGATCCAAAAAAATTGATAGAGTGAATCGCTAACTTGTTTTATACGCATCAACGGAACGAAGTTTGCAGTTACCCAACCCCTTTGAATCCAAGTCGAATCAGTTACTATGAATTTATTTTCGACATAAGTTTGATTATTTGCAGAATAAAAATTTCCGTGCAATCCAATTGGTGTAGAATCACTGAATGCTTTGAACCAGAACAAAGCGTGATCATTGTCTTTTAATTTTTCGGCATTTACCCAAGCAGCCGAATTAATACGAAGCTGCTCCTCATTCAACAACAGCCCTGCTGAATCAAGCTCTCGTAAAAAAACTCGCCCGCCATCTGAAATGTAACTACGGAAAATATTTTTGTGATATAAAATTGAGTAAGATATTCCAAGCCAACCTGTTCCGCACCAAGGCAGTGTGCCGTGAGCAAGATTTAATGAGTTATTTAATATTGATCTGCGATTTACAATTCTCCCGACATAATTAATTGAACCTTCGCCGGAAAGTTGATTGTAAAAGTTGAGCGCTTGTACTGAAAGGAAACTCAGCTCATCTTTAAAGACAATATCTTCATCACCAAAAATCTTAAAGTTAGCTCCAACTTTATTTCCGAGAGGATCAAAATGTTGCGCAGATATTGCTCCATCTCCTTCAAGATAATCTGTCCAAGTTATCAAAAAACCATGCGGTTCATTTACAAATATTTTTGGATTATTTTGAATTATCGTTGAGGGTGTGTTGTCTCTACATACTCTAAAATCAGGAAACAACGGTTGAGAGAAGTTGTAATTTGTAGCGACCAAAAATAAAATGATGATACGTAACAAATATGTTTTCACAAAAATCTCCTTTGCGATGAAATTAAAACTAATAAAAAGAAAATTGGTTTGCAATATCAAAGAAAGTCTTCTTGGTAGAAAAGTTTTTTTGAAGAATTTTATTTTGATGTTTCTTAAGTTTGAAAAGAAGAGCAGCTACATTGGTAGTAAAGTTAGAATTGATTAAAGAAAAAGCCTGACCAATATTGATCAGGCTTTTGTAAGAATTATATTTTATAATTAACCGAACCAATACCTAAGTATTGAGCAGAAGCACCAAGCTCTTCTTCAATTCTAAGTAGTTGATTATATTTTGCGATTCTATCAGTTCTGCTGGCTGAACCAGTTTTTATTTGTCCCGCATTTGTTGCAACAGCTATATCAGCAATTGTGGTATCTTCTGTTTCACCTGAACGATGAGAAATTACAGCAGTGTAAGAATTTTTCTTTGCAAGTTCAATTGCGTCGAGTGTTTCAGTAAGTGTTCCAATTTGATTTACTTTTATTAGTATCGAATTGGCAATTCCTTTTTGAATTCCTTGAGTTAATCTGCGAGTGTTAGTTACAAAAAGATCATCGCCGACTATTTGGATTTTTCCACCGACTTCATCGGTCAACATTTTCCAACCTTCCCAATCGTCTTCAGCAAGTCCATCTTCAATAGAAATAATCGGATACTGTCTAACCCAATCAGCCCAATACTTAACCATTTGTTCGGAAGAAATTTCTGTTTTATCAGACTTAAAGAATTGATAAACATTTTTTTCTTTGTTGAACATTTCGCTTGCAGCAGGATCGAGAGCAAGACAAATATCTTTTCCCGCTGAATATCCCGCTTTTTCGATTGCTTCAAGAATAACATGAATTGCTTCTTCGTTTGATTTTAGTGATGGTGCAAATCCGCCTTCATCACCAACGGCAGTGTTGTAACCTTTTTTCTTTAGCACAGATTTTAAGTTATGAAAAACTTCTGTTCCCATTCTCAATGCATCTGCAAATGTTTCAGCACCAACGGGCATAATCATAAACTCTTGAAAGTCAACGTTATTGTCAGCGTGACTTCCACCGTTGATAATATTCATCATAGGCGTTGGAAGAATTTTCGCATTCACTCCACCGATATACCGATAAAGCGGAACACTTAAAGCAAGTGCTGCTGCTTTTGCAACTGCAAGTGAAACTCCAAGAATTGCATTTGCGCCCAGATTAGATTTATTTGGAGTGCCATCTAACTCAATTAAAATCTGGTCAATTCCTGTTTGATCAAGTGCATCGTAATCAAATAATTCTTCTGCAATTATTTCATTAACATTGTCAACGGCTTTTAGAACGCCTTTCCCCAAATATCTGCCACTGTCATCATCTCTTAGTTCTGTTGCTTCGTGTTCGCCAGTTGAAGCGCCGCTTGGAACTGCAGCTCTGCCAATAACTCCACATTCAAGTTCTACTTCGGCTTCTAAAGTTGGATTCCCTCTTGAGTCTAATACTTCTCTTGCTCGAATATCAATAATTGTTGTCATTTATTTCTCCTACTATTTTCTTTTAAGTGAATTATTTTCATCATCAAAATTAATCAATTAGCAAGTGAAGTAATAACCAAAAAAAATATATTATTTAATGCGTTATGGAATTGTTAAGAAATTGTTTGTATGGTGTTTGAGAGATAAGTAATCATTATCTTAGAAATTATCAAGAATTAGTTTTTCAAAAGTTCTGAACAAATAAATTTATTTAATAAATATTTCGACTATGAAAACAAACTCAACATTAATATTATTTCTGCTCCTGTTTAATTTTTCTTTTAATGAAGCGGGAAATAAAATTTCATTAAGTAGTTATGATGTCTTAGAATATTTTCCACTGGACGAAAATGTAAAACTCTTTTATGATTCTCAATTTGGGGAAGCGATCACTACATTCAAAAAAAATGGAAAAGATTTTATTGTTGATAATTCTTCTGATAAATTTATTTATCGACAAATTATGAACAAGAATGAGAAGGGTGTTTTCGTAAAAGAGACATATCAAAATTTTAAGGTTTTACCTTTTGTTACTAAAGAAAATACTTTTACTTATTCCAATCCGTTGCTTAGAATTCCGAAAACAATAACTGACGAGTGGGCTTGGGAAGGAACTGAAAAAAGTGGTAATGACGACGTTCGTAAAATATCAGTTAAAGGAAAAGTTTTAGGGAACGAAACTATTGTAACTCAAGCAGGAACATTCAAGACAATAAAAATCGAGACAGTTGTCGCATCTTCTGATGGAGCGAAAAATATTTTGACAGAATGGCTCGCACCCAATATTGGTATGGTTAAAATGACTATTAAAGTAGAGGGCGGTGGAGTAATTGGTTTGCTACGCGACATTCTTGGTTTTTCTACAATCGAATTCTTATTAACGAAGATCGAAAGAAAGTGATTTTTCGTCGCAGCTCTTCGGATTGAAACTTATAATAACGAGGAGAAATAATTTCACATATGAATAATTGTAGAACTGCAATAATTAAAGCGATAGAGAAATTTTTAGAGCAAGATTAAGTTCGCTTATTTTTGATTTACTCAAAGAACCAATCTTGGAAATTAATCGCAGGTTTTTATCTACTGTTCTAATTTGTCCACAATCGATAAAACTTTTTTCTTTAAGGCCCGCTTCCCCTTTTTCGAGAAATATCATAATCGGTAGCAGTTGGGTTATCTCTTTTGCAGAAGAAATTGGAGCTATGATTGTTACCGGGCTGAACTTGTTGCCAATATCATTTTGTATTATCACTGCTGGCCTTGCTTTACCAATTTCTCTACCGACAATCGGGTCAAGATTTACTAAGTAAATGTCGCCTCGAAGAAGCGGAAGCTCCAATCCAGTCTTACTCTTTGTCGGCATTGTTCCATTCCTTTTCAGTTTTTAGATAGTAGTTGTAGTTGACTTGATAGCCGGCTGCTAGTTCATTTTCAATTCTATCTTTTTCGCATTGTTCAATAAAATTATGCAAAGCTTTTCTGGTTATTTCGCTAATGGTCAATTTATTTTCTTTTGAAATACTATGAACCTTTCTTGCTAATTCAGCATTAACAAAAAAACTAAACCGTTCTTTTTCCTCTTTAGTTTGAATGGTCGGCATTTGAACTCCATTTATTTTTTTATCAACAAAATGCACAAATATTTATGACAAAACAAGTGTAAAATAGTGTGTAAACATTTAAGCGATAGTTGGCTAAAAATATAATTCTTTATTTTCGGTTACAAGTATTATGAGGCAACAACCGATAATACAATTATCTCTGAATTCCATTGTTCGGTAGTTTATTTGCTCGATAAATAAATAAGAATATACTTTGGGAGGTTTAGCATTGATTTATTTTAAAAGTGGTTTAAAATAAAAAAGTCAGAAAAATCTTTTATTACTTCTCTGACTTTCTATTAAAGTAAAAACGTTATTTACAAATCACTTCCATCATCATCAATATTGATTCGTTCTCTATCTCTTTTGTAATTGTTAAACTTGTAACTTATACCAATAAAGAAAACGCGTGAATCAAATTTTCTAAAACTACTTGTGTTAAACGTTGATGCAACAGTTTCTGAACTAAATCTTCTGTTATTGAAAATATCACTAAGTCTAAAAGTTAAAGTTAATTTATCATCAAATAAATCTTTACGTAGGGCAAGATCAAATCCATACATTTCATTCATTTTTGTTTGAGCACCTAAAGAAGGACCGCCGCCCATTCCACCACCGCCGCCGCCTCTTCCACCGCCATCACCAAAGCCACCCATCATTATTGAAGGCGACATATACATTCCTGAAAATTGAATTTGTGTTTTATCCCAAAATGTAAATGCTGCACTAACTCTTGAAGTGTATGTAAATTTACTCTGGTCAATGTTTTCAAACTCTGCACCACTTACTTTTGAGTTAAACGCTGAGACATTCGCGCTTAATCTTAACCAAGTAGCAACGGGCTGAGTAATACTTAAATCACCACCGAGCGAACTGCTCTTTGCAATATTTTGAAATGTTGTAGAAGTAATACCATTATTTTGTAGCACTGTAATAGAAGAAATGACATCATTAGTTTGTCGATAGAATGCGCTTGTATTTATGAAAGTTCTTCCTGATCCAAATGACCAATTTGCTTCCAACGAATTTATATATTGAGGAAGAAGATCAGGATTACCTCTTGAAATATTTAATGAATCACTATTGTCAACAAACGGATTTAATTGTCTAAGCGATGGTCTATCAACTCTTCTTGAATAACTAAATGTAAGATCATTTCCTTCGGCAATTGTGTATCCGAGATTTAAGGAAGGATACAAACTAAAATAATCGGAGTCGAATGATTGATTTGTATTTAGCAAAGTTCCGGTTGAAAAAACTTGTTCAGCTCTTAATCCAAGTTGATATCTAAATCCAAGCAGCAATCCACCATACATTCCATAGACAGCGTGTATTTGTTGTTTGTAATTGAAGTCCTCAACAAAAGCTGATGAAGAGAACCAGACTGAATTAGTTGGGTCAAAATTTTCATAGCGGTTTGCTGTTGACAAATCAGTTATCTGGCTCTTAAATCCAAACTCAATTTTTGAATGATTGTCGAATGGTAAATTATAATTTGACTGTGCAACAAACTGAACGTTATCATTATTGCTGAAGCTTCTTCTAATTGAATTCAATGATGATTGTACAGGTAGATAAACAATCCCAATTTGTTCAACGTGTTCTTCTCTCACCATCGCATTGTCTGAATAGATGATATCAGTAGTCCATTCTTCACCAGCTTTACTAAATGTTTTTTTGTGACTTAGAGTATAGTCAACGCCACCACGATCTCGCGTTGATCTATTATTTCTATCAAACAAACTTGTTGGGGAATTTAAAGAGATGAAATTTCCTTCGGTTGTATTATTGTTATTGTCGAAAGTAAAATTTCTATACTTAAAGGAAAAAGATAAAGTATTAAAATCGTCCATTAAAAAATCGAATCCCGCATTTACATTATGACTTCTCATCTTGTTAAAAGAATTAAAATCTTGTTCAAGTATTGAACTGCTTAACCCCGGCAACATTGAGAATCTGTCAGTAGAGCCAGAGGATCTGCTGTTGTTAAATCTGTTATCATAACTAGCAAAAAAATTAAATTTTTCAACTCTGTAATTTGCATTGACAGAAGAATTATATTTATCACCTGTGCCGAGGTTTAAAGATGTGATTGCATTAATTCCACCTTCAATTTTTTTCTTCAGAATAACATTAATAATTCCGGCAGTTCCTTCGGGATCATATTTGACAGAAGGATTGGTAACAAATTCAATTCTTTCTATTGAACTAACAGGAAGTTGACTTAAAACATCGCCGTTACTAAGTCCACTAAATATTGATGGCTTTCCATCGATTAAAATTGTAAGGTTGCTACTTCCTCTGTAACTAATGTTACCACTAATATCAACTGCAACTGCAGGAACATTTTGCATCACGTCTAAAGCTGTTCCGCCCGCACTTGATAAATCTTTTTCGACATTAATTACTTTTTTATCAATCTCATTTACTATAAAATCTTTATCTGCACTTACAACAACTTCGCCGAGTCGAACATTACTCGAAGTAATTTTTATCTCACCGACATTAACATCTAAATTTCTTGGGAAAACAAAAATTGAATCCACCCTTTCGGTTCTAAATCCTACAAAAGTAATTCTTGCGTAATATCTACCAACTGGAACTTTATCGATTAGAAAAAATCCATCAGCATTAGAGACAGCACCGCCAACCACGCTTGAATCACGATATCTGAAGATTGCAAAATTTCCATATTCTATTGGTCTCAATGATTCCGCATCAATTAATCTCCCCGAAATTTTTCCCGTAGGCATATTATCTCTATTCTGCATTGACTGTTGTCTTCTATCACCACCTTGAGCAAACAGCGTACCGACAAAAAGAAAAATTAGTAAAGATGAAGCAATAATAAATTTCATTCAAAAGCCTTTCACAAATAATTTTTTTCCACTATAATTAGACAATTTCTCTAATTCGATGGTTTAACATCGGAATAGATTCAAAATTAAGGAAAAATAATAATAATTTTTTGTCTATTAAACCATTACTTTTATTTTACTGTCCAAAATATAAAGCTAATAAAAATTATAAATCATACGAGGCAAAAATGAAGAGCATAAAATTAATTGGAACTGGAATGATACTTTTACTTTCCATAATTTTTTTTCAAGGATGTAAAAGCGAATCAAATCCTCTTGACTCACAAATAGAAGCAGAAGCTACCGAGGATGCAGCAGTAACAGTGGCAACAGCAGTCGCATCAAGTGCCGGCGGTTCTTTGGATCAAGTGGAAGATATACTCAACATTGCAACGACAACGGGAATTGAAAATCAATCAGGAGTTACCTTATCTCCATTCGGTGCATCATCTGCAAATGTAACTCGAGTTTATGATTCAGTAACAGGTGTTTGGACAATAACTGTATTGCGTGAAAGAGGAAATATAGCCGGAAGATATTATGCAACTTTCTCAAGAGTTTACAATGTTCAATTCTTAAATCAGAATAATCAGTTTCAAAGAAATTTTGTTACAAATCGTGACACTGCTTATTCAATCAATTTCAAACTTGTGAGTGGTAGCTCAACAATTAAAACTCCTCGCCTCTCTCATCGGTTATTGAGCGTGACAGGAGAATGGATAGCAACGAATACAAATACTCGTAATGTTACTATTAATACTAAGCCAAACGGAACTTTTACAAGAGCTGCTTCAGATACTGTTTCGGGAGAAAATTTTATGCGAACGTTGAATAATAATTTATCACTAAATTTTATTAATGTTGTTGGACCAAGAGGAAGTGGATTAAATTGGCAATCAAAAACAAGTGGACAGTTAATTGGAACTTTTACGGCGACAGTAACTTTTTTAAGAGGAACTCAATACAGAGAGAAAATTATTAATCGCGAAATTAATATAACTTTAGGCGGCGGAAATAGAGCGACAATGAATATTGGCGGTGCTAAATTTGATTTAGATTTATTAACTGGCGAATTTGTTAAATTATAATTTTATCGAAAATGATTAATGATAAGCCCCTGAAATATGGGGCTTTTTTATTTGATCAAAATTTCTAATAATTTTTTGTTCTTTTGTAAGTGCTTTATTTTTTTCTGCAAGCAAATCGAGAAGATTAAGCGAGTTAAGTTTATAAAGATTTGATAATTTTTTTTCTTTCTTCAAAGCTACAATATGTTTTCTAACAGTGTCAACATCGCCACGTTCTATTGGTCCGGAAAGAGAATTAAGAATTCCTTTTTTGTTGATATTAGTCAAAGTAGTTTCAATAATATTTTTCATTAACTCTAAATGCGAGATATTTTTTATTCCACTTTTTCTTAGAAGTTTTTCTGCAGCGTAAAAATTTGAAACTAAAAAATTAGAAGTAAACACTCCTGCGAGATGATAAAATATTTTTATTTCTGACTCAGTAGTAAATACTTTCAACTTCATTTTGTTTGCTAAAGATTTTAAGAATTTTTCTACTTTAGAATTACTAAACTCAATAACACAAAGCGTTTCATTTAGATTAACAACCTCTTTGCTGGGGAAGGTCTGCATAAAATGAATTGTTCCGCAGTTAGCGTTTTTTAATTTTAGACTTTTTAATTCGTCAATATTTTTTGCTCCAGACAAATGAATAAAGTATGAAGAAGAAAAATTAATTTTTTCTTTCGCTAACCTTAGTGCAACATTTTTTATTTCTCTGTCGGGAGTTGAGATGAAGACAATCAAATTTTTGTCAGCTATTTTACTGAAGTCATCGCTATAATTTTTAATTGAAAATTTTTCAGCAAGATTTTTTGCAGAGAGAATATTTTTACTGATAATCAGATTTGGTTTGAAGTTAATGTTTGATAAGTTGGCAACAAGAGAGTGAGCAGTTTTTCCCGCTCCAATAAGAACGATATTTTTTTCGAGATTCTTTTTCAATTATAAATCGCTGCAGAAAGATAACCAACAACTTCACTTTCATCCATTGATACATCTGATGAATCGCTTCTATGCAATATTTTCGCTTTCGTCTTTCCCGCATTGTTCAAGCCCTTCAACATCGAAACAATTAAACCGCCGCCACAAGCTTCACAAATATTTTTTTCTAATTCTTCTTCCAATTTTTCAAAATTAAATTCAGCAATTCTTTTTGCGACAATGTCGTCTAACTTAGTTGCAATTTTTTTTTGATAGAAATGTGATAAGTCAGAGCTTGCAATTATTAAAGTTTTTTCATCAACAACTTTGGAAAGTTTTTTTGCGAGTGCATCAACATAAATTTTTTTTTGATCTCCCATTACAATTGGAACAATCTTAAAATTACTTAAAACAATTTGTAGAAAAGGGAGATGAACTTCAATCCCGTGCTCTTGTCTGTGTCCTTCTTCATCAAAATAAATTAACTCTTCATTATCTGTAATTTCATCCGCAAGTTGTTTATCAATTTCTACATCACCCAACGGAGTTTGATATGCAATGCCGGGATAGATAGAAATGCCCGGAAAATATTCTCTATGACTTGGCGAAAGAATAACTACGCGATTAAAATCTTTTCCTTTAATTTGATTATACGCAAAAGCCGCAGTTGCACCAGAATATTTATATCCCGCATGTGGCGCAACCATTCCACTTAATGATGGAAATAAATTCGCTGAAAAATTTTTAGATAATAATCCTTCAACAGTTTCTCTGAGTTGCAGAGCGTTTGAAGGATAAAACAATCCAGCTACAGCCGGTTTTCTAAATTGATTCACCAGTTAAATTCCAATGTTTTTCTTCAGCAAAAATTTGAGCTGTGAACGATTTAATATTTAGTTTTTTTGTTTGCCACCAATATGGGTCTAAGCCCGCTTTTCTGCACAACGCAGTTAAGAAAGCTTTTGTATCAAAATTATTTTCAGTTGCAACTTGTGGAAGCAACACGCCTCTTCCACCCAACTCTTCAAGAATTAGTCCGTGTTTACCAATTTCAATTTCTTCATACTTACCAATTGGGACAGGCTGTGATAAGACTGAAATTTCAATTAATATTTTATGCATTTCAATTTTCGTAACGGGGGGAAATCGCGGATCACTTGTGGCTGCTAATCGTGCAGCTTCACAAACAGTTTCAAACAATGGTGATTCGGAGATGATATACCCAATGCAGCCGCGCAGCTCGTCATACAGATGTAGAGTTACGAATGCTCCAACTTTTTGTGCTAATCTTGGGTAAGCATTGTAATCGATTTCTGGCTGGGGAATTTCATTATCGAACAATCCAAAAATTGTTTCTCTTGCGCTCAGCAAAAGGATACCTTGTTCTTGTTGTGATAACTTCATAGTAATCTTTATTTTATTTTATAAATACTTACTTCAGTTTTTCCTTTTATCAAAAAAAGAAAATCATCTTTTATAAAGAACGAATCGAATAAGAGTGTAGAAATATTTTTATTTAACTCACTCTGAAAAATAACTTTTCCAAAATTAATTTCAATGATAAAGAAATGATTATTAAATCCCGAATTCGCTTTGGAATAATGGAATGAGAAGAAGAGATAATTGTCGCGAAGGATGAACTCAATATTTCCAACAACATTATACTCAGCTAAGATTTTTCGTGCAGAGATAAAATAATTTTCACCGTTAAGTGGATGAGTAACTTCAGGGAAAAGATAACCAGAATTTTCACTCGCCTGATTAATTTTTTCTTTTATCTCATTCAGCAAAAAATTATTTTCTTCTAAGTCGTCAAACACTTCACCAGTTAAAGGATTTAGCGAATAAAATTTTCGTCCGTCAAATTTTTGCTGATAACAAAAAAGTTTATTCTCATAATAATAATGAAATTTAAGCTCTTTATTTTCCCAAATAATTTTTTTGCTACTTAAATCAAATGCGATTACCCCAGAGTGAGTTGGCATATCTGGTCTAAGATACTTATGAAAAAAAATCATCTCATCGGTAAAAGCTTCAATACCAATCCAAAATTTTTCTTCTAACTGAAAGTTCTGAAAAATATATTTCGCTGAATTCAAATCGATACAATTAAAAAAAACCTCTTTCTCTTCTCCTCTTTCTTCAATCAACAATTTATTGTTTGGACTTAATAACAATCTCCAAATTTGTTTCCCATGAGAAAAGTTGATAAGTTCCTTTACTTCCATTATTTCAGCTTTGAAAATTTTGCAGTAAAGTGTCTTAGTATTGGAGCTTCGTAAGTAATCTCATATCCTTTTAAGTTGTGGCGATTATTATAAACTTCAATTACGACTTCAGCAACAAAATCGATATGGCTTTGCGTATAAACTCGACGCGGAATTGCAAGTCTAACTAATTCCATTGAGGGAGAAATTAATTTTCCATCAATATTATATTTCCCAAACATCACGCTTCCAATTTCGACACCTCTAATTCCGCCTTGCAAATACAACTCGCAAACGATGGATTGTCCCGGATATTGTTCCGAAGGAATGTGAGGAGTAAATCTTTTTGCATCGATATATATTGCGTGTCCACCCGGCGGTTCAATAATTGGAACACCTGCGTTAGTTAATTTATCTCCTAAATATTCTACGCTTCTAATTCTGTATTCAAGATAGTTTTCATCAACAATTTCTTCAAGTCCTTGAGCCACAGCTTCAAGATCTCTTCCTGCTAATCCGCCGTAAGTAGGAAATCCTTCTGTAACTATTAATAAATTTCTACATTTGATTGCAAGCGAGTCATCATTCAACGCAAGAAATCCGCCAATATTAGCGAGTGCATCTTTTTTGGCGCTCATTGTTACACCATCTGCATATGAAAAAATTTCTTGTGCAATTTCTAAAACAGATTTATTCTCAAATCCTTTTTCTCTTTTTTTGATGAAGTAAGAATTTTCTGCAAATCGACATGCATCAATGAAGAAGGGAACACTATACTTGGTACAAATTTCTCTCACATCACGAATGTTCTGCATTGATACGGGTTGTCCGCCACCAGAGTTATTTGTAATCGTAATCATACACAAAGGAATATTTTCTCTTTTCCTTTTTACCATAAACTCTTCCAGTCTCTCAATGTCCATATTTCCTTTGAAGTCAGCTTTAACTTCTGGACGAGATCCAACTTCAACAAGATAATCTTCTGCTACTGCTCCAGTAAATTCAATGTTTGCACGTGTTGTGTCAAAGTGAGTATTGTTCGGAAAATATTTTCCTGGGCCACCAAGAATTGAGAAAAGAATTTTTTCGGCTGCTCTTCCTTGATGTGTTGGAATAATGTGTTTCATTCCCGTAATTTTTTTTACTGCATTTTCAAAAGTGAAAAACGACCTTGCACCAGCATAAGATTCATCACCCTTCATTATTCCCGCCCATTGCAATGAACTCATTGCTGATGTTCCACTATCTGTTAATAGATCTATTAGCACATCTTCTGCGGGTATTAAAAAAGTATTGTTGCTTGCAACTTCTAATGCTTTTTTTCTTTCTTCAAATGTTGTGAACTTTATTGGTTCAACTGATTTTATTTTAAATGGCTCTATTATGGTTTTCATTTCTTTTCTCAAATTTTCATATGCAAAATTAACAAAGGATTGATAATACTTATATCATTTTTTAATTGTCTTTTACATATTCCCTAAATATTTTTACTCTTACACTTATTAATTATGCGAAAGGAAAGTTTTATCATGAGTGAAGTTAGATTTACAGAGCCTGAATTTTCTGATAATCAAGAGCAATCAGCAGAGCCTCCAAGTTTTACAGATAAGGTAGTTGGAGTTTTTTCCGAACCTACACAACTTTTTAAAAGACTCGCATCATTTCCACCCAAACCATCAGATTGGATAATTCCAATATTACTTCTGCTTTTGGTTGTATCACTTTCACGTGTTGCGATATTATCAAATCCGATTATTGAAGCCGCAGAAAAACAAAAAATGTTTGCGCAAATTGATTCAATGGTTGTCAAAGGACAGATTCCCGTTGAACAGGCAGACAAGATAAAAGATCAACAAGAAAAAATGTTTGAGAACAAAGCTATTTCATTTGTCTTTCAATCTATAGGAATTTTTATATTTGGATTTTTAGTTATTCTTTTAGTTAGCGGTGTTTATTTTCTCTTCGCAAAATTCGTATTCAAAGGCACGGGAACTTATCAAGGAGTGCTCATAGCCAATGCTCAAGCGGCTTGGATAACAATTGTATATATGATAATCTTGACAATAATTTCTCTCGTACTTAACAAATCTTTTCTCGACCTCTCGATTGCGTCCTTTATTGATGCGAATAGAAAAGAGTTTACTGGATTTTTGTTAAGCAAGATTGACATCATTGCGATTTGGTCTTACGTTGTCGCAGCTATTGGAATGTCAAAATTCATGTTCTCAGATGATTCCAAAAAATATATTTTTATGGTAATCGGAATTTGGATAACGTGGAGTTTCCTCTTCTTCTTTGTGCTAAAAGAAATTCCGTTCCTTGCAAATTTTGGTTGATAAAGAGAAGCAAATTAATATTTAAAACAATTTTGTATTTTGATACTAAGTTTTAATAACGAGTAATTGTTGATTAAAAACCACGTAGAAAATATTTCTAAGAAATAATTTTTAGAGATAAAAAAATATTTTATGTAGTTCGATGACTCGGAGTATATTTTATATATGTTTTATTAAGCTTTAATTATTATGCAAAGCGTTCGTAGATTCATGATTCGCATCAAGAAATAATTTTTTTATAATTTCAATAAGTCTAAAGAGTATGATAAATAAAATAGCTTTCTTCATTTATATTTTAACATTTATAATGTTTCCACAAACTGAAATCAGAAAAGATTTCTCAAAATTTTTTGATGAACAGAATGTAGAAGGCTCAATTGTTGTTTATGATCTCGATAGCAACATAATATATTATCACAATAAAGAAAGATGTTATAAAAGATTTTCACCAGCATCTACATTTAAGATTATGACATCTCTAATTGCACTTGAAACTAAAGTAACTCGCGATGCAAATTTTTCATTAAGATGGGATGCCGTTAAAAGAGACAGAGATGTGTGGAATAAAGATCAAAGTTTATCAGACGCATTTAAAAATTCCACTTTTTGGTTTTATCAAGAGCTTGCTCGCAGAATTGGTAACGACAGAATGAAGCTCTACATTGATAAAGTTGGATATGGCAACAAAGATATTTCGGGAGGTATCGATCAATTTTGGTTGACCGGAGGACTCCGAATTTCACAAATGGAACAAGTGCAATTCCTAAGAAGACTCTACAACAATCAACTTCCTTTTTCACAAAGAACGATGGATATTGTAAAGAGAATTATGATCTCTGAAAGAACCAAAGATTATTTACTACGTTCAAAAACAGGTTTGAGTATAGAAAATAATATGCAAATTGGTTGGTGGGTTGGTTGGTATGAAATTAACGAAAAGCCATATTTCTTTGCAATTAACATTGAGACGAAAGATCTGGCAAATCCAAATTTTAATTCAGCTCGGCTGGAAATAACAAAAGCTATTCTCAAAGAGCTACAAATTATTCCCGAATAAATTTTGAGATTATAAATTTTTTTTGTTTGGATAATTATTAAACATTCCTTAATTTTTATTTAGACTTAATCTAAATTAAACGAAGGTTAAGTTTTTTTCGAACTTGGTCTTCTTAATTATTTAGGAAGAAAGATCAAAGTCTAATAAAAAATACTGGAGTAACTAATGAGAAATATAACTGCTAAACTAGTAGTCGCGCTCTTTATACTATTACCGATCAAAAATTTTGCACAACAAGACACGATTCAGAATTATGAAGTCCCAACAGTTGTTGTTGTTGGAGCACAGGAACGCTTACCCAAAATTGCTGGCTCTGCACAAGTATTGAGTGGTAAAGAATTAAGGCTTGCGAAAATATTCAATACTAATGAAGCTTTAAGGAAAGCCCCTGGAATTAATATAAGAGAAGAAGATGGATTTGCACTCCGTCCAAATATCGGAATACGTGGCTTAAACCCAAATCGTTCAACTAAAGTTTTACTACTCGAAGATGGAATTCTGCTTACCTATGCTCCTTATGGCGACAATGCAAGCTACTATCATCCGCCTGTAGAAAGATTTTCTGGAATTGAAATATTAAAAGGATCTGAACAAGTTATTTTTGGTCCGCAAACAATTGGTGGAGTAATAAATTATTTAACACCAAGTGTGTCGAAAGATTTCAATGGAAGATTTTCTGCAATGGGTGGAAGTGATCAAAACCTTAATTCTTCAGTTCGACTAAATTATATGAATATGCTTTTTGATTTAACACATAAGCAAGGAAATGGAACACGGAAGAATGAAGATTTTTTACTTACAGATTATAATTACAAAGGAATTATTTCTCTCGCTACAAATCAGAAAATAACATTACGCGGAAATTTTTATGATGAGAAATCAACTACAACTTACAGCGGGCTATCGCCATTAGAATTTGCACGCTTCGGTTATGATTACAATCCATTCAAAAATGATAAACTCGAATTCAAAAGAATCGGTCTCTCAGCAACTCATCTTTTATTAATTTCAAAAGATGTTATTCTTACTACAAGTTTTTATGGTTCAAATTTTAAAAGAGATTGGTGGAGACAATCAAGCACAACAACAGATGCACAAGGTGGCGCAAGCATAAGAACAGCACGTCTCGCAGGGTTGCCAATTGATGTTGATACTATTAATTCTGTTCAAGGTAGATTGAGAGAATATTTTAATTATGGAGTAGAACCAAGATTAGAAATTATGCACAATCTCTTCAATCTGAAAAATGAATTGCACGTTGGAATTCGTCTTCATTATGAAGATCAATATCGCCAACAAGTAAATGGAACTTCACCGCTTGCGAGAGTTGGAACAACAGTAGAAGACAACGAAAGATTTACTACAGCAATTTCTGGATTTATTCAAAATCGTTTTATGATTAATAGCTTTACATTTACGCCTGTTATCAGAATTGAAAATGTAAAAAATAAAAGAGTCAATAATTTGACCGCCGCGAGTGGATCTATCTCTTTTACTGAATTCATCCCCGGTTTCGGATTTACTTATTCAAACTCACCAGCATTCACAATCTTCGCGGGTATTCACAAAGGATTTGCTCCGCCAAGAACGGAAGATTTAATTGTTACTTCAGGCAGAGCAGGCGATCCAATTAATATTACTTCTGCAACTTTTACAGATGTTGATCCCGAGAGAAGCACAGTTCTTGAAATCGGTACACGAACATTATTTTTAGAAGGATTAAGACTTGAGCTTACACTTTTTAGAAATCAATTTCAAAATCAAATTGCAGTTGGTTCAATTGCAGGCGGAAGCACTCCACTTGCACAAGGCGAGACTCTTTATCAAGGCATGGAATTATCGGGTCGTTTCGATTTAGATAATTTAATTGGCATCTCGTCAAATATTTTTTTGAATCTAAATTATACATTTTTACCCGAAGCAAAACAATTAACTGAATTTATTCAAGTTGTTGATCAGAAAGTAACAGCAGGAAGCAAAGCAGGAAATCGTTTACCATACGCTCCCAAACATATGTTAGTTTCATCTTTAAGTTTTAGCGGAATAAAAAACTCTAATCTCATTTTTGAAGCTGCTTATGTTTCTGATCAATTCTCAGATTTTGCAGAAACCACTCAAGAAACTACTGACGGGCAAAGAGGATTAATTCGTAACCAAGTAATTTTTAATGCGACAATTAATTATGATATCCCAGCGTTGAACCTAACTATTTTCGCAACTGGAAAAAACTTAGCGAACAAAATTTATCTTAGTGATAGAACACGCGGAATGAGATTTGGAAGCTCACGTTTAATTTTAGTTGGAGCTGACTGGAAGTTTTAATTTATTTTAGAGAATCATTTGAAGAAATAACCGTCGTTAATTTTTTTTAGCGACGGTTTTTTTTTGAAAAATATTTTCATTCTGTCTCGTAAGAAATTTTGTCTCTGTAAAAGCTGAACATAATCTATGCTAACTGTTGCCACACTTACAATTGTATTTTGGGATAATTTATTATACAACTTTTTTTACCACAGATTAACACAGAACAAATTACAGGTTCTCACAGAAAAAATTATTAAGCCAGGTTTGTCGTCCAATTATATTTTGGCAACAGTTTAAAAATTTCATTGATAAATAAGACTTTGTGACCTTTTTTTGTCAATGAAAATTGCAAATAAAACTAGCTTAAATCTGCTTTGCCATAATTATTCGATTCAATTCCACCAGTTCCTCGGGCGTAACATTTGCATCTGAAACAATGTTCATCACCTTAAGGAAGAAATTTTTATACTGAGTAAAGTCAATAGCGGGATTATTTATTATTTGCTTGGAATAATCAGTAACAATTTGTTTAAGTGCTTGAGAATATTCATTCTGATTTAATGCTTCAAAAGCCGTATCAAACTGAGTGAGAGAATTTTCAACAATAAAAGTTCTTGAAACATCAAAAATTGCTCTATCTAATCCTAACGCTTGAATACCGCCAAACAAAACAAATCCGCCGAGCACCACAAATAACCCAATTACCACAACAACTCCCCCGCACCCGAGAAGCAATATTTTTTTCATTGTAATCTCATTTCTTTTTTTTTTGAATCCGATGATATTAATAACAATTTATTTTCCGAAACTCAAGTTCTTCTTTTTAATAATTTATTCAAAACGTTTTCTGAAAAATGACAATTCTTTATTGATAAAAGAGTCAATTATTTTTCCTGTAATATTGCAATCAGTTTGTTTTCAATATTCACGCACTAACAGGAATTTAAAAAATCCAAGATCGCAAAACGCTAATAAAATATCTTGTTTTTTAATCGAAAATGAACAATTTTTACCATATTTGAGAATAATATTAATCTATAATTACAATTTGGTGATTAAACGCAATTTATTTTGTGGAACAATTTTTGCTTTAAAAAATCGATTATTATAAGTGGAAAAAACATGAAAATTCAAAATATAGCAATTGAAGATATCTTAAAAAATTCAAAACATAAAGATGACTTTGGTGCAATAAATAATGTCGCTATTATTGGTGCGGGAGTTATGGGGCAAGGAATAGCTCAAACAGTAGCGTCAGCGGGGATGGAAGTTCTCATTATCGAAAAAGATGAAGAACAAGTTGCAAAAGCAAAAGCAAATCTTTCCGAAACAATAGACAGAGAAATTAGACGATGGGCTATGACCTCATCAGAAAAAAAAGCAATTTTAGCTCGTGTAAAATGGTCAATAAAATTTGAGGACTTAAAAGATTCTGAATTAATTATTGAAGCAGTTGACGAAAATTTCGAATTAAAAAAAGAAATTTTTAGAGAGCTTGATAAAATTGCAAAACCGGAAGCAATTTTTGTTTCGAATACTTCAACTTTAAGTTTAACACAAATTGCAGAAGCAACTAAGCGTCCCGATAAAATTATTGGTATGCACTTCTTAAATCCTGTTCCTAAAATTCCTCTCGTTGAACTTGTCAAATGTTTAGATACCTCCAACGAAACAGTTACAATTTGTAAAGAGTTTGCTCATCGAATTGGCAAAACTGCAGTTGAAGTTTACGAGTATCCCGGCTTTGTTACTACTCGTGCAATTGTTCCGTTGTTAAACGAAGCAATGTACATCTTGATGGAAGGAATTGCCGAAGCAAAAGATATTGACACTGCAATGCGGCTGGGTTATAACTTTCAATATGGTCCACTCGAGTTAGCAGACTCTATGGGACTTGATGAAGTTCTTGCTTGGATGGATACACTATGGAAAACACTGGGTGAACCAAGATACAGAGCTTGTCCAATTCTTCGCAAACTTGTAAGAGAAAGAAAACTTGGAAGAAAGACGAGCGAAGGTTTTTATAAATATGATAGCAATGGTAAAATTATTTAATTACTCTGCGCATATTTAATGATGATTGAAGTTGACTCTATTTCACTTCAACAAAAATATATTTAATGACGAAAAGGAATTTTAGATGAAAGTATTAGTTCTTAATTGTGGTAGCTCTTCAATTAAATATCAATTTATTGATACAGAAAAAGGTTACTCGTTAGCTAAAGGACAAGTTGAAAGAATTGGAATGAGTGGCGCTGTCTTAACTCACACTCGATGGGATGGCGACTCGGTTAGAATTGTTGGCGATATTCTCGATCATACCCAAGGTATTGAATACGTTCTTGCAGTTATGTTAAGCAAAAATCATGGAGTGATTGAAGACAAGGATGACATTGACGCAGTTGGACATCGTGTAGTTCATGGCGGAGAAGATTTCTCAGGATCAGTATTGATAACAGATGAAGTAATAAAAGTATTGCAACAAAATATTGAACTTGCGCCCCTTCACAATCCACCAAACATAAAAGGTATTCAAGCAGTTACAAGATTGCTTCCGAACATTCAACAAGCGGGAGTGTTTGATACATCATTCCACGTAAAGATGCCACCAAAAGCTTATTTGTATGGAATTCCTTATGAACTTTATAAACGATATAAAATTCGTCGATACGGTTTTCACGGAACTTCTCATCGTTATGTTTCAGAGCAAGCAGCATTAAAGTTAGGTAAGGATATTAAAGAATTAAAAATTATTACTGCTCATCTCGGAAATGGTTGCTCAATGGCAGCAGTAAAAAATGGGCAATCTGTTGATACATCGATGGGCTTTACTCCGCTCGAAGGTTTATTAATGGGCACAAGAGCAGGTGATATAGATCCTTCAATTGTTTTATACATTATGGGAAAAGAAGATTTAGCATTTTCTGAAGCAAGCACTCTTCTGAATAAACATAGTGGTCTTATCGGTGTAAGTGGCGAGAGCAGCGATATGCGAGAAATTATTACAGCAGTTAAAGAAGGAAATAAAAAAGCAAAATATGCTTTTGATATTTTTAATTATAGAGTAAAAAAATATATCGGTGCATACGCTTCTGCTATGGGTGGAGTTGATGCAGTAGTTTTTACAGGCGGAATAGGTGAGAACGCTCTTGATGTTCGTTCAGAAGTTTGTAGTGAAATGGAATTTATCGGAATTGAGTTCGATGAAGAAAAAAATTCAAAGAACGAAACAATAATTTCTAAAGAGACATCAAAAGTTAAAGTATTAGTAATACCTACTAACGAAGAGCTTGTTATTGCACTCGATACTGCGCAGATAGTAAAAAATCTTAATTCACAATTATAATTTTTTTTTGACGTGCAGTTGCATAAGTTAAAATAGTTTTCGAAGAAATGCAGAGTTATAATAATTCTGCATTTTTTTTTGCAAAATATTTTCAGCGAATTAATGAGTGAACAATAACATTTTTTCTTCATACGTTTAGTCGCATTCCCACCAAAAATTGTCTTATTATGCACAATAACCAAAAACAAAAACTCATCTCATAAATCACGCATTAAAAAATCTACGTTATAATTATTTTTTAAGATAATTTAGAGAAAGAAATTTTGGATTGATTTGTAACCATAAAAAAAGATGAGGAAAAAATGAAACTCTTATCAATAATATTTACGGTTTTCTTTTTTTTGAGTAGTAATTTTTTTGCACAGAGCATTGAAGATCTCAAAAAAGAGATAACGGAGAATGAAGAAAATTTACAACACAGATTAGATATCTTAGAAAAACTTGTTGATGACGTCCTTTGGTTTCAGCGTGTTGGAGATGTCGCATTCGTTGATAAAGTTTTTAAAACTGGTCCACCACCCGCCAAAGAAAAAAATCCAACTGCACAAGGCGCAGGCAATCCCGTAAAATTTTGGTCTTACGTTTTCATTCCCAAAGGAATTGACTTTAATAAAAAATATCCGCTGATAGTTCTGCCGCATGGTGGAGTTCACGCTGATTTTACAACATATTACACACACATCATCAGAGAGTTGATGTATCAGCAATATATCGTTGTTGCACCTGAGTATCGTGGCAGCACTGGTTATGGCGAGCGGCATTATAAATTGATTGACTACGGTGGACTTGAAAATGAAGATGCTAACGCCAGTCGCCAATACATGCTTGACAATTATGATTTTGTTGATCCAGATAGAGTTGGAATCATTGGCTGGAGTCACGGTGGAATGATAGCGTTGTTTAATGTTTTTGATCACCCCGACAAATATAAAGTTGCTTTTGCGGGAGTTCCAGTAAGCGATCTTGTTGCAAGAATGGGATACAAAGATGATAGCTACCGCGATTTATTTTCAGCTGATTATCATATCGGAAAAACTGCCGATCAAAATGTTGAAGAATATAGAAAACGCTCCGCCGCTTGGAATGCTCATAGATTAAAAACTCCGCTACTCATTCACACAAACACAAACGACGAAGATGTAAATGTACTGGAAGTTGAGCATCTAATAAAATCATTGAAAGTAGAAGGAAAAAAGTTTGAGTATGAAATTTTTCAAGATATTCCGGGCGGACATTCGTTTGACAGAATGGATCATAAAATTGGAAGAGAAATTAGAATTAAGATTTATAAATTTTTAGATAAATTTCTTGACCCACCAAAAAAAATTACAACATTAAAAGATATTGAAAAGGCGTCGTATAGATAATTGGTGAGTAAAGAAAAATAATTTGGAGAATAAAAAATGAAATATTTCTTCTTAGCATTGATTATTATCCACGGACTAATTCATCTGTTAGGTTTTGTTAAAGCTTACAACTTGGCAGAAGTTAGTCAGTTGACTCAAAATATTTCCAAGCTCGCTGGTAAATTCTGGTTGTTATCGACTTTTCTTTTTTTAACAACTGCACTTCTTTTTTTGTTTGGAAAAAATTTCTGGGTGTACTTTGGCTTCGCTGCAATTATTATTTCGCAAATTCTTATTATCCTTTCTTGGAACGTAGCAAAATTTGGAACTCTACTCAATTTAATTTTGCTCTTTCCAATCGTTGTAACCTTCGCAGGAAATCTCCCCTCAAGTTATCAAAATTTATTTAAAGCTGAAGTTGTGAAGGGCTTGGAAAGATTTTTCACACCGTCAATATTGAACGAAGAAGAGATAAAACATCTTCCGTTAGCGGTTCAAAAATATCTAAGATATAGTGGAGCAATAGGAAAAGAAAAACCACAAAATATTAAAGCAGTTTTTAAAGGAGAGATTAAAACAAATCCTGATTCTGATTTTTTGGATTTTAATTCAATTCAGTATAATTTTTTTGATCAACCAACCAGAGCATTTTTTATTAAATCAAAATTGTTTCTTCTTCCATTCGAAGGCTTACATCTTTACGTTGGACCAAATGCAACAATGCAGATTAAGGTTGCATCTCTATTTCAAGTTGTTGATGCTAAAGGTCCTGAAATGAACAAAGGGGAAACAGTTACGATGTTTAATGATATGTGTCTTATGGCTCCTGCTTCCTTAATTGATAAAAACATCGAATGGGAAACAATTGACTCGCTAACTGTAAAAGCAAAATTTACAAATGAAGGAAATTCAATTACTGCAACTCTGTACTTTAATGAAAAAGATGAATTGGTAAATTTTGTTTCTGATGATAGATATGAATCAGCAGATGGAAAAGTTTATAAAAATTTTAGATGGTCAACTCCAATTAGCAACTATAAAGATTTTAACGGAAGAAAAGTTGCAACATATGGTGAAGCGATATGGGGAAAGTCGAGCGGAAAATTTATATACGGAAAATTTAATCTTGTTGAGATTGAATATAATAACAGAGAGTTTAATTGATATCGTCTAATTTAATCGAGGCAAGTACAGTTTTTAAAATTGGTTTTTAAAGAACTAACTAATTGCGTCTCTCTATTTTTTTATCAAGAATTCTTACAAAAAGAAAAATTGGACAATTTTACGTTAGGGTGACTATTATTTTTATAACTTTGCCTTTTACAGTTCAGGAAATAGCGTAGAATTTTTGGGATAGCAATTGATGAGTTTTCTGAAACAAACCCAAATGCGAAAATCACCCGAACAAATTATTGGAAATTCAATATTCAGTGGATATATTTGTAATCTTAATTTTAATGGAAAGAGTAAGTAGAAAATGAAAAAAGGAATTCATCCAAATTATAGACCTGTGGTCTTCAAAGATTTTTCTTGTGATTTTGCGATTTTAACAAAATCAACAATCAAAGCAAGCGAAACTATTGAATGGGAAGATGGTAAATCTTATCCTTTAATCAGATTAGAAATTTCAAGTGGGTCACACCCATTCTTCACAGGTAAACAAAAATTCTTAGATACCGCTGGTCGAGTAGAGAAATTCAGAAAGAAATACGCAAAAGGTTCTGCGAACTAATTTTACGTTTTCGGTTAATTTTTAAAAGCTATTCGATTATGAATAGCTTTTTTTGTTTTAATTAACTTATTTTAGTCTTGCAATTATTTTAAAAGGGTGCCACTTGCAAATTTGTGTTTTTGAGGATACTTATTTTGAAAAATTTGAACCTTTGGTTTATTCCAGACCTGCTTATGAATTGGTCTGCGGCGCAACTACGCTAAAAGAAAAAATAATCCGCTCTTACAATGGAATTCCTTATTCTCTTCAAGCAAGAGATTATCTTGAAAATTTTATCAAGTCGAAATTTCCAAACACTCCCGTAAATCAAATTGATGACAACGATTGTCTTTTTTTGAATGGCAGAATATTAGCTGACGAAAATTTAGCAAAAAAAATTCCGATTCAAGACAAGACTAATAAAGTTTATATGAACGGAAATGCAATTGTAGCCGCAAGAGTTTCAGGAAAAAAATTAGATCTGATAAAACAAAACTTAAAAAATGTTTTTTCTCAAACACTGTTTGATGATTTGCAAATCGAAAGTACTGACGTTCAATTGATGAATTATGTTTGGGATTTGATAAACAATAATCATGATCACTTAACAAAAGACATTGCTTATCTAAAAAATATTTTATTGCAAACTGTTGCAAATCCAATTTCAGGCACAATCTATCCTGGTGTTCATTTCATCGAAGAGAATAATATAACAATAGCTCCAACTGCTGTAGTTAAGCCGGGTGTGGTTTTAGATGCGTCACTTGGACCAATATTTATTGACGATAATGCAGTAATTTTTCCGAACGCTGTTATTGAAGGTCCAGTCTATGTTGGGAAAGGAAGCCAAGTAAAAACATTCGCAAGACTGTATGATGGCGTAACAGTTGGGAAAATTTGTAAAGTTGGTGGAGAGATTGAAAAATCGATAATCCATTCTTACTCCAACAAACAGCACGCAGGATTTTTGGGGCATTCGTATATTGGAAGTTGGGTTAACATTGGTGCGGATACAAATTGCAGCGATCTAAAAAATAATTATGGAACTGTAAAAGTTTATGTGAATGGTGAACAGTTAGAAACGGGTTGTCAATTTCTTGGATTGATGATGGCAGACCATTCAAAGGCAGCAATAAACACAATGTTCAACACAGGAACAGTTGTGGGTTTTTCTTGCAATATTTTTGGCGCAGGATTTCCTCCCAAATATATTCCTTCCTTCTCTTGGGGCGGCAATGATGGTGTTACTACTTACGATATTGAACGTGGAATTGAAACAGCACAAAGAGTTTTGAGAAGAAGAAGTAAAAATATGTCTGAAGGGGAAATTGAACAGTTTAGAAAAGTTTTTGAAATAACACAAAAAGAAAGAAGAAAAAGGGGCTACCCTTATTGATTTATTATGTCATCAATTGAAGAACACAAAATTCACGATATACACACTGGGGTGCGCGGCTTAGCTGTAAAAATTCTTAACCGCGTTGAACGCACCGATGCTTATCTCGAAAAACTTCTGGATAACGAAATGCGTAATTCAGAATTAAGCGGACAAGACAAAGCTTTGCTTTACGAAATTGTTCATGGCGTTGTTAGATGGATGGGAAGATTAGATTGGATTCTTGCAGGCTTTTATAAAGGACAATTTTCTAAAGCGTTACCGCTGCTGAAAAATGCTCTTCGTGTTGCGCTTTATCAAATTCTTTTTCTCGATAAAGTCCCCGAGTATGCAGCTGTAAATGAAGCGGTGGAATTTGTAAAAAAACTTCATGGACAAAAATTTGCTGATATTACAAATGCCGTCTTAAGAAATATTATAAAAACTAATAACGAAAAAAATCTGCGCTTTCCTAATCCAGAAAATGAATTGCTTAGTTATCTCTCTACTTTTTATTCGCATCCATCTTGGTTGGTGAAAAGATGGTTGAATCGATTTGGAAGAGAGCAGGTTGAATTACTTTTAGCCGCCAACAATGAAAGACCGCTCTTAACACTGCGACCAAATTTATTAAAAGTCAGTCTGACTGAATTTCAAGATCTACTCAATTCGGTTGATCTAAAATATAGCGCGGGAACTTATCTCCCCGAATTTTTTAAGCTGAAGACGTTATCGAATATCACTTCGTGGAAATATTTTACTGAAGGATATTTTAATATTCAAGATGAGAGCACAGGGTTCTCATGCAAGTTATTGGCTCCTCAGAAAGGGGAAAGAATTTTAGATTTATGTGCAGCACCAGGTGGTAAATCTTCTTTCATTGCTGATATGATTCAGAACGACGGAGAAATAATTGCGATCGATAAATTTGAATCGAGAACAAATCAAGTAACAAAAGCGATGGAGCGTTTAGGAATAACTTGTGTGAACGCAATTAATGTAGATGCACACGCTTATGAAAATTCTGATCTGTTTGATAGAATAATTGCTGACGTTCCTTGTACAGGATTAGGAACAATATCTAAAAAACCAGATATTAAATGGAAGAAAGAACTGCTTGATATTAGAAAGTCAAATATATTGCAACTTAATTTGTTGAATAAAGCAGCAACACTCGTTAAGAAAGATGGAGTAATAGTTTATAGTACTTGCACTACAGAGCCAGAAGAAAATTTTGAAGTGATTGAGAGTTTTTTGAAAACGAATGAGAACTTCATAATTCAAAATGCTTCGGAATTTGTTTCGAAAGATGTTGTGGACGAAAATGGGTGTGTGCAAACTTTGCCTCACATTCATAAAATGGATGGTGCTTTTGCAGCACGTTTGTTAAGAGTAAAATAAAAATTATTTTCCTAATCAAAAAAGATAAATCATGTTCGATAAACTCGCACAAGAAATAAAAGAAGCTCGAGAAAATTTACAATTTACTCATGAGTCGATTGCTTCAAGAATTAAAATAGATAAAAAGTTTTTAGAAAATTTTGAAAATGGAAATTTTACTTTCCTCCCAGATCTTTACATAAAAGCTTATCTCAAAGAAATTGCGCGTGTTCTTGAGTTGGATGAAAAAATCATATTAAAAAAATATGAAGCTTCAAAACATGGAAAAACTTTTGAGGATGAATCCAAAGCCCCCCAAGTTATTAAAGAAGCATTGCCTCAATCACCTGTAATTAATCACGCAACTGTTAGAAAAGAATATTCACCAATTGATGACAAACCAACTTCAGAAAAGATTAATAAAAATAAAATCATCTATTTTTCTATAGGCGGAAGCATTTTGTTTTTGTTAGTCATTTACTTAATATTTTTTAAGGGAAGCTCAGACCAAATAATTACCGAAAGACCATTTGAAGAAGTGATTCAGGAAACCAAAGAGAGGTTTGTTGAACAAGCTTCTACTACTGACAGTTTGATGTTAAATATAAAAACTCGTGACTCTTCATGGATTTCAGTCAAGATTGATGATTCAATAACAAAAGAATATTATTTGAGAATTAATCAGAGTATTGACCTAAAAGCAAAAACTAATTTTACTTTAACTATTGGGAAAGCAGCGAGCGTTGAGATTACATTGAACGGCTCAACCATTGAGTATGACCGTGGACGAGGTGGACGCGTTCTACTTTTTGTTGATTCATCAGGAGTAAAAAATATTACTCCACAGCGTGTAGCAATCGATACAAATAGGATTAGGTAAAAAAGTGTTCGACTCTGTTGAAAATAGAATTAATCAGCTTCGTGATGAAATCATTAAACATGATTATAGTTACTATGTTTTAAATGACCCGACAATTAGTGATTATCAATATGATCTCCTCTTCAAAGAACTCGAAAAACTTGAATTTGAAAATCCTCACTTAATAACTGATTTTTCTCCAACACAGCGAGTTGGAAAAGACTTAACAAAAAACTTTCCTTCGCATCAGCATCAATTCCAAATGTTGAGTCTCTCGAATACTTACAGCGAAGAAGAGCTTTATGATTTTGATCGACGAGTTAAAGATAATTTGTCTGCTGATGAAAAAATTGAATATGTTGTTGAGTATAAAATTGATGGAGCATCAGTTAGCCTTACTTATCTAAATGGAAACTTACAAGTTGCAGCTACAAGAGGCGATGGAATAACGGGCGAAACAGTTACTCAAAATATTAAAACAATCAAGTCCGTCCCTTTGCAGATTAATAAACTTAGCAACAACAATTACGACTTAACAAATTTTGAAGTGCGTGGCGAAGTCTATATTGAAATAGAAGATTTTAAAAAATTGAATCAGCAAAGAGAAATTGAAGGCGAAAAACTTTTTGCAAATCCACGCAACTCTGCAGCAGGAACGATGAAACTTCAAGACTCACAAGTGGTTGCACAACGACCATTGAAATTATTTCTTTACTCACTCTTAAGCAGACAAGCGCAATTCAATACTCATAGCGAAAATTTGGAGTTGTTGAGATTGCTTGGGTTCAGAGTGAATCAAGATTATAAAGTTTGTAAGAGCATTAACGAAGTAATTGAAATATGTAAAGAGTTTGAAAGGAAAAGAGAATCGCTTCCATTTGAAGTTGATGGCGTAGTAATAAAAGTTAATTCGATAAAGCAACAAAATATTCTTGGAACAATTGCAAAGTCGCCGAGATGGGCAACAGCATTTAAGTTTAAAGCAAAACAATCAGTTACGAAACTAAATAAAATTACGTGGCAAGTTGGAAGAACAGGAGCGGTTAGTCCTGTTGCAGAACTCGAACCCGTTTTTCTTGCAGGCTCTACTATCAGTCGTGCAACACTTCACAACTTCGATGAGATAAAAAGAAAAGATATTCGCGAAGGAGATAAAGTTGTAATTGAAAAAGGTGGAGATGTAATTCCTAAAATTATTTCAGTAGTTGCTGAAGAGCGAGAAAAAAAATCTAAAGAGTATGAAGCTCCTTTAGCTTGTCCAGAATGTGGAACAAAACTTTTTCAACCTGAAAATGAAGTTGCTTTTTATTGTGATAATTTTGAGTGTCCCGCACAAATTAGAGGAAGATTAGAACACTTTGCATCACGTGGTTCTATGGATATTGAAGGATTGGGTGAATCGCTAATCGATTTATTTGTATCGCACAATTATCTAAAAACAGTTGCTGATATTTATAAGTTAAAAAATTTCAAAAATGAATTAATTAAGATTGAAAGACTCGGTAAAAAAAGTATTGATAATCTTTTGGAAGCGATAGAAAAAAGTAAAGCTCAGCCCTTCTCGAAAGTTTTATTTGCATTGGGAATAAGATACGTTGGTGCGACAGTCTCAAAAAATCTTACAGAAAATTTTAGTTCGATTGATGAGTTATCTAAAGCGACAGAAGAAAAAATATTAGAAATTCATGAAATTGGTCCAAGCATTAGCAAAAGTGTGATAAAATATTTTTCAGATGAAAACAACAAAAAGTTAATTGAAGAATTGAAATCATTTGGTCTAAATTTTTCAGCAAAAAAAATTTTGGTAGAAGATAATTTTTTCAAAGGGAAATCTTTTGTGCTCACTGGTTCGCTTGAGACAATGACAAGAGAAGAGGCGGGCGAAAAAATAAATTCTTTAGGAGGAAAAATTTCTTCAAGTGTAAGTAAAAATACCGACTATCTAATTGCAGGCGAAGCTGCGGGCTCTAAGTTAGCAAAGGCGCAATCATTAGGTGTAAAAATATTGAACGAGTCTGAATTTATTACACACTTAAAAAAAATATAAATATGTTAAAAGAAATAAAAAAATTTTTAGCATTCAAGTATCTACAATTCTTCTACAAAAGGGAGAATGAAAAGAAAAATTTTGTGAATGAATTAAAAAAATTAAAATCTTTTTTAGTAATACTTCCTGAATCTGAAGTAGATGCAAAAAATAGTTTAGCGATAATAAATTATTTGGATCATTCTGAAAAAAAAGTTTTGATGCTTATAAATAGTGTCATCGCATCATCGATAATTTCAAAAAATTATATCAGGTATGAAGAATATTTTGAAGTGGATAAAAATTTTTTGGGATTACCAAAAAAAGAATTTCTAAATAAATTCAAAATAGATTCGTTCGATGCTATCATTGATCTTAATCGCGAAGAAAATACTTTTAGTTTAGGTTCTGCATTAATGATAAATTCGCATATAAAAATTGGGTTTACTTCAAAAAGAGTAACTTGGTTTTATGATTTTCAATTTCATTCCGAAGCGAATGATTCTGAAAAATCATATAAAAATTTCTTAAATTGTTTAAAAATGTTTTAATTATTATGAATTTTGAAATCAAACATATCGACGACATCACAATCTTTAAGTTAAATGAACTTAAACTTGATGCCAACATTTCCGGCTTAGTTAAAGCTGAATTCACGCTGCTTGTAAAAGCTGATGATGCTTTAAAACTTATTGTTGATCTAACTGGAGTTGAAAGCTGCGATTCAACAGGATTAAGTACGCTACTCGTAGCCAATCGGTTAATCGGACAGAATGATGGTATTCTGAAAATTGTGGCACCGTCAGAAAAAATATTACAACTTATAAAAATTACTCAACTTCACAGAGTATTGTCATTATGCGACACAGTTGACGCCGCAATCAAAGAAATTAGCGAAGAGTAAAATCTGTCGTGGAACAGAGAGCAATTGATTATGTAATTATTTTAGCTTACTTAATCCTAATTGCATTGTGGGGTTTTTATCAAGGTGGAAAACAGACGAATGTAAAAGATTATTTTTTAGGATCTACTAAAGTCCCTTGGTATGTTGTCTGTTTTTCTATTGTTGCCGCAGAAACAAGCACTCTCACTTTCATCTCAATTCCCGGACTTGCATATCTTACAAACTTAAATTTTCTTCAGCTTACTGTTGGATATTTAATTGGAAGAATATTCGTAGCATATTTTTTTCTTCCTTTATATTTCAAGGGAGAACTATCAACTGCATATTCATACCTCGAAAATAGATTTGGAAAAAAGACGAGGTCATTCGCTTCTGTAGTTTTTATTTTTACACGACTCGCTGCAGATGGAGTCAGACTATTCGCAACCGCAATTCCATTGAAGCTGATGTTGGATATCGATTACACTTACGCAATTTTAATTGTTGCAGCCTTCACTCTGCTTTACACATACAGTGGCGGAGTTAAAGGAATTATTTGGGTCGATGCTGTTCAGATGTTTATTTATCTCGGTGGAGCAATTATCGCAGGAATATTTTTGATTAATCTTATTCCCGATGGATTAGCTTCATTAGCGCGAATTTCAGAAACAGAAAATAAATTAGAAATAATTAATTTCGGTTTTCAAGATGGAATCTCAAATTTCTTTTCTCAACCTTACACGCTCTTAAGTGGATTGATCGGAGGCGCATTCTTATCAATGGCATCTCACGGAACGGATCAACTTATTGTTCAGCGACTGCTTGCTACAAAAGATTTGAAGGCAGGAAGAAAAGCAATTATTGGATCAGGCGTAATCATAATTTTTCAATTCGCAATCTTCTTGATAATCGGATTACTACTTTATGCGTATTATGGAAAAACTGATTTTCGATCAGATGAAATTTTTCCTCTCTTTATTATCAACGAATTGCCGATTGGGGTAACAGGAATTATTATCGCTGGCTTATTTGCAGCAGCAATGTCAACGTTGGCGGGCTCTATCAGTTCTTTATCTTCCTCAACAATTATGGATCTGTTCATTCCGCTGTCGAAAAAAAATTATGATGAAAAAACAATTTTAAAATATTCGCGATTGACAACAATTTTTTGGGCGGTGTTATTAATTTTTTCTGCAATGTTTTTCATGAACTCTTCCAAAGCCGTTGTTGAGATTGCACTCAGTATTGCTTCATTTACTTATGGTGGATTGTTGGGAACTTTTCTGCTCGGCATTTTAAATAAAAAAGCAACTCAAGAAGATGCTCTCGCAGGATTCATCGGTGGAATTTTTGTTATGATTACTGTCATCTCACTTAAAATAGTTGCGTGGACTTGGTTCATATTAATCGGTGTTACAACAACTCTACTAATCGGATTTTTATTGAGCCGATTAGTGAAAAAAAATTAGTCTTATCTCATAACAGAATATGAGGACAATTTGTATTTTTTAGATTACTCTATCATTGCACTTTATTTCGTGATAAGCATAATGATTGCTCTTTACTATACAAAAAGAGCATCAAAGGGGACGGAAGAATTTTTTCTCTCAGGAAGAAATTTACCTTGGTATCTCGCAGGATTATCAATGGTCGCAACAACATTTGCAGCTGACACACCATTAGCAGTAACAGAACTCGTAGCAAAACATGGCATCTCCGGAAATTGGATCTGGTGGAATTTTGTTTTTGGTGGAATGCTCACAGTTTTTTTCTTTGCTAAGCTTTGGAGAAGAGCTGGCATTATGACTGAAGTTGAGTTTGCTGAAATTCGATACTCAGGTAAACCCGCAAAATTTTTAAGAGGTTTCCGCGCTTTGTATCTCGGCATCTTTATTAACGTTATTATTATGGGCTGGGTCAATAAAGCAATGATGAACGTGTTAATTGGAATGTTTGGGATTCCTGAAGCGACAGTTTATTTTTATGTTTTTGGTTGTATGTTTTTAGTTGCAATCTATTCGGCAATTTCGGGTTTGTGGGGAGTTGTTGTTACTGATGCATTTCAATTTGTGCTTGCAATGACGGGCTGCATCATTCTTGCAATACTTGTTGTCAACTCTCCTGAAGTTGGTGGAATAGATGGAATGCAAGAAAAACTTCCTGACTTTGTTTTTAATTTTTTTCCGATAATTACTGATGAAGTTTCAGCGGGTGGTGCACTTGCATTAACGTTCGTTTCATTCTTTGCATATTTGGGAATACAGTGGTGGGCGAGTTGGTATCCCGGTGCAGAGCCCGGCGGTGGCGGTTATGTTGCACAAAGAATGATGTCTGCTAAAGATGAAAAACACGCTCTCCTAGCTACTCTATTTTTTCAGATTGCTCATTATGCACTTCGTCCTTGGCCTTGGATTTTAGTGGCGATTGCTTCGCTAATTCTTTATCCCGAATTATCTGCTGACAAAAAAGGGATGGGATATATTTATGCGATGAATGATTTTTTACCAATGGGACTTAAAGGCTTGATGGTAGCGGCTTTTTTCGCTGCTTATATGAGCACTATTGCAACTCACTTAAATTGGGGAACATCATATATCATCAATGATTTTTATAAACGATTTATAAATAAGTCTGAGTCTGAAAAACATTATGTAAAAATTTCGCGAGTAGCCACAATTCTGCTTATGTTAATTTCAATAATTGTAACAACATTCATAACAAGAATTTCTGGTGCTTGGGAATTTCTTCTCGAGTGTGGTGCGGGCTTAGGATTAGTATTGATACTGCGTTGGTTCTGGTGGCGCATCAACGCGTGGTCTGAAATATCTGCAACCATTACTCCATTTATTCTCCTTCCAATTGTAAAGTATTATGGAATTATTTTTCCGCATTCACTTTTTTATTTAGTTGGTGCTACAACTATTGTTTGGCTAACTGTAACATTCTTAACTAAACCAACAGATGAAAATGTTCTTATTTCTTTTTATAGAAAAGTTTATCCGGGCGGTCTGTTATGGAAAAAAATATCCGATAAACTTCCAGACGTTAAAGCTGAGACAGCGTTTTTCCCGATGTTCTTAAATTGGATTCTTGGAGTCATACTCGTTTATTCAATGTTATTTGGAATAGGAAGTATTATCTTCGGAGAGGTAAAAATTGGATTTGTTTACATTGTGATTGCTAGTTTTGCAGTTTTGTTTATTTACTTAAACCTTGTTAAGCTCGAAAGAAATAAATTACTTAATGAATGATAAAAACGGAAATAATTTTCTAAAGAATAGCAGAAGAATGAAAATCACTATTCTTCTGATTTCAACTATTCTAATTGTGTTCATGTTTCCCAAAGGAGAATTATTAGATTCGGAAATAAATGTTGGAACTATTTGGGTTCAACAAGATTTGATAGCACCATTTAGTTTTCCGATAATTAAAAATCAATTAGAATATAATCGAGAAATTGATTTTGCAAAAGATGCAATCTTCCCAATTTTTGCTAAAGATTATCAGATAGAATTGGTCAGCATCGATTCACTGAAAAGTTATGGAGATTTTTTAGTTGAGTTGTTTAATCGTGATGCCAGCTTACCAAGAAATGAAATTGAGAACCCAACATTCCTTTCGATGAATTCATACATTGCGATAAAAAATATTTTTAGTGCGAACCTAGATAACATTTTCTTAAAAGAAGCTGAATATGTCGTTAGTGAATTGTATCGAATCGGAATTCTCGATCAACCTCTTGAAAGCATAAATAAAGATAGCATTGCAATACGCAAGGGCAACATTGATATGATTGAGCCGACAAGCCAATTCATTGATAAAAGTATTCCCGATAGTTCGGTTTTGCAACTCATTCAACGACTCCCAATCTCTACAGAAAAAACTTTAGTTTTAAAAGAATTTGTTAAACATTTCTTGCGTCCAAATATTTTTTATAGCGCTGAACTTACTGCACAAGAAACTTCTATAGCAGAAAAAAAAGTTTCAAAATATTCAGGGATAGTAAATGAGAATGAACGAATAGTTGCAAAGCATGATCGAATCACTTCAGAAACAAAATTAAAAATTGATTCATACAGAATTGCGAAGGGTGAACAAGCAGGAGCTTTCAGTTTGTTTCTGCAAATGGTGGGAAAGTTTTTTCATATCTTCGCCTTGTTATCACTGCTTAGTATCTATATATATCTTTTTAGAAAAAAAATATATGAAGACAACACAAAAATTCTTCTCTTTGCAATACTAATAGTTTGGATCTCTTTCGTTACATTTTTTGTAAATTTTATTACAGTAGATGACGCGATAAAATTATTAATTTTTATTCCAACCGTCTCAATGTTAATAACAATAATTTTCGATTCACGAATCGGATTTTACACTACAGTAATTGTAGCGTTAATTTGTGGAGCAATTCGTGGGAATGATTATTCATTCGTTGTAATGAATGTTGTCGCAGGTGCGTTCTCTGTTTATACTGTTCGTGATATTAAAAATCGAACTCAAATTTTCAGATCATTCTTTTTTATTTTCTTTGGTTATACAGTTACTCTTTTAGCATTTGGATTAGAGCGGTTCGATCCATTCAAAACAATTTTGTTTGAATTAGGATTTGCTGCAACAAGCGCATTAATTAGTCCCGTGCTTACTTATGGTTTGCTAATTTTCTTTGAAAGAATTTTTAAGATTACCACAGATTTAACTTTATTGGAGCTTTCAAATTTTGATCGTCCATTGATGAGAGAGTTGTCAGCACAGGCTCCTGGCTCGTTCAATCATTCGTTAATTATGGGTACAATGGCTGAGGGTGCTGCCGAATCGATTAATGCTAATCCGCTTTTAGCGAGAGTTGGTGCATATTATCACGACATTGGAAAAATTGCTGCTCCACAATTTTTTGTAGAAAATCAGTTGAACATAAAAAATTTACATGAAGAACTTAATCCAGAAGAAAGTGTAAAATTTATTGTTGAACATGTTAGTCAAGGAATAAAATTAGGTGAAGACAATAAACTCCCAAAAGAGATTTTAGAATTTATTCCGATGCATCACGGAACTTCTGCGATTACATTTTTTTATGAAAAGGCTAAAAAACTTTACGGCGAAGAAAATGTTGATATTGATGAATACAGATATCCGGGACCAAAACCAAATTCAAAAGAGACAGCGATAGTGATGCTTGCTGATTCATGCGAGCCAGCAGTTCGTTCTATCAAAGATCAAGATCCAGAAAAAATTGAAAATCTTGTGAACAATTTGATAGATGCAAAAATTTCAGATGGTCAACTCGATGAGTCACCACTAACTTTAAAAGACTTGACTAAAATTAAAAAAGTTTTTATCACAAACTTAATGGCTCAATATCATAAGCGAATTCGTTATCCAAAACAAGAAGAGTTGGAAAAGAAAGATTGAAGTTTTTTGAAGTCTTCTTAAAAGAATATCTTGCAATTCTTAAGTTCGAACGCAATTTGTCAAAGAACACAATTGCATCATACAAAAATGATATTGAAAAATTTCTTAGTTTTATTGAGAATGAAATTGAAGACCTTTCTGAAATTAACCATAGACATCTCGGAAAATTTTTTAAGTTTTTAATTGAAATTGGTTTGATAGAAAAATCTACTGCTCGTTATCATTCTTCACTAAAAGGATTTTTTAATTTTCTTTTTCTTTCTGGATACATAAAAAAAAATCCAATCGAAAAAATTTCAGCGCCAAAGTTATCGCGAAAATTACCCGAAGTACTTAGTGTTGCTGAGATTGATAAAATGCTCTCAATGATTGACACAACAAATAAACTTGGTCTGCGTGATCGTGCTATTGTTGAAACGCTTTACGCTTGCGGTTTGAGAGTCTCTGAATTAATTAATATTAAAATCTCAGATATTTATTTGGATGACGATGCAATCAAAGTTTTAGGAAAAGGCTCTAAAGAAAGAATCGTTCCAATTGGTTCTAGTGCAAAAGAATGGATAAAAAAATATCTTACCGAAAGTAGAGTCTTGATTGAGAAAAAAGGAAAAAGTTTAAATTATATTTTTCTCAACAATCGTGGAACAAAACTTTCGCGTATGGGAATTTGGAAAATCATTAAAAATTATTCGGCTTTAGCAAAAATAAAAAAAGAGATTCATCCACATTCATTCAGGCATTCATTCGCTACTCATCTACTTGAAGGTGGAGCTGATTTAAGAGCTGTTCAAGAGATGTTGGGACATGTAAGTATTTCAACAACACAAATTTATACGCACATTGATCGTAACTTCATCAAAGCAGAACACAAAATGTATCACCCAAGAGGATGACAAAAGAAAATTTATCTAAAGACATTACGATGAATAATTTCTGTCTAAAAATAATTGGAGCTAATAATTTTGTGTGTGAAATTGATTTTTGAATTTGTTAATTAAAAGTCATATTAAAGAAGAAATTTTTGTAACTAATAAAATCAAAGTAAGTTGGTAAGTATGGATATAGAAGTAACAGATCGTTTAATTTCGTTTCTAATTTTTCTGCCATTGTTTTTTGTCTCGCTTGCAATTCATGATTTCGCACATGCATTCACAGCTTTCAAGTATGGCGACAGCACCGCAAAGAACGAAGGAAGATTAACACTCAACCCGATTAAGCATATTGATTTATTTGGTTCAATCATAGTTCCCGTTATGTCATTTTTTTCCGGCTTTGCATTAATCGGCTGGGCAAAACCAGTTCCAGTTGACAGAAGAAATTTTAAAAATATTTATAGAGATGATGCAGTCGTTTCATTCGCTGGACCTCTCTCAAACTTCCTTCTTGCACTTCTATTTACTTTTGTATTGGTGATTCTGGTGAACACTTCAACTGAGCTAACAAAGAACAATATGCTCTTAAGTGTTGTAACGTATGGGATCTATCTGAACATTTTTCTTTTTTTATTTAATCTACTTCCAATTCCACCATTAGACGGTTCACATATTTTGTTCGATATGTTTCCGAATAAATTAACTGCAAAATATTTGGGACTCGGAATCTATGGCGGATTAATTTTAATTCTTTTTATTTACAGTCCATTGTGGACATATTTTTCACAATTGATTTCATTTGTTGTAAGTTTACTTCTCAAATTTACACAGCTATAAAAATTTAATCGAATGAGTGAAAAGAAAAAATCAGGATACAGAACTTACCTTAGAATTTTAGCTTACATAAAGCCATACAAAAAGTATGTCGCAGGTTCAATTGTCTTTAGTATTTTGTTCGCTGTTATGAATGGTGCATCGGTCTATCTAACTATTCCACTACTCTCGACGCTTTTTCAAGAATCAAAATTAGTTGAACAAACTACAGCAGCACCGGAAACTAATATCGCCGATGCAATTTCTCCGGGATTTTTTGAATCTATACAAGAGACCGTATCGAAAACATTTAATGAATTTGTTTTTGATGGAACAAAAATAGACGCACTTATAAAAATCTGTTTTTTAGTTGTCCTTGCTTTTTTTCTAAAAAATTTATTTGGATACATTCAATCATTTCTCCTCGCATATGCAGAGCAAGGCTTTGTTAAAGACTTTCGAAATCAAGCTTACAATCATCTTCACAAATTGCCAATGAGTTTTTTTAAGAATGAAAAAACGGGGAATTTAATTTCAAGAGTGGTGAATGATGTTCAAGTTGTGCAAGGAAGCGTTGCAGCAGTATTTTTAAATTTGATTAGAGAGCCAATTACAATTTTAGTTTTTCTTGGAATTGCAGTTTCAATTTCACCAACGCTTACTCTGTTTGCATTAATCATAGTCCCTTTTTCGCTCGTTATTATTGCAACAATTGGTTTAACGCTACGAAAAGAGAGCGGCATTCTTCAAGAAAAAATGAGTGAGATTACAAATCTTTTACACGAAACAATTTCTGGAGTTAAGATTGTAAAAGCATTTGGTATGGAAAAATATGAGAACACAAAATTTGCACAAGGAACATTTAAATATTTTAGGACAACACTAAAACTTATTCGCATCAGAAATGCCGCAAGTCCGCTAACAGAATTTTTAAGTGTAATCGTTGGTGCAGCCATTATTTATTATGGTGGAAGAATTGTTCTGGAAGATGGTGGACTAAGAGCGAGCGAATTTCTAGGATTCTTATTCGCAATTTTTCAATTGATGACTCCTGTTAAAGAACTGAGCAGCGTCAACAATAGAATTCAAGAATCATCAGCCGCAGCAGAAAGAGTTTTTGAAATTATTGACATTGAACCACGAATTAAAGACGTTCCTAATGCAAAAAATGTTGAAAGTTTAAAAGAAAAAATTACTTTTTCGAATGTCTCTTTTCATTATGATGATTCGGATGAAACAATCTTAGATGATGTCTCTTTTGAAATAAAAAAAGGAGAGATTATTGCGCTCGTTGGTCCAAGTGGTGCGGGTAAATCAACACTCGTTGATCTGATTCCAAGATTTTATGACCCAACTTCCGGTAGCATTTTTATTGATGATCTAAAGTTGACTGAGATAAAAATAGAAGACTTAAGAAACTTGATGGGAATTGTTACACAAGAAACAATTCTTTTCAACGAAACAATTAAAAATAATATTGCTTATGGACTTGATGATTGTTCCGACGAATTAATTATTGAAGCTGCAAAGACAGCCAACGCACATAATTTTATTAGTGAAATTCCAAATGGCTACGATACATTAATTGGCGAAAGAGGATTAAAACTTTCAGGTGGACAAAGACAACGATTATCAATAGCGCGAGCATTATTGAAAAATCCGCAGATAATGATTTTTGATGAAGCTACTTCTGCACTCGATAATGAATCAGAAGTGTTGGTGCAAGAAGCAATTGAACGATTAATGAAAAACAGAACAACATTTGTGATAGCACATAGATTGAGCACCATTCGTAATGCTGATAAAATAATTGTTATGGATAAAGGAAAAATTGTGCAGATGGGAAAACACGAAGAGCTGCTTAAGAATGAAAAAGGACTTTATAAAAAATTATACGAACTTCAGTTTAGAGATTAATAATTATGGAGAAGGTAAAATTAATTTCGATAGTTGATAAAATTATTTTATTCTTCATAGTACTTTTTCTGGTCACATTAACGAATTCAATTTTTGTGAATCAGTTAGGCTATTATGGCGCTCTGTTGTCAATACTAATTCGATTTATCATCTCTAAAGAAAATAAATTTTCCAAAACTGGTTTAGAAATTCCATTCATTCTCTTTTTGCTGGCGGAGCTTATCTCTTCAATATTGTCAGATTATTCGGCGCAATCTTTTCATAACTTATTAAAACGCTTTTTGCTCATTCCAATTGTTTACACGATTTATGTTTCAGTTGACAATCCCCAAAAAGCAAAATTATTTTTTAAAGTTTATATCATAGCTGCTGTTACAACGAGCATCTTTTATATTGCTTTTGCGTATGAACATTTTGTTTCGCACTTGTATCAATTGGCTGCACGAGGTCCATCACCATTTCAATACGTAATGACTGCGGGCGGATTGATTAGCTTCAGTGTAGTTTTTCTTTTCGCATTTCTGCTTAATGAAAAAACAAAACCAATTTTTAAAACATTAATTCTAATCGCATTTTTTATTTCGTTGCTCGCACTACTTTCAAGCTATACGCGTGCTGCTTGGATGGGAACAGCAGCAGGTCTGTTTTTTATTCTGTTGATAAAACGAAGATGGATTGTGCTAACTGCTTTTGTTGGTTTGATAATTCTTGCTGCTTCATTTCCAAAAACAGAGAGTAAAATATTTTCATTCTCACTCGCTGATAGTAAACTAAATTTTGTAAAAGAATTTAGAACTGATGGAAGAGCTTATGACGTGTTGTTGCTAAACGATACGTTGTTTGTTGCTGATTATCAAGACGGATTAAAAATTTATAGTAATGAAAAATTATTGCAATCTATCGCAACGCCTTCTCCCGCAACGGGAATTAAATATTGGAAAGAAAATTACTTCGCTTTATGGTTAGTTGATTCGCGTATTTTATTGTTAGAAAAAACTCCCGAAGGAATGAAAAAAATAGATGAGTTTGCTTCTCCCGGTAGAAGTGTTTTTTCAGTGATAAGAAATGATGCTTTTTACATTGCCGATGATGATAGCGGATTAACTGTGTTTCGCAATCCAAAAAATCTAAATGATAAATTTCATTTCAGAGAAAAGAAACATTTAAGTAGCGTTGATGCTGATAGTAATTATCTTATCGCTTTTTATAATAATGCCCGCAGCTTAGTGCTTTATCAATTGAAAGATAAATTGCCAACAAAAAAAATAGACTCGATAATTGTTGAAACGGCTATGGGTTTTGTTTGGATTTACAATGGAAATATTTTTCTTCAAAACTTAGAACAACTTCAGCAATATGAAATTAAAAATAATAAACTGACGCTGGTGACTTCATTTGATATTCGCGGAACATCCAACATGATTTTTGAAAACGAGAAAATCTTAGTTACAACTGTTGACGGAGATCTTTTCAAAATTGATGCGAATAATTCATTAAGTAAAATTGCATCAGTTGGTTTTTCTCCAATGTCTGTAACAAAAGAGAATGATAAATTTTATTTTTCACTCAACAAAAGAAATCGCATTGCATCGATGATAGATCCATATCACGAAACAAATTTAGAGCGAATAAATATTTGGCATACTGGATTTAAGATTTTAAAAGACCACTTGGTTTTTGGCGTTGGTGATATTGATTTAGGAAAAGTTTATTCTGAATATAAAGCATATTATCTAAAAGAAAATTTTGGACACATGCACAACAATTATGTCCATCTGCTTGTAACGCTTGGTTTGTTTGGGTTCGCAGTTGTGAGTTTCTTGCTGATTAAAATATTTTTGATTCACATTAAAATTTATAATTCAGTAAAAGAAATTCCTTTCGCTTCATCTTATGCATTGGGAGCACTCGCAAGTTTCGTAACGTTTCTTGTTTCGGGCTTAGCTGAATGGAATTTTGGTGATCACGAAATTATTACAATGATCTGGTTTATTCTTGGATTGAATCTGGCGTTCTATAAACAATACACAAAAACTTTAGAATAGATTTTATCTAAAAAATATTTCATAAAAATTCTTTTCATTCAACAGACAAAAAAAATTAATTCTCTTTGTAGAATGGAGCCAACTCTCTTAAATTTATTTGTTTAATATCGGAGAGCATTTCAAATTTTAAGTTCCTAAAACTACTGTCCCAAACAATTCGCTTAAATTCTCCCGACGTCATTACAACTCCATTTGTTGAGATGATGCTATCAGTAGGATTAACAGTCAAAAAATAAAAACCATCTTGATACAAAATATTTTCGACATGATTAATATTATCAAAACCATAAATAACTTCGCCATTTAGTTTATCTGCAGATAAAAATAATTTTCTTGATGAAATATTTTTATTTTCAAGTTTCATTTGCTCAACAAACTCTTCTGATTTTAACAAGTAGTTAAAGAGTGCTTCTTTATCTTCTTCAAATTCTTTCTTTCCAATCGCATCAGATTTTAAATTGTAAAAAGTTATTGTTGCAGTTCCCGTGTTTTGAGTTTTTAATTTTATATCGTATGAAACTTTTTCAAAAACTATACATCCTTGAAAAAAGAAAGAAAAAATAATTACAATAACTAACGATGCTTTGATTTTCATATAATGTTTACCTTTTAAGTAACTGCGTTTTCTTTTAGTGTTAATGTTTGTTCGTTTACATTTAGTTCGGCTTTTGCGCCAAATGGAAGAGTAAATTTATTAGTAATGTGCCCAAAAGAAAAGCCATAAATAACGGGTATGTTCAAGTTGTACAAACGATCTATTAAAATTTCTTTTATCGAAAACGAATTTCCAATTCCCGATTCATCAGGTTTTGAAATACATTTTGAACAGACTCCAAAAACTATTCCGGCAGCATCTTTAAATTTATTTGCTTGAATCATTTGCGTTAACATTCTGTCAATGCTGTATGGCTCTTCTCCAATATCTTCAATAAAATAAATTGCATCTTTTAGATTTACATCGTAATCAGTTCCAATCAGCGAAACCATGATTGATAAATTTCCACCTATTAATCTACCATTGCAAATTCCACTTCTAACTACGAATCTTTCATAATCTTCGCTGCTATTTTCTTCGTCAGCATTCCAAAGTGTTAGCTCGTTGCTTGGATTAACAAGCACATCATTAAAATTATTTATACTAAATTCGTTGAAGGTTGAAATACCAACAGGTCCGTGGAAAGTTATTAATCCAGTATTTCTAAAAATTGCGTAGAGCAAAGAAGTTATATCGCTGTAACCAACTAAAACTTTTGGATTATTTTTTATGAGTTTATAATCAAGCAAACTTAATATGCGAGCAGCTCCCCATCCTCCGCGGGCGCAAACTATTCCAGCGATATTTTTATTTGCAAACATTTCGTTAAGATCATCTGCGCGCTCTTTGTCTGTTCCAGCCAAGTATCCAAATTTATTTAAAATATTTTTAGATGGAATTACATTAAATCCTAAACCTTCCAAACTTGTGATCGATTTTTTCATCTGCTCTTCTGTAATAAATCCAGCAGGAGCAATTAAACCAATTTTGTCACCTCTTTTTAACCTTGGTGGTTTAATTACATCATCAATTTGAAAGCGTTCATTAGCTTTGATTTTATTGGTTGCTAACAATGCTAAGCTTGAAAAAAAAGTTGTCGCAATAAAATTTCTTCTCTTCATTATTGTAATTTCTCCTTCTCATCAAATACTAAATGCTCAAAACTTTCTCTACTTCTTACAATTTTCCATTGATCGTTTTCAATCATAATTTCTGCGGGTCTCCTACGCGCATTATAGTTTGAAGACATAACTGTTCCATAAGCTCCAGTTGACATCACCGCTAAATATTCTCCTTGTCCAACTAATTCTATCGTTCTGTTTTTTGCTATAAAATCGCCACTCTCGCAAACAGGTCCAACAATATCGGCTTCAATATCTTTGTGTAGATTATTTTTTAATGGTTGAATGTGGTGATAAGCAGTGTAAATACTGGGTCGCAAGAGATCATTCATTCCTAAATCGACGACAATAAAATTTTTAGTTTTGTTACACTTGTTATAAATTACTTTTGTAATAATTATTCCACCGTTTGCAGTTAAAAATCTTCCCGGCTCAAAAAATATTTTGCATTTGAGTTTATTAAATAGTGGAAATAGTTTGTTTGCCAATTCCTGAATCGAAAAAACTTTCTCGTTTAGATATTGATTTCCAAATCCACCACCAATATCAAAATGATGAAGATCGATTCCTAAATCTTTCACTTTAAAAAAAGTTTCAGAAAGTTTTTCTACCGAATCTTCAAATGGAGCTGTAGATGTAATTTGCGAACCGATGTGCATGTCAATTCCAGTGAAGCAAATTGATTTGAATTTATTGTGATCAGCATAAATTCCAAGAGCCGTCTCTTCATCAAGTCCAAATTTATTTTCTAATAGTCCCGTTGAAATGTATGGATGCGTTTGCGGATTAACATCAGGATTTACACGAATGGCGACGTTCGCAATTTTTCCAAGCTTTGACGCAATCTCGTTTATCAAAATAATTTCGTCCAACGATTCTGCTTTAATCATCAGGACATCATTCACGACTCCAAGTTTTATCTCTTCATAAGTTTTGCCGAGTCCCGTTAAAATAATATTTTCAGGTTTTGCTCCCGCCAAAAGTGCTCTATAAAATTCTCCTTCCGAGTTGATATCCAAGCCACTTCCTAAATCGATAAAAGTTTTTATAACGCTCAAGTTAAAATTTGATTTAACCGCATAAAAAATTTTGTGGTCAAGATTACTGAAAGCTCTTGAAAATTCTAAATATCGATTCTTAAAAAAAGTTTTGCTATAAATATAAACGGGAGTTTCAATTTCTGTTGCTAAATCGGAGAGATTTACGTTTTCGCAAAAGAGTTGATTAGCTCGATAATAAAAAGATTCGTTCTCAAAAAATTGCATTATTTAAACTCTGTTTCTAATAATTGAAAGTGAATGCGAAACTTATTTATGAATATTTTGAAATCAAATAAAAAAGAAGAAAATATTTAACGCGAAATAAGAACCGTTTTTAGGAAATTTTTGAGGAAAAATTGCTAAATCCTTTGGCTACAATGAGTTATTAAAAATTATTAATAACAATTTTCTCACGTGGCTTCACTTTATCATTGATTTCACCCTCTCAAAAAACGTATATTTGTAATTCGTTTATGAAAATTAAAGGATTTTGAATTTATTGATGTCGCTTATTAGAAAAACGCTGTTTTTTATTTTTCTTTTTATCTTTTCACTGAAATTGAGCTTTTCACAGATTTTTGTTAGAGATCTCCCCAATTACACTCTGAATACAGACCAGCTGCGGTTTTTAGAAAAATCATCAGTTAGAAATATTCTTTTATTGAATGGAAAATGGGAAATTTATTCAGCTGATGATGAAGAAAAGGAAAAAACTACAATTTTTGTCCCTTCTATTTTTGAAGGAGATGCTGAGTTAGTTTTTGAAAAAAAATTTGAAATAACTTCAGAGCAATTAAATAATAATAATTTTGAACTTCATCTGCTTGCACTAAGTTACACAGCCGAAATTTCGTTGAACGGCTCGATAATTTTTCGGCATACAGGCGGCGATTTCCCTTTCTCCGTTTTTTTACCGAAAGATTTAATCAAAAGTAATTCCGCAAACACGCTTTCAATAAAGATTAATAGCGAACTCGATGGACAAAACACGATTCCCTCAAAACATGGTTTTCTGAAACCAGAAAATTTTGGCGGAATATTTAGAGATGTATATATAAAAATTTTACCGAACATCTATATCTCAAATTTGTCCTACAACACTTTGACTTCGCGAACTTCAACGAATACAAAAATTAATATTAATTGTTCCTTAGAGAATCGCGAATTTCAATCTCCGCAAGATTCTGTCGCCGCTGGCACTATGTTTGAAGTAAAAGCATTTGTAACTTCGCGACAAGATTTATCAACGATCGGTTCAAACTCTGTTGTTGTTGATGTAAGAAAGGGGAAAGACAAAGCGATCAGTTTTTCATTAAATGTAAATCCGCAATTGTGGTCGCCGAGTAATCCCGCAAGATATGATTTAACTATTCAAATTTTTAGACAAGGCGTTTTAGTTGATGAAATCATAAATCCAATTTCATTTTACTCGCTTCATTCTTCTGCAGATTCACTGATGTTAAATTCTTCAGGATTCCAAATTCGTGGCGTTACTTATGTCTCCTCGAATTATAATTACGGAAGTATGATGACGTATGAAAATATGCGTCGTGATATTAGAATGATAAAAGAGTTAGGATTCAACGCAGTTAGATTTACAAAAATAATTCCGCATCCATATTTTTTAGAACTGTGTGAAGAGTTTGGTTTATTTGCATTTGTAGAATTGCCGCTCCAATCAGTTCCTTCGTCAATATTGGGAAGCGATATTTTTATTCAACGAACAAAAAATTATGTCTCGCGATTTTTAAACTCTTACAAAGAATTTTCTTCGATTGCAGCAATTGGAATGGGGACATCATTTATCTCCAATGATTTCAATACTAATTCGTTCATATCGCAAATTGCAAATGACATCAGGAAAAATTTTAACAGAATTGTATATGCTTCATTTATTAATGCTGATTTAACTCCAATAGAAAATCTTGATTTTTATGGAATTGAAATTTTGAACTCACCAATAAATAATATTTCAGAGCAGATAATAAACTCAGAAAATAAAATTGGTAAAGGAAAAGTTTTTATTAGTGAAGCGGGCTACATTGCTAATCTTGGCGGTTCAACGGGATATACTAATCCGCACACATTAGAAGCACAAGCAAAATTCTTTTTAGATGTAATGAAATTTTCTGAAGAAAATAATTCAACTGGATTTTTTCTAAATACAATGTTTGATTATAGAACAGAGTATAATTCCATCGTGTCGGGATATAGCAATGAAGGAATCGTTAGTCTCGGAATTTTGGGTGAAGATAGAAACACAAATAGAATTTCATATAAAGTTATTCGTTCCGAGTTAAACGAATTAGAGAGAGTTACAATTCCAATTGGCGTTAAGAAAGATGACTCGCCAATGGTTTTTATTGTTGTTGGTTTAGTGCTTGCATTGATGATGGGATTCTTAGTTAATACAGGAAGAAAGTTTAGAGAAGATGCTTCACGTGCACTGCTGCGTCCTTATAATTTTTTTGCTGACATTCGAGATTTAAGAATTATTTCTGGAATTCAGACAACAGTGTTGGGAGTAGTAATATCAGCAATATTAGCATTGTTAGTAAGCAGTTTGCTTTATGATTTGAAAGCAAATATTTTTCTTGAAAAATATATTTTAGCTTTTGGAAACATTGCGTTAATAAACTCAGTAAGTTTTCTAACATGGAATCCGCTTCAAGCAATTATTGTTTTGTCGCTCTTAATTTTTGTAAAATTATTATTCATCTCTCTTTTAATAAAGGCGGGATCATTTTTTGTTAGTAGTCGTGTTTACACGAAGAACGCATATTTTTCTGTTGTATGGTCGTTCTTACCATTCACGTTGTCAATTCCGCTCGCAATAATTCTTTATCGATTGTTAAGTCTAAATCTATTTGAAATTTATTTGTATCTCATACTTTTGATTTTTGTCTTCTGGTCTTTGTATCGGCTATTCAAAGGCATTTACGTTATCTATGATGTGCGTTCAGAGAAAGTATATTTTTATAGTTTTGTAATAATTTTTGCAATGCTTGGACTAATCCTTGTCTATTTTCAATCAACGTACGTAACGATCGATTATTTAATTCAAATATTTAAAGAAACAAAAGCGCTTTAAAAATTGTATCTAAAAAAAATAGAAATACACGGCTTCAAATCATTTCAGCAAAAAACTGAAGTGAAATTTCATACAGGACTAACAGGTATTGTTGGTCCTAATGGTTGCGGCAAGACGAATATTGTTGATGCTCTTCGGTGGAGTTTGGGCGAGCAAAAGAGTAGCACGTTGCGATCGGATAAAATGGAGAACGTGATATTTAACGGTACTGCAAATCGCAAGCCAATGGGAATGGCGGAAGTTTCTTTGTTCATCGAGAATGATAAAAAAATTCTTCCCACAGAATATTCCGAAGTTACAATTTCAAGAAGAATTTTTCGCTCGGGTGAAAGTGAATATCTCTTAAATAAAAATTTATGTCGATTAAAAGATATTACAAATCTTTTTATGGATACTGGAATGGGAGCAAATGCCTATTCAGTTATTGAATTAAAAATGATTGAAACTATTCTGAGTAACAAAACTGAAGAACGAAGAATTTTATTTGAAGAAGCTGCGGGAGTCAATAAATACAAACTCAGAAGACGATTGACGCTAAAAAAACTTGATGAAGTAAAGAGCATTTTGGAACGCGTAAATGATATTGTAAGTGAAGTTGAAAAGAAAGTTAATTTGCTCGAAAGACAAGCAAAAAAAGCTGACAAATATAACAACCTTTCTACTTCATTAAGAGAACTTGAGCTTGATCTTGCTGAACGAGAGCTTGCTTCATTTATTAAGAATAAAGAAGTGTTCAAAGAAGAGAAAGAAATCTCTTTTTCTAAAAAACTTTCTTTGGAATCTGAAATTCAGAAGAACGAAAGCATCATTAGCGAGATTAGAGATAGATTATTCAAACTTGAAAATCAACTCAAACTAAAAAGAGCTGAAGTTACTCATCAAACAGAAAAAATATTTAGTGCACAAAAAACTATTTCTGTTTCTAATGAAAGAAAAAATTCGCTCGAACAAAATATTAAACGATTTGCTTCTGAACTCGAAGAACTAAAAATTCAATTAAAAACGACAGAAGAAAATATTGTAACTAATAACGAAGTAGTAAAAAGTTTAGCGGAAAATATTGAACAAAAAGAGAATGATAAAATATTGACGGCTCTTCAAGTAACTGAAAGAAAACAATTACTCGAAGAAAAAAGGAGTGAACTAAAAATTTATTCAGAATCTTTAATTGATAAGTTCAAAGAAATTTCAAATAAAGAGAATGAGCTGTCAAATCTGGTTGCAAGTTTAGCTCGCACAAATAATCAGATTAAAAAACTAAACGAAAAAATTGAAACACTCTCGGGCAATATCGCAAAATTTGTTTCGTTCATCGAAGAGCTTACTCAAGATAAAATTGATGTAGAAAAGAAAATTGCTGAATCAGAAAATTTATATTCTGAAAAACTAAAGGAAAAGGAATCGTTAGAGTTTAAAGTTTCTAAGCTCAAAGAGCAAGAGCTACAAGAAAAAGGCTTGTTAAATTCGATTAAAGACAAAATATATTTTCTACAAAACTTGATTGATAATCTCGAAGGTTTTTCAAAAGGTGCAAAGGCGTTGCTTGATAACAATAGTTGGACAAGCGAAGACAAAAATTTATTAGCTAATCTTGGAGATGCTGAAGAGAAGTATCGATTTGCAATTGAAGCATCATTAAAAAATAATTTGAACAACATTCTTGTTAGTTCTTTAGAAGATGTAAAAAGAGCTATCAAACTTTTGGAAGAAAAAGATTACGGCAAAGCTTCATTTTATATTTATGGTTTTCAAAAAGTAAAATCTTTAACGATACTTGAAAAGATAGAATCATTTTTCAAAAAGAGAAATGCAAAGCAACTTCAGAATGAAAAAGAATTTTTGGCTTGGGCTGATTCATTAATTACAACTGACGTTAAGTGGAAAAATTATTTTGATGAACTCCTTTCCGACACAGCCATTGTAAACACACTTGACGATGCATTTTTACTGTCGAACAAATATAAAAATTTTAATTTCACTACACTCAATGGCGACTACGTTCATAAGTCTGGCGTTATTGAAGGCGGTTCTTCACTAAAATTAGATGACACATTATTTGGAAGAAAACAACTTTTAGAAAATCTCAAAAAAGAAATTCCTCAAAAAGAAAAAAAACTTTCTGAACTTCGTTCGCAAATTGAAAATCTCGAAGTCCATATTTCTGAAATTGATTTGAAAGGTTTATCTGAAAGAGGCAGAGTTCTTTTTAACGATTTAGCAAATGTGGAAAAACAGCTTAGCCAATTTGAATATGAAAAAACCAAAACTATGGATGAGCTTGATAGAGTGCGACAAGAAACTCAAGATCTCGCACGACAAGCACATATGTATGATGATGGAAAAGGAAGACTTCAAGTAGAAGTTCAAATGCAAATTGAAGAGAAGAAAAAATTTGATAGTCAGAAAGAATTGCTTGAATCAGAAGTTTCGCTTATTGAAAAACGTTTTAATGAAACGGTTGCTGAACAGAATAAATTGAATCTTGAATTTGAAAGATTGAATGGCGAAAGAAAAAATCTTGCAAACGCTCTGTTGCGATGGGAAGAAGATATAAAGCAAATAAGTAGATCTATTGCAAAAAGAGAAGAGGACATTTTTTCATCTTCATCTGAAAGCGAATTGTTAAAAACAAGTTTAGAACAGATGCAAAACGAATTGGAAATATTAGTTGAGCAGAAAAAAACTTTTCAATCGGAAGAAGAAAAAATTGATCAAGAATATAGAGCTGTTAGAAATCAAATTGGTGAATTGGGAAGAACACAAGCCGATTTAAGAAAGCAGCGCGAAGATGTCGGTGAAGTTATTCATTCGCTCGAAATTAAATTGAATGAGATTGGAATCAATCTTGAAAACTTAAAACAAAATATTCAAGAAAATTATTTCTTAAGTATTGAGCTAAAACAATTTGATGATCTTGAAAATTTCAATTTCAAAACACGAAAAGAAGAAGTGCATCAACTGAAACAACAGATTAAAAATCTTGGACCAATAAACAGTTTAGCATATTCTGAATATGAAGAAGAAAAACAGCGCAGTGAATTTTTAAATAAACAGCGAAATGATTTAATCGAATCGGAACGTGATCTTGTTAAAACTATCAACGAAATTAATTCAACTGCCGAAGCTCTCTTTAGAGAAACATTTGAAAAAATTAGAGAAAATTTTATTACGATTTTTAGATCTCTTTTTAATCCGGGTGATGAAGCAGATTTAAGATTAGAAGAGAACGTTGATCCACTTGAAGCAAAAATTGAAATTATAGCAAAGCCAAAAGGCAAAAGACCAACATCAATTGAACTACTTTCAGGCGGTGAAAAAACATTAACAGCAATTGCTCTACTCTTTGCTATTTATCTTGTGAAGCCCAGCCCATTCTGTATTCTTGATGAAATAGACGCACCACTTGATGATGCTAATATTGATCGCTTTACAAAAATATTAAAAGAATTTTCTAAGAACACTCAGTTTGTAGTTGTAACACACAACAAACGAACTATGGAAGCGTGTGATTCTCTCTACGGAGTTACGATGGAAGAAGAAGGTGTATCTAAATTGGTTAGCGTTAGATTTAATGAGGAACTTGGAAGTGTTGCATAAAAAAACAAATTATATAAAAACTATTTTTCAGAAAAAAGAATCACGCACAAAATTATTGCGAAATTATTTTTTTGTGTTAACTCTTATTTTCTTTTTTTCATCTTCAACTCTTGCACAGTGGAACAACAACTCCGCAGTGAATACAAATCTTGTCATTGGCACAGTTGATCCAAATAACTTAAAAGCTGTTCAGAATCCTGAGGGAGGAATATTTTTAACCTGGCAGGATACAAAAGCAAATCAATTGGAAGATGTCTTTTTTTTACATTTTGATTTCAATGGTAATGCCACATTAAGAGCAGATGGAAAGCGGATTAACAGTCAGAACGTTTCTAAAATTAATCCTATAATTTCAAACTCATTTGATGCTGCTGCAGTTGTTTTGTGGAAGTCAGTTGCAACGCCGCAAAATGAAATTCTTTCAGCCCAAAAAATAAAAAGTAATGGTTTTTTCTTTTGGTCTGACGAAGGGATAGAAATTAGTGATGGAAAGAAAGAGATTATAAGTTATTCGGTTGTCTTGGATAAAGATGGAAACACTCACATCGCGTTTATTGAAAAAGAGAAAAAAATTCCTTCTGAGTATTTCGTTCGTTATCAAAAAATTACTGCGGATGGAAATATTGCTTTCTCAAAAGGTGGAATGAAAATAACTTCCTCTTTTTCTGCAATGAATTTAATTTCAATTAAAGCCGATGAAGATAATCAACCATTTATTTTCTGGGTTGGGCATAAACCTAAAAATAATTTGTTACTCGCTCAAAGAATTGATAAAGCAGGAAGAGCTTTATTTTCAGCACCAATGCTGATTTCAGGACTTGCAAACAATGTATTAAAATATCAGATCGTTCCAGTTACAAAAAATTTATTTTATGCAGTTTGGAAAAATCAAGTAAAGCAAAGAACTATTTTTCACCAGATGTTCAACGCAGGCGGGACTGTTTTGTGGGAAGCAAATGGAAGAGCAGTCAATAAAATTGATGCTGATCAAAGCAATGTGCAAGCTGTTCTCGCAAGCGATACAACAGTAATTGTAAGCTGGATTCTACAGAAAAAAAATGAGAGAAAGATTTTTGCAAATAAATTTAGACCAAATGGAAAATCACTTTGGGGTGAAAATGGAATTGCTATTTCACAAACTGAAGGTGAACAGTTCGGGCAAAATATAATTGCAGACAAAATTGGTGGGGCAATAATTTCTTGGCTTGATAAAAAAGTAGGAATGACTCAACCTAATATTCTTGCACAAAGATTAAATAGAAATGGGCTTGTTGTTTGGGACTCGAAAGGTGTTCCAATTGCAACATTTAATAATTCTGAAAAAAGTTATCATAATTTAATTGGCGATTTAAGTGGTGGAGCTATTGCAATCTTTAGAGAAAAAAGAAAAAATATTGTTGGAATTTTTGGTCAAAAAGTAGTTGTAGATAAAACTTATGCTGCACAAATAAATGATTTTGATGCAATAGTTGAAGGTTCATCTGTAAAACTTTCTTGGAAGACGATTGATGAGAAAGATATTTATCGCTATCATCTTGAACGATTAGTAAGCCACGATGATGATAATAATGAGTGGAAAGAGATTACAACTTTTTTGTCAAGCGCTGAAAGAGGAACGAACAGTTATAATTTTACTGATGTGCCGGAGGAATCGGGGACAATCTATTATCGTATTGTTCAAAGAGATAGAAGTGGCAATAAGCAATTTTCAGATTTAGTTAAAGTAAATTTTATTTCACCTGACATTGATAATATTGTTGTCTATCAAAATACTCCTAATCCATTTTCTGATTCTACAGAAATTACTTTTTTCTTACCGAGGAAACAATCGGTGAAAATAGAATTTTATAATTCGCGAGTTGAACAAATAAGCGGAACAGTTATTAACGACACTCATCAAGGAAAAAATTCATTTATCTTTTATGCAAATGATCTTTCTGATGGAGTTTATTTCTATAGAGTTAAAGTCGGCAATTTTGTAGAAGTAAAAAAAATGGTGATTGCGAAAAATTAATGAGCGATAGAGCGATAAAAATATTTGTTGATTTCGACGGCACTATAACCAAAGAAGATGTTGGTGCAAATATTTTTTTAAAGTATGGCGAAAGAGAAAAAGTTGAAACGATAATTGAAAAAATTAGAGACAGAAGTATTTCGGCTTTGCAAGGTTGGATCGATTTAGTTGCTACAATGAAAGGCGTTAGTTTTTCTGAAATAGAAAAATATGTTGAAGAATTTGAAATAGACAAATCGTTTCATGAATTTATAAAAATGACAACTGAAAACAAGATCGATGTGGTAATTCTAAGTGATGGTTTTAGTTTTTACATAAATAAAATTTTGCAGCGTGAAGAGTTAAGTCACCTAAAATTTTATTCTAATCATTTGGCAGAAGTTAATGGCAAAATTGTTCCATCGTTTCCATACACTGATGAAGAGTGCAATTTATGTGCAAACTGCAAACGCAATCATATCTTGTCGCTAAGCAGTGATGATGATTTTACAATTTATATCGGGAACGGAAATTCAGATAAATGTCCGGCGCAATTTTGTGATTACATCTTTGCAAAAGATTCGCTCTTAAAGTTTTGTGAAAGCGAAAGAATCTCTTTTACTCCATACAAAAGTTTTGTCGATGTGAAAAAAAAGACAGAAGAATTAATGGCAAAAAAAAGATTAAAGAAAAGGCATCAAGCAGAACTAAAAAGAAAAACAGTTTATTTACAAGGATAAAAAAAGGTCAAGAATGAATTCATTTTCAGCAAAATTATTTAAGTATAGAAGTTACATGCCAATTCCATTTGTGCTAGTAATGTTGTTTTATCACAACTCAAATATTTGGTCAATGGCTGTAGGCTTATTTATTGCGCTTGTCGGTGAATACATAAGATTGATGGGCGTTAGTTGGGCAGGAAGCGAAACAAGAACTACGGGAACTGTCGGTGGAACTTATTTAATTATTAGCGGACCTTTTGGTCATTTGCGAAACCCACTTTATTTCGGAAATATTTTGATGTATTTCGGTTTTGGAATTATGTCTAATGCGCTCTTTCCTTATTTACAATTTACAGGACTAATTTTTTTCTCGCTTCAATATCACTTCATAGTTAAAGAAGAAGAAAATTATTTGCGATCAACTTATGGAAAAGATTATGAAGAGTATGTAAAAAATGTTCCGAGATTTTTTCCTCGCTTAACTCGCTACAGAAATGAAAAAGTAGCTCAACCACCTTTTAATCTAAAGGCGGGATTTAAGTCAGAGAGAAGAACACTGCAAGCATTCTCAATAATTACGTTAACATTATTTTTGCTCTGGTTCTTCCGAAGGTTGACGTAACTGATGAAGAAAGAAGTGTTAATTATTGCTGGTGAGGATTCTGGTGATTTGCACGGCTCATCATTGATTGCAGAGATAAAAAAAATATCTCCACAAATAAATTTTTGTGGAATCGGTGGCGATAGAATGAAAAGCAATGGAATGGATTTGATTTATCACATAAACAAAATGTCGTTTCTCGGATTCGTTGAAGTTGTTAAACATATTCCGTTCATTAAAAAAGTACAAAAAGATTTATTAAAAATTGTTGAAGAAAAAAAAATTAAAACGGCTGTGTTGATTGATTATCCCGGATTCAATTTGAACTTCGCAAAAAAGTTACAGGCAAATGGAGTGAATATCATCTATTATATTTCTCCACAAATTTGGGCTTGGGGTAGCGGAAGAATTGAGAAGATAAAAAAGCTCGTAAAAAAAATGATTGTCGTTTTTCCGTTTGAAGAAAAGATATACAAAGAACATGGAGTTGATGCAGAGTTCGTTGGCAATCCATTGATTGAAAGAATGAATCATTATAATTTTCTGAGCAAAGAAGATCTTTATAAAAAATTTTCGCTCGATAATGCAAAAGAGATTTTGTTGTTATTGGCGGGAAGTAGAAAACAAGAAATTGTTAAAATATTTCCTGAAACAATTAAAGCTGCAATCTCTGTTGCGAAAAATTTTAATCTTCAAGTTGTAGTTGCTTGTGCATCAAATATTAATGAAAAAGAGATTCAAGATTTATCTGAAGAAAAAAATTATAAAGTGATAAAAGGATTTACTTACGACTTGATGAAACACTCAAAAGTTGGAATTGTTAAATCGGGAACATCGACAATTGAAGCAGCATTGCTGGAACTTCCAATGGTAATTGTTTACAGAACAAGTTGGTTGACGTACACAATCGGTAAACAATTAATAAATCTTAAAAACATCGGAATGCCCAATATTATTGCGGGCGAAACGGTTGTTCCAGAATTAATTCAGAACGATGTAAACCAAAAAGAGATTGAAAATAAATTAACAGAAATATTGAGCGATGGCTCTAAACTTAATTCAATAAAAGAAAAACTAAGCAGAATAAAAAATATTCTTGGTTCAAAAAATGCATCTTCAAACGCAGCAAAAATTATTTGTGATGAGATAAATGAACACTAAAGAAATTCGGCGGTCTTTGCTAAGATTCGTCGGAAATGTATCTATCGTTTTTTTATCAAATCTACTTTGTAAGTCATTGCGACTCGAATTAATTAACAACGATAAGTTCGAGGCTGTAGTGAAAGATGGAAAATGTGTTGTTGGCTTTTGGCACGGAACAATGTTTTATGTCTGGTATTTTCTTAGAGATAAAAATTTTTTGGGACTTACAAGTCAAAGCAAAGATGGCGATTTGTTAGCAAAAAATTTGCGGCATTGGAATTACAAAGTCATTCGTGGTTCAAGCTCAAAAGATGGCGACGTGGCACTTGGCATTTTAGTTGACTATGCGAAAAATCAAGGCTCTGTTGCTTTAACTCCTGATGGACCGCGAGGACCAAAATATAAATTAAAAGCGGGAGCAGTTGTTACCGCAAAGAAAAGCAATCTCCCACTCTTCTTAGTTGGAGTTGCTTATGAAAAAAAACGAGTGTTGCATAAAAGTTGGGATAGTTTTGAAATCCCTAAATTTTTCTCGAAAGTGCGTTTAGTATTTTCTGATCCGATTTATGTGAATGAAAATTTAACTTATGAAGAAACATCTAAGATGATTGAAAATTGTGAAGTCGAATTAAATCGCGTACAAAATGAAGCTTCAAGATTTGCTTTATCGGAAAGAGCGTAATGGATTATTTAAGAGTTTTATTTTATCCATTAATTCCGATTTACTGGTTGGCGATAAAAATCAGAAATTTTCTTTTTGATGTAAAAATATTTTCATCAAGAAAAGTAAATGCAAAAGTTATTTCGATAGGAAATTTAACTGTTGGTGGCTCGGGTAAAACTCCGACAACAATTTATTTGATAAAACTTTTGCGATCATTTGAAATGAAAGTTGCCGTTTTAAGTAGAGGATATGGTAGAAGCACAACAGGATATTTCTTCGTCTCAGATGGTTTTACAATAAATGCTGGCGTTGAAGAATGTGGCGATGAGATTATTCAAACGTTATCGGAAATTAATGTGCCCGCTGCAGTTTGCGAAGATAGAGTTGAAGGTGCACAAAGATTAATTCAGCAAACAAATATCGACTCAATTGTTTTGGATGATGCTTATCAACATAGATGGATTGCGAGAAATATCGACTTGTTAATTTTTGACCAACGATTTTTAATTTCGCAAAATAATTTAAGAAGAAAACTTCTTCCAACTGGAAATCTAAGAGAACCATTTTCTGAAACTAAAAGAGCTGACGCAATAATACTGAATAGAAAATTTTATGAACGAAAAGAAATTCCAGAAAAATTAAAAAAATATTTTGATGGAAAAAAAATATTCAATGCTTATTACAAAGCGCTTGGATTTATCGACGTGAAAAAAAATACTTTCTATTCACCCGAAGAATTTATTGGACAAAAAAGTTTGGTTACAAGTGGAATTGCAAATCCACATTCATTTATGACAGCTTTGGAAAACTTAAATATTGAGACGACAAACAAACTGATCTTTTGGGATCATAAATTTTACAACTTAGAAGATATTGAAAATATTCGTAAACAATTTTATTCAACTAACTCGCAATCAGTAATAACAACGCATAAAGACGCTGTTAAATTTTTGAAATATTCAAGAGAGTTGGATGATATTGATATTTACTACTTAAAAATCGAATTAATGTTCGATGAACAAAAAGAGTTTAATGACTTCATCATTAATAAACTAAATGAACCGGAGAACAAGAAATAAATGAGAAAGTTTTGGTTCAATAACTTTAAGAATAAATCTATGGAGGTTAATTTAAATGGCTGATGCAAAAAACAAAAAGTATGTTTACTTCTTTGGTGGTCAAAAATCCGAAGGAAAAGCAGAAATGAAATCACTCCTCGGTGGCAAAGGTGCTAATCTTGCAGAAATGGTGAATATCGGTTTACCAGTTCCCGCAGGATTCACAATAACAACCGAAGTTTGTACTTACTATTATAACAATGGGAAAAAATATCCCAAAGTGCTTAAAGAACAAGTTAAAAAAGCTATTGCTAATATTGAAAAAGTAATGGGAGCTAAGTTTGGCGATTCCGTAAATCCACTTCTACTCTCTGTTAGAAGCGGCGCTCGTGCTTCTATGCCGGGAATGATGGACACCATTCTTAATCTTGGTCTTAACGATGTTACTGTTGCGGGTTTAATTAAGAAAACAAATAATCCTCGTTTCGTCTATGACTCTTACAGAAGATTTGTGCAAATGTATGGGGATGTTGTGCTTGGATTAAAACCAAAAGACAAACACGAGCACGATCCTTTCGAAGTAATTATGGATAGAAAAAAAGAAGAAAAAGGAATTACTCTCGATACAGATTTAACTGCTGATGACTTAAAAGATTTAGTTGCAGAATTTAAAGTTGCAATTAAAGAAAAAACTGGACACGATTTTCCTGAAAGTCCTGAAGAACAATTGTGGGGTTCAGTTGGCTCAGTCTTTGGAAGTTGGATGAACGAAAGAGCAATTGTTTATAGAAAATTGAACAACATTCCTGCAAGCTGGGGAACTGCTGTAAACGTTCAATCAATGGTCTTTGGAAATATGGGCGAAGATTCAGGAACAGGCGTTGCGTTCACACGTGATCCTGCTAATGGCGAAAATATTTTTTATGGTGAATATCTTTTCAATGCACAAGGTGAAGATGTTGTTGCAGGAACAAGAACACCACTACCAATTTCAGAATTAGAAAAACAAAGTCCTGTTATCTACAAACAATTAGATAAGTTTAGAAAAACTCTTGAGAAGCATTATAAAGATATGTTGGATATTGAATTCACAATTCAACAAGGCAAGTTGTGGATGCTTCAATGTAGAGTTGGAAAGAGAACTGGATTTGCAGCTATAAAAATGGCTGTTGATATGGTAAAAGAAAAATTAATTGATAAAGAAACTGCAATCTTAAGAATTGATCCAAATCAATTAAATCAATTATTACGCCCTGTCTTTGATGCAAAAGAAAAAAACAAAGCAATTGCTGAAGGCAGACTGATGGCTAAAGGCTTGAATGCTGGTCCTGGTGCTGCATCTGGAAGAATTGCTCTCTCCGCAATTGATGCTGAAAAAATGGCAGCTAAAGGAGACAAAGTTATTCTTGTTAGAGTAGAAACTTCTCCTGAAGATATTAAAGGAATGAATGCGTCAGAAGGAATTCTAACTGCAAGAGGCGGAATGACTTCACACGCAGCTCTCGTTGCTCGTCAGATGGGAAAAGTTTGTGTTGCAGGTTGTGGAAAATTAGTAATTGATTATGCAAAAGGAACTGTTTCTGTTGAAGGAAAAGATATCAAATTAAAAGAAGGAGATTATCTTTCAATTGATGGATCAACCGGTGAAGTTATAGCTGGCTCAATCAATACAAAACCTTCTGAAGTAATTCAAGTGCTAATCGAAAAAACACTCGACCCAAAAGATTCAGATGTTTATCAAACGTATGACAGCTTAATGAATTGGGCTGACAAATTTAGAAAACTTGGATTAAGAACAAATGCTGATCAACCTGACCAAGCAGAAAATGCAATTGCATTCGGTGCGCAAGGTATTGGTCTATGTAGAACTGAACATATGTTTTTTGGTGAAGACAAAATTAGATCGATGAGAAAAATGATTCTTTCTGATACTGTTGAAGAAAGAAAAGCTGCACTCGCAGAATTATTACCACTACAGAGAGAAGATTTCAAAGGAATATTTAAAGCGATGAAAGGTTATCCTGTAACCATCAGAACTTTAGATCCACCGCTTCATGAATTTTTGCCACACGCAAAAAAAGAAATTCAAGAAGTTGCAGATGCTTTAAAAGTATCAGCAAAAAAAATAGAAGAAAAAATTGCATCATTGCATGAATTTAATCCGATGCTTGGATTCAGAGGTTGTCGTTTAGGAATTCTATTCCCAGAAATAACTGAGATGCAAGCAAGAGCAATATTTGAAGCTGCAGTAGAAGCTATCAAAGAAGGATACAAAGTAAAACCTGAAATCATGATTCCTCTTATTGCTGATGTTTCAGAATTTATTTTGCAAGAAGAGATAGTGCGTAGAGTTGCAAAAGAAGTAATGGCTGAGCACAAAACAAAATTCCCTTATCTCGTTGGAACAATGATTGAACTTCCTCGCGCTGCAATAACAGCTGATGATATTGCAACTCGTGCAGAATTTTTCTCATTCGGTACAAACGATTTAACCCAGACAGCTTTTGGATTATCAAGAGATGATGCTGGAAAGTTTTTACCGCTTTATGTAGAAAAAGAATTGTTGCCTGCAGATCCCTTCGAAACACTTGACCAAAGAGGTGTTGGAGAATTGATTAAGATTGCAGTTGAAAAAGGAAGAAAAACTAACCCATCATTGAAAGTTGGAATTTGTGGTGAGCACGGTGGCGATCCTGCTTCAGTTGAGTTCTGTCATAAAGTTGGAATGGATTATGTAAGTTGTTCTCCATTCAGAGTTCCAATTGCAAGACTTGCTGCTGCTAGGGTTGTTGTATCCGAAAAAAAATCTAAGAAGAAGTAGTTGTTTTATGAGGAAGATTTTGCAGTAAAAAAAAGCTGCATCTTCTTCCTCAATTTTGAAACAAATGATATTAATAATTAAAGAAGGTTAGAATATGAAGTTAACTGATTTCAGCTATAATTTACCAAAGCATCAGATCGCAAAATTTCCAGTTAGTCCACGTGACAAATCAAAATTGCTTGTGCTTAATCGCGAAACTCATTCCGTTGAGGCAAAAATATTTACTGACATTACTTCTTATCTCAAAGAAGGCGATGTTGTAGTAGTGAATGAAACAAAAGTAATTCAAGCAAGACTCTATGGAAAAAAAGAAAAAACTAATGCAAAGATTGAAGTTTTTCTTCTAAGGGAATTAAATAAACAAGAATGTATTTGGGATGTTATTGTTGATCCAGCACGAAAAGTAAGAATAGGAAATAAGATTTATTTTAATGACGAGTTATGGTGCGAAATAATTGATAACACTACCTCACGCGGTAGAACTGTAAGATTTAATCGTCCTGAGGTATTAGCAGCGATTGAAAAAATTGGATTAACTCCACTTCCATATTACATAAAACGAGATACAGTAGAATCAGATCGCGATGACTATCAAACAGTTTTTGCGAAGAGAGATGGCTCTGTTGCTGCACCAACTGCGGGCTTGCATTTTACTCCCAAGTTAATTGAGAAGATTAAAAAGAAAGGCATAGATTTTGTTCCGATTATTCTTCACATCGGATTAGGAACTTTTGCGGCTGTAGAAGTTGAAGATTTGACAAAACATAGAATGCACTCTGAGTTTTTTGAAATTCCAAAAGAAGCATCAGAAAAAATTAATAAAGCAATTAAAGGTGGACATAAAGTTTATGTCGTTGGAACATCCACTATTCGTGCACTCGAGTCAAGCGTTACTGCTGAAGGATTATGCAGACCACAAATTGGTTGGACAGATAAATTTATTTATCCTCCGTATGATTTCAAAATTGCAGATCATTTGATTACCAACTTCCACTTATCAGAATCAACTTTGCTTATGCTCGTAAGTGCATTTGCTGGCGATACTGAATTTATGATGAAAGCATATAGAAAAGCCGTTAAAGAAGAGTTTAGATTCTTGAGCTATGGCGATGCGATGTTAATTTTGTAGAAGCTTATTTATGAAAGTTGTTGCAATTATTCCTGCGGGTGGCTCAAGTAAAAGAATTGGAAATTTGATTCCAAAACAGTTTGTAAAATTTGATGGAAAAGAATTGATTGGTTACACTCTTGATGTTTTTCAAAAATCTAAATTGATTGACGCCATAGTTGTTGCAGTAAATCCCAAATATTTTGAGACAATTACAAAACTCAAAAAAAAATTTAATCTCACAAAGATTACTAAAATTGTCGAAGGAGGAAAAGAGAGACAAGATTCTGTTTTTAATGCACTCTCTTCTCTTTCTTTGAACAAAAAAGATTTAGTAATTGTTCATGATGCAGCAAGACCACTTTTGTCACAATCAATACTGAGCAAAGCTATAAACGTTGCAAAACAAAAAGGAAATTCTCTTGTGGCAATTCAAGCAAGAGATACTCTTGTTGAAGGTATTGAACGAGTAGAGTCTTACATTGATAGAAAAAAAATTCACTATGTTCAGACACCACAAATTTTTAGATACGCTGAACTTTTATATGCAATGGAATCGGCAAAAAAAGATAAATTTGTTGGGACTGATGAATCGATGTTAATGAAAAGAGTCGGGTTCAAAATAAATTTGGTTGAAGGCTCAATAATAAATTTTAAGATTACGACTAAAGAAGATTTAAAAATTTTCGATAAGTTAATTAGTGGATTCAAAAAAAAGGTCAAAACTAAATAAGTCGTTTTTTGTGATTAGAAAAATAAATGACTGACATTTAATATTTTGTTAATAGTATTTTATATTTTAATTTTCAATCAAGATAAACAATAAAAGATAGATATGTTTTTATTTGGAATTATAATTCTCCTTTCGTATTTGGTTGGGTCAATCCCAACTGCATTATTAGTTAGTCGTGCTGTAAAAGGAATCGATATTAGAGAGCACGGTAGCGGAAATATGGGAGGCACTAATGTAATGCGAGTGATTGGTTGGAAATATGGACTTCTCGTAGTTTTAATTGACGCATTAAAAGGCGTTGTTGCGGTTGTACTTATTACTCGACTTCATCACGGAAACATTCCTTTCAACAATATTACTCCTTTCGATGACTTTACATTGATACAAATTATTGCAGGAATCACCGCAGTTATTGGACATATATGGACTATCTTTGCGGGCTTTAAGGGTGGAAAAGGAATTGCTACTGCATTAGGAATTTTATTGATTATCTCAACAGTTGATATTCTAATTGCTGTTGGAATTTTTGTTATTGTTGTTACCTTCTCAAAATATATTTCACTTGGTTCAGTCTTGGCTGCAGTTGCTGTTCCACTTGCTTTGGTTGTTCGCGAAAATGTTTTTGATGCTCAGATCTCAAATTATTATACACTCCTTCCGTTTCTAATTTTATTGTCGCTTTTGGTTATTTTCACTCATCGAAAAAATATTCAACGAATATTAAGCGGTGAAGAAAAAAAGATAAGCTTTTCAAAATCTAAAACTTAAATGATATGAAAACTTCTGTATTAGGTGCAGGAGCCTGGGGAACAACACTGGCGATACTACTTCACTTCAATGGACACAAAGTTACACTTTGGGAATACAAAAAATTTTTTGCAAGAGATTTAATAAAAAATCGGGAGAATAAAACTTATCTGCCCGGTGTAGAAATCCCAAAAGAAATTAATGTAGTTCATGATTTAGAAGAAGCTACTTTTGATAAAAATTTAATCGTAACCGCAGTGCCATCTCAATATTTGAGAAGCGTTTTAGAGAAAGTAAAATTTTCAAATATTAAAAATTCAATCTTCGCAAATGTTTCCAAAGGGATTGAAAATAAATCATTGATGACTATGTCGCAAATGATGAAAGATGTTTTTAAAGAAATTGATATTGATCAACTTGCTGTTCTCTCGGGACCAAGTCACGCCGAAGAAGTATCCCAAAGAGTTCCCACTGCTGTTGTCTCAGCTTCCTCAAGTATGGAGACTGCAAAATATGTACAAGCATCATTCATCAAATCATATTTTAGAGTCTATTCTTCAACTGATATTCTTGGAGTTGAACTTGGTGGTGCGTTCAAGAATGTAATGGCAATAGGTGCAGGACTAATTGACGGTGTGAAGTTTGGTGACAATACAAAAGCAGCAATTATGACGCGTGGAATTGCAGAGATATCACGATTGGGAATTGCTATGGGTGCAAGAGCAGAAACTTTTGCGGGACTTTCAGGAATGGGAGATTTGATTGTTACTTGTATGAGTCGCCACAGTAGAAACCGTTACGTGGGAGAAAAAATTGGAAGCGGTATGAAGCTGAACGAAGTTTTAAAATCGATGAAAGCTGTTGCCGAAGGTGTTGAAACTAGCCGAAGCTCAATGCAACTTGCACAAAAACATAATATCGAAGCGCCAATTACAACTGAAGTTTATAAAATTCTTTTTGAAGATAAAGATCCCGTTAAAGCTACAACAGAATTGATGACTCGCGATATGAAATCAGAATAATTTTTTCTTCCGCTTATCTCGTGTAATTTAATAGTAACAATTTTTCTCTTTATGCTCGCATCAAATCAAAATATATTAGACAATTCAATTCAGTTCTTAAAATCTGTGGGACCTAAACGAGCTGCATCATTTGAAAAAATTGGTCTCCGCTCTATTAAAGATTTACTCTTCTATTTTCCTACTCGCTATCTCGACCGCAGAACATTATTAACCTCTAACCAAGCGTTTAAGTTTGTGCAGGATGGTTTTGATGGCGAAATTACTGTAGTTGGAAAAGTATATGATAAAGAAAAAAGAACGTTTAAGGGAAAAAGTATTTTAGTTGTGAACTTCAAAGATAGCGATGGTTTTTTTGAATCGATTTGGTTTCAAGGTGCAAAATATTTTGAAGATAAATTTAATAATGGAGATATTTATGCGATTTCAGCCAAGCCAACAATTTCTCGACATGGAAAATTACAATTAGCTCATCCCGATTTTGATAAAATCACTCAAGAAGAATCGCAATTTTTTTTCAACACAGGAAAAATTATTCCTTTCTATAGAATTCCAAAAGAACTTAAAGAAACTCAGTTGGGTGACTTTAGTTTACGAAAAATTATCTCAAGCACTATTGAAAATTATTTATCCGAAATAAAAGAATCACTCAATGATGAATTGATAAAAAAAAACAATTTACTTGACTTAAAAACGACAGTCTTAAATTTACATTTTCCAGAAAGTGACGAACTACTCGCTGAAGCCCGAAGCAGAATGAAATACGAAGAGCTTTTTTATCTTGAGTTATTAGTAGCATCTCGAAAAAATAATTTTAAAGAAAAAAACATCGGTATAAAATTTACTGTCGATACAGAATTGATAAACAACTTCATAAAATCTCTTCCTTACGAATTAACCAAAGCACAATTAAAAGTTTTATCTGAAATCAAAAAAGATATGATCTCTGACAAAATAATGAATCGATTGATTCAAGGAGATGTTGGAAGTGGTAAAACAATTGTTGCGCTAATCTCAATGTTAATAGCTGTGGGAAGTGGTTATCAAGTTTCATTAATGGCTCCTACAGAAATTCTCGCAGCTCAACACGCAAAAAATATCTCTGCACTGCTCAAGAATTTTCATACAAAATTTTCGGAGAAGGAAATTAAAGTTACTCTCCTTTTGGGAGGACAAAAAAAATCCGTAAGAAATAAAAAGCTGGATGAGATTGAGTTACAAGAATCTGATATTATTATTGGAACACATGCACTGCTCGAAACCGATGTTCAATTTAGAAAACTTGGTATGGTCGTTATTGACGAACAGCATCGCTTTGGTGTTTTACAACGAGCACAACTTTTAAGAAAAGGAATTCATCCCGATACAATAATCATGTCAGCAACTCCAATACCGAGAACACTAACGATGACGCTCTATGGTGATCTTGATGTTTCAGTAATTGATGAAATGCCGAAGAATAGAATTCCAATTAAAACATTATTGCGAAGTGAAATAAAACTTCCCGACATTTATAAATTTATCTGCGACAAAGCGAAAGAAAATTATCAAAGCTTTATTGTTTATCCATTAGTTGAGGAATCTGAGAAGATTGAATTAAAAGCAGCAACAGAATATTATGAAAAATTAAAAGGAACATATTTCAAAGATCTAAGAGTTGCTTTGATTCATGGAAGAATGAAATGGCAAGAAAAAGAAGAGATAATGTTTTTGTTTGCAGCTAATCAATTTGATGTATTAATTTCAACTACAGTAATTGAAGTTGGAATCGATATACCAAACGCAAATATTATTTTGATTAACGATGCACATCGTTTTGGATTATCGCAGTTGCATCAGTTACGAGGAAGAGTGGGAAGAGGCAATAAACAAGCCTATTGCGTCCTTGTTACAGGCGATGAACTCGTAGCTTATTCATCTCATGTTTCAAATCGACTCGAATATTTATCGACCGCACAATTAGAAAAATATAAATCTTCTGTTCGACTGCAATCGATGGTAAAATATCTTGATGGATTTAAGATTGCAGAGATGGATATGAAGCTGCGCGGACCGGGAGATATTTTCGGAATTAAACAAAGTGGATTTCCTGAATTAAAATATTCCGATCTAACAACTGATGCTGAAATTCTTTTAACTGCAAAAACAGATGCGTTTGAAATTATTAGAATTGATCCCAAATTAATTCAACCCATTCATTCTCCAATTAGAAAAAATTTAATAAATCATTATTCTGAAAATCTTAAGTACGCACAAATAGCGTAACAAAAATTTTTAAAAGTTTTTTTAAAATAATTTTTTAAAAATATTTTTCAGAAAAATTTTTTTTCATGTGAAAAACTGTTGACTTATATTTTTTATTAACTATATTTGCAGAAAAAAAATAAAAAGGAATTTTAAAATTTTTTCTTCACTTAGTGCTCGATTGGATGTAGCGTTAACGTTCAATGTAAAACCAGAAAATAATACTTTCAGCCAGTCTTTGTCTTCTCACCTTAAAGCATCACGAATGAATTCAAATAAAATTTCTGTTGATACATTTGCTGAATGGGACACTTGGGAAACAATCAATGCGGTTAAGAGTGCATTGGAAGTTTATCACAACGTTACTTTAATTGAAGCTGATCTTTTTGCATTTGAAAAATTGCGTGACTCAAACGTTGATATAGTTTTTAATATTGCAGAAGGATTTTTAGAAGTTAGTAGAGAAGCACAAATTCCCGCTATACTTGATATGCTTAACATTCCTTATTCAGGAAGCGATCCTCTTACACTTTCAATTTGTTTAGACAAAGCAAGAACAAAAGAAATTCTTTCTTATAACAAGATAGCAACACCAAAATTTATTATAACTAATTCGTTGGATGAATTGAATTACATCAACTTAAAATTTCCAATGATGGTTAAACCAAATGCAGAAGGATCGAGCAAAGGAATTTTTACTTCATCATTTGTAAGAGATGAAGAAGAATTAAAAAAAGAAGTGTCACGAATTTATAACGAGTATAATCAGTCTGTGTTAGTTGAAGAATTTTTATCTGGAAGAGAATTTACTGTTGCTCTTATCGGAAATGGAAGTGATGTTGAAGTTTTACCAATAGTTGAAATTAATTATAAAGAATTTCCTGAAGACTTTATTCCAATTTATTCATACGAAGCAAAATGGATTTTAGACACAAAAGAAAATCCTCTGGATATTTATTCTTGTCCCGCAAAAATTAGTAAATCATTAGAAGAAAAAATTAAATCAATTTGTCTCAAGACTTTTAAAGTTCTTAACTGCAGAGATTGGAGCAGAATTGATGTGCGTCTTGATTCTAAAGGCGAACCAAATATTATTGAAGTAAATCCATTGCCCGGAATACTACCTGATCCAAATGACAATTCTTGTTTTCCAAAAGCTGCAAGAACTGCGGGTTACACTTATGAACAAATGCTGAACAAAGTTTTGTATCACGCTGCAAAGCGGAATGGACTTGTATGAAACTTGATTCCAAAATATTAATTTGTTACAACTCGCCCGTTAGCATTTATTCCGATTATAGTGGCAAAAAAATAGCTGAAGGAAAAATTGGAAACGATTCTTCAGAAACAGGATTTTCCGAAGAGATCGAGTTGCTTGAGAGTTCAATAAAAAAATATTTTGCAGATGTTCAATCAATTACTGTCGATACAAATATTTCAAAAGTCATAAACAAAATTATTCAGATAAAACCTGATGCGATTTTTAATCTTGTTGAGTCTGTTGAAGGTATCTCTGCGTTTGAATCATATTTTGCAGGACTAATTGCATTATTAAATATTCAATTCACGGGCAACACACCACAAACACTTGGCAATTGTCTCGATAAAGCATTCACAAAAAAAATATTAGAAGCACACAAGATCAATACTCCTAAATCAATCGTCTATTCTTCAAATAATCTTCTCACTGAAAATAAATTCAAACTTAATTTTCCTGTGATTACAAAACTTCTTAAAGAAGATGCAAGCATTGGTATCTCTGAAAATTCTGTTGTTAAGAATTTTGAAGCAATTGAAAAGCAATTACTCTATTTATCATCAACATTTAAACAAGAAATTTTAATTGAAGAATACATTGATGGGAGAGAGTTTAACGTTGCTATACTTGGTGGAAGAGCGTTGCCAATTTCAGAAATAATTTTTGATGGATTACCCGAAGCGCTTCCTAAAATTGTTACATACGAAGGGAAGTGGATGGCAGAGAGCATTTATTTTAAGCATACTACTCCAAGTTGTCCTGCAAATATTGACGCAACACAAAAAAAGATGATCGAGAAGATCGCTTTGAAAGCTTATTCAGTATTGGATTGTAGAGATTACGCTCGCGTTGATATTAGATTGAACGAAAAAAATATTCCTTATGTTATAGAAGTCAATCCGAATCCAGATATTTCATCTGATTCAGGTTTTGCACGTGCAGCAAAAGCAGATGGATTGAGTTACGCAGAATTTATTTTACAAATAGTTAAATATCCTCTTGAAAGAGAAATAAATGATTCGAAAGCTACAGCAGTCTGATAGAGACTCTTTAGAAAAAATATTAAGAAGAATATCAACGTTTAATCCTAACGATGTTGAAGTAGCTCTTGAATTAATTGATATTGCAATTAATATTCCTTTACAAACTGATTATTATTTGTTTGTGTATGAAGAAGAAAAAAATATTTATGGTTATTACTGTATCGGTAAAAGACCATTAACAGATGCAGTTTATGATTTGTATTGGATTGTTGTTGATCCACTTGCAGGAAAAAAAGGAATCGGGACTGAGTTACTTTTGGCTTCTGAAGAATTTGTAAAAAATTTAAATGGAAGATGGCTCTTAGCCGAAACATCCTCTAAAGAATCATACGCAAAAACAAGAAATTTTTATCTAAAAAATAATTTTGAGATTGTTACCGAGATTCAAGATTTTTATTCTCTTGGTGACTCATTAATGATTTTTGGAAAATATTTGTGGAATAAAAACTAAGGTAATCTTATGGAACTATGGCAGCAAATGATTAGAGACAGCGTTCATACTACTGATCAGCTCGTTGAACAGTTTGGTATCGATCGTCAAGTTGCTGAAGGTTTGAATGAATTCTTTCAAGTTAGAATTAATCCTTACTACTTAAGTTTAATTCGATATCCGGGAGATCCTATCTGGCTTCAGTGCGTCCCCGATATTAAAGAGCTTCAAGACTTCGATGCAGATTCTGACCCGCTCATGGAAGATGCGATGAGTCCCGTTCCAAACATTACTCACAGATATCCCGACAGAGCGTTGTTCCTGACTACAAGTCAATGCGGACTCTATTGCAGATTTTGTACAAGAAAAAGAAAAGTCGGAAACTCAGAAAAAATTTCGATGAAGGGACTTGAAGCAGCTTTTAATTATCTCGAACAACATACAGAGATTCGTGATGTTATTCTTTCTGGCGGCGATCCATTAATGTTGACAGATGTTATGCTCGAAAAAATTCTTGCACGACTTCGCCAAATAAAACATATTGAAATTATTAGACTTGGAACAAAAATGCCTTGCGTTCTTCCGCAACGCATCACTCCAAAACTTTGCGATATGTTAAAAAAATATCATCCAATTTACATCAACACACATTTTAATCATCCTTGGGAAATTACTCCTGAAAGTAAACAAGCTTGCGAAATGCTTGCAAACGTTGGCTGTCCCGTTGGGAATCAAATGGTTTTGATGAAGGGCGTGAATGATGATCCGCTTGTCGTAAGAGATTTAATGCAAAAACTTCTTGCGATTAGAGTAAGACCTTATTACATCTATATGGCTGACGAAACAAAAGGAGCGAACCACTTTAGAACTTCTATTCAAAAAGGAATTGAGATAATTGAAAATTTAAGAGGATGGACAAGTGGCTTAGCTGTGCCTCACTTTGTTATTGATGCTCCTGGCGGCGGTGGAAAAATTCCGATACTACCAAATTATGTTATGCATTATGATGAAGATAAAATTGTACTTCGAAATTTTAAAAAAGGAATCTTTGTTTACAAAAATGTTAGAGAAAATACTACGGCATTGCAGAAGAAATTACTCGAAACAAGTGAAAGAAAATCTGTAAAGACTCCGCAACGAAAAAGTGTTACAGGTCCACGCAAAATTGTTATTCCAGATTTAGATACAGCAATTTAGATTTTAGTAGAAAAATGAAATAAAAAACCCAAAAGTGATTTTGGGTTTTTTGTTTTAAAGATTCAGTTAAGCAGATTGATTATTTTAATCAAACTAATTTTAGAATTTTATTTTGATTGAGTTTTTGTTTTCAGCTCTTGTAATATTGATAAGAAATCTTTCTCAAGAGAAACGCTCGGAGCTTCAACAATTTTTCCAATTATTTCATTCTCCTTTAGAAACAAGAACGTCGGCACAAATTGTATGTCATAAAATTCCAATCCTTCGGGAACGATTTTATCTCTCGCAACTCCAATAAGCTTAAGTCTATTTTTATCGAAGTTTAAGTAATCAAGAATTTTGAAAAATGGAGGAAGGTGCATTCTAGTATCGCTGCACCAAGTTGCGAAGACTATTGAAATATTATAATCAAGTGTATCGAGTTTTTTTATTTCATCTAAAGTTAGCGTATCGAGTCTGTGAAAATCATATTCTAAGTTGTACCATTCTGCAAATGCGGTATCAGCAAAAGCCTCACGTGTGCAAAATCCAACTAATATTTCTTTCTTACTTTTCTCATCGAAAATTTTTTTGTTGAAATCTTGTGCCATAGTAAAAGTTCCAGTTAATAAAAAAAGAAGGATGATAAATGTTTTCATCTTATTAATTCCTTTTTGAAATATTTCGTACATCAAGTCCCCACAAAAGTTTGTTTCTCAAAATATCAAAATAACTTGAGTTCATAGTCTTTATCAATTTAAAGGGTTTATCATTTTTACAAATTGTAAGTTCAATTGGAGGAGTAAAAAAATAAACACGCTGACCATCGCAATTAATCTGAACTTTTGTGTGGTGTGAGTTAGCTTTTATCGAAATCTTAGCACTGTTTGGAAGCACTAAAGGACGAATACTTAAGCTGTGCGGAGAGATCGGCGAAATTGTCATTACATCAGCTTTGGGACTTACAATTGGTCCGCCGCAAGAGAGTGAATATCCCGTTGAGCCAGTTGGCGTTGCGACTATAACTCCATCAGCAGAAAAAGTTGTTACATATTCATCATCAACGAGTATCTTAAGTTCAATCATTTTTGGCCAGCCGCCTTTATCAATCACAATATCATTGATCGCAAAAATAGTTTCACTACCTTCTTTACAAATTCCTTTCAAGAGCATTCTCTCTTCAATTGAATAGTTTTTATTTTTGATATCTTTTATCAATTCTTTTACTTGACTGATATCAGTTTCTGCAAGGAAGCCGAGTTTTCCAAAATTAACTCCAACAACAGGTTTATCAAATGCTTGTGCTTCAAACGCTGTTGCAAGAATAGTTCCATCGCCTCCGACGGAAATAATTATGTCACTCCGCTCGGAAAGATTTTTTAGTGAAAGAAATTTTTCGGTACTTTGATTTGAATCATAATCAAGAACATTTTTTAAATCAGAAGCGAGTAGATAATTCAAAGAGTTTTCAGATAAAGCAGAAATAATTTCTTTAATTACTTTTCCGATATTTTCTTTTTGTATATTTCCGTTAATTCCAATTATCATGATTGAGTTGGTTCTTCTTTTATTTCTTCTTTAGGCGTCGTTTCTATCTTCTTATCTTTTTCAACTTCGTCAACATAATTTAATTTTAGCTCACGGATAACTTCCTGCAAAAATTTATCTTCATACTCTCCTAAATTCCCTTTTGTTTTTACTAATAACATATCGAGCGTATCGATAGCCATTTTCGCATACTCTAAATTTCTTTCTATCTTATCTGAAAATGGACTTTTGGTTTTTCCCATACTCATCATTGCAAGTTGTTGGTTTTGTATTACAAGTTGCATGAATAAGAAATCATTATTATTTGTTTGATTCATAACCTCTCCTTTTGATATTGTTCCCAAAGTTTAGAATATTTTGTGAATACATAATTTGCTGAAAAAATAGCAAGAACGAAGCCCTGAAATCCATCAAGGAATCCAAGACGTAAAAAATACATTTTAACAAATAGAAGAAACGGACGTAATAACAATTCAAAAATCGAAAAATTTTTCTTCTTCAAAAATAACTCTTTTGCCGCAAGTGATGTATATGTGTTAAACTTATTATAGTAATGTTCAATATTTTTGTCTGTAAAATGATCGAGGTCATTTTTTAGATTTCCACTTTTAGCATTTATTTGCAAATATTCATGAACATCTTTTTCTGCAAATTTAATTTTTGTTTTATTAAATAATCGATTAACACGAGCTGGATACCAACCGCTATGCTTAATCCATCTGCCAAGAAAATATGCACGACGCGCAACTGAATAAGAATCATATTCCATTCCCGTCTTTTTTAATGCGTTTATTTCTTCCACAAGTTCCGGGCGAATAACTTCGTCAGCATCAATCCAGAGTACCCAATCGTATTTAGTTTTTTGAAGTGCTTTCTGTTTTGTAGCTGAAAATCCTTCCCACTTTATTATTTCAAAACGAACTGAAGGGAAAGATTTTACAATCTCCAAAGTTTTGTCAATTGATGCTTCATCAACTAAAATAAAAATATCGTCAATGCAGTCAAGTTGACTTTTTATGCAGTTGAAAATATTTTCTTCCTCGTTTTTAGCGAGTACAATAGAAGATATTTTAATTTTGTTTTCCATAATTTGTAAATATTTGCAATCAAATTTAATGATAATAAATTCGATTGTGGATATATTTAAACTCATAAAAATGAAAAAAAATGTTTATAGAAGTTGTTTTTCCGCTTCATTTTAGAAAAGCATTTACTTATTCAGTTCCGAAGGAATTAGAAAATTACCTAAAACCTGGGATTCGTGTTGTTGCGCCATTTGGACCAAGAGTTATGACGGGAGTTGTCGTCTCTTTGTTAGAGCAGAAACCAGCAATAAAAGAAGAGATAAAAGCAATTCAAGATGTATTAGATTTTAAGACAGTTGTAAGCGAAAAAGATTTTCATTTCTATCAGTGGCTTTCCGACTACTATTTATGCGGGCTTGGTGAATCATTAAAACTTGCATTTCCACAGGGAACTGACATTGAATCAAAAAAAAGAATTATTCCCGACAAAGAATTTTCGCTTAAACTTTTTTCAGAAGAAGAAAATAAAACGTCAATCAAAGCAAAAATTTTAAAAGTTGTTTCTGAGAAAGATTCAATCTCTCTTCGTCAGTTACAAAAATTAGTGAAAAAAAAAAATATCTACTCTGTCCTAAAAAAATTGGAAAGTCTTGGAGCAATCACAGTTCATAATGAAGTTGAAGAGGCAAGAGTAAAAGAAAAAAAAGTAACGTTCATTAAACTTGCAAAACCTGTTGATGAAATTTATTCTTTTTTACCGGAGTTTGAAAGACGTTCAGCAAAGCAATTTAATCTCTTGTTAAAACTTATTTCGCTCAAAGCTGAAATTCCACTAAGTGAGTTGATAGCAAAAGAAGAAATTAGTCGAGCATCTGTAAAAAGTCTTGAAAATAAAGGGTTTGTTAGACTTTATGAAAAGCGAGTTGAGAGAATCTTCTCAGATAAATATTTTGAAGAATTTGTAGATTTTAAACTCACTGAAGATCAAACTCACGTTATTGGAGAAGTAACAAAAAAAATTAATGAGAAAAAATTTTCAGTTACACTTTTGCACGGCGTAACTGGAAGTGGAAAAACTCAAGTCTATATTGAGTTGATAAAACATACTTTACAATTAGGGAAAACAGTTATACTCCTCGTTCCTGAAATTTCATTAACTCCTCAAATTACAAATCGATTAAAAAATAATTTTGGTGAAGAAGTTTCTGTTGTTCATAGTAAAATGTCACTCGGCGAAAGATTTGATACGTGGGAAAAAATTCTCGATAATAAATCGAAAGTTATTATTGGCGCACGCTCAGCTTTATTTTCGCCTCTTCAAGAACTTGGATTAATAATTGTTGATGAAGAACATGACAACAGTTACAAGCAAGATGATCAAACTCCAAAGTACCAAGCAAGAGATGCTGCAATAATGAAAGGGAAGTTTTTCGATTGTCCCGTTCTGCTTGGTTCGGCAACACCATCAATTGAAAGTATGTATAATGCACTGAGCCAAAAATATTCTCTCTTGGAACTTCCGCAACGAGTTGATGATGCACAACTTCCGAAAATAACTCTCGTAAATGTTGTTGATGAAAAGAAAAACAAGAGAATGGAAAATGTTTTTTCTCAATTATTGTTATCTAAAATTGATGATAGATTAAAAAAGAAAGAAGGAATTATCATCCTTCAGAATAGACGCGGCTTTGCTACACAAATATATTGCTTGGAGTGTGCGAATATTGAATTCTGTGATAGTTGTTCTGTCTCACTCGTCTTTCATATCAATGAAAAAAAATTGCGATGTCATTATTGTGATTTTGAAAAAAAAATTCCAGAGAATTGTAGTCAATGCGGATCAAAGCACTTAAAATATTTTGGAACAGGAACAGAGCGTGTTGAAGATGAGTTGGCGATTCATTTTCCTGAAGCAATTATTAGTAGAATTGATTCAGACTCGATTTCAAAAAAAGGAAATCTTGGAAATATTTTGAGAAGATTTCGTGATGGCGAAATAAATATTTTGGTGGGAACGCAAATTGTATCGAAGGGAATGGATTTTCCGCATGTAACTTTGGTTGGTGTTGTCTCTGCAGAAACGAATTTGTGGATGCCCGATTTCAGAGCTGATGAAAGAACATTTCAGTTGTTGACACAAGTTGCAGGAAGATCAGGACGCAGCAAAATAGAAGGCGAAGTTGTAATTCAAACGCAAAACGATAAACACTTTGTTCTCAGAAAAGTTATCGAGAATGATTACAAAGGATTTTATGAAAAAGAAATTCTCGACAGAAATAAAAGAAGCTATCCGCCATTTATGCGGCTGGCTTTAATTGAAGCAAAAGATAAAAATGAATCGAGAGCAAAAGAGGTAATTACAGATTTTTATAATGAGATAAAAAAATTCAAAAATTATTTGGTGGTTACATCGCCAACAACAGCAATTATCGCAAAGCTAAAAGATGAATATCGTTTTCAGATATTAATTAAAAGCTCGCGATTAACTGATCCGGGCGGAGGTCATTTGCGACAAGCAATAACAATGGCGTTTGAACATTCGCGAAAAAATTCAAAACTCCAAGATGTAAAAGTATTTTTTGATATTGATCCGCAGAACATACTTTGATTTAATAAACTCGTAATGTTAAAATAAATTGCAAATAAAAATATCTTACACAGATTTTAAGAAGCATTCAAATTTGTTTAAAAAAATTTTCTGGAAAGTAAAATCAAATATTTATCATCCAAACGAATTTAGTGAGCACTGCAAAGTCTTTCGATTGTATTTTATTTTCAGTTGAGAATAAATGATTTATCACCAAATAAAAATTACTTCCAATTTTTGGTTGCCAATTAAATCGATAATTAAAATTTAGTTCCTTCGCCTCATTGTTCCACTGTGTGAATAAAGAGGTATTCATCATTGTGGAAAAATCAACACGAATTGTAGAACCAAATTCATTTGTTTCAAATTTATCTGCGCCAAGACTAATATTGTTGTAACTGTGATCTGCAATCAAAGTTAAGTGCTTACTAATTCTAAAATTTGCATACGAACTAACTGAGACAATATTTCCCGTATAGTAATTTCCAATTCCAAAATCCATTCCACCGTGCACAGGTCTGTGTGCAGAAGTGTAGAATGAAGCTTCGTAAAGTGTGAACCAATAATTACCAGCAGAAATTAATTTCCCATCAAAGATTTCAAAATCTTCATCGACGTTATCAAAATGTCTTTCTAATTCAACTTCAAATCCATCACCTTCAAATGTTGTGAAGCCGAAAGGTGAGAAAGAGTATTCAGCAGCCAAATGTTCGCCTGCTTGACTTTTATTGTGGCTTATCATCAATGGTTCAAAGCGGAGTTGTTTGATGGGTCCCCAATTTACTCGAGGACTTAATCGGAAAACATAACTAAAATTTGTGAGTCCCGTTCTACTGATGAATCCCATCTCGGGATTAAAATTAGCGTTGATAATTCTGTAAGAAATAAATTGATCAATTAAATCGTTCGGATAATCAGCGTAAAACTTGAATGCCCAAGAATCATCAGCTCTGGATGAGTCATCACTTTTTGCAAATCCAGCGCCAAGCTTTAAGTTTTTATCTCCAAGAAAATCATCAAAGACAAATTCAAAATCGCCAGCATACACACGGTTAAAACTTCCTTTGGAATATTTGCTTGTAACAAGAAAGCCCGCATACGATTGGTCAAAAAGATCGTACTTCATTCTGGCAACGGAATAATTTGTTGTTTGTTCATCTCCTTTTTTTGCTGTTTGCATCGAAAGAATTCCGACTTCTGCTTTATCAATTTTTCCAACGAGCTTTGCTCCTCCTAATATTGGAATTTCTGCTCCTCTTCTTAAACCAATTCTTCGACTATAAAAAATTCTGTTGCTTCCGCCAAAAGCATAATCAAAAATGCTTGCGCCCTCAAGAAAAAATTCTCTCTTCTCAGGGAAGAAAAGTGGGAAGCGTGATAAATTAATTCGTGCTCTATCAGATTCAACTTGTGCAAAATCTGTGTTGAATGTTAAATCAAGCGAGAGTCGTTCAGTAATTCCATATTTAATATCGAGTCCCGTTTTTAAAATTCTTTTTGTTTCATCTGTTGTTTCTTGAATTCCTCCCGTCAAAAAAGGTTTTAGATAAATTGGATTTCCACGATTGATATTTTTCATTCCAATTAAATCACCAGCTTGTTGAATTTTATACAAGCCAAGATTTTTTCCAACGGAAGTCCAAAGAACAGTTTCACCTTTTCGTTTAATTCCTCTTTCGATATTGAATCCCCAAACTTGCTCTTCAAGATTTTTAAACTTAAAAGTAGAAAAAGGAAATGCTAACTCAACCGACCAACCTGAATCTGATATAGTTGCTTGAACATCCCAAATGCCATTCCAGTTTTCATTGAAGCCCGAAAAATCAATGCCTGACAAGAGAGCGTCATCTCTCATTCCTAATGGATTTGTTCCAAACCAATATGCGTTGCGATCATCGTTGAAAGTATCAAAGAGAAAGCAGATATAATCATCAGCTCCCATTCTTCCGTCCCATTTCATCTCTCGTGCAATAATTTTTTCTGGTTCATCATCATAACACATAATTCCGAGATAGATATAATCTTCGTCGTATAAGATTCTAACTTCAGTTCTAAATGATGGCGACTGACCAGCGTTCGGTTCTTGTTGTGTAAAATCTGAAAAGACTTTTGCTTTCATCCAAACCTCTTCCGTCAAGTGTCCATCAATATCTGGCGGTGTTGGCGTTCTGACTGCTTCAACAGATTTGTTTTGAGAAAAAATATTTAAAGTTAGAAGAAAAAGGGAAATAAAAATTTTCATTGTAATTGTGAACCAGTTAGGTAAAATAAATTTTTGAATATAAAATTGTACAATATTGTTGTTAATCTAAGACTACAAGAAAAATTTTCAAAACATCTATTTCTTTATTATCATTAATTGTAACCTTTTATCATTAACAGAAGCGATAAAACTTGATCCCATCTCTATTTTTGAAATAGAAAATTATTGGCATTTAAATTGCTACTAAAAATAGAAATAAAAAAAGGAGCATTCATTGAAAAAGTTTTTTTTACTTCTCGCATTAATAATTTGTTTTAACATAAACATTTATTCACAAGTTGACACAGTAGATGTGGAAGAGCAGGGAGAAGAGGATAAATCGTGGAGAGAAAAATTTGACTTTGATAAAGAATTTGAATTAGATTTTACTTCACACAATTCACCAATGATTAGTTTGAATTACGGCATGGGACAACTTAGCCATGACAAATTCAATACTAATTTTTCTAAAGTAAATTCGGCAGAAATTCGTCTCGGCTATGTTAAAAGAATGGAAGAAGAAAATTCTCTCTCATCAATATTTAATTATAATCTGCGTTATCTCGGAATTGCAAACACTTCATATCGATTGGCAAAGTCAAAAAACGATGCGAACATAAATGCTGACATGTGGCGTGTAAACATTGGTTGGCAAGATGGTTACGGATATAAATTTGGTAACTCTGCAATAATTTTTTATGATGAGTTTGGAATAAATTGGACGCGATTAGATGTAAAAGATTTAATCATTAACCTTTCGGATAGAGAAAAACTGGAGATGTATAATCAATCATTTCGATTTGGAAACAAAGCAGAAGGCGGAATTAAAATTGAAGTTATTCCAAATTTATCTTTCGATGCTGCTTACGAGCGAACAGCAATTTTTGAGAGAGTATTGTTTTGGAAATGGTGTGCAAGTGTTCTACTTGAAGTTGCATCGAAAGGGCTGATAAATAATTTTGTGAATGAGATTAAAGAGTCCTCGCCTTACGCAGTTCCAATAGTAAATTTTGTTTTGAAGAATGCATTAACGTATGGACTTTATGAATTGAGAAAAGAAAAAATGAATTGGCCGTTTGAATCAAATGCGCCGATAGTAAACGATACTTTTAGATTTGGTGTAACGTTTAATTTCTAATTGTTTATTAAAATAAGAGTTGACGAAAAATGGTCAACTCTTATTCCGAAATATTTTTACCAGTTTATAACTGACAAAAATTGTTTGAGCAAGTCAGTCTTAAAAAATCAAAAAATATTTTTAATAATTTTTCAATTTTCTTTCTGAATATTCTTTCCAAATTTTAAGTATAAACTCGGCACAACAATCATATTCAATGCTGTTGAAGTGATTAGTCCACCGAGAATAACGATAGCCATAGGAGCTTCAATTTCTTTACCGGGCTCGCCACTTCCAAGGGCAAGAGGAACCAATGCCAGAGCAGCTGTAATAGCTGTCATTAAAATTGGATTTAATCTTTCCAACGATCCTTGAACAATTGCCTGAGTAAATTCTTTTCCTTCCTTAATCAAATGTTGAAAGTGGGACACCATCAAAATTCCATTCCTTGTTGCAATTCCAAAGAGTGTAATAAATCCAACCAATGATGCAACTGATATGAATCCATCAGTAAAGAAGACAGCCCAAACACCACCAATCAATGAAAGTGGAAGATTAACCATGATAAAAAGTGCTGACTTGAAATTGCCAAATTGCATGTAAAGAATTAATAAAATAATTCCTATTGAAATAATGCTGATCAAAGTAATTGTTCTTGTTGCGGCTTGTTCGCTTTCAAACTGCCCACCAAACTCGACATAATAACCTTGAGGAAAAACTACATCTTTTTCGATATTCGATTTCATCTCTTCCACAACACTTCCCAAATCTCGTCCTGCAACGTTTGCTTGAACAACAATTTTGCGTTGGACATTTTCTCTGCTGATTCGATTCGGACCTTTTTCATTCACGACTTGTGCTAATTCAGAGAGCGGTACTTTTGCTCCTAACGGTGTGTCAAAAAGAGCTGCTTGAATTTTATGAATGTTACCCCGATTTCTCTCATCAAATCGAACAATTAAATCGAAAGTATTTTGTCCTTCTCTAATCTCAGAAGCTACTTCGCCATTGAATGCAATATCGATTGCTTCTGCGAGTTGTCCAACTGTTAAGCCGTGACGAGACATTGCAGTTCGATCAAATATTATTTTTGTTTGAGGAACTTCAACTTCTTGATCAACAGAAATATCTACGGCGCCTTCTACTTTTTGCATTTCAGTTTCTACCGATTGAGCCAATTGTCTAAGCTGTGGAAGATCAGCCCCAAATATTTTTACAGCAATATTTGCTCTTGTCCCAGAAAGCATATGATCAATTCTATGACCAATGGGTTGGCCAATTGTAACATTAGTTCCCGGTAAAACAGAAAGAGCGTTTCTTATCTCTGTAATAAATTCTTCCTTCTCTTTTTCATTAAGTTCAAATCTAACATCCAACTCCGCTCCATTTACGCCTTGTGCGTGCTCATCAAGTTCGGCTCGCCCAGTCCTTCTTGCTGTTGATCTAACATCAGGATTCTCTAAAATAATTTCTTCTGCTAATCTTCCGATCTTATTTGATTCATCCAATGAAGTGCCCGGAAGTGTTACCAAACTTATTGTTAATGAGCCTTCGTTAAATTCAGGAAGAAATGATCTACCGAGAAATGGAACGACAGAAAGTGTTACCAAGAAGAGTAAAACTGCCGAAACGATTACAAGCTTTGTGTGCTTAATTGTATAGTTGAGAGTTTTTCCATAAATGTATTTTAGATTTGTTACAAGCCATGAATCACCTGTTCTTTTCATAAAGACAGCTCTTGGCAATAAATAATATGCTAAAACAGGAGTTATAGTTAACGCTACAAACAATGAAGCAAAAATAGAAGTTACATAAGCATAACCCATTGGGCGTAGCAATCGTCCTTCAACTCCACTTAAAAAGAATAGAGGAAGAAAAACTACAACTATGATTAAAGTTGCGTTTACCATTGGTGCGCGAATCTCTTTTGAGGCTTCATAAATAACGGTCAAAGCACTCACTTGTTCTGATTCTGGTTTAACTCCATTTTCTTTCAATCGTCTGAAAACATTTTCGACATCAATAATTGCATCATCCACCAAAGCCCCAATGGCAATAGCAATACCTCCAAGCGTCATCGTGTTTATCATAATATCAAAAAACTGAAAAATAATTATTGTTATTAAAATTGAAAGCGGGAGTGAAAGAACAGAAATAAAAGTTGTTCTGAAATTCCAGAGGAAAAGAAAAATTACAATTATTACAAGTATAGCTCCATCTCTCAAGGCTCCAATAACATTTTTGATTGCAACAGTAATAAAATCAGATTGCTTAAAAATATTAGAATCAATAATAATTCCCGGTGGCAACGTCTGCTGAATTTCGCTTAACGTTGTTTCAATATTTTCAGTCAATTCAATTGTATTAGCTTGAGGTTGTTTTTGCACAGTTAAAATTACAGCGGGCTTTGCATTTACAGAGCCATCACCAATTTTTATAGCGGGACCAATTTGCACAGTCGCAACATCTCGCATAAAAATTGGAACACCGTTACGAATAGCAACAACACTGTTCGCAATATCTTCGATTGAACTTACTCTACCAATTCCGCGAATTAAATATTCACTTCCTGCATCCATATAAACACCACCTGAAGAATTTTCATTCGATTCTTCAGCAGCTTTCATGATTTCATTAAGTGATAAACTATACGCAGCCAATTTCTCTGGTGAAATAAATATTTGATATTGCTTCACAGCTCCACCAATAGGAATCACTTGCGATACTCCACCAATAGAAAGGATTCTTCGTCTAAGATCAAAATCAGCAATAGTCCTTAAATCCATTTCATTTAGATTATTCGGATTATTATTTTCATCAATACTTAAACCGATTAGCATGATCTCGCCCATTATTGAAGAGATTGGAGCAAGGGCAGGATTATCAACACCTTTAGGTAAAGATGCAGCAGCAGTTTGTATTTTTTCATTTACAATTTGTCGAGCAATAAAAATATCAGTTCCCCAGTCAAACTCAACCCAGACGATTGAGAAGCCCGCTGTACTTGATGAACGAACTCTACGCACATCAGTTGCACCGTTCACCGCTGTTTCAATTGGGAAAGTTACTAACGCCTCGACTTCTTCAGCAGCCATTCCATGGGCTTCGGTCATTATTGTAACCGTTGGCGCTGTTAAGTCGGGGAATACATCTACAGGAAGATCCATTGTAATATATGTTCCGCCAATCAGTAGGAATATTGCGGAGATTAGAACAATCAATCTTCGATTTAACGAAAACTTAATTAATTTATCAAACATTTTTTCCTCAATCTATTAATGAACGTGACCGTGGCCGATTGCAGAATCTACCGAAAGTGTTGCAAGTCTAACTTGATAAGCTCCGACTGTTACAACTCTCTCGCCCTCGTTTAACCCTTCTAAAACCTGAACGAAACCAGCATCAACAATTCCTGTTTTCACAATCCTTTTCTCAAATGCTTCGCCTTCAAGCTGAACATAAACAGTTTGGATACCATCTTCATTCACAATTGCAGATTGTGGAATTGAAATATGATTTACTACATCACCAATTTTTAAGAATACTTCTGCATACATTCCAACTTTTATTTTGCTCTGTGGATTATTGAATTCAAAATAAACGGGAACTGTTCTGTTAGCTTCATTTAGACTTGTAGCGACTGAAAGTTTTCTTCCGTTGAGATGACTAATTGTAAAATAAGTATCATTGCCTTCAACCTTGAATGAAGCATCTTTTGATTCATAAGCAGCACTTGATTTTGAAGAAGGAACATCAACTTGTAACACCAAACGATTTGGATTTACAATGCTGAATAATTCTTGTCCCGAAGAAATTTGCGCACCTAAATTGAAA
>PNNF01000003.1 GCA_013824085.1 Chlorobiaceae bacterium | reverse complement strand
GCAAATGCAGACAACAACAGAATTCCTAATATCGTTAATGGAAATATGACAATTTTTGATTCACTTGGTACATCACATAATTTAACCGTTAGATTTACAAAAATTGCTCCTAATTCATGGAAATGGGACACCTCAATACCTTCAACAAGTGGAGTAATTACTCCTCCAACCGGTGGAACAATATCATTTAATCCTGATGGTTCCGTTCTATCAGTTTCACCATCTCCTTCAGTCCTAGCGTTTACGCCAGCGGGTGGTGCAGCAGCTCAAAATGTCACTATTGATTTTGGTGTTCGATTCAATGGAATTACACAAACTTCAGGTAGTTCAATTATTTCTGCATTAACTCAAAACGGATCTGCTTCAGCAAATTTAACAAACATCAGCATTGACCAATATGGAAAAATAGTTGGAATTTTCTCTAACGGAAATTCAAGAGATCTTGGACAAGTGATGGTGGCAACTTTTAGAAATATAAACGCATTAGTGAGTGTTGGAGATAATCTCTTCACTGTTGCAGCAAATACTGGAGACCCATTTGTTGGAGAACCTGGAGAAACAACCGGAACTACATTGCAATCAGGTGCTCTTGAACAATCAAATGTCGATTTATCAGATGAGTTTACAAAATTGATTGTGTCCCAAAGAGGTTTCCAAGCAAATGCTCGAGTAATAACGACTTCGGATTCACTACTACAAGAAATAACAAATCTTGTAAGATAATTTAGAACTTTTTTGCTCCGTGTTTCAGACTTATTTATTAAGCAAAGAGACACGGAGCAATTTATTTTGAATCGAGATGTTTCTTTTTTTTCTTCACAGAAAGAGATGATTCAGAAGCATTTCAGAGATGAATTTTTTTATTACTTTAGACCTCATAAATTTGAATAAAATAGTTTCTGCGTTTTACATTTAATCATCTGCACAATATCAGCCAATCCTATTTATTTTATAGCTTAAAACTGCGAAAAATCACTGTTTTTCTTTGGCATATCAATTGTTTATATGTTAGAAAAATATTGTGGTTATTATGGAAGATTTAAAAGAAAAATTAGAGACTATTGACGAACCTAAAAAGGTGGGGCTAAATCCCAAAATACTTTTTATAGGGTTACCTTTATTTATTGTTCAATTAGTTGTTGTCTATTTTGTTACAGCAAATGTGTTGTTGAGCAAAATTGAAAATTCCAATTCAGATGCCGCGGGAAGTGATACGACAGGGACAATTTCTCAAAATGCTGATACTTCCACAAGTGGAGCAGTAGAACTTGGAAAATTTATCTATCTCTTGGAAGAAATTATTGTTAATCCCGCCGAGACTGATGGAAAAAGATTACTACTGGCTTCAGTTGGTTTTGATGTTCAATCAGAAGAACAAAAAACAATACTTGCAAGCAAAGAAATTCTCATAAAAGATATTACGCTCTCAACATTAAGTAGCAAATCAATAAGACAATTAGTCGATCCATTATACCGAGATTCGATAAGAATAGAATTGAAGCAGAGCGTTGAAAGAAGTGTTCCGACGGTAAGAATAAATAGTGTTTTTTTTAGTAAATATATAATCCAGTAATAATATGGCAGAAGTATTATCGCAACAGGAAATAGATCAGCTTCTTAATAATATTAAAGATGGCTCTGATACGTCTGAAAAAGAAATAGTTTCTCAGGAAGCGATTCTTTATGACTTCAGACTTCCAAATAGAATTTCGAAAAACCAATTAAGAACTATTAGACAAATTAATGAAAATTTTGCTGAGAGCTTGAGCTCATTTTTACTCTCAAAATTGCAATCAATGGTTTCTGTTAATGTTGTTGCGGTTGATCAAATTTATTATTCTGAATATGTTCTGTCAGTTTCTAGCCCAGCTTGTTTATTTACTTTCGATATTAGAAATTATGACATCAAAGGAATACTTGAACTCAATACAGATTTCGCATTCACACTCGTTGATCGACTTTTAGGTGGCAGCGGGGTTGGAGAAAAACAGAATAAAATAGTTACTCCAATCGAACAAAAAGTGCTCAGTGTTGTTGTCGATAAAATTATGTCGGACTTGAAAAAATGTTGGGCTCAGGTTGAAGAACTTCAATTTGTTGTTGACAGATTTGAACCAGATATCGACTTCGCACAAATAACATCACAGAGCGAAAGCGTTCTATTAATTTCGTTCGAGATTAACATTGGAAATCAAGCTTATATGATGAACCTCTGTTTTTCTACTTTCTCTTTTGATGAACTTCTCACAAAAATTTCTTCACAGGGATTTGCAGCAGTTCGTCCCGCTAAGTACCATGGCACTACTTCACAAGAAATTATAAAAACACATCTACTAAATACTAAAATTCCAGTGGTCGTTGAGTTTGGCAAAGCAACATTAACTGTAGATGAGCTGATAAAATTAGAACTTGGTGACTTGGTGAAACTTAATATAAAAATTGGCGATGAACATCCCGTGAGAGTAGCAAACAAATTGCTTTTCTCTGGTAAATGCGGAATGGTAAATGATCACAAAGCAATAAAAATTACAAAAAAATTAGAAAATTTTGAAAAATCCTGAAGGTGAATGTTATGACAGAAGAACAATCAAATATTTTAGATGAGTCTTTTAATAATGAAAGTCTTTCATCAAAAAAGAAATCAGAAGTAAGTGTAGCTGATTTTTCTGAATTTGATGAATCCCAGAATCGTTCGTTTCTTGATAACGAAAAGATGAACTTTCTAAAAGATCTTCAACTGAATGTTTATATCGAGCTTGGACGAACTCAAATGCAAATAAAAGACATTCTTGAGCTTGAAAGAGGATACATCATTGAACTCGATAAACTTGCAAGCGAACCAGTTGATATTTTTATCAACAACAAAAAAATTGCTGAAGGCGAAGTAGTTGTAATTGACAAACATTTTGGAATTAGAATTACTAATCTCGTTGATACTGGAAGTCGCTTGAAGGGATTATATTAATGTATTTTTTTGATTTACTTAAAGCCTTCATTCCTCTTTTGTTAGTGCTTGGACTACTTTATGCAGTCCTTTATTTCATTAGAAAAAATTCATTAACAATCGGTGGAAAAAAAGGGACATTACTAAAAATAAAAGTGCTTAGTAGCCAACTGATTTTCCCAAAAAAATATATTACTCTCGTACAAATTGAAGATAAAATTTTGGTGCTTGGTATAACTGAAAATGGGATGAATGTATTGAAGGAATTGGATGCTGCTGAACTAGCCGATCAAAAAGTGATTGAAAATCCAAACGAAAATTTTATTGATATACTGAAAAAAAATTTTGGGAAAAAATGAAACGATTTTTTTTTATAATTTCCTTACTAATAATTGTTTTAACTCCACAATTACTTAGTCAAAATCAAACAACAATTCCACTCCCTAAAATTGGAATTGATATTGGCACCGCAGAAACTCCTCAAGATGTTTCCGTTACACTGCAGATACTTTTGTTAATGACTATTCTTACTCTCGCACCCTCAATAATGATAATGACAACTGCGTATTTAAGAATAATTATTGTATTCCATTTCTTGAAGACTGCAATGGGTACACAACAAATGCCGCCAAGTCAGTTGCTTGCAGGAATAGCATTGTTTATTACTTTTTTTATAATGGCGCCAACGTGGGAACGTGTTCACACAGACGCAATTAAGCCAATGTTAGATGGAAAGATACAATTAGAAGAAGCCTATGATAAAGGGATTCAACCGATTAGAGAATTTATGTTCAAGCATACGAGAGATGAAGATATAGAATTGTTTGTGGGCTTGTCTAACCAACCCAAACCTGCAACAAGAGCAGAACTTTCAACTTGGATTTTAGTTCCCGCATTTGTTATAAGTGAATTGAGAGCCGGATTCATTATCGGGTTTTTCATCTTCATTCCATTTATTATGATTGATATGATCATCTCAAGTATATTGATGAGTATGGGAATGATGATGCTTCCACCAATGATGATTTCGTTGCCGTTTAAAATTTTATTATTCGTTTTAGTAGATGGCTGGAGTTTAATTACTTCCTCTTTAGTTAGGAGTTTCATGTAATGACAGAAGAATTTATTATTGAAATAATGACAGAAGCTTTCTACACCACATTTATGATTCTGTTACCGATTTTAGGAGTATCGCTTGTGATTGGAATGATTGTTTCAATCTTTCAAGCAGCAACATCAATTCAAGAAATGACTCTAACTTTTGTACCAAAAATTTTAGTAACTGGATTAGCAATTATTTTGTTACTCCCCTGGATAATGCAAAAGATGATTTCAATTACAACAAAATTATTCACACTCTTTAATACTGCAATCAGGTGATGAATATATTAATAAACGACTTCGTTCTTGTCTTCTTAATGTTGTTAAGGATAAGTTCTTTATTTCTTTCTGCGCCAATTTTTGGGCACAGAGCAATACCGGCAATTATAAAAATTTTTTTGGCGTTAGTGATTGCATACACAATATTCTTAACGATGCAAGGCAACAGTATTCCGTTTGAACTTTCTATGAGTAACCTATTTGTGCTTGCAATTAATGAAGTTCTGATAGGCTTGATACTTGGCTTTTCTTTGAATATCGTTTTTTGGGCAGTAGCATTTGCAGGAAGTTTGATTGGAATTACGATGGGACTTTCAATGGCAGAAGTTTTTAATCCTGCTACAGGCACGAGCAACAACATAATTGGCGAAATTCTTTTTTTAATTTCGACGATGGTTTTTTTTATAATCAACGGTCATCATTATGTGATAACATCTCTCTACTATTCATTCCAAATTCTGCCTGTCGGTTTTATAAATTTGAGTGGCGCACTCTTCGAGATGATAATAAAATTTGGGTCAACAGTAATTTTACTCGCAGTTAAAATCGCATCGCCGTTTATTGTAATTTATTTTTTACTCTATGTTGCCGAAGGAATAGTTGCACGAGTTATTCCGCAGATGCAAGTTTTTTTTGTAACACAACCAATTCACATCGGATTTGGTTTTTTTCTGCTTATTGCTACAACTCCAGTTTTTGTATTAGTTGTGAAAAATTTATTGAGAGATTTTCAAGCACAGTTGTTAAACATTATTAAAGCTATGAGTGCATAATGCCTGAAGTCGATGGACAAGATAAATCGGAACAGCCGACGAGTAAAAAGATTGATGACTCGCGGGATAAAGGACAAGTTGCAAAAAGTGTCGAGATAAATTCTCTCGCAGTTTTTACAGTCGGTTTTTTAATTCTCATTACTACTCAAAAATTTATTGGTAGTAATATTTCAGAATTTACTGTCAGCTATTTTTCTAATCTCGATGTACTTACAATTAGCGTTGATCAGCTTCCACAAAGATTTCAAGAATGGTTCTATCAGTTTCTGTTAACAGTTGGACCAATATTGTTAGGGCTTAGCGTAATTGGTTTGATAGCAAACTATGGACAAGTTGGATTTAAAATCACACCAAAAGTTTTTATTCCAAAAATGGATCGCTTTAATCCAATCACTGGAATAAAAAATACACTCTTCTCAAAGAAAGTAGTTTTTGAAGTTCTTAAAGCACTCGCAAAACTTTTTATTATTGGTGGCTTTGCTTATTGGGTTATCGAAGATATGATAAAAAATTCTTTGTACTTAATGAATATGACAGTGCATGAGACAGTTGGTTTTATGATCTCCAACACTTTTGAATTAATCTGGAAATTGGCTCTTGTTTATGTAGCGATTTCGGCAGTTGATTTTACTTATCAAAGATTAAAACACACCAAAGATTTGATGATGACTAAACAAGAAGTAAAAGATGAGATGAATCAAACAGATGGAAATCCATACGTCAAATCAAAAATAAGAAGCATCCAAATTCAGAATGCAAAAGGACGAATGATGCAAGATGTCCCAACTGCTGATGTGGTAATTACAAACCCAACTCACTATGCAATTGCATTAAAATATGATTTACAAAAAGATTCAGCACCAAAAGTTGTGGCTAAAGGCGTTGACGATGTTGCATTAAGAATTAGAAAAATTGCAGAAGATAATGGAATTCCAATTCACGAAGATAAAGAATTAGCAAGAGCACTTTTCAAGATGTGTGATATTGGCGATTTTATTCCGCAGAAATTATTTAGAGCAGTGGCAACAATTTTAGCATATGTATTTCAATTGAAAAATAATAAAAAGAAACGAAGTATAGTTTGATATGAAGAGCATAGGAAAAATATCAGATATAATGCTTGCATTTGCATTAGTCTTCATGTTGGCTTTGATGTTGATTCCATTGCCTCCATTTTTGTTAGATTTTTTCTTAGCACTTAGTATAACCTTATCAATATTGATTTTAATCGTTGCACTTTATATCAACTCGCCGCTCGATATTTCTGTCTTTCCCGGAATGCTCCTCGTCCTAACTTTGTTTAGACTTGGTTTGAACATTAGTTCGACTCGATTAATTCTACTCGAAGGAGAAGCGGGAGAAATAATTGCAGCGTTCGGATCTTTTGTTGTAGGCGGAAATTATGTTGTCGGGTTTATAATATTTTTAATTCTTGTTTTAATTCAATTTATTGTAATTGTAAAAGGTTCTGGAAGAGTATCAGAAGTAGCTGCGAGATTTACACTTGATGCAATGCCCGGCAAACAGATGGCGATTGATGCAGACTTAAACTCTGGTTTAATAAATGAATCTGAAGCAAAAGAGAGAAGAGAAAATATTTCTCGCGAAGCTGAATTCTATGGAGCAATGGATGGAGCAAGTAAGTTTGTAAAAGGTGATGCAATTGCCGGTTTAATTATTATCGGAATTAATATCATTGGTGGATTTATTCTTGGTGCCACGCAAAGAGGTTTGTCGATTTCTGAATCGCTTTCGGTTTATACAATATTAACTATTGGTGATGGATTAGTAAGTCAAATTCCTGCGTTGATTGTTGCGACCGCTGCGGGCTTGGTTGTAACTAAAACTTCAGGCGGACTCTCGCTCGATAAACAAATGCAATCACAACTATTAAACAATCCACGTGTGCTTGGAACAGTAGCAGTAGTAGTTTTTCTTTTCGCATTAATTCCAGGAATGCCGTTTATCCCTTTCTTAGTTTTATCAATATCGCTCGGCTTTATTTCATTCGCCGTAAATCGTCAAATTAACCTTGCCAAACCAGCTACAACAAAAATTGAAGAGAGTAACGCACTTCCAGCAGAAGAAAAAGTTGAGCAATATCTTCAAGTCGATCCGATAGAAATAGAAATTGGTTATGGATTAATTTCTCTTGTAGATGAATCACAAGGCGGAAATTTATTTCAAAAAATTGCATCAACACGAAAATTTATTGCTCTTGAATATGGTATTTTAATTCCACCACTTCGTGTTCGCGATAACCTGCAGCTAAATCCAAACGAGTATTTGATTAAAATAAAAGGTAACTTAGTTGCGTTCAATGAAATTTACACCGATAGATTTTTAGCGATGAATCCCGGCAGTATTCAAGAAACGATTAACGGCATTCCAACCAATGACCCAGCATTTGGATTGCCTAGTTATTGGATTAGCAAACAGGAAAAAGATAAAGCCGAACTTCTTGGATACACTGTAGTTGATGCGATTTCTGTTTTATCAACACATCTTCAGGAAACATTAAAGAAAAATTTTGATAAACTTTTATCACGGCAATCTGTTAAACAATTATTGGAAAATTTAAAAAAAGAATATCCCGCAGTTGTTGAAGATATTACACCAGACCAATTATCTTTGGGAACGATACAAAAAGTTTTACAGAATTTGTTGAAAGAATTTATTCCGATAAAAGACTTAGTTCAAATTTTAGAAGCATTAATTGATTATTCAAAAGCCACAAAAAATGTTGATGTGTTAACAGAATATGTTCGACATTCTATAGGTGAAACAATTTCAAATATTTACAAAGATCAAAATAATGTGATTCGTGCTGTGGCACTTGGCAGTTTCATTGAAAATAAAATTTCTAAATCATTACAAAGCCAAAAAGAAGCAGTTCATTCTCTTGGACTTAGCCCCGACACGCTTAGAGAATTAAATATTAGTATAAATGAAGCACTTGATAAATTTAAACAATTTGGATACGCACCGATTATCATAACATCCGCCACTATTAGACCATATTTTTATCGATTAATAAATTCGAGTTTCCCTGATGTTGCAATATTATCCTATACTGAATTACCCACAAGTGTCGAAATAGAATTCTTAGGAAAGGTTGAAGTAACAAATGCAAATTAAAAAATACTTAGCTCCAACGCTTAAAGAAGCTACCGAAAAAATGAAATCTGAACTCGGTAAAGAAGCTGTCATCTTAAGCACTCGTGTAATTCCTGCTGACTCGGAGCTTGGCAAAGGAAGAATGTTTGAGATATTAGCAGGCGTTGAGCACGATTATGATAAATCTAACAAAGATGAAAAAGAGAGCAACATTGAAACAAGTATTAAGAAAAAAGATTTTGCAAAAGAATTAGAATTATTAACACAAAAAATTTATACATCACAAAAAACTGACAACGTAGTTAGCGAAAAAAAAACTCAAAGTTTTTTTTCAAAAAGTGAACTCGAAGAAAAATTAAAAAATGTTGTTGAGATTTTAGTTAGTCGTGAAGTACAAAAAAGTTATATCGTAAAAATTGTTGAACAGCTAAAAAAAACTCACGGATTTATTAATACCAATAACTTCGATGAAAATGTTATCTCTGTAATTGCTTCAATGATTAAGACCGATGCTTTTGGTGTGAACAAAAAAGATAAAGTTAAAACTATTGCGCTAGTTGGACCAACGGGAGTAGGGAAAACAACTTGTATTGCTAAACTTGCAATTATTTCTAAAATAATTCATAAGCTCGATGTAGGATTAATTTCAATTGATACCTATAGACTTGGTGCGATTGATCAACTAAGAATTTTTTCTGAAATAAGTAAAATAGAGATGCACGTTGCTTATGAAGCTGATGAGATTCAAAAATTGATGAATAAAATGAAGAAGAAAGATCTGATTTTTATAGACACGGCAGGAAGAAGTCAAAACAATATGAATCAACTTAAAGAGACAAAAAAATATTTAACTGAAGCCAATGTAAACGAAACAATTCTTGTGCTCAACTCCTCCTCATCAACAAGAACGCTTTATGACACAGCAGAAAAATTTAAGATCTTCAATTATTCTTCATTTACGTTTTCAAAAATTGATGAAACTCCTGCTCACGGAAACATTTTAAATGTGATAAATAAATTTGATTTGCCTGTAAAATTTTTAACAAACGGACAAACAATTCCTGATGATATTTTGGCAGCCGACTCTGAGTTTATTGCAAAAATAATTTATACGGGAAATTACCAGTAATGAACTCTCAGATAAATAGAGTTAAGGAATTAACATCTCTTGAAGAGAACTCAAATGTACCAAGTGTGCATAATATTTTTGCATTTGCTTCGGGAAAAGGTGGGACAGGAAAATCTTTTTTGGCATTAAACGCAGCTTATGCGCTTTCGCAATTGCATTACAGAGTTTTGTTGGTGGATCTCGATTTTAATCTGTCAAGCATAAATATTTTATTGAACTATCATACAAACAATACACTCGGGAAGTATTTTACTTCGGATACACCTTTAGCAGACCATATCGTGCAGTATAGTAATCACCTGAGCATTATTTTTGGAGATTCTGGTAGTTATAATTTTCCTGAAATAAATTCTAATTTAATTAATCAATTTTTTCGCGAATTGAATCAAATTAAAAATCAGTATGATTTTATTTTGCTCGATTTTCCTTCCGGTCTTGATAGCACAATTCTGAATATGTTTAGCTATTCAGATTTTTGTTTAATAGTTTCAACTACAGAGCCGATATCTGTTATGGATGCTTATGCAGTCTCGAAGCTATTAAAAGTAAATGAAATTAAAGCAGTAAAATTAGTGTTGATTAACAAAGCAAAAGATTCTGCCGAGGGAGAACAAGCATTCAATAATATTCAAACAGCTGTTCAACATTTCTTGAAAGAGCGATTGATTTTTGTTGGACAAACTTTTTCAGATTCTTTAGTTACCGAGTCAATAATAAATCAAAGTTTATATCTGAAAGACTTTCCAAATTCACAACTCGCTCATCAAATTACTTCTTGTGTAAAAGAATTAGCAAAAATCAAGCAAGTGGCTAATAGTCACCAACCCATTTATTAATACCCTTCTAAATTCGATTAAAACAGTAAATTTTTAGCATAAGTTATTTGGTATGATGTTTGTCATCCATTATTAAAAAAAAGGACTGACAATGAACAAAATAATTATGCAATTCGGACTTCTGGTCTTCTTCTTGTCGATAGTCTTTTTTATTCAAAGAGAAATACAAATTATTGAAGTGCTAATTAGATCTGCGATTGTTTCTGTGGTTCTTACTATAATGATTACGCTACTTGCTCTTGCATTCATTAAGGCAATTAATAAAGTCGCAATAGTTAGAGATACAAAAGAAGACATTCTGGAAGAAAATGAAGAGATAATAAAATGACAACACAAAACCTTTGGCATTTGTACAAAACTTCGGGTGGCTCTGAGGTGAAAAAACAAATCATGATGAATTATACAAATCTAGTTCATTATGTAATTCATAATTCTAAGTTTATAAACTATGATGTAGTTGACGAAAGAGATTACTTCCAATTTGGTATAGAAGGTTTGAGCGAAGCAATAGAAAGGTTCGACTATAATTATGGGACAAAATTTGAAACTTATGCCATTCAAAGAATTAGAGGAAAAATAATTGATGAGTTGAGGAAACTCCAAGCTAAACAAAGAATTGCACTCGATGAAGATTCACGACCAATTTATGCCTCATCATTATCTTTGAGCAAATCTCCAGATGGCTCTGAAGACAGTCTAACTTACAACGAATTAATTTCTAATGAGCAAGACAACCCACAGCAAGAAGTTGAAAAAACCGAGTTGAAAGAGATTCTCTTCAACGCAATAAAAGAATTAAAAGAGAAAGAAAGATTAGTAATTTCTCTCTACTACTACGAAGATCTTAACTATAAAGAAATCGCAGAAGTGATGGATATTACCGTCTCTCGCGTTTCACAAATCCACACTAAAGTTATTGAATTTTTAAGAAAGAAGACGGCAATTGTTCATGCATGATAAAAATACTGATTCAAAAGCTATTCAGGAATTGACAATTAGTAAACTTTCTGGAATTAAAAACCTTCCATCAATTCCATTCATACTTCACGAAGTTTCTGATATTATTGAGAATCCATATACAAGCGCTTCACAGTTAGGTACTTTAATTAGTAAAGATCAAGGACTTTCAACCAAAATACTCTCAATCGCAAATTCACCTTTTTATGGATTGCCAAGAAAAGTTTCAACAATAGATTTTGCTATTGTAATTCTGGGATTCGAGCATATCAAAAACGTGGTAATTGCTTTGTCATTAATTGAAACTTTTAAAGGTGAGAACAACAAAAATTGGAACAAAAGAGAATTTACTAAACACTCTTTGATAACTGCCTTCCTCGCAAAAAAAATTGCTTCAGATTTAGGTTTTTATAAATCTGGTGAAGCATTTACCGCAGGACTACTGCACGATTTGGGCGTTACTGTAATAAATAAATTTTTTAAAACTGAATATGAACATATCTTATACTCAGTGAAAGAAGATGGTCTCTCATACTTAGAAGCAGAATTATTGCACATCGGTTTTACGCATTGCGATATTGCAAAGTATTTATGCGAAAAATGGAATCTTCCCGCTACACTTGCTAATGCACTCAAATATCATCACAATCCTTCGGAATCTGAAATTGACACTTTCCTTCCTTCGATTATCCACGTCTCAGATTATATCACAAAAACATTACAACTCGGTGATTTTTTCTGGGATGAAAATTATCAGTTTGATCCAAAGGTGATTGAAATTCTTAAACTCGGTGATGAAGAATATCTCGAAAGTTTTACAAATTCTTATAAACAATCAATTGAAAAAAATTTAGAAATAATAAGCGTGTTATAATATGAATACAACAATAGTTGATCTACTGTCCAAAAAAGAGAAAACAATTAAAGTTCTCAATAATGTTTACAATCTTCCATTGATTCCCAAAATTATTTTGGATGTATCAAAGTTGCTTGAAAATGAATCTGTAAAAAATAACGAATTGGTAAAAGTTATTTCTAAAGATCAAGGATTAGTAACAAAAATTCTTACTATCGCAAACTCACCAATGTATGGTTTGGCAAGAAAAGTTAGCACAATAGATTTTGCAATTCTTGTTTTGGGAATAAATGAGATTCGCAGCATCGTATCAGCTTTGGCAATTATTGAATCGTTCAAAAACAAATCTGACAAATATCTCGATCAAGCAAAATTTTGGACGCACTGCTTTATTACTGGAACCGCAGCAAAGAGACTCGCCGAAGAATTTGGAATTCAGAAAAGTGGCGAAGCATTTGTGGCAGGGCTTTTGCACGATGTCGGGATTTCTGTAATTCACAGATTTTTTCATAGCTCATTTATTCAAATTACTGAATTGGTTGAAAAATCTGAATATAGTTACGCAGACGCAGAGCTTGAAGTTTTAGGAATGTCGCATAGTGAAGTTGCTTATTATCTCCTCGAAAAATGGAATTTCCCAACAGCTTTAAGTGAGTCAGTTCTCTTCCATCATACACCAATGAAAAGTTTACTTAACCCTCCATTGAGTGCAGTAATTCACTTCGCAGATTATGTAACGCATTGCTCAGGAATTGGTGATTTCCCTTGGGACATAAATTATAAATTTGATGAAGCTGTGCTTGGAGTTCTGAAGGTTGACTACTCAACCACCATTGATACTATTGTCGAAAGTTATAAACCACTATTTCAAAAACAATTAGAATTCTTGAAGATTTAACGTGAGACTAATAAAAGCAAATACAGGAAAGTATGATTCATTTCATAAGTCACTAAAAACTATTAGTGGACTTGAGAGTTCAAAAATTTTTAGTAATTCCGATTCGGGAAACTCTAACGAAAACCATAAATATTACTACGTATTCCAGAACTTGAAGAATTTTGAAAACCTTGTTTCATCTGCTCAAGATTATGAAACATTGACTGATGCTTTAAGTCGAGGACTTAAGAGATTGATTCCTTTAAAAGAACTTACAATTTTTTTGTTAGACTCTAAAAATTATAAACTTGATCCAATAACAGATACATATAGTTCGCTTGTTTATAAAACTACGAATGATTATTACTCGCAAGGAGTATTCGATATTATTTTTGAATCAAAAAATACGATACTGCTTCCGCCATTAGATAGAGTTGGAGAAAAAATAAATTTTCTTGTCTTCCCGCTTATCAATGCTGAAAAAAGAATTGGCGTGTTGGTGATTTCAACTTCAGCTACTAAGATCAACGAACACTCAACAGAATTTATTTCTGCTCAGATGTTGATTAATATCTCAACCACAAAAATTGAAAATCTGAAACTAAAAAATTCATTGAAAGAAAATCATTCTGAGTTGCAAACGTATCAAGCAAAAATTCAAAATGATTATAAACTCTCTGCACTTGGCGAACTAACTGATGGAGTAATGACCGACATTAATGACGCTTTACAAATCATTACAAGTTATTCCGACTTTATGAAAACTGAAGATTCTAACAACTATCACATCGATAAAATTAACACGCAAGTTTTCAGAATAAAAGAATTGATAACTCAGCTCAACAAATTTTCAAACATTAATATTGTTCCAAGTAAACTTGAATCAACAAGCGTAAATAAATTAATTGAAGAATTTTTTAGTCTTAGTAAATCAACTTTAACGACACTGAATATTGAAAGTTTACTTGATCTTGAAAAAAATATTCCTCCAATCTTAACACACACAAATTTGTTCAATCAAATATTAACAAATTATTTCGGTTTGCTAAAAGAGAGTAGCAGAGATGGTGGTGGAGTTTTAGTGCAAACGAGATATCAAGATGAAACAATAATAATAAAAATATTAGCAACAACTTACATCGAAGTCTTTTCAACTTATTCATCTCAAGAGCTTGACAACGTGAACAATACGAACTTAAGGATGATTGTAAATTTTGTGAAAAAAAATGAAGGAACTGTTAAGGTTACAGCGAATGCAAAAAGTGGTTCAACAATGTTAATTGAACTTCCGTTAAAAAGAAGAGTAAGAGAATGAAAAAATATTTTTCTTTAATAATGTTTTTGTTTTTTTCGGTGATAGCAAACGGTCAAGAAAATGATAAAAAAGATTTTGCTACTTATAGTATGAATCCCGCTGACACGATTGTAATTGCTGATTTAGTTCAAAAGCAAATTTTAACTGCAAAAGAAAGAGAAGCAAAAAAAACTACAGAAGCTCCTCAACAAGTAATTGTTAATAAAGCAGCTACAGTAAAAGCAATGGCGTCTTATTCTACTACTACAGTAGATCCGATCGAAAATTTTATTACAAAAAATTTCTTTATGATAATTGCTCTTTCAGGAATTGTAATGCTTGCACCATTTGTCTATTTGTTAGTAGTAAGAATTAGAAAGAAAAAAGACAACCTTAGAGAAAATATTAAAAAACTTAGAGCTGAAGAGATAGTAGTAAAAGCAAATCCAAAGTTGAAAAAAATTCGCGTAACACTTCTCGACCAAAGTCTTTTATTGAATAGAGACGTAAAGGCGACTTTTGAATTCACCAAGAACCACACAATGGCAAAGGGTGAAGTTATGTTAGCAAAAAATATTAAAGCGCTTCAGAATAATTTTTTACATCAAGAAAGAGTGTAGTATGGTAAAAGGAATTTTTATTGCCGCAAGAGGACTCGAAAATAGAACGAAGAATATTGATGTAGTTGCAAACAATCTTGCGAACTTAAGTACAACAGGCTTCAAACGAGAAGTTCCATTCATTGAAATTCTAAATCAAGAAGGACAAATTAGTATTCAGCAACTAAAAGATTTTTCACCCGGTGAATTAGTTTCAACTTCAAACACACTTGATCTTGCACTAACCGGAAAAGGTTTTTTTATGGTTCAAACTGAAAACGGAAGTCAACTTACACGAAACGGAAATTTCCAAATCTCTTCAGATGGTTTTTTAGTTGATCAATCTGGAAACAAAGTGCTTGGTACAAAAGGCGAAATTAATTTTGGGGAAATGGCATTTCAAAAAGAACAAACAATTGCAATTTCAAATACTGGCGAAATTCGGTTTGGTGATCAAGAAGTTGATAAATTAAAAATTGTTAGAATGAATGATGTACAAAATGCAGAACGAGCAGGTAATGCGAATTTTATTACAGACGAAGAAAATATTTCAGTGATGGAAGATAACGAGTTTCAAGTTCATCAAGGATATTTGGAAGAGTCAAACACTAATCCAATTCTTGAAATGGAAGCGATGATAAATCTTAACAAAGATTATGAATCATCTCAAAGAATTATTACTTATCTCGATCAATCACTTTCACGAACAACAGAAATCGGAAGAGTATAAAGGAGAAAATTATGTCAAGAGCATTAAGAACCGCAGCATCCGGAATGAACGCACAACAGATAACCATTGAAGTTATTTCAAACAATATTGCCAATGTGAACACAACTGCTTTTAAGAAAAATAAAGCAGAGTTTCAAGATTTGATGTATCAACAAGTGGCTGTAAATTCAATTCAAAGTAGCACTCCCGGAACTCAAACAACTACTGATAATAGAATTCAAGTTGGTAACGGAGTTCAAACAGCATCAACGCAAAAAATATTTCAACAAGGCGATATCGTCGCAACTAATAATGAGCTTGATCTCGCTATTCAAGGCGAAGGATTTTTTCAACTACGAAGACCAGATGGCTCATTCGCATACACAAGAGATGGCTCGTTTCAAATTTCAGCCGATGGTTCTATAATTACTTCTTCTGGTCTTGCAGTAGAGCCAGGCTTATCGCTTAACTCTGAAGTTTTGTCGATAAAAATTAATAGAGAAGGATCTGTAGAAGTTCAAGAAGTTGGAGGCGCAACTGTAACACTTGGAAATATTCAACTCGTACGTTTTATGAATAATGGTGGATTGATTCCGCTCGGAGATAATTTGTATGCTGAGTCTCCTTCTTCTGGTCAACCAATGTATGGCAATCCTGGTTCAAGTGGATTTGGTGAAGTTGTTCAAGGTTATCTCGAATCTTCAAACGTTGATATTGTAGAAGAAATGATAGCGATGATTACGGCTCAAAGAGCTTATGAAATAAATTCTAAAACAGTTAAAACTGTTGAAGATATGATGACAATGGCTAATAATCTGAAGAGATGATAAATGTCATTACTCTTATTAAAATATTTTTTGGGATTTTTATTCTTCTTTAATAGTCCTGATCCATTTTCAAAATCGTTGGAGAATTATTTAAAAAATGAATTGTCAGAATACGAGCGATTTGAAATAAAGAAGATTCAACTCCCGAGAGAATTTGAGTCATTGCAAATTGATGAGAGCAGAAAATTTTCATTGAACAGAGGGATCGGTTACGTTCCCGTAATTATTACACGAAGAAATAATCAAACAACTTCTTCATTTGTAAGTGTTGAGCTTACTTTACACAAAACTGTAATCTTGTCGAAGTCCTTTATTCGCAAGGGTGAACAGCTTACTGAAAGTAATTATGAAGTTAAAGAGATAGATGTCTCAAACATTAATAGAAATTTTCTTGATACTAAAACAGATTTTTCAAAACTTAGAGCAACAACAAATATTAAAGAAGGCTTAGTGCTGATAGAAGAACAATTTGAAAATATTCCCGCAGTAAAAAATGGCGATAAAGTTTTTGCGCTTACTGTAAGAGGAAATGTTTCCGTTTCAATTGATTCCTTCGTGAAGCAAGATGGCGACATTGGTGATATAATTAAAATTGAAACAGTCGATAACAAAATATTTCGTGCAAAAGTGATCGACTCACAAACAGTTATTATAAATGAATAATTAAGACGAAGAGAAAACCTATGAAAAAGAAAATAATAAATTTAGTAACGCTATTAATAATTTTTGGAACAGTCTCATACACACAAGATATGCGACAGAACTCAATGAACTCACTCTTTTCCGATCAAAAAGCAAGTAGAGTAGGCGATGCAATTACAATTTTAGTTGTTGAGTCATCACAAGCATCAAACAATTCTGAAACTTCTGGAAGTCGAGAAAGCAATTTGTCGCTCGGTGTTTCTGGTGGAGTTGGAACAACACCAATTCCAAATGTCGATGGCAGAATTGCAACAGGCAACGATTTTCAAGGCTCTGGTGGAACAAGAACTGTTGGATTGATTAGAACAAAAATAAGCGCTACAATTGATAGTGTGCTTGCAAATGGAAATTTAGTTATTCGAGGCAGTAGAAAAATATCAATCAACAGTGAAGAGCAATTAGTAAGCATTAGAGGTATTGTTAGAACTGCAGATATTACTTCAGACAATTCTGTTTACTCATACAATATTTCTGAAGCTGAAATTATTTTTGAAGGAAGCGGAATGATTGACAGTATGCAAAAGCCCGGTTGGTTGTCTCGAGTTTTCCATTGGATTTTTTAAGGTGATAAAATGAAAAAAATAATTTTTGTTTTTTTAATTACAATTTCGATTTCGTCATTTTCTTTTTCTCAAAGAATTAAAGACATAGCATATTTTGCAAACGAATCTTCGGAACAGATAATTGCTTACGGCTTGGTTGTTGGACTAAATGGAACAGGCGATAGCCATCGTTCTACATTTACAGTTCAATCAGTTTCAAGTATGCTTAAACGTTTTGGAATTACAGTTCCTCAAACAGATTTGAGAGTAAGAAATGTTGCAGCAGTTATGGTTACGACAACAATAAATTCGGGACTGAAACAAGGAGCAAAATTTGATGTTACTGTTTCTTCGCTTGGAGATGCCACAAGTTTACACGGAGGAACGCTTCTATTAACGCCGCTGTCATCAAAAGATGGCGCAGTCCTTGGCTTTGCTCAAGGTGCAATTTCTGTTGGTGGATTTGATATTAGAACTCCAATTGGAAATCGCGTTGCAAGAAATCATACACTCGCAGGAAGAATTCCAAGAGGTGGAATTTTAGAAGTATCTATGACGAATCCAGCAGTTAATAACCAAGCGGTTTCAATCTATTTGCGTGAACCCGATGTAACAACAGCATTCAATGTTTCACAAGCAATAAACACAAGATTCGGAAATCCAATTTCAACCGCTATTGATGCGGCTCAAGTTAATGTTAATGTTCCCGCTGATAGACAAGAGAATCTCGTAATGTTTCTTTCTGAACTTGAAGCAATTACAGTTGAAATCGATAACATCGCAAAAGTTATTTTGAATGAAAGAACAGGAACAGTTATTACTGGCGCGAATGTAAGAATTCAACCAGTAACTATTTCTCACGGAAATTTAAATATTACGATTCGATCATTTCCAATTATTTCTCAACCCGGTGCTTTCTCTGGCGGCACAACACAAGTAATAAATAATCAAATTCCTTTTGCTGTTCAAGACTCAGCGAACACAATAGCAATTCAAGGAGCATCAACAGTGCAAGAAGTTGCTGCTGCGTTAAATTCACTTAGAGTATCGCCTCGCGAGATAATAGCAATTTTTCAAGCGTTAAAAGAGAGCGGCGCATTAATTGCAGAATTAGTGATTATGTAATATGGAAGCTATCTCATTAAAAATAACAGACGAACAGAAGCATCTTAATGCTGTTCAAAATATTTCTTCTCGCTACTCGCCACAGCAGAAGGAAAGAATTGCCGATGCGACAAAACAATTTGAAGCATTGATGACGCAGATGATGCTCAAAAGTATGAACCAATCTTCAGGCGGAATGTTTGGAGAAGAGAGTCATGGCGGTGATATTTTTAATTCAGTCTTTGAAAGTGAAATGTCGCAATTCGTCTCAGCAAATAGAAGTTTAGGAATTGCAGAAGCACTTTATAAAAAAATTACAGGCGAAAAATTATCACCTGAAGTTTCTACTAAAATTTTGGAAAGAATTGAAAGACCTCCACAAAAAATTCAGACAGAAATGGATGAAGTAAAATCGAGACATCCGCTGAATGTAGCAGTAGCACGACTCGGAAAATTTGACAACCAAATTGAAAATGCTTCTCAACGCTTTGGTATAAGTGAAAATTTAATTAAGTCAGTAATTTTGGCGGAGTCTTCAGCCAAAGAAAATGCTTTATCGAGAGCAAATGCTAAAGGATTAATGCAACTAATGGACGGAACTGCAAGGGAAATGGGAGTTACAAATGTTTGGGATCCTAAACAAAATATTATGGGTGGAACTAAATATTTATCGCAATTACTTCGACAATATGATGGGAACTTGAAACTTGCGCTTGCCGCTTACAACGCTGGTCCAGGTAACGTGACTAAGTTTGATGGCATTCCACCTTTTGAGGAAACAAGAAATTATATTACTAGAGTGCTCGGTTATTTAAAACATTTCGAAAGTTAAAAATGGAATTAAAAAATTTATTTGATTTATTATCTGAACAAGAAAAAAATCTTACTCAACTCCTTAATGTTGTAGTTAAGAAACAACGAGCAATAATTGAAAATAATTATCAAGCTCTTGATGATTCCGTTTTTCAAGAAGAAACTATTTTAACTCAAATAGTAAACGTAGAAAAAAAACGAATCGAGTTAACAAGTAAGATGGTTCAAAAATATCAACTTAAAGCTGAGTCACTAAAACTCTCTCATTTTTTGGATAGTATTTCAAAGTACATACCAACTGAGATGTACGATGAATTTCAGGAATTGAAATTATCTATTCGTGAAAAATCTGAAAAAGTAAATAAAACTAATGAACAAAATATGGCTCTAATTGAGCACTCACGTGAATTCATAAAACAGACTTTGGCAATTTTAACTAATGGTTCGAAGAAACAAATATTAAACGTGAAGATGTAAGTATGGGACTTGGAAGAGTATTAAATATGTCGGCTCGGTCTTTGGCTACTTATCAGAGAGCATTAGCAGCAACATCTAACAATATTGCAAATGCTAATAATCCTCATTTTACACGCCAGAGAGTTCAGCTTACTCCAGAAATCGGGGACAAATATTCCGGGTATGGAGTTCGTTTTGCTGGTATTCAACGCGTAAGAGATTCTCTAACAGATAGCCAAATCAGAACCTTTAACCAAACTCAAAGTGACGCGGAAAAAAGAACTGCACTTCTTTCACAAGTAGAAATAATTTTGGCTGAACCTACTGCAGCTGGTTTGTCAAATGTGATGAACAATTTTTTTAACTCTTGGAATGAATTATCAGTTACTCCCAATTCAGCGCCTCTAAGATTACAAGTACTTAGCTCAGCATCTAATCTCTCTAATAAAGTTGAATCGCTCTGGTCGGGATTGAATGAAGTTAGAACAAGTTTATTTCATGAAACGAATAATAAATTAAGACAATTAAATTCTTTCGTTGATGAGATTAGAACATTAAACCAAAAAATATTTGAAACCGGAACAATCGGAATCGATCCGAGTAACTTAAAAGATAGAAGAGACGAAGTAGTTGAAGAATTAAGTAAGCTTGCAAATATTAACTTGAGTGAAGATGACCAAGGCTCTTACAACATCTCTATTGGAGGTGTCTTTGCAACCGATAGATATTACGCACATAAATTTGAAGCGAAAATTGAAAACGATAGAATAGCTTTTTCTACCAAGGATGGAGTAATCGTTAATTTCCAAGGCGGAGAATTAAACGCTCTTAGCTCTTTGTATAACGAAAAAATTCCAAGCTATCAAAAAAGAATTGATGATATAGCAATAACCTTGATGGATAATGTTAACGCTATTCATGCTTCTGGATTTAATCTAAAAAATCCGCCCGTTACTGGTGTAAACTTTTTTGATGGTTACTCTAAAGGAAAGCTCTCAATTAACCAAGACATACTGGACGATTTATCGAGGCTTGCAATTTCTTCAAATGGAAATTCGGGCAATGGAGATTTAGCAACACGAATTGCAGAACTTCAAAATCAACAATTGTTGAATGGAAAAAAGTTAAGTGAAAATTATGCTGTAATGGTAAGCGAGTTAGGTGTTGAAAAAGCTGCTGCTGAATCAACTTCAACTACAAATAAACTTATACTTGAAAAATTAGAAGTGCAAAGAAAATCAGTCGCAGGTGTTTCTGTTGATGAAGAGATGACAAACGTAATTATGTTCCAAAGGTCTTATGAAGCTGCAGCCAAATTAATTAGAGTTGCAGATGAAATGTTACAAACTTTATTAAATATGGTGTAAGATATGAGAGTCACTGATGCAATGTTAACGCAATCTTACTTGACTGGACTTAATGCTTCCAAGATTCGTAAACACAAAATACAAGAACAAATATCAACGGGAAGTAAAGTTAATCGCCCTTCAGATAATCCGTCTGGAGCAAATAGAATTTTACAGTTGAATGAACAAATTAGCTCGAGTGATTCGTTCTTGAAAAATATTACTAATAGTAAAAGTTTTGTTAATAGCACTATCTCCTCTTTGCAGCATATCAATCAAAACATAACTTCTATTTCAACATTAATTGTGCAATCGAAAAATTCTTTATCTGGAAATCCCAGTTTAACTGCAGATCAGATTGAAATGTTGTTTGAATCTATTGTGACAGCAGCGAATGGTGAGTATGATGGAAAATTTTTATTCGGAGGAACTGATTTTTCAGACAAACCTTATACTTATGATAAAGCAACACAGACTGTTACAACAAATGTTAGCGTTGATGGAGAACATATTATTAATGTTGCAAAGAATAATAAAATTAAAATTAATTTAACAGGCGAAGAAGTTTTTGGTGAAAGATTTCCTGAAGCGGGAAACAAAAATATTTTTGAAGCAATTACTTCAGTAATAACAAGCTTTAGAAACGGAACTCCATTAAATGACGATGATGTAAAAGCTATCGAATTATTTGGGGCGCATTCATTAAATAAATTGTCAGTTGCAGGTGATTTGGTAAATCGGCTAACATTTACAGAGGAACTTCTCGATAATCAGATATTTGAAATGATGGAACTCAGGTCTAAGGAACAAGATGTTGATATTGCTGAAGCTATAATGAATTTACAGAATGAAGATTATCTAATGAATTTATCACATAAAATGGCATCAATGATTTTGCCTAAAACTTTACTAGATTACTTATGATTCGGAAATATGGAACGCTTAGCGGTTTAATTCTTGGAGTAGTTTCCATCTTCGGTTCTTTTTTGCTCGAAGGTGGTTCATTCCATACTCTTTTTCTTTGGCCAGCATTAATAATAGTATTCGGCGGAACTTTTGCTGCAACTATTATAAGTTTTGGTTTGGATAAATTTTTGAGAATTTTTTCATTAATGCAGATAGCATATTTCCCACCTGAATATGATATAAAAAAGATTATAGATTTTTTTACTAGAATCTCAATCAAAGTTAGAGTTAGTGGATTGCTCTCTATCGAGAAAGATATTGAAGCTTTAGAGCATCATTTCACAAAAAAAATTGTTGGATATGCAATTGAAGGAATGGATCAAGATTCTGTTCAATCAAGCGCGCAGTTAGAAATGAAAATGATTCAAGAGCGACATCTTGAAAATATTTCCATCTTTAATAAAATGGGAGGTTACGCTCCAACAATGGGAATTATTGGAACAGTAATGGGATTGATAATGACTTTGGCAAGTGCGGGACAAGATCCGAACAAATTGATTGCACATATTGCAACCGCATTCATTGCTACTTTATGGGGGATTTTTAGTGCAAATATTTTTTGGTTACCAATAGGCGATAAGTTAAAAGAATGCCACATACGAGAAAAAAATATGATGGAAATTTCGTTAGAAGGAGTACTAGCCATACAAAGCGGGGCAATCCCTTCAGAGATCCGAGCGAGGTTGATGAGTTTATTACCTCAAAGAGAACAAATAAAAATGCCAAATCCAATTTAGCAGAAGAAGATCTTTTTAGCGAAGTTTCCGAAAAAGATAGGTACCTCATCACCTATGCTGATTTAATTACCCTTTTGTTGGGTCTTTTTATTATTTTATACGCTGTTTCAAAAATTGATAACACTAAATATCAAGAAATGATTAGTGCTATGGGAAATGTTTTTGGTTCACAAAATCCAATTGGTCAATTCGAATCATTGGAGCCAAATTTAAATTCCTTCATAGAAACCACAGAAATAATTAATTTAAAGGAACAAGTTTCTCAATTAATTGAAGAGAACGATTACACAGGTTTCCTTAGTTTAGAAGAGAACGAAAGAGGAATTACGATTAGAATAATGGACAAGATTTTGTTCCAATCGGGTAGTTCAGTGTTAGGTCCTTCATCTTTTGAAATTTTAAATAAATTGGCTGGAATATTAAGAACAATTCCAAATGACATTCGAGTTGAAGGGCATACAGATGATATCCCGATAAACAGCCCAATGTTTCCGTCGAATTGGCATCTTTCAGTTTCGCGTGCTTTGAATACTGCATATTATCTGATTGAAAACGAAGGGCTTAATCCCGATAAAGTTTCAATTGTTGGATATGGCGAGTATCAACCTATTGCTCCCAATGCTGATGAAGGCGGCAGAGCAATAAATAGAAGAGTAGATATTGTAATATTAAACGAGTAATAAAAATGACCATAAAAACTTTTCAGTTCGGTGAAGTAACTTTCGATGATTCAAAAATCCTTTTTATCAATGAAGGAATTTTTGGTTTTGAAGACTTAAAAAAATATCTTTTAATTAAAGATGAAAGTGAGTTATTTTATTGGCTCAATTCTGTTGAAGAACCAGAAATCTGTTTTCCGCTTGTAGGGTTAAGAGTTGTTGATGATGAATTCCCTCAAGTAGAAAATTTTGAAGCCTTTGGAATAGTGAAGCTTTGTAAAGAACCGATTAACATGACAGTGAATATGAAAGCCCCTGTCTATATAAATCAAGACGATAAAATTGGTTATCAAAAAATAATTGATAATGACCAATACCAAATCAATTACCCGCTATTTAAAGCATAAAGGAAGTTGATATAATGCTATTGTTAAAACGTAAAGTAGATGAAGAAATCAGAATTAATTCTGATATTATCGTTAAAGTTATTGCTGTTTCAGGGAACACTGTGCAACTCGGTATTATTGCCGCTCCTGAAATAAAAATTTACAGAGGCGAAGTTTATGAGATGGTGAAAGCCAATACCAAACAAGCTGCTGAAGAAAGCAAAGTTAAATTAGGAGTAAAATTAAATAATTTGCCAATAAATAAGATCAATTGAGATGGATGACTATAGTGATAAAATAAAAATTTTAGTCGTTGACGATTCCGATGCAGTGAGATATTTGTTAAAAAGATTTTTTGTGGATTATAATTTTGAAGTGATTACTTGTATCGATGGATTGGAAGGGATTCAACGCACTGTGCAATTTCGCCCAAACATTATTTTTCTTGACTTGATGATGCCGAATTTTGACGGTATAAAAATGTTAAAAGTTCTTAAAGTACTTGATGAAGTAAAACATATTCCTGTTGTAATTATTAGCTCAAACACTGACCAAAAAAATGTTTTATCAGTTATTGAGGCAGGAGCAGATTTAGTGCTTTGCAAACCTTTGTCAAAGGAGGCAATCCTAAAAACAATTAAAGAAATTTTAGGCGAAGATGTTCTTAAGCAAGAAAGAAAAATGGATACTTTTAGTGAAGTAGAAAATGATGAAATTCAATTGCAATTAAAAAAATTCTTTATCGAAAGTTTCGCCTTCAAGAAGGAAGGAATACTTAATTGTATAAAGACTAAAAACATTCCTTTGTTAAAAGCGCTTATGCATGAAATAAAAGGAGCTGGTTCTTCTGTGGGAGCTAAATCACTTACAGAAAAAAGTGATAACTTGGAAAAAATCTTAAGTACAAATATTGTCGATTGGTACGCAGTTACTCTAAAGTGTGAAGACTTAATTTTAGAGGTTGATAAAATTGAAACTAAATATAATAAGGGAAATTGATGCTTGTTATTGTTGGAATTTTAGTTGTATTTGTTTCTGTAATTTCCGGATACTTGGTAGCGGGAGGACATTTAATTTTGCTCTGGCAAGTTGCAGAATTTATAATAATTATTGGAGCCGCACTTGGTTCAATGATTATTGCAGCACCTCCTGTTTACTTAAAAAAAATATTGGCGGGATTGAAAAAAACTTTGTCACCGTCTCATTTTACAAAACAAGATAATCTCGAATTACTTAAATCTTTTAACGATCTTTTCTTAATCGCTCAAAGAGATGGTCTGCTTGCAATAGAAAAACATATTGAAAATCCAGCCGAGAGTGATGTCCTTTCAGTGAACAAAAAATTTATACAGAACAAAGAAATAACAAGCTTCTTTTGTGATACGATGAAAGTAATGTTGAGCGGAGGCGTGCCACCACACGAGCTTGAAGCTATCATCGATATTGAGATTGATACATTTGAACATGAAAATAGACCCGCGAGTGATACGTTAAACAAAGTAGGAGATTCTTTCCCCGGCTTAGGAATTGTTGCTGCAGTATTGGGAATTATTGTGACAATGGGTTCTATTGACCAAGGTGCTGCTTATGTAGGGAAAAAAGTTGCCGCTGCTTTGGTGGGAACATTTCTTGGAGTTTTGATTGCTTACGGTTTTGTAAATCCTTTAGCAACAAACATGGCTTTTCAGTTAGATCATGAAATTAGATTTTATCAAACAATTAAAACTTGTTTAGTCGCTTATGCTAAAGGTAACCCGCCCATCGTTGCAGTAGAAATTGCAAGACGAACAATCGTGAGTGGCGACAGACCAACATTTCAAGAACTCGAAAATTATATCAGAGGAAAATGAAATGTCTGAGATGGACGATAAATCAATAATAATTATTAAGAAAGTAAAAAAAGGACATGGCGGTCACCACGGCGGCGCTTGGAAAGTTGCGTTCGCAGATTTCGTAACAGCTATGATGGCGTTGTTTATTGTGCTTTGGGTGCTTGGACAAGATGAAGAAATTAAACAAGGAGTAGCCGGTTACTTCAAGGATCCTGTTGGGTTTGCAAATAAGCAGAGCATTATTGGCGCATCTCAAACTCCAGCTATTGTAGATATGGGAATTATGAATGAAGCCGCACAAAGAGAAGCAGAAAAAGATATTCTGAACAAGCTTGCTGAAAAATTAACCTCGGAACTAGCTGAAGATGAAGCTCTAAAAAACTTTATTGACAAAATAAAATTTGAAATTGCTGACGAAGGTTTAAGAATTGAAATGCTTGAGTCTTCCGATAATGTCTTCTTTGAAGTTGGAACTTCTACGTTGAACAATACTGCCAAAAATCTCCTAAAAAAAATTGGCGAAAGCATCTCCCACATGCCGAATAAAATTATTATTGAAGGACATACTGATTCGCGTCCGTTTGCTCATGGAAGAGTTTCTGGTTTTACTAATTTTGAACTAAGCACAGACCGTGCAAACTCTGCTCGTAGAGCTTTGGTTGTTAGTGGTGTTTCTGATGAACAAATAGATCAAATCAGAGGCTACGCAGATAAACGCCTAAGAGACAAAACTGATCCTTATAGTTTAGTGAATAGAAGAATTAGTATTATTCTAAAATTTTCTGAATTTGAAAAATGAAAGAGATAATAATTATTGAAGATGATCCTTTTTCCCAAGACTTTTATAAGTTCATTTTTACAAAAGCGGGACTGGAGTCAACAATTATTGAAGATGGTGACAAATTATTTGAAAGACTTAATGATGGCAACGTTGGTGTTATTCTGATGGATCTTAGTTTGAGAAATACTTACTTAAAAGGAATAAAGACCGATGGAGTTGAGTTAGCTTCTAAAATAAAAAAATCCGAATTGTATTCGTCCATACCATTGATTATAGTCTCGGCGCATTCAAACTTAAATTATGAAGTCAAAGTATTAAAAGAAACTCAAGCAGATGATTATATTACTAAACCGATTCTAGATTTTAACCAATTTGTAAAAAAAATAAAAAATTATATTCTTAATTGATGGAAACACTCGACAAAATACTTGTAGTGGAAGATGATAGCGAAGCGAGTTATATACTTAACCGACTTCTCACAAAGAGTAACTATGAAGTAAAGTTTGGACAGAATGGACTTGAAGCGCTTGAAATATTAAAAACTTTCAAACCTAAAGTTATTCTTGCCGACTGGAATATGCCTGTGATGGATGGATTACAGTTGTGTAATTATGTAAAATTGAATGAAGAATTTAAATCAATTTATTTTATTATTTTAACTGCAAGAGGAACGCTTAAAGATAGAGTGCAAGGGCTTGATGTTGGTGCTGATGACTTTTTGGTTAAACCGATGGAAAATCAAGAACTACTTGCACGCATCAGAGCTGGTGTAAGAATTTTTAACTTACAAAATGAGTTACGAAAAATTGAACACAGCAAAGCGTTGATTACAATGGCTGCAACAACGGGACACAAGATTAATAATCCTCTGAGCAGCTTAATATTTTCGATAAAAAATCTTGAGCAGTTATTAGCCGAAAAAAAAATCAAAGATGCCGACGAAGACTTGTTTGTAATTAACGAATCGATTGAAAGAATAAAAGGTTTCATTAATGATCTTATTAATTTGGAAGTGCCCGAGATAGTTAATTATGCGTCAGATTCTAATATGTTAAAAATGGATTAATATTTTATGGGACTTATGCCATGTATAACAATGTTACAAATATTAACTCAGTATCGAATTCAAAGAATTCAAAGAATCAATATGCAGCAAAAGGTTTTTCTAAGATTCTAAATTCTTATGGTTCGTTCAATGATCAAGCGACGTTCTCTCCTGCAGTAGCGTATCTAAAAAACTTAAATTGGAAAATCCGAGAATTCCATGAACTTGAAAACAAAAAATTAAAAGTTGTTTTTTTAATTGATGAAATATTGTTTGAAATAATTTATGATCAATTAGAAGTAAGTTCATCAGGAAAATTTAATTTTATTATTTCTCTTCAGCGGGAAGATCCAAATGCTTCTAAGAAAATTTCTATCAAAGCAGAATTCATCTACAATTTTTCTATTTGGAATCTTGAAAAAACAAAAATCAATTCTATAAAAAAAATACTTATCAGACTTTTCGATCTTCCACAAATAAACGAGCAACATTTAGAAAATTATTTTAATGAATATGTTTATGATGATTATAAGAATGATTTAATTGAAGAGCTTGAAATAATTTCCTATCACATACTAATGCTAAATAAAATAATTTCAGAGAAGAGCGTGCAATTTAAGAAAACAGGAAAGCAATCGGTCTTCGTGTTGGAAGAAATAAATTGCGTTAAATAAAAATTATAATTCTCTAAAAAATTTTCTAAATTAAAAATCTACACACACGAGAAATGTTGGGGCTTACAAAATATTTTTTTAGTTGAAAAATCTGCAAAATAATTTTTTCCTTTATACAATTAACGGTAGATAAACAGTCGATAAAAAGATTATTTTTGTTTTTTAATTCTGTAAAAAATTGAGTAATCATTTTTGAATAACAAATTGTAAACAATGTAAGAAAAATATCTAATGAGATTAATGGAGAAGCATATTAATTGAGGGGGTTGGTAGGAAATAACATCTATAAAAATTTTGTTTCACTTTCTGCAGGCGAAATCGTAAGAAAAATAATTTCTTTTTTTACTCTGGTTTATTTAGCTCGTGTTATTTCACCTGAAGGATTTGGAATTCTCGGCTTTGCTATTGCAATCGTTTATTTTTTCGGACTCGTTGTAAACTTCGGAATCGATACGATAGCAACAAGAGACCTTTCTCGTGATAGAACTTTAATTCCAAAGTATGTAAACAATATTCTAACATTTCGACTTCTACTTTCCATTGGTAGCTTTTTTTTATTATCAATTTTTATTTTGTTGATTGATAAAACACCAACTTATAAAATTGTGATATTACTAACTGGCTTATCACTTTTGTTTAATGCAACAATTTTAAATTTTGTTTTTCTCGCAATTGAAAAAATGAAATATGTTGCAATTAGACAAATTTCAACAAGCATTTTAAGTTTGATAGCCATAATGGTTTTCGTAAATACTGAAGCTGATTTAATAATTGCATCAGCGATATTTTCGATATCGTTAATTGTTAATTCATTCTTACTGTTATTTCTTTATAGAAAAAAATATTTTGCAATAAATTTATCTTTAGACCGAATATTTCTAAAAAATATTATTCGTGAAAGTTATCCACTTTTAGTTTCATCTATAATGATTTCAGTTTATTACAATATTGATTTAATAATGCTCGGCTTTATGAGAACACCAGAAGAAGTGGGAATTTATAATGCAGCTTACAAAATTTTTATGATAGCAATACTTCCTTTCGGACTATTATTTAAAGCGTTCACTCCAACCTTAGCTAAATATTCTGGTAATGATAGAGCAATTACATTTTCAGTTTTTAAATATTATGCTTTAATCATTTTGGCATTTGGAGTTTTGGCATTTTTGATACTGTTTATTTTTTCTGAACAATTAGTAATCTTAATTTTTGGTATTGAATATATCAGAGCAGCTGTTCCACTTCTTCTGTTAGCTTTGAATGCTTTAGTCATTTCAATAAATATGTCGATTGGACAACCACTGACTCTCTGGGGATATCAAAAAACTTACAGTATTGCAATTTCAATAGGAGCAATTGCAAATATTATTTTAAATTTTATTTTTATTCCAGAGTATGGTTATCTTGGTGCAGCATTTGCAACGATGTTAACAGAGGTTGTAGTCTTTGTTGGGCTACTTTTTATTTTTATCAGAAATATGAAAAATTTATTTTAAGATGATTTACGATTTTTTAATTATTGGTGCTGGTTTCTCAGGTGCTGTAATGGCTGAAAGAATAGCTTCACAATTAGACAAAAAAGTTTTGATTGTAGAAAAAAGAAATCACATCGCTGGTAATGCTTATGATGAATATGATGAGTATGGAATATTAATTCATAGATATGGTCCTCACATTTTTCATACAAACAGTAAAGACGTATTTGAATATTTGTCACACTTTACAGAATGGCGATTTTATGAACACAAAGTTTTAGCATTTCACAACAACATCTATTATCCAATTCCAATTAATAGATTAACCATAAATAAACTTTATAATTTGAACTTAAAATCAGAAGATGAAGTGGAAAAATTTTTTGAATCAAAAAAAGAAAATAGATTCCCAATTCTAACTTCCGAAGATATTGTTGTTAATCAAGTTGGATACGAATTGTTTGAAAAATTTTATAAAAATTATACAAAAAAACAGTGGGGAATTGAACCAAAAGAATTATCACCGCTTGTATGTGGAAGAGTGCCAACACGCACCAACGATGATTGCAGATATTTTTCAGACAAATATCAATTTATGCCAAAGGATGGCTATACAAAAATGTTTGAGAAAATTCTGAAGCACAAAAACATAGAAGTAATATTGAACACTGATTACAAATCTATTCTCGACTCAGTGAAGTTTAATAAAATGATTTACACCGGACCTATGGATGAATTTTTTGATTATAGTTTTGGCAAACTACCATATCGTTCATTACTATTTGAGTTTGAGAATCACGACACAGAGTTTCTTCAAAGTTCCGGCAATCTAAACTATTCTGATTTATCAGTTGACTTTACTCGAGTTACAGAATACAAATATTTGACAGGACAAATTGCATCTTCAACAACAGTATCCAAGGAATTTTCAACTAGCGAAGGAGATCCATTTTATCCAATCCCAACTGAGGAGAATAAAAAATTGTATCGAATTTACAAAAATGAAACTGATAAATTAAAATCAATAATCTTCTGCGGTAGATTAGCAGAATATCAATACTTTAATATGGATCAAGTTGTGGCAAATACACTAAAAATTTTTCGAAATAAGATTTGATGGGTATAGAAAATAAATATTGTTTGACGGTTAATATTTTATCTTTTAACCGTAAAGAGTTATTAAGGCAAAACCTAACGAATCTAGTAAAATTTAACAGCGTAAAATTAAAAATTATCGTAGTTGATAATGGTTCAACAGATGGAACGGTTGAAATGATTCAGAGTAATTTCCCTGAAGTTGAATTGATAGCGCTTGAATCTAATATTGGAATTAGTGCTTGGAATTATGGGTTCAAGGAGTTAACAACTGATTATTGTCTTGTTCTAGATGATGATACCTTAATTTCCGAAAAGAGTTTAGTTGATTTATTGGAATTTACATTTAAGAATAATTGTGATATTGTTTATCCCAAAAATATTAACCCGATTACTGGAACAGATTTCACTATCGATTGCCCCTTCGGAATCATTTTGTTTTGGGGATGTTGTGTTTTAATTTCAAAAAAAATCATTACTTCATTAAAAGGATTTGATAAAAATATTTTTATATGGGAGCATGAGTTAGAATTTAGTATTAGGGCTTTAGGGCGAGGATTTAAAATTGCCCATGTTTCGGACATTATTTGTTACCATTTTAGTGGAGCCAATAGTTCAAAAACAGTAAGGAATAACAAATTTAATACACAGATCCGCAATCATTTTTACATAACGGCCAAATTTTTTACTGGATGGTATAAAATTTTAATAATGATTAATTTGATTGTAAAAATTATTTTAGCTTCAATCAAAAATGGTTATCATTTTAAGCATCCCAAAACTTTATATAAAGCATATAAATTAGGGAAAATGAACCGAATGGAAATTCCTTTTGAAATACAAAAAATTTATAAAGACAATTACATTTTTTTTGTTTCACCACTTTACTTAAAAATAAAATATTCTTTACGAGCAAAATTTTATGAAGATAGAAAAAAATATTATCCTTAAAAAAAGATAAAAGTATATTAGGAAATTAATATGAATATAAAAGCTGTAGTCGTTACATATAACCGACTCAATTATCTAAAAGAATGTATCGATTCATTAAGAATACAAACATATAAATTGGATGAGATAGTTGTGGTTAATAATTCAAGTAGCGATGGGACTTTAGATTGGCTATCAACACAAAAAGATTTAACAATTATCACTCAAGAAAATTCTGGTGGTGCTGGTGGATTTCACACTGGAATTAAATATTGTTACGAAAATGGTGCTGATTGGATTTGGTGTATGGATGATGATATTGAAATGGTAAATTACGCATTAGAAGAATTGTTAAAATATACTAACTTCTCCTTATGCATACATCCCGCAAGGATTTACTATGACAATATTCCACTTCAATGGGAAGGGGTATTAGATGTTTCTACAGGTCGCATTATTCAATTTCATGACAAGTCCTTTAATAACAAAGAGTATTCATTTGTAAATTATGCATGTTTTGAAGGAATGTTTATTCATAGTTCTATAGTCGAAAAAATTGGTTTTCCTGAAATAAAATATTTTATAATAAAAGATGATTTAATTTATGGACTCAAAGCTGCTATATACACGAATGTAATTTACTTACACAAATATTTAGTTGTTAAAAAAAAAAAAGATATTATTTTGGCCACAAAACTCAGATATCATTTCTGGAAGGAAAGTAACATCAACCTTTTTTACAATATCAGAAATAGCTGGTTAGTATTTGATGAACTAAAAAAATTAAACTACTTAAATAATTTTTTTTCACTTTCGATATTTATAATCAAATTAATAATAACATTGTTCCACGTTATTATTTCTGATAAAAGCCTAAAAAGAATCATAATTTGTTTTGATGCTTGCATAAAAGGAATAAGGTATTATTTACAAAAAGGGGATTTGCAGGGTTTTAACGTAAAGGAGAGATAACTTTTGCAAAATAATATTATGAAGAAAAAAGTTTTAGTCTATTGCGAATCAAAAGATAGATTTAAGTTTTATTTACGGTTTAATAAAGCGTTATTTAAAAAAAATTATGAATTGTTTGTTATTACAAACCGACTTTCAGTCTTTATTCATGCTATTTTTTTAAATATTAAATCTAAACTTATTCAAAAAACAGGAAGCGATTTTGATGCTAATTTCTTCTCTGAGATTGAAAAAATTAAAGCTAATCTAAATGACTTTTTGCCAAAAGTTAAATTAGCTTTTGTAGAAGAGAGCTCAATTTTCGTTGAGCTATAAAACTGACTGTAAAATAATTTATCTTCAGGATAAAAATGGAAATGATCCGTACAACTTAAAAAAATTTAATACAGCTACTCTGGTTGGAAAAAGTGACGAATTGTTTACTAAGATTTCTGAAAGCCTTTACTCACAAATCGATTTTGATTTAAGAGAAAAACATTACAATTACTTTATCCGAACAAATGAAGAATATGAAAAATCTTTTATTAATGAATTAAAAAATATTGCCTCGCAATGAAAAATGCCGAAAAATATATTTCAAGAACGCAGAAGACTTTGGAAAAGATATGTACTAGGAATTCCGTATTTTTTCTTAATGGTATTTGTATCTAAATTTAAAAATAAAAGTGGAAAAACTTCCTAAAAGTTCTTTAGCTTTCGCTCAATTGAAAAACAAAATAACAATTAACAAAATGAATAGATGTTTTTTTATTCTTCACGTTTTGATAATTTTTTTATCACCGAGTTTTTTTGAAATATTTTCACAAAACATTTCATCATCTTCAGAACCACAAAAAATTTCTATCTCATTTAAAGAAGAAATTAGTTTTGTTGAGAAGCATCTTATTCATAAATCTTTTCAAGAAGCTGACACTTTAATACCGCAAAGTAAAACTTTTCTTATTGCTATTCCTCCCGGTAGTAAAGCAGAATTTAAGTTGACCAATAAGCAAACCAGAACGCTTAGCAACATTGATCCTTCTTACTTCATCACCGAAACAGAATTAAACAATATTGAACCTAATGAGGACCAAAATTATTTTTTTGATATTTATCCAATCGAGGAGCTTCAGGTTATTGATTATGTTTGGATGAGAGATTATTATTGTGCTATTGTAAAAATAAATCATACAAGAGTTAATTGGCGAGAAAAAGAATTAATTCAAATTGAAAAAGCGGATCTCGAGATATCTTATAATAATGTTCAGCCCTTTCAAATAAATACTGAGCCAGTTGGAGAATTTGATCATTACTTAAGTCGTTACATCTTAAATTATGAACTCGCACAAAATTTCCGAAGCTACCGGAGTTCGTTTCAATCAATCACTGACACAACGGGCAACTGGATTGACTTCTCTGCTGAGCATTTAAAACTTGCAGTAATTCACGACGGCATTTACAGAATTTCATCTGATGATTTAATTGCAATGGGAGTAAATCCAACAGCAGTAATTCCTCGTAGAATAAAATTATTTTTTAATGGGAATGAAATACCAATTTTCTTAAGAGATAATTTGAGTGATGATTTTAGACAAAATAATTTTATTGAATTCTACGCCGAAAAAAATTATAGCAATCAAGATTATAGAAGGATTGTTAACCAAGGCGAAGATTATATAAACTATATGAATCGATATACTGACACGTCATTTTATTGGCTAAGTTGGGGAGGTGGTGATGGAAAGCGGATAGCAGAAGGGAGAAATTTTATTTCTGGATTAACTGATACAATTACTTCTTCTCTTTCATTTATGCACTTAGAACAAGAACGACGGATTTGGTTTTATGATAATGTGTCCCCACGAGTACAATTACCTTATTGGCAGGAGAATAAAGTTTTTACTTGGCAATTTATTCAGAGAGGCTGGCAACTACCATTTAATTTTTCCATAAATAATAGAATCCCAAATACTCATTTTAGAACATACATTCGCTTCATTAGTCAAGCTGCAAACGCAGTTAGTAGTCCGCATAAAATAGGACTTGGAATTAACTCAAATGTTATTCGAGATTCAATCACATTTAATTTTAGACAAACTGTAAACTTAAATTCTGTATTGTCATCAAATTTGTTAAACGAAGGCAACAACACTTTAAATTTAATTGGACTGCCAGCTAGTGGCACATTCGACCAAGCATTGATTGATTGGATTGATGTCGAATATTTTAGAAGAAATGTCGCAATCAATGATTCAATTCTTATAAGAATTCCTGATACTGTTTCTCAATCAATTAGAAACATTCAAGTATTTAATATCGCTGCTAACGATACAAATTTAATCCTATACAAAATTAATCCAACGTTTAAGAAGATTTTTTCTTTTCAAACTGTGGTTATTACAAACAGAACTTTAACGTTTACTGACACAGTAAAAGGTGGGGATGTTTATTTGTTAGTGAATACGAATGGTGTAAGAAAACCTAGATTTGTAACAAGAAAAAACTTTTCAAATTTGCGAAACAGAAGTAGAAGCGCAGAATATATAATAATTTCAAATAGGGTTTTGAGCACTAGTGCCAACGAATATAAAAATTTTATAACACAAAAATATGGATACAAAACAGAATTAATTTTTGTTGATGATATTTATGATGAATTTAGTTTTGGTCATCTATCTTCGCAATCGATTAAAGATTTTTTGGAATATGCTTACACTTTTTGGCAGAGACCAAGTGCTTCATATCTGTTGCTTCTTGGTGATGCGAATTATGATTACAAAAATATTTGGGAACCAGCACCCGCAATTCGTAAACAAAATCTTGTTCCATCTTTTGGATTTCCTGTGAGCGATACTTGGTTCACAACGTTTAATGATAGTAATGTAAACTTACAAGAGATGTTTGTTGGAAGATTACCCTTTAATAATAATTCTGATGTTCGAGATTATCAGGCAAAGCATCAGACATATATGAATAGGCGTTTTGATAGATGGAATAGAACAGGAATTTTATTTAGTGGTGGGTTATCTTCAAATCAACAAGAATTAAATCAAATTAAACTTGCACATGATGATCTTTTTAATTCTGTTTTTGCTCCTCCTACTTTTGGTGGAATTGGGAGACACTTTTACAAAACTGTTTCGCCAGCGACTAATTTTGGACCTTATCCACAAGAACTAATTAATGCAACAATTGATAGCTCAGCTTTAATAATTTCTTACATTGGACATAGTGGAACACAAATTTGGGATAATGGAATTGTACAAACAAGTAATTTAGAAAGTCTATTTGAAGATCGAAATCCTTTGATAACTGATTTCGGATGTTCAACTGGAAAATTTGCAGAACCAGATGTCGATTGCTTTGGTGAAGTGTTTATTAATTCTTCTACTAAAGGAGAAGCAATTATTTATTTGAGTAATACCAGTCTTGGATATTTGAGTACATCACTCAGATTTCCAAAAATATTTTATGATAAATTATTGAACGATACTATTAATTCTATTGGAGCAGTTCACGCTCTTGCAAAATTTGAACAATTCTCCCGTTTCGGCTTTACAGATGTGAACAGAGTTTTTAATTATTGTAATTTAATTCTTGGTGATCCTGCAGTAAATTTTGCATCTCCTCGTAAACCAAACTTGATAGTCGCTCAAAATAAAATTGATTTAATTAATGTTGTTTCTGATTTATCGGATTCTGCTGAAATAAAATTTGTCCTTAAAAATTATGGTCGAACAAGTAGTGACTCAGTTAATATTGAAATTAAAAATAATTTTAATAATCAAATTGCGTATCAAAAAAACTTAAGAATTTTAGTTCCTCATTTTGAAGATACTATTCGTTTTAATATTCCAGTGAAAAATTTAGCGGGCAGACATAACTTAAATATCAGCGTTGATCCTCAATACGCCATAAGTGAGATTTATGAAGATGATAATGAAATTAACTTTGAGTTTTTTGTTCCTGCATCTTCTTTAAGATTTCTTGCTGCTGAGAATTATTATTCAGTCAGTAATAATAGTCTCTCTCTATTGAACCCAACACAAAGGCAGCTTAGCAATATAGAATCATTCAAACTTCAAATTGCGGATAACAAAAATTTTATCAACGCGACGGAAATTGTAAATAATTTTGATACGCTACTAACCAGAATAAATTTTGCTAATTTGCTTACAGATAAAAGATATTGGGTTAAGGCAAAGATTAATAACCCTCTTAACGAATGGTCTTCTTCCTTTTCATTTTTAAATTCTACGCGTAATATTTCATGGAATTTAACAGCAGATGATTCTGAGTTAAATGTTGAATTAATAAATTCAAATTATGATTCGCTAACTGGAAGTTGGGCGCTCACTTCTGGAAATAATAATCTTAAAATTACTTCCGCAGGATTTAATGATGGTGGCCAAGGGTCATTGATTTATAATGGGGTTGAATTTTTACCTAACACGTTTTTTTGGGGAATCGCAACCGCTTTGTTTGATACAGTATCACTTAGTCCTCATGACATTAGAATATTTTCTTATAATGACACAGCACCAACCGATTCAATGATTAGCTATTTGAATCGATTACCAGCGAACACAAGAATTATCTTCATAGCTAGTACTGATGCAGTTCACTCTATTCTTGGTTTTTCGAGAGGGACTCCAATAAGAAGATTACTCGAAACTTTTGGTAGCGTTTATTCTGATAGTGTTCTGTATAGAGAATCTTGGGCAATGATTGGACGAAAAGGCGCATCCCGAGGAACAGTGCCTGAATCTTATAGAAAATTGTTTCAAGGACCAGCTATATTAGAGGTTGAACAAAATTTTCCAATAATCTCCGGAAGCATTATTACACCTTCAATTAGTGGGGTTTCTGAATATAAAACTTTATACTTGCAGCATCAATTACCTGCAGGTGCATCAATTGAAGTATTCCCCATTGCAGTCAATAAATACAATACAATTGATACATTGAGTAGATTGACTTTCAATTCGAGGCTTGATTCCGCTTCTATTACACATATCGATCCACGAAATTATAAATCAATAAAATTTAGAGTGAACTTATCTCGAAATAATTTATTGGAATCACCACAACTGAAATCAGTTTCCTTAAATTATAAAACTCAACCCGAGCTTGCAATTAATTATCAAGTAGTTAAAATTGATAAAGATTCTTTGCTGATTGGTGACTCACTGAAGCTTAATTTTGATTTACGCAATATTGGAGAAGTTCAAGCAGACAGCTTTAATGTAAGAGTTGAAATTATAAAGCCCGACAATTCAAGGCAGCCAATATTTACAGCACTAATTCCATCTATGCCACCAAATAGTAAAAAAGATTTTGCTGTCACATATAGACCATTTAATATTGATTCACATCAATTTTTAATTTCAATTGATTCTGAGAATAAAATCCAAGAAATCTTTGAAGACAACAATTTTTTCCTAATTCCATTTTATGTTAAGACTGATAGATCAATACCTTCTCTTGATGTCAAAATTGACGGAGTAACTATATTAGATGGCGATTTAATTAATCCCCAACCAACTATAAAAGCTGAACTCGTTGACCCAACTTTAGTTCCACTAACAGACACTTCGTCAGTTATCTTCTTTTTGAATAACAGTAGAATATTTGCAAATGATCCTCGCATGAATTACACATTCAATGTTTCAAATCCAAAAGTTGTCGCTACGTTCACTCCTACATTGTCAGATGGATTTTATACGTTACGAATCTTAGGGAAAAATGCTTTAAGCTATGATACAGTCGAAGTTGTGAAAGCATTTTCAGTTATGAATGAAGCGGCGTTGTTAAATGTTTACAATTATCCGAATCCTTCAAAAGGGGAAACGTATTTTACTTTTAGATTGACTCAAATTCCGGAAGATTTAACAATCCGAATTTTCACTGTCGCAGGTAGATTGATACGAGAGATAAATAAAAATTCGGCTCAATTAAATTACGACTTTAACAGAATTTTTTGGGATGGACGAGATGCCGATGGCGATTTGGTTGCTAACGGAACTTATATTTATCGAGTAACAATGCGGGTAGCAGACAAGACTTTATCAACAACAGAAAAAGTAACAATTGTGAGATAGATATAGGTTTTATCTAAGTGTAAATTAATATTCAAATAAATATTTCAAAGATATATAGCCGGAATTGAATGAAAAATAAACTAAACATTCTGCATCTTCAGAACAAACTTAATTTGACTTGCGGCATTTCAAAAACAATATTTCTATTAGCAAAAAATTCCAGTGAAAAATTAAATAACTTTGTAATCTGTTTGGAAGAAAATGCTGCTTATAAATTTGAGAAAATTGGATTAGCTCCTGTCAAATGCTCCACTCCTCAATATAACCCAATTAATATTATAATAAATATTTTGTTCATCATTCGTTATTGTAGAGAAAAAAAAATTGATATCATTCATTCTCATCACAGATATTTTGATTTAATTACTTTGGTAATCGGAAAAGTAACAGGAATTAAAACGGTGATTACTGTACATAGTAAAATTTATGGAATCCGATCTTTAAGTTATTTGAATAGGAATATAATAGCCTGCGGTTCTGCAATTAAAAAACATCTTGTTGGCTATTACAGAAAAAACAATTTAGATATAACTATTATCAACAATATGATAGATGAGGATGAAATTTCAGAAATTCATTCAAGTAATGAACTAAAAGATTGCCTCCTTATCTCAAAAGACAAAGTTATAATTGGTTTTATAGGTAATTTCGAAATTAATAGAAAAGGATTAGATGTTTTAGTAGCATCATTCAAGGATTTACTCCTAACAAATTCTAATATCCATCTGATGCTCACCGGAGGGGGCAAGGATAAAAAAATATTAATCGAGATGACTAAACAATTTTCATCTAATGTCACGATATGTGATGCTGTTGAAAATGTTTTCGACTACTTTCGTTTGATTGATATACTTGTCTTGCCATCAAGAACTGAACCATTCTCGCTCTCAATTTTAGAAGCAGGAAGATTTAAGAAGCCGGTAGTTGGTTCAAACATAGATGGGACTCCAGAAATTATTTCGCATATGGATAATGGGTTGTTATTTGAATCTGAGAACATAAACGAACTAAATAATTGTTTACAGAATTTAATTTCTGATGAAAAATTAAGAATTAAATTAGGAGAAAATTTATATAGTACAGTCACAACGAAATATGATAAATCTATTATTATCCCACAGTATATAAATTATTATAAGAAGATTCTCACTTAAAAAAAGAAATTATTTTAAGCCTTACTACTTCCTTCAAAAAATATGAATTGCAAACAAGATATCGAGGTGTCAATCTAATCGGTTCTTGAATTAAGCGATAGAACCACTCGAGCCCTATATTGCTCACAAACTTTGGAGCTAATTTTTTTTCACCACTCAGATTATCAAACAAACCACCAACACTAATAATGCAATTTGCATTTAACTTATCAATATTATTTTGAATCCAAATTTCAGCAAGTGGTTGTCCCATTCCAACTATCAATATATTCGGTTTTGTTTTATTAATTTCGGCAATCACCAATTCAGATTCAATTGTCTTATCGAAATAACCATTTCTCAGTCCGACAATATTCAGGTCACTATATTTCTCTTTAAATTTATTTAACACTTTATCAGTTGTTCCAAGACAAAATATGCTATAATTTTTTTCTGTGAAAAGATTTTTAATGTCAGGATTAAAAATCTGGTGCAATGTGATTTTTTTAATTCTTTGGTTTAATAATATTTTTGCAGCAATTGAAATACTGAGACCATCTGCAAAAGTGAAATCAAATTTGTTAATTGCAGATGCAAACAGCTCATTTTTTTTTATTAAATAAATGCTCTGTGAATTATGTCCAAAGAATGTTTTTTTTTTATTGCTTTTTATGGACTCAACAATTGCACTAATAAATTCTTGTTTATTTCTTAAATTAGTAAAAGTATTAAATAAATATAGTTTCATTCAAAGATCATCACTTAGTTAAATAAATATTTTCTTTTTCCCCTAATATAGGTTTATTTCAATCAATTAAAATTGTTACTCATAAATAAATCGCTGTACAAAATTAAGATTTCCATTTAATAACACATCAATAATTTAATGCGAACGATATAGAACAAAATAATGATTCCCCATTTCTCTGCCAATATTTTTGCCTACAAGCAAAAATCTTTGCATAAAATTTTGCTTTAAAGCAAAGAATCATAAACTTCGATTGCAAATACAATTCTTCAAATACAATGGAAGTCAAGAGAAAAAAATATTGCTTTAGATATTATGAATTCAAGCCCCAATCTATAACACTATTACAAGTCTTTCCTCTCCCATTTTAACAACCGCACATTTTTAAAAAAATTTTAGCTTTCTCAAAAATATATGTTGCAACATTAAATGTTATAACATATATTTACATAAAACATTTATCAAATTATTTAAAAGGAGTAAAATTATGAACGAAGTATTAAATCAATCCGTTGGTGCAACAAAATGGGGTGTAGACAAATCACACACGAAAATCGGATTTAGCGTATCGCATCTTGTAATTACTGATGTTGAAGGTTATTTCAAAGATTACGATGCAGAAATCACTACAATTGGCGATGACTTTAGCACCGCAAAAATAAATTTCACAATAAATTCGGCTAGCATCTTCACTGATAACAATGACAGAGATAATCATTTACGCTCAGATGATTTCTTTAATTCCGAAAATTATCCAAAAATTTCATTCGTTGGAAAATCATTGCAAAAGGTTAGTGAAAATAAATTTAAGCTTGCTGGTGATTTGACAATTCGAGATGTAACAAAAGAAATAGAATTCGATGTAAAATTTAATGGTATCGTCAAAGATCCTTGGGGAAACATTAAATCAGGTTTCAAAATTAAAGGTGAATTAAATAGATTTGATTACAACCTCAAATGGAACGCAGCTATTGAGACTGGCGGACTGGTTGTTGGCAAAGAAGTTGAATTATCTATTTTACTCGAACTTAACAAAGTAGTTTAATGAGATTGGAAGAAGAAATTCAGCAAAAAAAATTCAGAAACGAGTATCATAAGTTAGCCGTGAATCTTCTTTATACTCACGGCTGGCTGCTCAATCAACAAGCCACTTTTTTTAAGAAGAATAAAATTACCCCGGCGCAATTCAATATTTTAAGAATTTTGCGGGGACAATATCCAGAAGCAGCATCAATAAATTTATTGAAAGAACGAATGCTCGATAAAATGTCTGATGCTTCAAGATTGGTTGACAGGTTAAAAATCAAAAAACTCGTTAAGCGAGAAGTATGTCCCGATGATCGAAGAAAAGTCGAAGTTGTTATTACAAAGTCAGGATTACAACTTCTAGAAAAAATGAGTGAATTAGAGGAACATTTTGATTTTATGCTTAAAAACTTGAATCTTAATGAAGCAAAATTGTTGAATGATCTCTTAGATAAGATGCGAGCTCAAAGAGAAATAAAAAAATAAAAAATGGTTTCCAAGCTCATGTTATCAATTATGCAGTTTGATAGGCGTAATTGATTAAAAATTTAAAGTTATTTTTTAACTCCCATCTAATTAAATTTGAAAATCAAATTATTATTTGGAATTTATCATGAAAAATAAAACTGTCATTTTTCTTTTTCTCTTCCTTTCATCTTTTTCATTTTCTCAATTCAAATATCCTTCAACCGATAGCGGCGAGTTTGGCGGTGGCTTAGGAATGAATTGGATTGATGGCGATCCGTATTTCAGTTTAAATTTTTCTCCTGAAATCTCCTTCGCAAATTTTGGAGTTGGATTAGACCTTCGACTTGATTTTAACAAAGAAGGAAAAATTAGAACAGAAAATTTTAACGATTTTTCAGATTACTTAAGTTTGATAAGTTACATCCGCTATGGAATTAAAAACGATCCGGTCTTTATTAAACTTGGCAAAATAAATTATTACTCTCTGGGACACGGAAGTATAATGCATCTCTACAGAAATACTACCGGCATTGACAATAGAAAAATTGGACTCGTAACAGATATTAACTTTGGTGCTTTTGGTTTTGAATCGATCTACAGCAACTTCGCCGAAGCAAGTGTTTTCGCTCTGCGCGGATTTGTCAATCCTCTAAAATTTACGCCCGCAGGTGATATTCCGATTATTGGAAATTTAGAAGTGGGCGCATCTTACGCAAGCGACTTTCATAAAAATTCCGGAATTACTGGAGGCAGTTACAACACAGTCACTGAAGTATTTAACGTTACTTCAGATGAAGGCGCAATCAATATTATTGGCGTTGATGTTGGTCTGCCGATAATTAATACTTCAATGTTTGGTGCTACAATTTATTTCGATGCTGTAAAAATTATTAACTTTGGTTCAGGAACTGCTGCGGGCTTAATGATGAATCTCAATGGACTTGGCGCATTCTCCGCTTCAATGAAACTTGAAAGAAGATGGAATGGCGAAAATTATATCCCAAGTTATTTTAATTCTTTCTACGAGCTCGAGCGATTTAATGTGAATAAATCTACCGGAAGTTTTTCGAGCAAAGCGCTTCTTTTGAAAAGCGGAATAAAAAGTGACAACGGAATTTATGGCGCACTAGGAATAAATTTTTTAGGATTAATCGATGTCTTTGGTAGTTATCAACGCTTGGATAAAGCTCCAAACAGTGGTATTCTAAATCTTGTAACAGATTTGTCACCTGAAAATCTATCATTTGTTGCTCGTGCTGGTTATGATAAAAGAGCTATAAAAGATGAAAATGATTTATTCAAGCTCGATGATCGCTCAACTCTTTATGCTGAAGTTGGATACAAACCACTTCCATATCTTCTTACTTCGATAATTTACATTTGGACTTTTACTCCTTTACGTGGCGATAACGATGATGTGATTGGATTTGTTCCACAAAAAAGAATTGAACCGAGAGTAAGTTTTATTTATCCGTTTAGTTTTTAACGCTAAAACTAAATCGAATAATTTATTTGTTCATTTTGAGGTAAAAGATTTCTATACAGAAAATTTTTTCGGAAATAAATAAACTGGAATTGGTATCAGAATATTTTCTTAGTAAAAATCGAATAAATTATTTAACAGAAAAATATTTAATTTGGATAAGCAGACTATTTGATTGAGAAGTAGATTTTATTTTTCAACACAAAAAATTTTAAAAAGTTAAAAGAATATTTTGAAACAAAGTAATCTTTACATCTTTTCACAACGCTACTTCTTGCTTATCTTTGCAAATCAAAAAAAATAAAAAGGCAAAATGACTTCACAAGAAATTAGAAAAAGTTTTCTCGATTTTTTTAAGAGCAAAGGACACACAATAGTTAACAGCAGCCCCGTTGTTCCCTTCGAAGACCCAACTTTACTTTTTGCAAATGCGGGAATGAATCAATTCAAAGATGTTTTTTTAGGAACCGGAAATAGAAATTATAAAAGAGCTGCAGACACACAAAAATGTATTAGAGTTTCGGGTAAACATAATGACCTCGAAGAAGTTGGCTACGATACTTATCACCACACTTTTTTTGAGATGCTTGGCAATTGGTCATTTGGCGATTACTACAAAGCGGAAGCGATTCAATGGGCTTGGGAGTTGCTAACCGATGTCTGGAAAATTCCCAAAGAAAGATTGTGGGTAACAGTTTATAGAACAGATGACGAAGCACTAAATTTTTGGAAAACAAAAACTGATATTAATCATAATCATATTTTACGATTCGATGAAAAAGATAATTTTTGGGAGATGGGAGAAACAGGTCCGTGCGGTCCTTGTTCAGAAATTCATGTCAACTTGAGTGATGATTTCGACAACCCTAAATATGTAAATGCGGGAGTTCCAGAGTGTCTTGAAATTTGGAATCTCGTTTTCATCCAATATAATCGCGGTGCAGATGGCTTATTGAATGAATTACCAGCAAGACACGTTGACACAGGAATGGGATTTGAAAGAGTTTGTAAAATACTTCAGAATAAAGAATCAAATTATGACACAGATGTTTTTAGTCCATTGATTGAAAGAATTTCAAAATTATCAAATGTAAAATATGAAGCTGAGAATGATAAAATTCCGATGCGTGTGATTGCAGATCATATAAGAACATTGTCATTTGCAATTGCCGATGGCGCCGTACCCGGAAATGAAGGACGTGGTTATGTCCTCAGAAGAATTTTAAGAAGAGCTGCTCGCTATGGAAGAAAATTAAATCTCAAAGAACCATTTTTATTTAGGCTGGTTGATGATCTTGCTAAAACTATGGGAGATGTTTTCCCCGAAATAGTTGAGAAAAAAGATTACGTAAAAAAAATTATCAAAAGCGAAGAAGAACATTTCAACAAAACTCTCGACAGAGGAATTGAATTGTTTGATAATATCTCAAAAGAATTAGAAAATAAAAAAGAAAAAATTATTAAAGGGGAAGATGTCTTTAAGCTTTATGACACTTTTGGCTTTCCATTTGATTTAACAAATGTTATGGCGAGAGAAATTGGTTTCTCCGTTGATGAAGCTGGTTATAACAAATTGATGGAAGAGGCAAAAACAAAATCTCGCGAAGCAACAAAAGAAAAATTTGCATCCGTAAATGTTACAATGAACAACCTCGATTCATTCGCATTAATCAATGACAATGAAACTGAATTTACAGGTTATGATGAATTGAATTCTGTAACAAAAATTGTTGGGATAAAAAAAGATGTTTCTAACGATCTAATAATTCTGGATAGAACTCCATTCTATGTTGAAGCGGGCGGACAAGTTGACGACATTGGAAAACTGCGATTCAATGATTCAGAATTTACTGTTATTGATTTATTAAAATTTGAGAATAAAATTATTCACATTGTTGAATCAGAAACACTATTGGTTAAAGGTGCGGAAATAAAGGCTGAAGTTGATGCTAAATATCGTTGGGATGTTATGCGAAATCATTCAGTAACACATTTTCTTCACGCAACACTAAGAAATGTACTCGGAACACATGTTCAGCAAGCAGGCTCGTATGTTGGCTCAGAATATTTGCGATTTGATTTTTCACACTTTCAAAAATTAACACACGAAGAGATATTTGATATCGAATCAATTGTCAATGAACAGTTGCGAAGAAATCTACCCAAAATTCACCATAAAAATATTCCATTTGATGAAGCGAAAAAAATGGGAGCAATTATGTTCTTTGGTGATAAGTATGGGGACAAAGTAAACGTAGTTCAATTTGGTGATTACACAATGGAGTTTTGCGGTGGAACGCACGTGAACAATTCTTCGGAAATTGGATTGTTCAAAATTTTAAGCGAAGCTTCAATTGCAAGTGGAATAAGAAGAATTGAGGCAACAACTGGAATTGGAGTAGAAAAATATTTAATTACTCAGTTAGAAAAATATAAACATCTCGACAAAAAAGTTAATGAGCTTCAAGATGAAAAGAAAAAAATCGAAAAAGAATTATCTGAATTAAAACTAAAAGAAAAATTAAATATCATTCCAAAAATTCTTGCACAAAAAATATCAACGAATAACATCGATATTTATAAAAGCCGCGTTGAAGCAGAGTCGATGGATGAATTAAAATTATTTGGAGATGAATTAAGAAATAGAATTAAAAGCGGAGTTGGATTATTAGTTAGCATCATCGATGGAAAAGTCGGATTGGTGTGCGTTGTTACTGATGATTTAATTAAAGAGAAAAAATTCTCTGCTGGAAAAATTGTAAATGAAGCGGCTTTAATAGTTGATGGCAAAGGCGGAGGAAGACCTCATCTTGCAACTGCAGGAGGAAAAGATATTTCTAAGATTGATGAATTGTTAAGGAATTTTTCGGTTATTTAATCGATGGTTAAAATCTTATTAAAGTGATTTTCGGTGATCAATAAAAGATGTTAATTATATTTTTATTTTGTTACTAATTTTTCTTATCACATTAAAAACTATTTTGAGGATAAAATGAATTTTAGAGAGCTTGGAAAAACTGGTGTTAATATTTCCGAAATTAGTCTGGGCTGCTGGACAATGGGCGGACTTAATTGGGTGAACGGAGTTCCAAATGGTTGGGCTAATGTTGACGAAAAAGAAATCTCAAATGCTATCAACTATGCAATAGATATGGGCGTTAATCATTTTGACAATGCTGATGTTTATGGAAATGGTAGAGCCGAAAGAATGCTTGCAAGAATTCTCGGAAATAAAACTAACGATATGATTATCGCTACAAAAATTGGTTGGTTCCCCGGCACTGCAGAATATGTCTATCATCCCACTCATATTCGTCATCAATGCGAGCAATCATTAATTAATCTTAAAAGAGATTACATCGATCTTTATTATTTCCATCACGGAGATTTTGGCGAGAACTATAAATATCTTGATGCAGCAATTGAAGAAATGTATAAACTAAAAGCTGAAGGAAAAATTCGTTTCATCGGACAGTCAGCATACAAGCATGAAGATTTCGTCCACATCGTTCCTAAGCTGAAACCAGACGCTCTTCAGAGTTGGGCACACGCAATGGATTATAAATTTATTGCTGATGAAACGCCTACAAGAAAACTTCTCGATGAATATAAAATGTCGTTCATTGCTTTCTCCCCGCTGGCTCAAGGTCTATTGCTAGATAAGTACAATAAAGAAAATCCTCCGCAGTTTGAACCGGGAGATTTCCGATTAAATTCACCCAAATTTGCTAAAGATAATCTTGGAGCAATTGAGCCAAAAGTAAACGAGATAAAAAAACATTTCGGTTCGAGTGTGGAAGATTTAGCAAGAGCCGCTCAACAGTTCTTACTTAAGTTTGATGTGGTTGGTGCTGTTATTCCGGGCTTTAGAAATCTCAATCAAGTGAAAGTAAATCTTGCGGCAATAGATAAGCCCTTAACTGATGATGAATTTAATTTGGTTAAAAAAATATTTAGCAACTAAAAAATAATTTGGTGAAAATTTTGGAGGTTACCTTTTTACGAGCCAAACCTCAGGATTTTGATTATCTCGATCATTCCATATTTCAAAGTGCAGAATATTGCCTTCGAGACTTTCACCAATTTTTCCAATTGTTTCACCTTGTAAAATTGTTGCTCCTTCTCTTACACTAATTTCGCCCAAGTGCCCATAGACAGTTCTGAACTGATCTTTGTGCGTTATGATTAAGACGCTTCCATAACCGGGCAGCCATTCTATTGCTGAGACGACTCCATCTGCAACTGATTTGACAGTAAGATCACCACTTACGCGAATGTCAATTCCGTAATTTATTGTAACGGTTCTTAAGCGAAGATTTTTATTTTCTCCAAATTTTCTAATTATTGTGCCTCGTGCAACTGGCCAGTTCAAGCGCCCTCTCAATGCGGAGAAAGAGCGAAAATTTTTTGTAACTAATTCTTCGTTTGTTGGAAAAGTTTCAACCTTAATTTCTTTTTCGGGCTCTCTTGGTTTTTCATTTTTAGTAGTTTGTTTTTTCCTAATCTCTTCATTCTTTTTTCGCTCTTCTTCCCTTCTTGCTAACTCAGCTTTTTTTCTTTCCTCTTCTTTTGCAACCAATCTTCCAATAAGATTTCTAATCTCTTTCTCAGCGCGGATTTTTGCATCAAGATCTCTTTGGATAGCGGTTTTGTCCCTTCTAACTTGAGTGAGAACTTTTCTTTTATCAACTACTTGTTCATCCAGCATATTTTCTTCACGAACTTTTTGAGTAATCAAATCGTTCTTAATTTTTTTTTCATCTTCTAATTTTGATTTGGAAACTATTAACGTCTCTCTATTTAAGTTGATCTGTTGCAATTCCACTTTTCGCTGTCTTGAAAATTCCTGTAAATATTTATATCGAAGAAGTGCTTGCTGAATCGATTCTGCATCAAGGAGATAAGCCCATTCAGATTGATAAATTCCTTTGTAGATAGCAACAACAAATCGAGAATAATTGGTTTTTAATTTTTCAGTTTCGGATTGAAGTTCGCTAATTTTTTTTTCTAACGCAGCAATTTCTAATCCCTTAATTCTTTCTTCTTCTCTGTATGAGTTTATTATTTTATTGGTAAGAAAAATTTGACGATTAATTTTCTGAATTAATTCAAGATTTAGTTTTTCACTTCTTGTAACACGCTTTATTTCTGCTTCAAGTTCATCTATCTCTTTTTTTATATCTTGTAATTCTGCACGTTTCTCTTTTATGTTCTGTTGTTGAGGAATAATAATAAATGAAATTATTGTAGAAGAAAATAAAATAAAAATCAAAAAATATTTTAGATTGATGAACCTCATTCAACTACCATTCTATCAACGTAGCATCATCGGGGATTTCAAAATCAATTTTAATATCTCTTTTGTTTCCTTTCATTTGTCGATATTCAATTTTCAAAGTTTGATTCTGTTTTGAGTTTGAGAGGTGAATAATATTAGGAACGGAAACACCTTCGAGCACCTTAAATTCGGAATACTCTCCTCGCATAATATTTACGCCATTTTTATTTTCCACCATATACTCAGTTATCGCAAGATTTCGTATATCAATAATGAACTTCGACAAATTCATTGAGGTGGAATCGATGTAAGTCAGAACATAGTTATCATCTTCAACCTCATATTTTATCGGGTCGCGATAAAGTTTGTCAGATAAATTTATTGCACCTAAAAATCCATTTAGCAAATCATTAAAAGCAAAATCAATTTTAAAAATTTCTTTCAGCGCTTCATCATTTGCTTTTCCTTTGTATGCAGTGTTGCTAATTCCATCGTAAAAAATAAAATCTTCTGAAGTAACAAGAGCTTGTGCAAGCTCCATTCCAAAGGGTCCATAGATTGTCAAATATATTGAATCAGGTCTAACAAGCACAATCCTAAATGATGCTTTGTTATTAAACTTTGGTGACTCAATCGCAATAATTCCACTTCCTTCAAATGATCTTATTTTTCTTCTATTTGCTTCAAGTCTTTTTACTAATCTGTCAGCGGGCAAAATTTCAACTTCAGCGACCTGTTTAGTTGGGGCGCAAGATGTAATGAATAAAGAAGTAAATGAAATTATTATTAACAAAAGAAAAAATATTATCTTCTTCAAAGCGTACCTTTCTCAATTTTATTTTTTATTGTTTCATTATTTTTATCAAGGTCAAATGCTTTTTGCCAAGTTGAAATTGCTTTCTCTTTTTTACCGAGCATATAATAAACATCACCAAGATGATCCAAAATTACAGAGCGATCTCCACCAAATTCAACAGCTTTCTCAATATACATCTTTGCTTTTTCAAAATTTCCAAGTTGAAAATGCACCCAACCAATCGTATCTAAAAAAGAAGAGTTCTCTGGTTCAGCAGCAATAGCAATTTCAGCCATAAGCAATGCCTCATCCAATCTTACTCTTCTTTCAGCAAGCGAATAAGAAAAATTGTTATTGATAGTTGCATTTGCAGAATCAAGAGTTAATGCTTTAGAATAGAGACTATCACTTTTCACGAAATTCTTTTTTGAGTTATAAATCATTGCAAGCGTCCCAATCAAATTTATATTATCAGGATCGATTGCCAACGCTTTGTTTATGTAGATTATCGCTTGCTCGTGTTCTTCAAGCTGACTGAGCGAATAACTGTAGGCTGACAATGCACTAATGTCATTGGGATTTAATTCGATAGATTTTTTCAAATAGATTTTTGCATTAATATAATCTGATGTTTGTGTGTAAGATAATCCCAAAATTAAATTTACTGCAAAATCATCGGGAAAATTTTCGACCGCTTTGCTTAAAAGTTTTATTGTTTCGGCATACTGCATATTTTCATAATACAAACCTCCGAGACGAATCCAACCCTCTATATTAAAGGGCGCAAGCGCGATTGATTTATTAAAATAATCTTCTGCAATCGAATCATTTTTTTCTCGAACAGCAATAGCACCTAAGTATAATTTTACTTGCCAATCTGTTGTGTCGTTGTCTATGGTTTGAAATAATTTTTTTACTGTTGGCAAAAGAGTAGTATCATTAAATGAAGCAGCGAAATAAGAAGCACCAATTCTAATTTTTGTTTCGAGCGTTATATTCGCTTCTTCAAGAATAATATTGTATTCCTTCGCTGCAGCAATCCAATCATTTTTGCTAATGTGTAAATGAGCTTTCAATTCACGAAGCTCAAGATTATTCGGATAAAAATTTAGCATCTCAACAATTTTATCAATCGCCTTTTGTGAGTTATCACTATTGATATAAAATTCAATCAGAATTTTTTGTAAATCCAAATTTGTTGGATCAAGCTTTGTTAACTCCTCAATACTTTTGATTGCATTTGCACTGTCGCCAACTCTTTCGTAAAGCTCGGAGAGTTTAACCAATACAGTCCAATCGCTTCCAACAATATTTAATATTTTATTGTAAAGCTCAATTGCTTTTGTAGGACGATTAATTTCGTATAGTTGAGCCAATCTGAAAATCGCACTGATATTATTTGCATCGAGTTGAATTATTTTTTCGAGAACAGAAATAGCATTATCATTCTGTTGTGATGCTGCATAAACATCGTGTAGTAAAAAAAGATAATCAATATTATTGCTATCGAGCTCAACTGCCTGTTTCGCATTTTGTAATGCAGGTGAAAGTCTATTTAGTGCGAAGTAACTTTTGCCAAGAGAATAAAAAATTCCCGCGTTGGGATCAATCTCAAGTGCTTCTTGATAATCTAAAATTGCACCAGCGTAATCTCCCTTAGCTTCTTTTCCCGCTCCACTAATAAATAATTCCAGTGCGCGATTTTGAGCTTCTCTCGTTAATATTTTTACTTCAGATTTTTTTTCATTTACTCTGCCAACATCTTTTGAACTTGAGCAAGCAGTAAAAAAAACGGACACTATTAATAAAGGAAAAAAATGAACGAATAATTTTGTTAATGTCTTCAAGAAAATTTTCTGTTTATGATATAAAAAATCTATTTGTTATTTCAATTCGTTGCTTTTAATATAATCTCAAAATTGTTTTTATTTCCAACTATTAAAAGGCGCAACTCCGATTATGTTTTACAATACGATTACAATTGTTGCATTCCAAATACAATAAAACTATCTTTGTGAAAATAGTTAAAATTTATGGAAAAGTTTGACATCGCTCTTTCATATGTTTGGGAATATGATGAAGAATTCATTGACCATATCGAAAGAGTATTTCAGAAAAATAATTTATCGACATATAAAATAAATCTTTCTAATATAGAAGAAACTATAGAAAAAGTTCAGTCACGAAAATTGGCATTTAATTTTCTTCTTGATAGAGCGTGGGACGTTGAAGATATTTTTGGTGAACTTGGGAATTTACTCTCTCGTAAGCGCACTCATATTTTTAATCCTTATAAAAACGTTTTGCACGCAATTGATAAAGCTACAATGCATCTTGAGTTTATTACTGCGGGAATTAATGTTCCTTACTCAATAATTATTCCTCCATTTAGTGAAAAGGAAAAACTTTTTCTTTCTGTTGATGACCTTGCAATACTTGGCAGACCCTTTATTATCAAGCCGTGCAATACTACTGGTGGTGGTATTGGAGTTGTAACCGGCGCGGAAACTTTACAAGAAGTAATAAAAGCAAGATTTGTTCATGGAAATGATAAATATCTGCTTCAAGAAAAAATTCTTTCAAAAATAATTAATGGAAACAGAGCTTGGTTTCGTGTCTTCTGGGCTTTTGGAAAAGTAATTCCTGTCTGGTGGGATGATCAAACTCATATCTATAACTTGCTGACTAAACAACAGATAGAATATTATAACTTGAAAAAACTTTTTTCAATTACAAAAAAAATATTCGAGATTACTAAACTCGATTTCTTTTCAACAGAGATTGTTTTAACGCAAAAAAATTTATTTGTTGTAATTGATTATGTGAATGATATGTGCGATATGCGTCTTAAATCTCTTCATTTTGATGGAGTTCCTGATCAAGTTGTGGAGCAAATAATTCATAACCTTAAGAATGAAGTAGTAAAAATCAAAAGAAAACTTGGATAAACTTGAGATGAAAAAAATGGAAATAGCTTTTATTGCACTTGTAGTTGTTCTGTTGATATCGGTTTTTGCTTGGCAATATCTTTTTAATATTTATGAAGTTGAATATGACATTTCAACTAAACAACTTTTTGCAGATCGAACTTCAACATTGGTAATAAAGGCTACACCCGTTAACTCGCTGGGCTGGCGTGCACCTTTTAGAGACGCAGAAACAGAATTCCAAATTATTGAAGGAAACAGTTTGGTAGAAGTATTAACTAATGATTTTAAAAATGGTCTCTTTGTAATTAAAGCCGGATTTGAAACTGGGAAAGTCGTCATTCGAGTTAAATCAAAATATTCTCTCTTCCCTTCAACATTTGAGATAGAAGTATTACCCAATCTAACTTGAAAAACAAAAAATATTTTTTTGTAGAATTGCAATATCTTAATAATTCTATAACTCAAAAAAAAACTAATTCATTATATTTAGCAATAAAATTATTAGAAGATTATTATGAAACATTTACTTACAATTTTTATTGTATCAATTCTTTTTATAGCTCCGATTAACGCACAAGGAACTGCAGGCGAAGGCGCACAATTTGAATATCGATATTTGATTGATAGACCCGCTACTGGAATTCTTAAAAAAGGATTCGTCGGTGTTTCAAATGATGTAATGCCATACGGAGTTCTGATAACTAAAATTGAAGTTGGAGCATTTGAAGGAATGAGTTTTGGAATTTCTTACGGCGGCGAAAATATTATTGGTAGTGGAGCGCCTACTTGGTACAAAACACCCGGAGTAAATTTGCGTGTTAGATTATTTGAAGAGTCTTTAACTTTTCCTAACATCACTCTTGGCTTTGATTCACAAGGGCGTGGAAAGTTTTTTAGAGATCAGCAGAGATATGCAGTTAAATCGCCGGGCTTCTTTGCTGCAGGTTCTAAAAATTTTAAGTTCTTAGGTTACATGAGTTTGCATAGTTCAGTCAATTATTCTTTAGAAAGCAGTGACGGCGAAAATTTTGTTAATATGTCAGTTGGTATTGAGAAAACAGTAGGGCAAAGTGTTTCTTTCGTTTCTGAATATGATTTTGCTTTTAACGACAACGCAGATATTAGTTTTGGTAAAGGGAATGGTTATTTAAATTTTGGTGTTCGTTGGTCAGTTGGCGAAGGACTTACACTTGGAATGGAATTTCGCGATCTCTTCAGTAATAAAAGCTGGAACGCGCACTCTGCCGACAGATCAATTCATATTGAATATATAAGAAGTATTTTTTAGTAAAATCATTTGCAAAAAATTTTTGTTTTGCGTTCTGTAAAAATAGTTTTAGATTTTTTGAAAATTTAAATCGCGAAATAATTTATTTGCGATTTTATTGTTGAGTAAGGTGAAAATATTTTATTATTAATTAAAATTTATTTTTTCTTTTTCTGTTCAATCAGTTCATTATAAATTTCAATATGTTTTAGAGTTGATTTCGCAGAGCTCATTTTTAGTGCATCTTCATATCCCTGCTGACTTAATCGCTTCAGCAAAGCTTCATCATTAAGCAATTTCATAATGCAGCCCGCAAATTCTTCTACGTTGTTGCTTGAAAGCAATCCGTTTTTGTTATCTTCGATGATGCTTAAAACGCCTCCTTCATTCATTGCCACAACTGCGGTCTTGTTAATCATAACTTCAATTAGCACTAATCCTTGAGTCTCAGTTAAAGATGGAAAAACAAAAATGTCGGTCTCTTTATAATATTGCGAAAGTGTTTGCCTATCTAAAAAATTTAAGAAAGTTGTTTTGGAATCAATTCCCAGTTGAGAAGAAAGCTGTTTAAGTTTATCCTTCAAAACACCATCGCCTGCAAGGAAAAGGTGAGTATTGGGAAATTTCTTTTCAACAATTTTATAAGCGTTTAATAGTAATCGTAAATTTTTTTCCTCACCAAGTCTGCCAGCATAGAGAAGCGTCTTAATTGATTTCGACAAATTATGTTTTTCATAGATAGAAAAATTATCGTGAGCTTCAAAATCACTTTTATTTACGCCCGTTGGAACAACTTCAATTCGATTAGTAACTCCATAACTTAAAAGTTCATCCTTCATCTGCTGTGAAGGAGCAATTATGCAATCGCATTTGTCCGTGTATCTCTTTGCAAGCTTTTCTGCCATTCTTGGTGTTACGAGTTTTCCTTTAAAAAAATAATGAACATATTTTGGATAGAGTGTGTGGTAAGTGTAAACAAGAGGCAGATTCCATTCTTTAGCGAGCTTTACTCCATAAACTCCAAGTGCAAAAGGAGAATGCGTGTGAATGACATCAAGTTTTAGTTCTTTTATTTTGTCGTATGTTTTTGTGCTAAATCCCGGAAGACCAAATCTGTACGGCGGATAGAAAAAAAAAGGAACAGATGGAACCCGAATAATGTTCTTTGTCGAGTCAATATAATTGGGATATTTGGGAGTGATAATAAAAGTATTGTCGCCATTCTTTGCAGACTCAATTAAAAACATATCAAGCGCAGTAACGATTCCGTCGATTCCAGGATGATATACATCAGTAAAAAAGCCGATGTTCATTTTATTATCTTCTCAATAAATGTTTTAATTAGTGTCGAACTTATTGCCCACGATTATTCATAAACTGTGGGGGAAATATCACAATGCTAATCTAATAAATTATTTTTGGCATTCTTGATAAAATCTCTAAAAGCAAGTTATTGATTTTCAAAAACAATTACATTCTTTTTTTAATCGAAAAAATAATTCGGATAAAAAAAACAAATTTGGAACTTTTCTATCCGGCGAAATGTTGCAGGATTCTAAACCCTAGTTGGGGTAATTAAAAATACTGTTCATGTAGTTAAATAGATTGTTTTGTGATTATAGAATGTCCGTTTGTTGTTATCTAAATCACAAATTAAGGGTTCTAAAAAAAATTGTATTGCATTTAAAATTATAATTGATTTACTTGCAAGTGCTTCTATCAATAATACAAAAGAGAAAAAAAATGGAACTAGTTCTAATTCAAAAGCTATTTCTATACGGAGCATTATTTGTGCTCGGTATGATTATCATAGTCGGAATTATGGTTTCGATAAGCAATAAAAAAAAGCAAACGGTTTTTTACAGTGCTCCAAAAGATTCTATACAACAAGGTCAAATGTATTTACATAAAACAAGTGAACAAGCAAACTTTCCTCAAGTAGAAGTGAATCGCGTAAGCAATTCAAGAGCAGAATCTTTTGTTAAGTATTCAGTTACTTTAGAGAATCAAAAATCCAACCATACTCCCAGATTTCAAATCGTGAATGAGTTAAACAGAAGTTACAATTTCTATTCTAAACACTAAAAATTTTCTTTTCCATCTTCATTTAGCGGGCTTCTCCCGCTTTTTTTTATTAAAAAATATTAACTGCTGTCTGGATTGAAGTTGCAAAGATCTATCTTTTCAACTTATTGTCTTACGCGGGATAATTATTTTTTTTATTTTGCATCTAATTATTTTGATTCAAAAATTCATCCTGAATAATTAGGTGAAGCTCCACAAAAATTACGTTATTAGAAGAATGAAAAATTATGATAATAATTCCATCAATCGATATACACAACGGAAAAATTGTTCGTTCAAGAAAAAGCGATTTTAAGTCGATAGTGTTTTATGAAAAACCAATTTTAGAACAAGTAAATATTTATAATGATTTAGGATTTGAGTGGGTTCAAGTAGTTGATTTACAAGGCTCGAAAACGGGTAAGATATCCATAAAAAATATTCTGAAAGAAATTAAGAATACAACGAAACTAAAAATTCAATTCGGTGGCGGAGTAAGAGATTCTGAATCTTTCAAAGAATTATTAGAGATAGGAATAGATAAAATTATTATCGGCTCTCTCGCAATCAAAGAAAAAAAAGAATTTGAAAAAATTGTAATTTCTCAAGGACCAGAAAAAATTGTAGTCGCATTTGATATTGTTAAAGATTTTATTGCAGTTACTGGCTGGACTGAACATTCGCATATTGAATATAACGAACATCTCGATTATTGTTCATCAAGAGGACTGGAAACATTTTTAATTACAGATATTTCAAAAGAACTGAATGTTAAATTCTTCTCCGAAATCAAAAGCAAATATCCTCATCTTAATTTTATTGTGGCGGGTGGAATAAAAAATATTTCAACTGTAGAGAAATTGAATGAGTTGAATTTGTTCGGTGTAATTGTAGGTAAAGCAATTTATGAAAATAAAATTGATTTGAATGAGCTTGTGAAACTATCAGGATAAAAAATCAATTTTTAGAAACGAAAAACGTAAAAAAATTTTATCGTTTTTTCTTATGTTATTGGACAGTTTTTTTAGAGAATTTTTATTTTAGAGATCAACATTTACTGAATCTAATCAGTAATAAAAAATATTTTTATTAATTTTTTTTGAGTTAAAATTTTTTTCATATTTAATAATGAGTTAACTGATGCGACTAATTTACACTCTAGTTTTAGCTGTTTTACTTTTTCTACCAACAAATATTTTCCCACAGTTTGTATCTGATTGGGATAAAGTTCCCGAGTGGATGAGTGAAAGAAATTCGTTTAAGAGATTGGAATGGTTCTATCGACAAAGAGCTTTTCCTTATGACACAATCTCAATATCTAAATTCAGAATGGAACGAACTAAAGAAATTGAACATACGCATTTAAGAAAAAACACACTGACAAATCCTTGGCAACAATTAGGACCATCAGGAGTTATTTCAACATTCCCAACAATTTGGGGAGTGAATAGTGGAAGAGTTAGAGGATTAGCAGTTCATCCCAACAATGAAAATATTGTCTATGCGGGACCTGCAGCAGGCGGAGTTTGGAAAACTACAAACGGCGGACAAACTTGGCGAGATATGAGTGCTGACCTTAATTCACTTACGTTTGGACAGATTGCAATCGACCCGAATAATCCCGAAATAATTTATGCCGGAACAGGTGAAATTGCTTCAGGATTTAACAACACTCTTTACAATGGTGATGGACTTTACAAATCAATAAATGGTGGTGTGAACTGGACAAGAATAACAAATGGATTTGGTGATCGAACACATTTTGGAGCTATTGTTGTTAATCCCGCAAACTCAAATATAATTCTTGCTGCTTTAGGAAGTTCTTATTGGTTGTTAGGCCACAGAACTAATGAAGGCATTTGGCGCAGTACTGATGCGGGTCTAACGTGGTCACATATTTTAAATGCTCCGGGAGGATTTGATATCGTTGCTCATCCAACTATTCCAAATAGATTTTATGCCGCACTTGGTGAAGTAAATAGTAACGCTGGATTTTATGTCTCAACCAATGCAGGTGCAACTTGGACTCAAAGCAATAATGGACTTCCAACACCAACAACAATTTCAAGAATGCAAATATCGGTCGCTCAATCTCAGCCATCAACTATTTATGCTGTAATCTTTATGAACACAGGCTCACCACGCACAAGAGTTTATAAATCTGTTAATGATGGAGTTGATTGGCTTCAGATTTCATCGGGTGTGCAACTCGGTGGAAATTATGGATCTGGTTGGGCTGACCAAGGTTGGTATGACCTTTGTATCATCGTTTCACCAACTGATCCGAATAGAGTTTTTGTAGGAAATGTAGAAATTCATAGAACGACCAATGGCTCTACTTTTAGTCCTCTGCGAAATTCTGCTGGACCGTATGGCGGAACAACAGCTTGGGATTCACCAATGCATGTTGATTATCATGAATTTGCTTTTGCTCCTTCTAATCCAAATGTACTTTATGTTGGAAATGATGGAGGAGTTTTTAAATCGGTAGATGGCGGAAATACTTTCTCACATGCAAATAATGGATTGAATACATTACAACTTTATCGCGTTGCCTCTCATCCGACTAATCAAAATATTTTAATTGGTGGAGCACAAGACAACGGTGTATTTGCAACACTTGATGGCGGTGCTACTAATTGGGTTCTCGAAAGCACTGGCGATGGAATGGAATTATTTTATGATCGCGCTAATCCAAATACAATTTTTATAACTACTCAAAATGGTAGTATTCAACGTTCAACTAATGCGGGCTTAAATTGGTCAGGTATTTCTGTTGGTACTGATTCTTATGCTTGGACTTCTCCATTCTGGCAGCACACAACTAACTCAGCAACAATTTATATTGCGGGAAGACGCCTTTGGAGATCAACAAACTCAGGCACAAATTGGACTGCAGTAACAACAAATATTACCGCATCTTCTATTACGTCTGTTTCGCAAAGTTCTGTTAATCCCAACAATATGATTTTGGTTGCCAGCGAATTTTCCAATTCACCACAACTTTTTGTTTCAACCGATGAAGGATTAACTTGGACTGTAAGAACAATTCCCGGTACTCAAAGATATTCTCCAAGAGTATTAATGCATCCAACTCAAGCTAACACTTGTTATTTAGTTAAGAGTGGATTCGGAACGGGAAAACTTTTTAGATCAACTGATATAGGGGTAACGTGGACTGACTTGAGTGGAGATTTGCCTGATGTGCCTGCGAGTGATGTCTTTGTGGATCCACTAAATATTGAGTCGATCTATTTAGCAAATGATCTCGGTGTTTATCAATCAAGTAACGATGGAGTAAGCTGGGCGCGGCTCTCAAACGGAATGCCCGTTGTTCCTGTTCTTGATTTCAGTTATTTCCAAAGTGGAACTACACGATTACTTAGAGCAGCAACGCATGGACGAGGTGTTTATCAAGTTAATCTTCTTCCACCTCAAACCGGCATTACACTTAGCGGAAATGTAACTTATAATAATTCATCTAACACTCCATTGAGCAATGTAAATATTAATTTAACTCCCGGAACATTTTCGGGTGTAACAAATTCATCTGGAAATTATTCAATAAGTTCAATCACTAATAACAATTATAATTTTATCCCAACCACAAATAGAGCTTGGGGCGGAGTTACTGGCTCAGATGTTACAACATTGAGAATGCATATTATCGGTACATCAACAATTTCTAATTTTAGATTAGCTGCTGCTGATGTTAATAATGATGCAAATATTACTGGTTCAGATGTAACAGCAATGAGACAAAGAATAGTTGGAATGATAAATTCATTTCCTGCGGGAGATTGGAAATTTAATAATCAAAATACTCTAACTGTTTCGGGTTCTAATATCAATTTAAATTTTCAAGGGCTTACGGTTGGTGATGTGAATGGTGATTTTGTTCCAACTGTTGCAAAGACTATTCCCAAAGTAAATATTAATTATGCAGCAACTTTAAGAGTTAACAAAGGGGCTGAGTTTGAAGTCCCAATAAAAATAAATTCTGATTTAGAAATTTCGTCTTACACTTTTCATATCAATTATCAGACAGAGTATTTGAAATTTAAAGGAGTAAAAGGTTTTGATGGAATTTTCTTCAATGAGCAAAATGGGTTGATTTCATTGGTTTGGGACGATGTTAAGTTGCATCACTTAAAAGCGAATCAAACAATTTTTTCATTGCAATTTGAACCAACAGAAAATTTTAGAATAGGCGATTTTCTTTCTTTAGATATTGATGAAGAAAAAAGTGAGTTGGGATCTCTTAGCAAATCATTATCCAACATTGGAATAACTGTCCCTTCAATTGAAGGATTTGAATCGACAAAATTTAATTTAGTTCAAAACTATCCTAATCCATTTAATCCCGCGACCAAAATAAAATATTATCTTCAAGCGGAAAGTAATGTTAAGTTGACAATCTCTGATCCACTTGGAAGAGTTATAGTCGTTCTGGTAAATGAAACAAAAGCGTCAGGTGAGCAAGAGTATATTTGGAATGCTGAGAAAGTTGCGACCGGTGTTTATTTCTATACGTTGGAAGTAACTGAACTATACGGTGGTAAAAATTATAGAACAACAAAAAAAATGCTTTATACAAAATAGTTGTTCATGTTTTTCGGCTATTAATAATTTCGAATAACGGACTTGCTAAACTTTTAACTTTCAGAAAACAATTTTCATTGATGAAGAAAATTCCTACGAATAGAGATAAATCTTTTCTTCTTAATTATTATTATTGTTGTCATTATTTTAATTGTTGAGATTGAGTTAAAATAAATTTGAGTAGTTCAATTTAAAAATTTTGAAACGCCCCTGTAGCTCAGTATGGATAGAGCAGCAGTTTCCTAAACTGTTTGTCGGAGGTTCGAATCCTCTCGGGGGTACTAAATAAAAATGAAGTATGTGACTCGCTACTAATTCACAAAAGAGATGTAGCAGAAGTAAAATTTGGTAATGCTAAAAGTAAACGAAATATTTTTTTCAATTCAAGGTGAAAGTACAAAGGCGGGACTGCCCACAGTTTTTGTACGATTAACGTATTGCAATTTGCGATGCACTTATTGTGATACTGAATATGCGTTCTACGAAGGAAAAGATTTATCAATTGATGAAATAATTTCCGAAGTAAAAAAATATGATTGCAATCTTATTGAAATTACTGGCGGTGAACCACTCGTTCAAGATGAATCTATTGAGCTTATGAAAAAACTATGCGACATTGGATACGAAGTGATGATTGAGACAGGCGGAAGTTTACCAATCGAAAAAATAGATGAGCGTGTAAAAATTATTATGGACTTAAAATGTCCGTCCAGCGGAATGATGAAAAAAAATCGATATGAAAATATTCCGCACTTAAAAAATATTGATGAAGTAAAATTTGTAATCGGATCACGCGAAGATTATGATTGGTCGAAAGAACAAATTGAAAAGTATAATTTGACAAAAAAATGCACTCTCTTGATGTCGATTGTTTTCGGCACAATAGAGCCGGTAACACTCGTTGAGTGGATTTTAAGAGATAAATTGAATGTAAGGTTTCAACTTCAATTGCATAAAATAATTTGGGAACCAAGTAGAAAAGGAGTTTAATGAAGATCGCTAAAGAATTTAATTGGGAGATGGGGCATCGACTTCCGTTTCACAAAGGTAAATGTATAAATTTGCACGGGCACTCGTATCGCTTGATTTTAGAGGTCGAAGGAGAGCTTGATGCAAACGGAATGCTTATAGATTTTTATGATATGAAAACAATTATCAATCCATTAATTGAAGAACTTGACCACGCAGTTATAGTTTATAAAGAAGATTTAGATTTAATAGCAGCTCTTGAAAAATTATCATCAAAAAAAGTTGTAGTAGATTTTCATTCTACTTGTGAAAACATTTGTAACTATTTTTTGAGTGAAATAAAAAAAATTGGATTCCCTTCAAACATTAATTCTGTTTCAGTTAGAGTATTTGAAACACTCGATTCCTATGCAGAAGAGAGAATAGAATTACAATAATTTTTGTGGTTGAATTTTTTCTCTCGGTTAATCTAAATTTGAATGAACATTAGTAAATTCAATTTGATTTAGAATTACATTTCTCAATACTTCTCACGCAAAGTTGACGCGCAAAATAATTTCACAACTCCTCCTTTCGATTATTAGATATGAAATCAAAATTTGAATGATTATTTTTAAAGAACTTTTAAAAACTCATTCACTCCCGAAAGTTTTCGGAGTTGATTTACGCAGATATCATGAGACACTAACATAGTTTTTAGATTTGTCCTTTAATTAAATATTTTCAAACGAATAACTATTAACAAAGAAAAATAATATGTCACGTTATAAACTTTACATCGAGTATGATGGAACGCGCTACAGTGGTTGGCAGATGCAAAAAGATTCCAAAACTATTCAGGGAACGCTATTAAGTGTAGCTGAAGAAATTTTTGATTCAAATAATAAAATTGAGTTAATGGGTTCAGGCAGAACTGATGCGGGTGTTCACGCTATTGAACAAATTGCGCATATGGAAGTTAAGACGATGCTCGCTCCTGAAATAATCAGATTAAAAATGAATGACAAACTTCCACACGATATTCATCTACTTGAAGTTGAAAAAACCAATCCAAAATTTCACGCAAGACACGATGCAAAAATGAGAAGCTATGTTTATCAAATTTCTAAACGCAGGACTGCTTTCGGTAAGAATTATGTTTGGTGGATTAAAGACAAATTGAATTTTGAAGCGATGAAAAAAACTTCGATTGAATTTGTTGGAATGCATGACTTTGTTTCATTTACTGATGATGATAAAACGGAGAAGTCAACAAAAGTTTTAGTAAAGGACATTGAGTTAAAAGAGACAAGCGAATTAATATTGATTCGTATAAAAGCATCGCATTTTCTTTGGAAGCAAGTTCGCCGAATAATTGGAGTACTTGTAGAAGTTGGGAGAGGGAATTTGAATGAAAAAAATATTATACAATTTTTAAAGACATATTCAGATGTCCCTGCAAAATATACGGCTCCGCCATCAGGTTTATTCTTGGAAAAAGTGATTTACCATAACGAAAAAATTGGTGAACTAAAACCAGTTCTTTTGTTGAACAAGGAATGAGATATTGAAATAGAAATAAATATACGGGGAGAAAATAGCAACGAAGAGGGGGGCGAAGACGGAAAAAAGGAGGGCGAACACGCAGGTTCGCCCCAACGTTTCGCCCCAACGTTCACCAGAAAAAAATATTCCAGAAAGCGTATTTTTTTTGGTAAATATGTTCGTAATTTTCACAATTAAATAATCGTATAAAATTTTTTTTTTTGCTATTCGTCTTTTGAATTAATTTTTATAAAAATAAAATTATGAAATACAATCCTGAAATTCATCATCGCAAATCAATCAGGTTAAAAGGATATGATTATTCGAAAGCGGGGGCATATTTTGTAACGATGTGTATTCAAGAAAGAAAATGTTTGCTGGGAAATATTTCAGATGAAAAAATGATTTTGAATAATGCCGGGATAATGATTGACAAATGGTGGTGGGAATTGAGAAACAAATTTAATGATGTGGAATTGGATGAATACATAATAATGCCGGATCATTTTCATGGAATTGTTTTTATTGTAGGGGCAGACCTACGTGTCTGCCCTAAGATTAAGGAAGAAACCAAAACGTTTGTCAGTCCTGAGATGATTGTCAGTGCAGAAACTGAAGCAGAAGCGAAAACCAACGCAAACGCACGACAGTCAGAAGAAATTAGAGGGGGCGAACGGGTAGATAAAGTGGGTGAACCCGAGATCGAGCTGCAGGGCGAAGACGGAAACAAAGAGGGCGAACACGTAGGTTCGCCCCAACGCGATACGCCCCAACGCGATACGCCCCAACGCGATACGCCCCAACGCGATACGCCCCAACGAAAATCATCTTTATCTCAAATTATTCAATGGTTTAAGACGATGACGACAAATGAATTTTTACGAGAAATAAAAAATAATAATTGGGAACCATTTCACGGTAAATTATGGCAGAAAAATTATTATGAACGCATCATTAGAAATGAAATCGAATTGAATAAAGTTAGAGAGTACATTATCAATAATCCGTCAAGATGGAAATCAGATTCAAAAAATCCATATAGAAAAAAATAATTTTTTAAAATTGATCGCATAGGAACTGCCTGCATGGGCGAACACGCAGGTTCGCCACAACAATAAAACAAAAGATTAATAATTCTGAATTTCAGATAAATCATTTTGTTTGTAAATTGTTTATTATTTTCGATGAAGTTAAGTTCTGAATAAAAATAAATTGACTACAATTTTATTTCAAAAATTTAAACAATGATTATATCCCTTTTAAATACTCTTCTAATCCTATTGCTAATTTCTAATTTGCAAATTTTTGCTCAAGCGAAAAACGGAACATTTGACGAGATAAAAAATTCAATCTCAATGGACGCGGTGAAGCGACATTTACAATTTTTAGGAAGCGATCTGTTTGAAGGAAGAGGCACGGGAACTATGGGCGGAAATCTTGCTGCTAAATATTTGGCGCTTGAGTTTGACCAACTAAATTTAATTCCTATCGGAGATGAGAACACTTATTATCAATATATTCAGATGCACGGCAGCTTTCCTAATCAAAACTCTGAACTAAATTTATTTTTTAATGAAGAAAAAATTGAACTAAAACTTTGGGAAGATTATTTACTCTATCGCTCAGGCGAACAGACATTTATTCCAAATCAACTTCCGCTCGTCTTTGTTGGTTATGGAATTATCGCTCCTGAATTTGATTACAACGATTATCAATTGATAGATGTCGCTGGAAAAATAGTTGTCTGTTTAAGTGGTGAACCAAATTCTGATAACGAAAATTTTTTTGATGCAGATGAACCAACTATTTATTCAACGCCTGATGCTAAGCAGAGAATCGCGCTCTCTCGTGGAGCAAGAGGTTGTATAATTATTCCTAAAGAGTTGATCGGAAAACCAAAAGAATGGATTGTAAAACAAAACTTGTTTTCCTTCGAGGATGTTACGCTTGCATATCGTGTAACAAGCAATTTAAGTTTGGTGAAAAATCCCGTTACTGCAAATAAATTATTTCTCGGCTCACAATTTTCATTAAACGATATTTTGTTAAAGCATGAAAATAATTCGATAAAAAGTTTTGAGTTGAAAACAAAGCTTTCGTTCAGTGGTGATTTTAGCGAGCGTGATTTCGTAGCTCCAAATATAGTTGGAATGATTGAAGGCAGCGATAGAGAATTAAAAGATACTTACGTTCTTGTCTCTGCTCATTATGATGCTTTCGGAATTGGAAAAGCAATTCAAGGCGATTCAATTTATAACGGAGTGTTTGACAATGCAATTGGCACTTCAGTTCTAATCGAAATTGCAAAAGCTTTTACGCAATTAAACGAACGACCCAAACGGTCTATAATTTTTCTTCTGACAACTGGTGAAGAGAAGGGATTGCTCGGCTCAACATATTATGCAGATCACGCAATCTTTCCGCTTTATAAAACTATAGCCAATGTTAATATTGATGGGATTGCTTATCTCGATAAATTTAAAACTTTAATTGGAGTTGGGAAAGAACTCTCAACACTTGAAGAGAATTTAATTCAAGTTGCAAAAAAAAATAATTTATTAATTCAGCAAATCCCCGCAATGTTTAGACAAACAGAAGCGTTATCGAAATCAGATCAATGGGCTTTTGCACGTGCTGGAATTCCGGCAATATTAATTATGGATGGAACTGAATATGTGAACATCGATTCTAAAGAAGGAATAATAAGTTTGATAAATTTTCAAAATAAATATTATCATTCTCCGTTTGATGATTTAACTTTACCAATTAATTATGATGCGGTAAATCAACATGCACAAATTTTATTTGAGTTTATTTATACTTTGGCAAATTCTGAAATTGAACCAGAGTGGAGGAAGGGATCGCCCTTTATTAATGCGCGTTTAAGATCGCGAGCGGAAAAATTTTAATGAATAAATTTTTATTGACAATATTATTCTTCTCATTTTTATTTTTTAACTCTTGTTCATACAAACCGGAGAGTGTCAGTAGGATTAGAATTAAAGGCTCCGATACAATGTTGCTTCTAACAAATTATCTTGCAGAAGAGTATATGAAACAAAATCCTTACGTCTCAATTTATGTTGAAGGCGGAGGAACTGCGAGTGGAATAAAAGCATTGTCAAAAGGAGAAGTTGAAATTAGTACGGCGTCTAGAAGTTTGATGGGAGAAGAAATAAAAATTATTGCTGACAAATTTGGAAGTCTTGGAATGTCATTTCTAATTGCTAAAGACGCATTGAGCATTTATGTAAATGAAAAAAATAAAGTTAGAGATTTTACTTTACAACAATTGAAAGATATTTATACGTGCAAAATCACTAACTGGAAAGAGCTTGGCGGAGCTGATAAACCAATAGTTCCATTTGTGCGAACTCCAAACTCAGGAACGTATCTCTACTTCAAAGATCACATTTTATTGGGCGAGGAATATTGTTTTTCAGTTCAAGTTGAAATAACAACCGAAAATATTATTGAGCAAGTTGAGTCTAACGTGAATGCGATTGGCTATGGTGGCATTGGCTTCAAAGGAGATTTTGTTTCAGCAAAAATAAATGGGATTGAGGCGTCTGAAGAAAATGTCAGAAATGATAAATATCCAATTTCAAGGTATCTTCATTTTTATACGTTAAATTTACCAACAGGCGAAGTTAAAAAATTTATTGACTGGATTCTTAGTCCCGAAGGACAAAAAATAATTAAGCAAGTTGGTTACGTTCCGCTTTGGGAAAGACCTTTTTGAAAAAATAATTTTACGAAAAAAAGTTTATCGGTTCAGAAAGTTTTGAATTTTTGCTGAGCCCAAACCGAGTAACGTGAAGAATGATTAAATTTACTGAAACTATTAATAAGAAAATGAATCTAATTAAATGAACGAAACAGAAATTATTGAGCTTGCTAAATCGGGTGACAGAAAAGCACTTTCAGATTTAGTAAAGAAGTATGAACAGACAGTTTATAATTTTTCTTTTAAGATTTGTCGAGATAAAGACAAAGCCGAAAACACAATGCAAGAAACGTTTTTAAGCGTGATAAAACATCTTAATCAGTTTGATAGTAAGTCAAAACTTTCGACGTGGCTCTATCGGATAGTTTCAAATCATTGTTTGATGGAGGCAAGAAAAAATAAAAGATATAACTATGTTGAACCAAGCGAAGAAGATAATTTTTTTGATGAAAAACATATTTCTGATTGGTCCGAAGTGCCCTCAATCAATATTGAAAATAAAGAATTGAAAATTGTTTTAGATGAAGCAATCTCAAAGCTCTCGCCTGAATATAGAATTGTTTTTTTGCTGCGAGATGTTGAAGGTTTATCAACTGAAGAGACGGGAAAAATAACGGAGCTATCAGTACCAGCAATAAAATCAAGGTTGCATAGAGCAAGAAAATTTTTAAGAGAAGAAATTTCAAAGGCATTTCATAAATGAAAAATCAAATTGTAAATTGTAAAGAAGTTATGAGTCACATTTGCGAAAATTTGGGTGAAGAATTAAATTCGCCTAAATGTTTAGACATTCGAGCACACTTAACGAAATGTAAAGATTGTCAAAACTACTTTATTTCTGTTGAGCGAACAATTGAGTTGTACAAAAAATATAATGTAGAAATTTCGCAAGAAGCAGAAGAACGATTGTTCAAAATTTTAAATCTCGAAAAGCGAATCCTTTAAAATTATTTTTCATCTCATCATAAAAAATTGAAAGCAATATGGAAAACGTACATTTTTATAATACAACTGTAACTTGGAAAGAGGGACGAGTAGGCGAAATTAGTGAGCCAACACTTCCAACGATTAGTGTTGCTACACCGCCACAATTTCCAAAAGGTGTTCCCAATATTTGGAGTCCAGAACATTTATTTGTTGCTGCAGCTAACGTCTGTTTAATGACAACATTTTTATCAATCTCAGAATTTTCTAAATTAAATTTTATTTCTTACGAAGCAGATGCAATTGGAAAACTCGAAAAAATAGAGAATAAATTTATTATTAGTGAGATTGAAATTACCGCGAAAGTAAAGGTTACAAAAGAGGAAGATGTTGAGAAAGCAGATCGGTTGCTGCATAAATCAGAAGCTAATTGTTTAATTTCAAATTCAATGAAAACAAAAGTTCATTTAAAAACAGAAATTACTTTTTAAGGAAATCTTATGCCGATATATGAATATAAATGCGAAAAGTGTGAAGTGGTTTTTGATGTACTTCATAAATCTTCAAAAACTATTGACGAAGTGGTTTGTCCAAAATGTCAATCCAATAAAGTCAAAAAATTATTTTCAACATTTGCTGCTAGTATTGCTGGCGCCAATAATAATACTTCGCCCTGTTCTGATGGTGGATGTGGCGTAAATTATTCAAGCCCATGCTCGTCTGGAATGTGTGGAGTAAATTAAGTTCGGGAACTATTCTAACTAACAATTAAGTTTAATAAAAATAAATTTATAACTATGAAAAATTTTTTATTTGGTGTACTAATTATGTTTTCCTTTTTTACTGGTGGCTGCAAAGCACAAATTGATTCTACAAAAGAGATGTCAGTTGAACAACTTAAAGAAAGACTGAACGATAAATCTTTAATCATAATTGATGTTCGGACAAAAGAAGAACTTTCTGGTTCGCTCGGACAAATTGATGGAGTGATTAATATTCCTGTTCAAGAATTAAAGTCAAGACTCGACGAGATTAAAAAATATAAAGAGAATGAAATTGCAGTTGTTTGCAGATCAGGAAATCGTTCAAACTCAGCAACACAATTGTTGCGTCAACATGGTTTCAATGCAAAAAATGTTGTTGGCGGAATGATCTCATTCAGAAAAAATGAAAATTAATTTTTTATTTTTGTTCGCTATTTAATTGGCTGACTTCATTGCAAAAAGAAATTAAAAAGTCTAATGCAATTTCAGGGGACTCAAAATTATTTACAATTATTAATTTCATTATATCTTTTGTTTGTTGAAATTTTATTTTATCAGTGTATTTGCTCATAATCAATTTCATCAACTGCGTGAACTTAAATTTGTAATAATCTGAATCTTGTTCGCGAGGAAGAATTATAAAAATATTTTTTCTTTGAATTGCAACTCTTGTAAACAAAGCGTAAGATGCACAATGTTTTAGTTCAGCGGAACGAATTAATCTTTTTGCAAGTATTGGTAAATCTCCGAATCGATCTTTTAGTTCTTCGACTATTTCAGAAAGCTCTGCAAGATTTTTTATTCCATAAAGAGCAGTGTAAAAACTTAATCTATCAGATGCGTCAGTCATATAATTATTTGGAATTCCAATTTCAAAATATGTATCAATAATCGGCTCTGTTCTTATTTCACTCTTCGGAAGATTCTTAAAAACTTCTTTAAATTCTTCATACTTTAATTCTTCAACTGCTTGATTGATTAATTTCACATAAAGATCAAATCCAATTTCGTCAATAAACCCAGTCTGTTCAGAACCCAATAAATTTCCTGCTCCACGAATTTCAAGATCTCTCATCGACAAATTAAAACCTTCTCCTACGTCAGTAAATTCTTCAAGCGCTTCGAGTCGTCGCAGGGCTTTCTTATTGATTGCACTCAATGACGGCACTAAAAAATAAGCATAAGCTTGTCTGTCAGACCGCCCAACACGCCCACGTAGTTGATGAAGCTCAGCCAAACCAAATCGATCTGCGCGATTAACAATTATTGTATTAACATTTGGTATATCAATCCCCGACTCAATTATTTTCGTTGAGAGAAGCACATTATATTTTTTTGTTTGAAATCCATGAATTACATCTTCAAGCTGAGATGGCTTCATCTGTCCATGTGCAATTCCAATTTTTAAATCAGGCATAAATTTTAAAAGATATGAAGCTAACTGATCAATCGATTGAACGCGATCGTGAACAAAATAAATTTGACCATCTCTATTTAATTCAGTGTTTATCCAAGTCCTTATTTTACTAATGTCAAACATATCAACAAGAGTGTAAATCGGTTGACGATTTGGTGGTGGAGTTGCGATGATTGAAAGATCTCTTGCGCCGAGTAGAGATAAGTTTAATGTTCTCGGAATAGGAGTTGCAGTCAATGTTAGCGTGTCAAGGTTTACTCTAAGCTCACGAAGTTTTTCTTTAACCATAACTCCGAAGCGATGTTCTTCATCAATAATTAATAATCCAATATTCTTAAAACTAACATCTTTAGAAATCAAGCGATGAGTTCCTATTACGATGTCAACTTTACCTTCTGCTAGTTCGGAAACAATTTTTTTCTGTTCAGCTTTTGTTTGAAAGCGAGAGAGCGCTTCAATCTTGACTGCGAATTGTGAAAGCCGATCCTTAAATGTGTTGTAATGTTGTTCGGCAAGAATTGTTGTTGGAACTAAAAGTGCTACTTGTTTATTGTCTTGAACCGCTTTGAATGCGGCTCGCACAGCGATTTCAGTTTTTCCAAATCCCACATCACCGCAAACCAAACGGTCCATCGGATTTTCAGATTGCATATCTTCTTTAACTTCTTCTGAAACTTTTGCTTGGTCGGGCGTATCCTCATAAATAAAGGACGCTTCGAGTTCTTTCTGCCAAATTGTGTCTTGAGCGAACGCAAAACCTTTTGTCGATTTTCTTTTTGCATAAAGAATAATTAATGCGCGCGCAGCTTCTTTAATTTTTTTCTTTGCCCGTTTTTTAGTGTTCTCCCAATGCGATGTTCCCAATTCTGCGAGTTGTGGAGAGACTCCATCTTTGGATGAAAACTTTTTTACAAGATGAAGATAATTAAGATTGACATAAACAATTCCTGCTTCAGAATAGAGTATCTTCATCGATTCTTGTTCTGTCTCGCCTATCTTTATTGATTGCAATCCGAGAAATTTTCCGATACCATAATCTTCGTGAACAATAAAATCACCAATCTTCAATGATGCTAAATCTTTATTCTTATTTTTTTTCTTTTTTGTTGATGAGATTTTTGTGCGATAAGGTTTACTAAATATTTGATAATCAGTGAAGACTAAAATATTTTTTTCTTTATTTACAAATCCTTCTTTAATCGGAAGCGCTACAATTTTTATTTTTCCTTTTTCAATAAGCGATTCGAGATTAATATCGAGTTCAGAAAAAAGATCAAGTAATCGTTTTGATTGCAGTTCATTTTCTGTCGTGATATAAATTGAAAAATTATTCTCTGCATATTCAGTTATTGTTTGCGAAAGAATTTTAAAGTTTGATCTTATGGTTGGTGCTTCACTAAAGCGAAAATTAATATTACACTGTTGAGAAAATGGAACTTCAAGAATCCATTTAGAATTTTCATTTGATAGAATTGAAGTGAAATCTAAATCGAGTGATGCATTTGGCGTTGTATTTATTGGGTTTTGTGATGAAGAACCATCTGGCGAAATTTCTGTCATAAGTTCATTGTAGTCTTTAGAATCCAGTAAATCAATTTCAACTTTATCGTTTACTACTTCTTTAACAGAAAAAAAATTCTCGAGTTCATAATTTGATGCAAGTAGAATTGGATTATTCAAATATGAAAAAATGTTTTCATCTACTCTCATATTTTCCTGAGTAATGTAAGCTGGAGCAATTGTAGCACTTTCAATCATCTCAATAGAGCGTTGTGAATCGGGATCAAAATATCTCACCGACTCAATAAAGTCGCCGTCAAACTCAAGCCGCACAGGCATCTTCTCACTGAAAGACCAAAAATCAATTATCGAACCACGTTGTGAAAAATCTCCCATTGCTTCAGTAAATTGTTCGCGCTTATAGTTCAACAAATTAAAGTAATCGATTAAATCGTTGTATGTAAGATTTCCACCAATCGAAACAGTTATTGTGTATTGGTCAATTTTTTTTTTTGAAGGGAGTTGAAGTGTTAATAAATCAAATGTCGAAACGATTATAGATTCATCAAGTTTAGAAATGTTCGCCAATTTTTCTTGAATGTTCTCGGGCAGCAAATCGTTTATCTGAATCACGTAGTCGTTCAATCCAACTATTGCTAATTCAACACAAAACTCCTGAACACTTAAAACATTTGGAAAGAGTATAACTATCTGTTCGTGTGACTTAAATAACTCCTTTACAAAAAATAGTTTTGACGATCCATAAAGTTTTGAGATATAAACTTGTTTTTCTCGCTCAAGAAAATTATTTATTTCTTTTAAGTTTTTTTTATCAAAAATTAATTCTTCAAAAGATGAATTCATTAGTGCTGGTTATATTTATTTAGTAGCTGAAAAAATCGAAATTAATTATGTTTAATATTTCTTGAAGATCTCTCTAAATTATTTCGGTTGGGATAAGCTGCAGTATTTTGTAAATAATCCCAATTAAAAAAAATAAAAATCTGTATCAAAAATTAATCGTAAATGAAAACTGAGTTGGTGAATCAGTTGAATATTTATTTGATTTATGATTACTCACAAACTCGCCAATAAAATATCCCAACGCTGCACCAGCAATTGTGTCTGAAAGCCAATGATGATTATTGTGTATTCTTGCAATTGCAGTTAAGCTTGAAAGTGTGTACCAACAAAATTTCCAAAAAAAATTATTATGCTCATTTGCCATTATTGTGCTGAACGCAAATGCAAGTGATGAATGTCCCGATGGAATTGAATTGAAGTTCCACTTAGTATTAAAGGGGCTGAAACTCATACTCTCGTCGGATTCAGTCGGGCGTTCTCTTCCGATAAGAAACTTAAACAATAAAGTTGCACCTGCAGTGTATGCAGTAGATTGTAGCAATTTTAATCCGAGATTTCTATTCCGTTCATTCTTCTGAATCAAGCCCGTAAAATAAATTCCACCCATCATTATTCCCATCGATTCGAGATGATAAAAATCATCAATTGCAAAAATCTTATTACTAAAGTCAGTCCGATTTTCTTGAACTAATTTTTTTATTGGTTCATCAATTAAAAAAGTAAATGAAGTAATCGCAGTAGTAGCAGATAAATTTATCCAATCATCGCGGTCAAATTTTGTAGGAGAAAAAATTACATCGCGTCCTGTAGTAAAAAAAATATCGATATCATCTTTTATCTGTGCGTATGAAAATTCAAATGATAAAAAAACGAAAAAAGATAAAGTGTAACAAAGGTTACGATGTAATTTTTTCAATGTCTTCAATTCTTTAATATTAAGTTCAAACAAAAACAAAATAAAATCTAACTGTTATTGCTAACAAATTAAATAGTATGTATCAATAAACCATCACGAAGTTTTGGTTCAAACCAAGTTGACTTTGGCGGCATAATTTCGCCTGCGTCAGAAATTCTCATTAAATCTTCTACCGAAACGGGATACATCGAAAATGCAACTTTGGATTTTCCGCTATCAACAAGTTTTTCTAATTCTGAAGTGCCACGAATTCCGCCAACGAAATCGATTCGCTTATTTGTTCTTGGATCATCAATTGCAAGAATTGGATTTAACAGAAAGTTTTGGAGAATGCTTACGTCAAGTCCATCAGATACAGAATTAGATAAACTATTCGATGCGAGCACAGAGTCTCTTATCTTTAACAAAAACCATTCACCTTCAAGATACATACAAAAATTATTTCTTGATGTTGGTTCTTTAATTAAAGTTTTTTCAACAGAAAATTTTTCAGAAACTTCGTTAAGAAAATCAATACTCGTCTTTTCGTTTAAGTCAAGCACAACTCTATTGTAAGATAAAATTTTTAATTCTTCAGCAGGGAAGAGAACGCCGATAAAAAAATTATACTCTTCATTTCCAGTATGTGAATTGTTCGCATCTCTCTTTGCACTTCTTGCACGCGAAGCACTTGCAGCCCTATGATGTCCATCAGCAATGTAAAGTTTTTCTACTTTTGCAATCTCATCAATTAATGATGAATTAAATTTCTCAGGTAAAATCCAGACTGTATGAGAAACGCCATCGAGAGCAGTAAAATCATAAATCGGATTTTCGTTTGCTGTTACTTCTTCAACAATTTTATTAATCTTCTCGATGCCTTTGTATGTTAAAAATACTGGACCCGTTTGAGCATTAGTGGTAATGATATGCTTTGTTCTATCATCTTCTTTTACTTTGCGAGTTTTTTCATGTTTAAGAATAATGTTGTTGTCATAATCATCAACAGAAAAAGTTGCAGCAATTCCTGTTTGTGCACGCCCATTCATTACAAGCTTGTAGAGATACAAACTCGGTTTATCTTCGACAATAAGTGGAGCGTCTTTTTTTATTCGCAATAAATTTTCATTAGCTTTTTTATAAACTTCATCTGAATAATGATCGACTGTTTCGGGTAGCGTAATTTCCGAACGCGAAACATTTAACAAACTCAATGGATTTCCTTTTGCAAGCTCGGCGGCTTCTTCAGTGTTTACAACATCGTAAGGCACGCTTGCAACGAGTGGTGCAACATTTTTTTCTGGTCTAAGTGCGGCGAATGGTTTAATAATTGCCATATTTTTCCTCAAATTCTTTAAATAAAAATTAACTTTGCTTTTTTCTACCAACAAAAATAAATATATTTTAACTCACATTCATTTAGGTTTATGAAGATTTACAATTACCTTAAAGAAACATTCGATAAAAAGGGTGCAGCATATCTTATCTTGATTGATCCAGATAAATTAAAATTGAATAATGCTGAAAAGTTTATGCAAAAATGCGAAGAGTCCGGAGTTGATGGATTCTTAGTCGGCGGAAGTTTGATGTTAATGGGAGATTTTGAAAATTATATTTTAGAATTAAAAAAAATTTCCAAACTTCCTTTAATTATTTTTCCAGGAGCGTTGTCGCAAATTTCACCTAACGCAGATGCGCTGCTTTATATCTCAGTTGTAAGTGGAAGAAATCCCGAATATTTATTTGGCAATCATGTAATTGCAGCACCGTTAATAAAAAAATATCAACTCGAAACTCTTTCGACGGGCTACATGATTATTGAGTCGGGAAAAAGAACTACGGCGGAATATATGAGTGGGAGTCAGCCAATACCAAGAAACAAGACGGAGATTGCAATAGCAACAGCACTCGCTGCGCAATATATGGGGATGAAATTTGTTTATCTCGAAGCGGGAAGCGGTGCGGAATCATCTGTTCCATATGAGATGGTAAAAGGCGTTTCAGATTATTGTGATATTGATATTATTGTAGGCGGTGGAATTAGAACTCCTGAGGCTGCATCAAAAATGGTAAAGTCTGGTGCGAATATAATCGTTACGGGAAATCATTTTGAAGATGAAAATAATTGGGAGGTGCTTAAACAATTTGCTGATGCTGTACATTATAAGAAATCGATAGTAGTTTAAGTTACTGAAAAAAAACTATTGTAATATTTAGTTCAACAAAATTTAGAATTAAGAAAAATGAATAAAGAAAAATTTATTAATGAATCGTTAATTGAATCTTCTGAAACAAAACTAAAAATAAAAGAAAAAAATTTTAGCGATATTTTGTCCGCAGTTGATTTAATAGTGCACGCATTTAGAAATAAGAAAAAATTACTTCTTTGTGGCAATGGTGGTAGTGCTGCAGATTGCCAACACATCGCAACAGAATTTGTGATAAGATTAAATCACAAAATAAATCGACCTGCATTGCCAGCGATTGCATTAACAACAGACACTTCAAATTTAACTGCGGGTGGAAATGATATTGGTTTTGAAAATGTCTTTGCACGCAATATTGAAGCACTTGGAAACACTGGTGATATTCTTTTGGCAATTTCTACAAGCGGCAACTCGCCCAATATTATCAAGGCTGTGGAGATGGCTCATAAAAAAGAGATGAAAGTAATTTCTTTCCTTGGCAAAGATGGAGGAAAACTAAAACCGCTTGTTGATCTTCCAATTGTGATTCCTTCCGAAAACACACAGCGTATTCAAGAGGGACACATTACAATTGCACACATTATTTGTGAGTTAGTTGAATTAGAATTGTATGGAAAATTAGAAACACTTTAACAGCAAGATTCAATAAACTGAAATTGGTAAATGTGAATTCAATGATGAGAATTTTATTTTAAAAAAACTGAATCGATTGACGATTTTTGAAATGCCGAAATAGATGTAAAGAAGATTTTTTTTGAAGCGATGTTTCATTAATTTTGATTACTGCAAAAATTAGTTTCGTGTTAGAAAAACTTTTACAGATTTGGTTGAACTGAATTATGATAAATAACCCAATAGCACTGAATGTTAAATCAATTAAAAAACAATTTGCGATAGTTACTGCTGTTAAAGACTTATCTTTTCAAATACGTAGAGGAGAAATATTTGCACTTCTTGGGCCTAATGGTGCGGGCAAAACAACAACCGTTCGAATGCTTCTTGATTTTTTTAAACCTGACAAAGGTGTAATAGAATATTTTTTAAGTGATAATCAGTTACCTCAAAAACCATCTCCATCAGAAATCGGATATTTACCTGAAGAGCGAGGCTTGTATTTGGAAATGCCAATCATAAAAACACTAACTTATTTGGGCGTAATTAGAGGCATTGAAAAAAAAGATGTTTTGAACGGAGTTGAACATTGGCTAAAAAAATTAGATTTATATGAGAGAAGAAATGAAAAGTTGATTAATCTTTCTAAAGGGAATCAACAAAAAATACAATTCATAGCCGCTATTTTACATAAGCCACTTTTTTTAATACTCGATGAACCATTTTCCGGTTTTGATCCAATCAATCAAGAAATTTTCCTGAGCTTGATAAAAGAATTGCAAATGAACGGGACTACCATTTTGTTATCTGCTCATCAAATGCACTTAGTAGAGCGAGTGGCTGATAGAGTTTTATTGATGAACAACGGCAAAATGATTGCCTACGGCGATTTAGATTCAATTAGAAGTGAACATTATGCTGAAGAAAAATTGATAGTAACTTTAAACGAAAAACCTGATTTAGAAATTTTAAAACAAAATCCCAGCATAAAAAAAATTGAGTTATTAAATGAGGCGCAAATTGAATTCTACCTCAAACGCAAAGATGCTATTTCTGAATTGTTAAACAAAATTAGTTTGATACATACAATTTTATCCATAAAAACTGAGCAAATATCTCTTCACGATATATTTATTGAAAAAGTAAAAAATGATAAGGAGCGTAACCACTCAAATGCCTGAAATGAATAAATTAAAGTTGCTCTACGAAGTGTCAAGCTGGGAATTTAAGCGTTGGTTTAAAATCAAAGAGCATTTCATTTCCTTATTAATTGCTGCTGCTCTGAGTTTCTTAATTTTTGGCTCAAAAATAGTTATTGAATTGTTTGAAGATAAAAACATTGATGTAATAGTAATAAACAGCGAACGACTTCCATTTGCTTTAGATCCCAAATCAAAAATCAATTTGACATTTAAAAACGAAACTGACGTTTACACGCAACTTACATTACTACAGAAAAAAGAAATTGACGGAATTATTTTTATAAATAGTGTTGATAGTATAGACTTGAAATTATATAGTGATGCCCCTTGGGTAGAAGAATTGCGGGGAGCAATTAATGTTGCGAGACAAAATATAAAGCTAACGGAATTGAATATTTCGCAATATCAACTAGCTGAACTTTTTAAAGAGGTCAAGTTAAATTTAAACTATACAGAAAGAGAAGAGCACAAAGCGGGTGACGCAGAAGTAATTGCTGCAGGAATTCTAATGGGTTTAATGTTCATGGGAATTTTTCTAGGACTTTCATATCAATTCATAGTTATCACGGGAGAAAAGCAAAATAGAATTACAGAAGTAGTAATATCGGCTATTCCTCCACAAATTTGGATTGATGGAAAGATTATTGGTATTGCGCTACTCTCTTTGGTTTCACTAATTTCTACTTCTTTAAGTTTTGTTTTATTCATGTTTATTTCGGATTTATTTGGAAGTGGTTGGACAATACCATTAAAAGTAATGGAACCGCTTTTGATAATAAAATTATTTTTCTTCGCTTTAGGAGGATTTGTTTTTTGGAATACATTTTTTTCGGCGATAGCTGCAACAATTAATGATCCTAATACTTCTTCAAGAAATTCTTTTTTAATGATTCCAACTATTCCAGCAGTAATTGGTTTTTTGTCGTTAGGTGACCCTAATTCAATAGTTGTGCAGATATTTTCAATTTTTCCTATCACTTCATCTGCGGTCATTTCAGCTCGTATGGTTTTAACTCATGTGCCATTATGGGAAATTTTGCTTTCCTTCTCTCTCTTAATATTATCAACCTGGTATTTGAGAAAGTTGGCAGGTAAAATTTTTGCGACCTCTATTTTAATGTACGGCAAAGAACCAACTTGGAAAGAAATTTTTCGTTGGCTTAAAGAAAAACAGAAGTAGAAAATATTTGAGAATCTAATAGAAAGATGCTCTAAGAAATTAATTTGTTTTAATATTTAATTCACGAACACTGAAGTCAGCTAGAAGAGAAAAAACAAAAAAGCTAACTCATTTTATTTCACACAAGTTAGCTTAATGTTTGCCGAGAAGGAATCAATGATTAAATAATGTCTCCAATAAATATTAAAAATTTTCCCTCACAGTAGCTCAATCAAAACCAGAAATTGAAAAGTCCTATTTCCTTTTATTTTTTTCTTCAATTATGGATAATCATTTTTCGTCATTAGGAATAAAATTTGAGATTACTTTTGCTTTATTTCTATTTTGATTGAAAACAGTCTAAATAAAAAATATTATGAGCTATTTAACATTTTCACTTGAAATAAAAGATTTTCCTGCATTTTAGATTGATAGACAGTGCAAAGTTGAGTAGTAAAGTCTATTATCATAGATTAGTTGAGTGCAGAAAAACGGATTAATTAATAGAATTGCCATCTTTATTTTTATACATGCAGATATCCCATTGGACGAAATGCACCTTTACTATCTTGCAAATAAAATTTATGTAACTCTATACATATCTCTTGATTCTGAATTTGCTAAAAGAACGTCTTTTATGGGAGGCACCTGCTTAAGAATAGTATTTGTTGCTTACCAAATCTGAATTTGATTTTCTTTCAACAATGCAAAACGGTTAGAAGAAGAAGGTAATAATGTTAAGATTAAAACTGTTCACAAAGGAGCTTTCCGATGTTATCTGCGAATGCCCGGATTATTATTCGACAATAAACTTTCAGGATATAGAGAAGAAAAAATATTAATTCAATTAGATATTGAAGCACAAAATTTGAGTATAAAAAAGAATCAGTTATTACTAACAAATTTGATATTCTCTCTCGCATTTATCATACACCAAAGAATATTTTGCTTTCTCAAAAACTTTGGTTCTTCACAATCGTAAAACACATTAGTGAGCCATTAGGATGTTATGTTTTTGGTGAGACTGAATTTCTTTTAGAATTTTCACTAATAAAATAAACATAATAATATCCGTTTGAGTGTTTAGAAAAGTGCATTTTATAAATCACTTTCTTAACGTTATTCAGAGAGAAAAACCTTGCAAAAAATTTCTGACAAAATTGCCAATTTTTTATCATTTTTTAGTTCAATAGACCTTGCATTGACTCAAAAAAAATAGGCCAAAACCATAAAAATATATCGATTTTGACCTATGAATAAAACAATTTTGCGGAGAGTCAGGGATTCGAACCCCGGAAGGACTTGCATCCTTAACGGTTTTCAAGACCGCCGCATTCAACCACTCTGCCAACTCTCCTAATTATTCAAAATCTAATTCTTAAAAATTGCTTCTCTTAAATCAGATTCTAATAAAATGAAAGCATAAAATTAACCTTTTAAAGGGTTATTACAAAAATAAATTTTATTTTTTTTATCTCTCTCACTAATTTTTTCACCAAACAACATAGGTATTATGAAGGATCAGAATTAGAATAAGATTCTAAAAAACAAAATGCGAATAATTAAATAAAAATTAATGACATCAATTTCTTTAGCCTTGATAATAACGGTTATCGTAGCACTAACACTTCTACAACCAGCTAATGCAGAGAATTGAAAAAATTCATCGAGCATTGAAAAAATTAAACTACCTGAACCAAATTTTGATGGAAATATTTCAATTGAAGAGACATTGCAAAAAAGAAGATCCGTCAGAGGATTCAGCGATTTGCCGATGTCTGTGAAGCAAGTATCTCAATTATTGTGGGCGGGACAAGGAATAACAAAAAAATAAAAATCTTTGACAATACAAATATATTTTATTATTTTAGTTCAGGTTATCAAAATTAAGAAACGGTAATGCAGTTGATGCTTGCGTACGCCAACGGATTGCGGGTAAGTGAATTGGTTCAACTAAGAATTGAAGATATTGATGGTAACCGGAACTCATCCATATTCGTAACGCTAAGGATAAAAAAGATCGGTTCACATTGTTTCCAGCATCACTGCGTGAACATTTAATAAGATATTGGAAATCATACAAGCTTGGGTCCACCGGTTGGTTTTTTCCCGGAGATACAAAAGATAAACATTTGGCGTCGCGTAGTATTCAAGCAGTATTAGCACGAGCAATACAAACAAGCGGTATCACGAAAAGAGTTACGATGCACACTTTACGACACTCGTTTGCAACGCAATTATTAGATCACGGAATCTATTTAAGAAATATTCAGGAATTATTGGGTCATCAGAGCGTTAAGACAGCTGAAATCTATACACATGTAAGTCCGAAAGGACTAAGGTGCATTCGTAGTCCGCTTGATTTTCTTTAAATGAAAGACGAACATGAAATACCAGATAAAAAGCAAAAATTGTTTAAATAAGCTAAAATTAAAAACAGTAAATACGCAATATTGCGTTATTACAGATGTTGTGCGTCAGTGTAAAAAGACCCGACCCGCAAATGGCACATTTGGTTTTTTGCCGACACACAAGCCAAAGCTCAAAAAACCAAAAGAGCCATTTTTTGCCATCGCATTGACAGACTAACAGAATTTAAAAAGTAACTTTGTAGAACAAAAAATGAATATGACATATTACGAAAAAATAAGAGAATTAACTAAAACAGTTCCAACAGCTTTGGTGGACTTTGGACTACCACGAGACCCTGCGAGAACACCGACACAAGCATCGTCAAATTTCATTACAAACAAGGAACAGGGTGATTGGGCTGAAAATTTGGTATTCAGAGCAATTAACGAAACTTCAAAGAACTTTGTAGCAGTAAAATATGGTAAGTCAGATGACTTAGTAGCAGGAGAAGATGGGTTTGATACATTTTATCAAGATTTTCAAGGCGAGCTTGATACAATTGGAAAAAGACCTGATTTACTAATTTTCAGGAAAGAAGATTTCAATAACGAATTAGGATTTGATATAAGCCAAATCCCACACCATACAATTACCGAGTATGTAAAAAAGGCAATAGCAGGAATTGAAGTTAGGTCAAGTGCTTTCTTGATTGACAAGTATGAAGAAGCAATGCAGTTTCGCACAGAAAGATATAGTCAAATAGCACAACAAACACGAGACTACATTCTTTCAGAATTTCAAGAAGAACTTAACCACCCATCAAGACAAGCCTATATTGAAATTCTTCAAAGTATTACTCCTAAAACCATATCTGTAACTGACTTTAGAGTTCCAAGTTGGAGTTCTAATGAAAGATTAACAGAATTAAAAAATCACTTTAGGGTTTTAAAAAATGCGATAAAAGAAATTCAAAAAAGAGATTACCTCTCAATTACTCCCAAAGTAGAAGACATTAAAGTTGTATATAAATGGATTGAAACTTTCAATGTGCCTCATTTTTATTTTCAAGTTTTCTTCGATAAGGTTTACGGAATTTCATTCGAGCAAATTCTGTCTATTATCTCAGATTCCAACAATGAAGGAATGATTTTCTCAGTTGAGACAGACACCAAAAATCAGAACAAAACTACAATCAAAATCAACTCAAAATCAGGAATACCTATTGCGTCAAAAGTTGAAGAACCTATTCACGAAAGCGTTAGAAAAGAAATGGACAGGGGCAGACTTTTGTTTTATGTTACCTTCAAAGGAGGAACAGCATATCTTGATGTGGACAATCTGATTAACATACTCGGCATAGATAGTAAAGAATTCTAATGATTGAAGTTAAAGACATATCGCAAGCGACAGATAATCAAGTTGAGAAAGACTACTCTAAAATAACTTCCTTAGAGCATAGGAAAAAATTTGCCCAATTCTTCACGCCATTTCAGTTAGCATCTCTAATGGCAGATTGGTTGTTGGGAAACCAAAATCTAAAAACAGTTTTAGAACCAGCATTCGGTCTTGGGGTTTTTTCAAGAGCCTTAATTGGTAAAAAAACAGATTTATCAATCACAGGTTTTGATATTGATGAAAAAATATTTGCAGAATCAAAAGAAATATTCAACGATACTTCCATTGTCGATTTACATTTAGAAGATTATATGTTTAACGATTGGAACAATAAATATGATGGTATCATTTGTAATCCACCATATTTTAAGTTTCACGATTATGACAACAAAACGATTTTAAACGAAATCGAAAATCGCTTAAAAATTAAACTCAACGGCTTCACAAATCTTTACACACTTTTTCTATTAAAGTCTATATACCAGCTAAACCCAAACGGCAGGCTTGCCTACATTATACCATCGGAGTTTCTTAATTCAGATTATGGAAAGCTTGTTAAATCGGCATTAATAAAGAATAAAGTTTTAAGGCATATAGTCGTTTTCGATTTTGAAGAAAATGTTTTTGATGACGCTTTAACAACTGCTTGTATTCTTTTATGTTCAAATGACAAACACAATCAAAAGGTGAAGTTTTCAACTATAAAAAAAATCGATGACTTAGAGCTAATCGGAACTTACATTTCTGAATATCCGCTTCACAGCATTGATGGCTCAACTTTTAACAATAATGAACTTGAACCAGAAGTAAAGTGGCGTAAATATTACCAAGAACAAAACGGAATTAGATATAAAAACTTAATTCCATTTTCAAGTGTAGCTAAGGTTGTTCGTGGCATTGCAACGGGTGCTAATGAATATTTCACATTTTCCAAAGCGAAAGCAAATCAGTATGGGATTGATGAAAAATATTTACTACCTTGCATTTGTAAAGCAGTGGACGTTAAAGACAATTTTTTTACAATAGACAATTACCGTTCATTAATTCAAAGCGACAGGCAAACATTCCTATTAAACGCAATTGGTTCTAAGGATGAAAATGTTTTAAAATACATTGGAATTGGAGAAAAATCGGGAATTGATAAAAAGTATTTGACATCTTGTAGAACTCCTTGGTATTCATTGGAGAACCGTCCTCCCGCATCAATTTGGGTTTCTGTTTTCAATAGAAGTGGATTAAAATTCATTAGAAATGAAGCAAACATTTCCAATCTAACAACTTTCCATTGCGTTTATCTAGTTCAGAATAGTTTGTTTGACAATGTGAATGCTGACCTTTTGTTTGCTTATCTATTGACGGATGTGGCAAGAGAGATTTTTGAAGATAACCGCCGGGAATATGGGAACGGACTTCAAAAGTTTGAGCCTAATGACCTAAATAAAGCAATGATGCTTGACCTAACATTACTTGACAAGAAAACCGAAAATAAAATCATAGAACTCTACAAGAAATACAGGGCCACGGCAATAGATAAATCTCCAGACGACAGTTTTTTAACTGAAATAAACAACATTTTTAAAAATAAATATTGCCAATGCTAAACAGCCACACACATTGCCAAGTCGCACCAGCCGACCCACAAGCCAAAACTTGGCAAAGAGTGTGTCTGTTCCAACGCACAACCGACAGACAATCAGGACGAAAGAAGAACACCGAACGGACAGCAGCGGTTTGGCGTAATGGTAGGTGCCGTGCTTCGTATGACAGTTTTGTGGTAGGTTCAAGTGCAGTTCTTCGATAGAACTTTTGCGCTAAAATTCGCCACTACGCCAAGCCGCCAACCGTTGGCTGCAAGGCTAAGAAACCAGACACATTAGTATATTTGTAAAAAAATGAATATGAAAATAAGACCAACAGCACATAAAAAACATAATAAGACAATGACAATTCCATCTGTTTCAGGGGTTGACTTGTTTTGTGGTGTAGGCGGACTAACTCACGGATTAAAAAAATCAGGTATTACTATTAGGGCGGGAATAGACTTAGATACAAGTTGTAAATATGCATATGAAGTAAATAATAATGCAAAGTTTATTGGTGCAGACATTACCGAAGTAACAGGAGAACAAATTAAAGAATATTGGAAAGATGGTGAAGTAAAACTTTTGGTTGGTTGTGCTCCTTGCCAACCCTTTTCATCTCACGCCAACAAATTAAAAGGGAAGGAGCAGGGGGATAAATGGAATTTGTTGAATGAATTTATTAGATTAATAAAAGAAACTACTCCCGATATTATTTCGATGGAGAATGTACCCAATTTATCAAACAAGCACATCTTTAAAGACTTTGTATTTCAACTAGAAAATAAAGGATATAAGGTAAAATACAAAAACGTATATTGCCCTGATTATGGCATCCCCCAAAAAAGAAGAAGACTTGTGCTGTTAGCTTCAAAACTTGGAATAATTGAGTTTATTCAATCTACGCATAAAAAGGACAATTACAAAACTGTACGTGAAGCAATAGGTCATTTAGAACCTATCGAAAATGGAGAAAGAAGTAAATCTGATGTTCTTCATTTTACAACCAAACTTACAGATATTAATCTTAAAAGAATAAAATCATCAATTCCCAATGGAACTTGGGAAGATTGGGATAAAAGCATATGGTTGGATTGCCATAAGAAAGAAACAGGAAAAACCTATAAAGCGGTATATGGGAGAATGTCTTGGGATGAACCCGCACCAACAATTACAACACAGTTTTATAACTATGGAACTGGGCGTTTTGGGCATCCTGAGCAAGATAGAGCATTAACAATCAGAGAGGCTTCAATTCTTCAGAGTTTTCCTGCAAAGTATAAGTTTGTTGCCAAGGGTAACGATGTTTTGCTTACACAAATAGGAACACATATAGGTAATGCAGTCCCAGTAAATCTCGGTTTAGCAATCGGGAAAAGTATTCTAAAACATTTAAAAGAAAATGGCAATGGATAAATATACTTTTAATATTTCATTGAGTGTCCTCAATCATTTAGGAAGGAATCTTTATAGAAACTTTATCACTGTTCTTGGAGAAGCAATTTCAAACTCCTGGGATGCTGACGCAAAAAATGTATGGATTTATATTGACCGTAATAAAAATTATCTAATCATCAAGGACGATGGTCAAGGAATGTCTTCTGATGATTTTCAAAATAAGTTTCTTAAAATAGGTTATTCAAAAAGAAAAGACGGTGTTGATAAAACTGAATCTCAACGTCCATTTATTGGTCGAAAAGGTATTGGAAAACTTGCCTTATTATCGTGTGCTAAGCGAATTCACATTGTTTCAAAAACTAAGAGTACAGACTTTGTGGGGGGCATTATTGATAACAGGGAATTAGATAACGCCATTGATGATGATTTAAATCCACAACAATATCCATTAGAAGATGTAAACTTAGATATCTTCAATAGTTTAAAAGAAAATTTTGAAAAAGGCACTATAATCTATTTTGAAGCCATAAATGACGGAATCCGAAATCGAGTTGAGTACATTAGGAAGTTAGTAGCCCTCTTTTTCAGATTTTCATTAATTGATGATTCTTTCAAAATTCATCTTAATGACGACCCAATTACATTGAATGAGCTCAATGATCTTTCACTAAGCACTCAGTTTGTTTGGCAGATAAACTCAATGGAAGATCCGTATCTGAGAGATAAAATATCGGCTACAAGTGAGCATATAAAACAGTATAAAAAAATCGCATCATCGTTGCCAATCACTGGCTTCATTGCTTCTGTTGAAAAACCTTCATTTTTAAAAATTAAACAAACAACCGAAACTGTAACTATTGACCTTTATGTAAACGGTAGATTACGAGAGAAGGATTTAATGAAACATATAAGGACAACAAGGCACGTAGAATCTTATTTATATGGACAAATACATTATAACAATTTGGATGACAAAGATGATAGGTTCACAACCAGTCGAGAAGGTGTAATTTCAGATGACCCGATGTTTATAGGAATGTTAACAGAGTTGGAAAAAATCGTTCGTGCGATAATGACTGATTGGGATATATGGAGAGATACCCTTAATCAAGATGGAGACCCTGATAATACGAGAAAAACAAGGAAAGAAAGAAGATCAAAGGAACTATTTAATGCTGTTGCGAATGAATTTGTTCCACCAAGTGGTTCAGCAAACAGAAGTATAGTTGATGACTGGGTAAAGTCATTGGGTGATGATGCTCAATTTAATTTAACTTCTTACGCAGAGTGCTTTGTTTCAGAGAATTTATTGCGAAAATTTATTAAGCATAAGAACAAGGACTACTCACATCTTACTAATAAGTTGGCTGATTATAAAAGAAGAGAAAACGAGGCAAGAAATATTGGTAATGTGAGTTTTGAAATCAGACAAAACAACGAGGACTTGCTGTTTCTTTCTATGGATGAATTAGCTATTACGGCAGACAGACCGAGTGATAGAAACAATGAGGCAGCAATTATAAGAGATGCCAAGACATACAAACCAATCCGAGATGCAATGGCTCATACCGCATTGCTTACGGCTATTGCAAAACAAAGCTTGAATACGACATACGAAAATATAAAAGCGAGAATAAAAAAACTTTTGGAATGAAAGAAGCCCAGCAGCCAACAAAGTGCAGCAGCCATAAGGGTTTCAATGGTTAACCAAGCATTCTGCCCCTCTCAAACTTAGGTGGTGGCGGACAGGAAAGATTTCCCTAAAATCCCGACAAGGCGGGACTTCTTTTATCCACAGCCGTTATACTGTATGCCGTTGCTGATGTGGTAATGAATTGAAAATGTTTTTTTGCTTTATAAATTTTTGTGTGTATTAACAATGGATTTTCATAATGTTCATATGTAACGATTTGTTTTAATATCAATAACTATCATCTTTAGAAAATTAATTTTATAATTAACATAATTCACAATTCGACTAAGGCGGATTATTAATAACGTCAATATATAATTAAACCGAGATTATTGGGATTGCTCTTTGTGAAAAAAACTTGTAAAATGCAGTTGAAATAAAAAAAATTATAATCCTTTTGTATCCCTAATTTCTTTCAACATCGAAAGTCGATAAAAATAGCGAGGTAAAAAGTGAAAAAATATCAGATACTTACCCTTTCATTAGCATTGATAATAACGGTTATCGTAGCCCTAACACTTCTACAACCAGCTAATGCGGAGAATAGAAAAAATTTACCGAGCAGTGAAAAAGTTAAGCTGCCCGAACCAAATCTTAAAAGCAACATTTCAATTGAAGAGACTTTACTAAATAGAAGATCCGTCAGAGGATTTAGTGATTTCCCAATGACACTAAAACAAGTTTCTCAACTACTGTGGGCGGGACAAGGAATAACAAATCCGCGTGGCTTCAGGACAGCACCTTCAGCAGGTGCGACGTTTCCGCTCGAACTATATGTTGTAATCAATAATGTTGATGGAGTAGGGAAAGGTGTTTATAAATACAATCCCAAAGAAAATGAAATTATTAAAGTACGAGATGGTGACATGCTTGCTGAGTTAACTGAAAGCGCACTACAACAAACTTGGGTTAAAGAGGCAGCTATTATTATTGTTATAGCTGCAGACTACGAAAGAACAACGGGAAGATATGGAGAACGAGGAATTAGATATGTTCATATGGAAGTGGGACATGTAGCACAAAATATTTCTTTACAAGGGGTTGCTCTAAATTTATCAATGACAGTGATAGGAGCTTTTCGGGATGCAGAAATTAAAAAAATACTAAATATGCCTGAGAATGAAAATCCATTGTACATAATTCCGATTGGGAATAAATAGTTTAGTAATAAATTTTTCTTTGATTTCAGATTTGGGGATTGAAGGATTTTAGGATTGATGATTGTAGGTTGAAGAATTACCAATTACTAATCACCAATTTTGGTTTTTAAAAATTCCGTTGAAAGCATTGCGTTAAAAAAAAAGACGCCCCGAAAGGCGTCTTTAAATAATTAGCGTTTGTCTGGATATGGAGGAGGAGGAGGTAATGGTTTCCAATTCTTAAGCTCATTCAGAACAACTTCAATACCTTTATTTAATTGTTCATCAATTCCTAAAAATTCTTTTACTGGGTCATTATCTACAAAAATATCTGGATCAACTCCATAGCCTTCAATTGCCCATTTCTTACCTTCAACATCGTAACTTGCAAATTCTGGACGATTCAAAACACCACCATCAATAATTGGTAATGTACCACGAATTCCAACTGTTCCACCCCAAGATCTTTTCCCAACTAATTTCCCGAGATTATAATGTCTAAATCTGAAAGGGAAAATATCGCCGTCTGACGCTGAAAATTCGTCAAGCAGACAAACTTTTGGTCCGTGATGCAATCCAGATGGATCAGGATTAATGCTTGTATTTCTTGCTTTGTCAATCATTGCAACGGTTCTTTGTAATCTTTCGATAATCATTGGGGAAACATTTCCACCGCCATTGCCCCGAACATCAATAATGAGTGCTTCTTTTTTTAATTGCGGATAAAAATATTTTACAAATTGATTTAATCCTTCAACACTCATATCAGGAATATGAATGTATCCAACTTTTCCATTTGAAGCTTTGGAAACTTTTTCGATATTTCCATGAACCCAATTGAAGTAAACTAAACTTTGTTCTTCTTCAATAGGAACAACAACAGTCTTGCGACTTCCTGTCATTTCTGGCTTTGAGTTTACTGTTAGTGTAACTTGTTTTCCAGCAGTTCCAACGAGGAGCGAATAGATGTCATTAACTTCGTTAGTTGGCTTGCCATTAACTTCAAGGATGTAATCGCCTTCATTTACATTAACATTAATTTCTGTTAGAGGTGAACGAAGAGCACGATTCCAATTTTGTCCTTTGAGAATATTTTTCACTTGAAAATATTTTGAAGCTTCATCTTTTACGATATCTGCTCCAAGTAAACCAAGTTTTATTCTTTCTGCTCTTGGGGCATCTCCACCACCAACATAAGCGTGACCAGTGTTCAACTCGCTAATCATTTCTCCAATTATGTATGTTAAATCGAATCGATGATTAACATATGGCAATAAGACTTCATAATCTTTGCGAACTCTATCCCAATCAATCCCGCCCATATTTGACGCATAGAAGAAGTCTCTCATCTGTCGCCAAGATTCGTGATAAATTTGTCGCCATTCTGCATGTCTGTCCAAGTTCATTCTCAAATCTGTAAGAACTAATCTTTCTTTCACATCAAGTTTTGCAGCAGGTAGATCTATAATTGCGAAAGCCATTCCTTCCAATCCGACTAACATTTTTTTCTTATCAGCAGAGATTTCATAACCTTGAATATCACCAAGCTCGGTCTCTTTTTGTGCTGTAAGATCATAAAGGAAAAGTTTTGGCTTTGGATCTTGAGAGCTGTTTTTCATATAATAAATTCTCTCTTTTACAGAAGATAAATTCCAATAATTTGCACCAACTACAGGAATCTCAACTATGCGATTCATTATACCATCAAAATCAATTTTGACAGAAACAGTCTCCGATTTTTTTTCATCTTTCTTTTCAGTTTCCTTTTTGTCACCGTCTTTTTTCTCTTCTTTTATAGTTACTTCATCACTTTTCGGTTTGAAAGGTGATTCAGTATCCTTGGCAAGAGTGATTAAATAAAGCTTCGACATATTTTGATAAATATGATTCCACTCTGTTTGTCCATAAGTTGGAGCAAAATTTCTCTGAGATACTAAGAATAAATATTTTCCATCATCACTAAATTCCGATGTTGAAGAATCATACCATTTGTCAGTAACAGGATGAGCTTTTTTTTCATCAATCGAATAAATATAAATGATTGAACTGTTATCAACTTCAGGTTTTGTATAGGTTATCCATTTGCTATCAGGTGACCAGCCAAAGGAAGTAATTTCCCAAGCTTCTGCTTGTTCAACAAGTGTAACTTTTTTTGATTCAACATCAACATACATCAATCTTTGTAACTTGTCGTTGAACAAAAGTTTTTTGGAATCAGGTGACCAAAGAATTGTGTAGATATAATTATTTGTTGTCTTTGTAAGTTGAATTTCCTCGCCACTTCCATCTTGTGCGCGCATCCAAATTTCAAATTCACCTGAACGATCAGAGATGTAAGCAATCCATTTTCCATCGGGTGACCATTTAGATGCTCTTTCATGAATTCCAGAAGTTTGAGTTAAATTTCTTGTTGCTCCATGTTTTTGTGGAACTGTAAAAACTTCGCCACGTGCACCAAATAAGGCTCGTTTGCCATCGGGAGAAATTTCAAAGTTCGTAACATTTTTGCTAACATCAATCCAACCACCGCGTCCTACATTAAAATCTTCATTAATAAAAATTTCAACTTTGCTTGCTTTTTCTGTAGCGAGATCAAATTTATAAATATATCCACCATACTCATAAGCAATTGCGTTGTTACCAAGTGATGGAAATTTGATATCAAAATCTTTATAGTTAGTATGTTGTTTTGTTTCTTTTGTTTTTAGATCATAAGAAAAAAGATTTAGTCTCCCTGTTCTATCAGAAGTATAATAAACTTTGTCGCCTGCCCACATTGGAAAAATATCTTGAGCAGGATTGTTCGTAATGTTTTCGTGAGTTTTTTTATTGAAGTCAAAAATCCAGACGTCGTCAGCTTGTCCACCGCGATATCTTTTCCAAGTTCTGAATTCTCTGAAAACTCTGTTGTAAGCTAATTTTGATAAATCAGGCGAGTAAGAAGAAAAACCACCTCTTGGCAAAGGGAGTTGTTCTGAAAGTCCCGCAGAAGTATTAACAAGAAAGAGTTGTCCTTTCCAATCATTCCATTCTCTATTTCGTGAACGATAAAGGACTTCATCATTCCCTTTCCAAGCCATTACAATATTGTTCGGTCCCATTCTGTCGGAAACATCATCGCGATTAAGCGTAGCAGTGTAAGTTAATCGTTTTGGAACGCCGCCTTCAGAGGGCATTAAATATACTTCGGTGTTGCCATCATATTGTCCCGTAAAAGCAATTTGCTTTCCGTCAGGAGAAAATTTGGCGAACATTTCATAACCGATGTCATTCGTAATTTTTCGTGCAACGCCACCATTTGCTGATACAACATATAGATCGCCAGCGTAAGTAAAGACTAATTGATTTCCTTGTATGTTTGGAAATCTAAGCAGGCGCGCTTCTTGTTGGGCAAATAGGACGAATGAAAAGAGAAACAGGTTAAATATTATGAACAGTTTTTTCATTTTATACCTTTGCTATAAGTGATTATTAATTAATTGCGAATTAAGAATAATTTTTTGAAAAATCAATTGTAATAGGATATAAGGTCATTTTCCTTTTTGAAGATTAACACGAGTTTAATTTACTGAGTTATGTTTATTAATCATAAAATAATAACTCGCAATTATCTCTTCAATAATTTTATTTTCATCGAACCGATTGTGAACTTCCTTTTTTGCTTCCATTGCCAAATAGTTTCTTAAATATTCATCTTTAATTAGAAGAACAATTGCCTCAGCTAACTGATTAATATTATTTGTCTCAACTATTAGTCCGGTTTTTTCGTGTGTAATTATTTGAGTGAAGCCAACAGTATTTGTTACGATTATTGGTTTCTCGCAAGCCATTGCTTCAATAACAGCAACTCCAAAACTTTCGTGTAGTGAAGGGAAGACAGCAATATCAAGCATATTATGATAGATCGGAATTTCTTCAGGTTTTATAAATCCTGAAAAGAAAGTTGATTCACTTAAGTTTAAATCGTTGACTAATTTTTTTAATTCTTCTTCTTGATTTCCTTTTCCAACAATTAAAAGTTTTAAGGAAAGATTTGGAAATTTTTCTTTAACTAAACTGAAAGCTCTTATCAAAACATCAATGCCATAAATTTCTTCAAGTTTTTTTATTGTGCCAATTACAAAATCTTTTTCAGGGAAAATGTTTTTTACTTTTAGCGGAGAAAATTTTTTTAAATCAATTCCAAACGGAACTACTTCAATCGCTTTCTTCGTGTATTTTTTTGTTTCTTCGGCTAAGGGAGTGCTTGTAGAAAAAATTTTGTCAGCTCTACTTAAACTGAACTCAAGAGTTTTTTTATGTAGAAATGATTTTTTCGGAAACTCAAAAATATCAGAGCCCCAAACTGAAATTGCAAATGGATGAAAATTACTTAACGCTCCAATCAGTCCATTGCTTGAGGCATAATAAGCGTGCAGAATGTCCGGCTTAATTTGTTTGATGAATTTTTTTAATTGTGGATAAGCTTTTAAGTAAATCATTTTCGAGAAGGCGCCATCAGGTTTCGAAAATATTTTATCATCAATATTAAGAGTAGAAATTTTTATACTTGGGAAATCATCATAAAAATTATTTTCCAATTTCGGAATACCAAAAATTGAGACATCAATTCCCTTTAGAGTAAGCCCCTTTGCCCATCTAATAGTGTGTGCTGAGTTGGGATCTGCAATCAATAAAATTTTTAGCTTCTTCAATAGATGGAAATAATTATTAGTTAAAAAAATATTTGTTACAAAAAATTTAGATGAACGGAATCAAAAATTTTCAATTTTTTCTAAATCAAAAAAAACGATTTGTTGATAATTAAAGATTCACCGTAAAGAAATTATTCTTCACTTTTTACATATTGACTTAACTTTTTATTGAACCACTCAATTTCAATTCCATTTTCAAAACAAATTAATTTTAACCAATTAATCTCTGCATCATCCAGCACGTTGTCAGAAAAACCAAGTTTTAATCCTTCACTTAAAAAGTCGATAGCAATATTTTTTGTTGAAAATTTTATTGGATTATCTAAAATGTATTTGTTGTCAAGCAAGTTCTTTATCGATTCTTCATAAAAATCATTACTAAAGCTAAATCTTTTTGCGACGTCACGGATTATTGATTTTTCCCCGTCAACAAGGCATTTACTCTTACGCGCAAGAATTAACAATCCTTTTAAGTAACTACTTTTATCCAAAGGTGTGTACATTTATTTCCTACAATAACATTTAATAAATTTTTTATTATCTTAACACTAAAGCTAATCTCTAAATAGGAAAAATTAAATGATAAAAATAATCATTCTTTTTACATGTTTAATATCGATGAACTCACAAAGTCTTAATGCTCAAGAAAAAATAAAAACTGAGTGGTTAACTCATTTTGAAAAATCAAATTATTTTGAAACTGCTCGATATGACGAGACAATCGCATATTTTAAGATGTTAGATGCAGCTTCTCCTTATGCAAAGCTGATTTCTATTGGCGTTTCACCACAAGGGAGAGAAATTTATTCGCTTGTCGTTTCTAAAGATAAAGCATTCACTCCAGAGCTTGCAAAAAAAACAGGTAAACCAATTGTGCTGATAATCAATGGAATTCATTCTGGAGAAATTGATGGAAAAGATGCGAGCAAAATTTTACTGCGTGAAATATTAATTACTGGTGAAAAAAAATCTTTAATCGATAACGCAATCATTTTGGTTAATCCGGTTTTTAATGTTGATGGACATGAACGATTTGGACCTTACAATAGAATAAATCAAAATGGACCCAGAGAAATGGGATGGAGAACTACTGCAAATAATTTGAATCTTAATAGAGATTGGATGAAAGCTGATGCGCCTGAAATGCAAGCGATGCTGAAATTATTTTCTGAATGGCTGCCCGATTTTTTTGCCGATACACATTCAACTAATGGAGCTGATTATCAATATACTGTTACTTGGGGATTAGAACGCTCAGCAAATATGGATAACAACTTAGTTAGAATTATTGATGATAAATTTCTTCCGTTTATGAAGAGCAGAATGGATGAATCTGGTTATCTAACTATGCCTTATGCCTGGTTTCGGCAAGAAGATATCAGCAAAGGAATTGCTTACGGTGTTGCTCTGCCGAGATTCTCAAATGGTTATGGCTCAGCGCAAAATAGAATTTCGTTATTGGTAGAGACTCATATGTTGAAGCCATACAAAACAAGAGTCTTCGCAACTAAAAGAATGCTTGAGATTGTTCTCGAATTTGCAAATGAAAATCAGAAAGAATTAGTATCTGCAAATAGAAAAGCTGATGAAGATGCAATTAAAAATTTCTACTCGGAAAAATTACCGATGCCAATTCAATTTAAATTAGCTGAGAGGAGTGAACCATATATTTTTAAAGGAAAAAAATATATTGTTGATACTTCTGAAATTTCTGGAGCGAGAAGAATTACTTATACTAATGAAGATAAAGATTATGTTATCCCGTTTTTTGGTGAGTCTGATGTTGTTCATTCAGTAGTTGCACCAAAATTTTATTATGTGCCAAAGGAGTGGGGAATTATTGTTGAGCGATTAAAATTTCATGGCGTAAAGTTTGAAGTTTTAGAAGCTGATAAAAATGTTGAAGTAACAAAATACAAATTTAAGAATGTGAAATTTCAACAGAACCCTTACGAAGGAAGACATCATGTAAATTTTGAATTCGACAAACTAAAAAAAAATGCAACACTAAAAAAGGGTGGTTATCTTATCTCACCAAATCAAAGAACAATTCGATTAATACTTTACGCACTTGAGCCAAGCTCTGAAGACTCATTCGTTCAATGGGGATTTATGAATGCAATTTTTGAGAGAAAAGAATATTTTGAATTCTATGTGATGGAGCGAATAGCAAAAGAAATGCTTCAAGTTGATCCTGAATTAAAAAAAGAATTTGAAAAAAAATTATCTGAAGATGAAAAGTTTAGGAAAGATCCTTTTGCAAGATTAAATTTCTTTTATCTAAAATCTAATTATAGTGATGAAGAATTAAACGTGTATCCAATTCTTAGGATTGAACATTAAAACAAAGAACTGAATTTTTTATTAATAATCTGGATTGAACATCATGAATAATATTAAAAATAAAATTGTATCAAAAGCTTTAATAATTTTTCTATTTTATTTCTCTACAATATCATTAACTCAAGAAATTCCCGTCAATGAGTTTGGGCTAAAAGTTGTAGAGAGTATTGAAACGTACCAAAAGCTTGTTGAATTAGATTCGAATAAAATTTTAGTTGATCTTGAAAAATTTATTCCCGGAATTATACTTGATATAAAATATGCTACGACAAATAATTTTACGGGTACAAGACTTTATTCAAAACCGAAAGCTTACTTAAGGCTACCCGCTGCTAAAGCCTTAAAGAAGATACAGAAGGAATTAAAAGAGAAAGGGTTGGAAGTAAAAATTTTCGATGCTTATCGCCCGTACTCAGTTACAAAATTGATGTGGGAATTTGTGAAAGATGATCGTTACGCTGCTGACCCAAGGAAAGGTTCGCGACACAACCGTGGTTGTGCGGTTGACTTGACAATTGTAAATTCAGTTACAGGCGAGGAGCTTTTAATGCCTACTGATTATGATGACTTTACCGTGAAGGCGCACCACAGTTATCTCGGAATTTCTGAAGAACAAAAAGTAAATAGAAAACTATTGCGGGACGTAATGGAAAAACATGGCTTTGAAATTCTAACTTCTGAATGGTGGCATTACGACTTCATTGGTTGGAACAAATATGAACTAATGAATCTTACTTTTGAAAAATTGGAAAAAATATCTAAATAATATCTCCTACACTTTTTGGGACAAATAAGCTTGCGACAAGACTATTTAATTCAAGCTTTGAAAATGGTTTAGATAAATAATGTGTGCAACCATTATTTAAAAATTCTTCTTCTTCATTACGCATAGCGTAAGCAGTAACAGCAACTACAGGAGTGTTTTCATAGCCATTTATTTTCTTAATCGTTTGAACTGCTTCCAAGCCATTCATACCTCGACCCAAATTAATGTCCATTAATATAGCATCGTAACTTTTTGATTTTGCTTTTTCAATTGCTTCCAAACCTGAAAGCGCTGAATCGATCTCATAATCTTTTTGTAAAAAACGAATTATTACATCCAGATTTATTGGGTCATTTTCAACTATTAGTAAATATTTCTTTTGCTGGTCAGCACTCATAAAAACTCATCCTTTTTAATTGCAAAAAATAATTTTAATTAGATAATAAAGCAAATCTAATTTCAATAGTGGTTCCTTTTTGTGGCTCACTATTTATTGTTAAGCTGCCGTTCATTTTTTCAACAAGCCGTTTTGTTATTGTCAATCCTAATCCTAAACCGTCATAACTTCTGCTTATCCCTTCACTCGCTTGTCTAAAGTCGTCGAAAATAACATCTATATTTTCTTTTTCAATACCAATTCCTGTATCCGATACGCTAATTAATCCATAACTTCCTTTTTCGCCAACTTCTTTTTCTACAATTATTTTTACTCCACCAACCTCGGTGAACTTAATAGCATTGTTTACAAGGTTATCAATAATTTCATTAATGAGATTTAGATCTACCTCAACAAAAAGATTTTCATTCTTTATTATTATTTCAAATGTAAGATTTTTTTTAACTGCAAACTCAACATATGGCTTTGAATACTGTCTTACAATCTTTCCGATATCAATAGCGAAGAAGTTTAAATCTATTTTTCCTGACTCAATAGTTGCAAAATAGATTAAGAGATTCAACGTTTTGAGTAATCGTAGCCCACTATAATTAATATTCTCGGCCAAAGTTCTAATATCTGCATTAGACGATTCCTCAATTAATATCAAAGAGTTCCCAAGTATTCCGTTCATCGGAGTTCTAAGCTCGTGCGACATATTTGAGAGGAAAATATTTTTTAAATTATTTAACTGTTCCGCTTTCTCTCTCGCTAAAATAAGGTCATTTTCTTTTTTACGCAGCTCAGTAATATCAAGGGCAACTGCTCCCCAATTTACAACTTTCCCGTCTTCTTGTTTTAATGGGAATTTAAGAACTTGAAAAAATAAATTTTCTTCGCCTCGTTTAATTTGCTTGACATAATGAAATGTATCATCAACAAGATTTACGTTCTGATTATCAGTTCTGTGAAATTCCAAAATCTCAGGCGAAACAAGCTCCTCAAAAGACTTCTCCTTCATCTCAATATTATTAATATTAAACAATTCTTTCCAACCTTTGTTCACCATAATAATTTTTCCTTCTATGGAAGTAATCCAAATTACAAGCGGTGAGTTTTCTAAAATTGATGAGAGTAGCTCACTTGTTTGGTAGAGTTGTTTTTCTTTCTCTTTCATCATTGTGATATCAGTAAAAGCGAGTCTGCAAATATTTTCATTCCCAAAAGTATTTATGTGTGTGATTCTGCAAATTACGTTTAGTGGCGAGTTTTTAGTCTCCAATATCGCTTCATAATCATCAGACTTTGTTTTGGTTTTAAAATTTGAGATTGTTTCATCCAAAAAATTTATCAATTCATCTGATATAAACGCATCAACATTTTTTTCCAACACTTCATTTTTTTTGTATCCAGTTTTTTTTAAAAAAGCGGCATTCGATTTTTTTATCAACTTCGTTGTGAAATTTATTACTAATATTAAATCGGGAGAGCTTTGAAAAAGTTCAAAATATTCTGTCTGCGATTTTTTTAATTCAAGATTAGATGATTCAAGTTTATTCACCGTCTTTGAAATAATGAAATAAAGAACAGCCCCAAATGAGATTATGTAAAACATTCCCTTCATTGTTTGAATCTGAGTCAATAATTTTAAGTCTTGAAAAAAAAAGATTACGATCTGATCCGAAAAGACAATCCAAAGGGTTGATAAAACAAAATAGAAGGCGGTAATTCTTAACGCAATATATTTAGTTGATTTATTTTCTTCTAACACTAACCGGCTCCATCCGCTATACCAAGATTTGAAAATAAAATTTAGATCTTGAATGTAATTTTTTGAAAAATAAAAATAGTCTAAAAATAATTCAAAAAAAATAGAGTTTAGTTTTTGAGTGTAAGTATATTAATAAATTTTTTTGCACATCATTTTTTTGATGTAGAGAAGTTATGAATGAGTGGGGAAATAAAGAATGTGAAACACTACCAATTTTAAATTAGTAATGCTCCACAAAAATGTCTTTTATTATTTAGCTTTTATGAATTGAACGTTTAATATTACTTTAACATCTTTAGATACTACAGCGCCACCAGCTTCCATTAAAGTGTTCCACTTTAAATCGTAATCGAATCGATTTATTGTTGTTGTTGCATTCCAACCCATTCTTGTGTTGCCCCAAGGGTCAGTAATTTCACCATTAAAGGTTGCATCAAGCACAACAGCTTTTGTAATTCCTCTTATTGTTAAATTTCCATGAATCTTAAATTGATTCCCTTTTTTAGCTTCAATTTTTGAACTAACAAAAGTCATCTCAGGAAAATTTTCTGAGTTAAAAAAATCATCCGCCTTTAAATGTTGATCTCGTTTTTCATTCTCAGTATTAATTGAGCCAGTTTTTATGTTTGCAGAAATTGATTCAAGTTTGTTTTTAGCATTGGTTTTGGCTGTAACTTCATAATCCTTAAAATTACCTTCAACATCTGTAATTAACATATGCTTGACTGTGAACCCAACGGTAGAGTGAGTTTTATCAATGTTCCAAGTAGCTTGTGCGAGCAAAGAGCCGTTAAAAAGCAGAGCGAATACTACTGCGATTATTACTTTCATATCTATCCTTTTTTTTTGTAAATTTTTTTAGTTAAGTGAAAACTGAATTAATTTAGTCATAACATTTTCATGAAACATTAATTCAAATATTTCAAAGTCCATATATTCTCTTAGTGGAAAAGAATCGATGGCAGTCATAACCTCAACTTTATTTTCAGCATTAAAGATTATCCATAATTTTGTGCGATCAAATGAAAGAGCATAGCTAACTATGATTCCATTCTTCATTAACTCATTTACCATTCCTCGTTGTTCAGGTATTTTGAGAAAAAATTCTTCATCAGGATTTGCTGATATATTTATTTCTGACAGAAATTGTTTCATAAGACATCTTTGTTTAATAAAAAATTAATTAATTTCTTGATAAATAAATTTTGATTCACTAAGAGAAACAAAAAGAATTAACATTGAATTATTTTCGAAATTATTTCCCGATTTATTAGCAATGAAACTCTATCTATCAAAAAAAAAATGAACTAACTTTCCTAAGTAATAACTAAACAATTGCTAATTGAAAAAAGTTTAATTTTGTGAAAAATATTTTTTTTTTCAATTTGAGCAAAACGACTATTCAGTTATTGAAGTTCCTAATTTTTTTAGTAATCGCGCCAACTCGTTCTGTTCTTTTTCGCTCAGAACAGAAGCAATTTCAGTCATTCTTTTTGCGTGTTGAATAAATATCTGATCAAAGAGAGTTTTGCCCTTCTCGGTAATTTGAACAACAATCGTTCTTCTGTCTGTTGTGCTATGAACTCTTTTAACCAAACCCTCTTTCTCAAGATTATCAACAACCAGAGTCATATTGCCACCAGTAACCAACTGTTTTGAACACAATTTTCCTATCGGCATCGGACCCAAATGTCCAAGTGACTCGAGCACTGAAAATTGTGGCTCTGTTAAATTATACTTCCTAATATCCTCAACTGCTTTTTTGCTAAATGTATGATAAGCTCTTGAGAGTTTAACCCACATCGATAATGCAGTTGATATTTTTTTGCCGTATTTTTCGGTTGTTTTCATAATTTATAATTAAAACTTAAATATTTTAACCTTAAAATAATATTTGGTTTAGTATTTGTCAACATAATAATTCATAATTACTAACTTTGTGCTTAATTTTTTTTAGAGTTATGTGAGATTTTTTTGAAGTTAGAAAAAGATAAAATAAAAAACCTTTTGATAATAAACTTAAAGTTTATGGGAGACTTGATTGTATCTACTCCTGCAATAAAATGTATTAGACAAAATTTCCCAGATGCAAAAATTTCTCTTCTTGTTAGAAGGGAATATCAAAATCTACTTAAGCTAAATCCTAATATCGACGAAATTATTGCATTCGATTTATCTCTAAAATTTTTAACGGGAATTAATAGACTAAAAGAAGAATTTAAGTTTCTTCAATTAATTAGAGGGAGAAAATTTGATACTGTTCTCTCTTTGCAAGCCAGTGACAGATCAACTTTGTGGGCGTATTTTTCGGGCGCTAAAACAAGAGTTGGTCCCGTTAATCAGGGCTTTTCGTTTTTGAATAATATTCGCGTCCAAGTTTATGAAGATGCAATCGGCTACTTGACATATTACAACAAGATTGCTGAAGGACTTCAGATTAAAGTTGAAGAAAATAAAACAGAATTTTTTATTGAAAAAAAAACAAAAGAATCAATGAAAAATAATTTAGTCGCGAAAGATTTTTTAAACTCGAGAAAATTGATAGTTATTCATCCCGGTGCAAGTGAACCAACTAAAATTTGGGAGTTGAAAAATTTCTTAGAATTAGCAGTGTCATTGTCAAATAATTATGATATAGTTTTTGTGAAAGGTCCATCGGAAGAAAATATTATTTCTGAGATTTTAATGCTTAATAAAAATAATATAAATTTTGTTGATACAAGTAATGATGTGATTGAACTTGCAGCGTTGCTAACATTTGCAGAGCTTTGCATTTGCAATGATTCAGGGACAAGACATTTGGCGGCAGCGCTGAATCGAAAAACTCTTACTCTTTTTCCCGATGACAAAAAAGTAAGTTGGAATTTTTATAATGAAGTTGATGGACATTATCTTATCTACGGAAAAAGAGGAGATGAAGAGAGCGGTAAATCTTTAAAAAATATTTCAGTGAAGAGTGTAATTAGTAAAGTAAACTCGATCATGTTAAATGAAAAATAATTATTCAAAAATATTAATCATAAAATGGGGAGCGTTGGGAGACATAGTGGCTGCAACTCCCGCAATAGTTGCTGTTAGAAAAGCACTCCCAAATTCTCATATTACTCTTTTGTCAAATTCATTGATGAAGGAGATTGTCCCCGCTAAATCTATTGTTGATGAGCTTATTGTTTATGACTCTCATAACTCAAATTTGAATTACAACTTGGAAGTGATTAAGAAATTAAAAAAAACAAAATTTGATTTAGCGCTAAACTTACGCTGGAAATCTCATCGCTCTGCACTCTTAACATATTTCAGTGGAGCAAAAATTAGAGCCAGTTCAGGTCCGGAAAATTTAATGTTTCTTTACAATAATAAAATTTCGCATCCCGTCGGAAGATATCATGAAATAGATCGTAATCTCGACATAGTAAAAGCTGCGGGAATTGAAATTGCAGAAGTAGAGTCGTTCATATTTATTTCTTCAGTGGATCAAAAATTTGCAGATGAATTTTATTTGTCGAATGAATTGACTAAGAAAAATTGTGTGGTTATTCATCCAGGTGCAAGTAGAGAAAAACGAACTTGGAAACCAGAACGATATATTGAAATAGGAAAACGTATAATTGAAAAATATAAATCAAAAGTTGTTGTTACTTGGGGACCGACTGAAAAAAATCTTGCAGAAAAAATTGTAAACGAAATTGGAGAGAATGCAATAATTTCGTCAGACACAAATTCAATCGGAAAAATTTCAGCGATAATTAAAAATGCGGGCTTGTTCATTTCGGTTTGCACAGGACCAATGAATATCGCAGTCGCTCTTGATACGCCTGTAGTTGCGCTACTTGGCTCAACTCATCCTCTTGATTGGAGTCCATATGGAAAAATTCATGAATACATAAAATCGCCGTATGACTTACTTGAATATTCAGAAGACGAAGAGAGAAAAGCGTTAGACTTAATAACTGTAGATGAAGTTTGGAAAGTTGTAGATAAAAAATTGAATCAATTAATTATTTAAATAGAATTATTAACTTTGAATAAATTGAATAAATCATTTATAAAGGAAACGGAAAATGTCAAATAGTGTAATCGGCCATATCGAAATACCAACAACAGATATTGAAGCCTCAGCAAAATTTTATTTGGAAACTTTGGGATGGGATTTTAAACCATTTGGTAAAGGATATTATTTATGTAACACGCACAAAGGTACAACACTTGGATTAAGAAGTGTAGAAAAAATTTTGACAGGCGACACAACGATTTTTCATTTTCTCGTTCAAAATATTCAAGACACACTTGCGGTGATTGAAAATAAAGGGGGAAAAGTAGTTAGGACAAGAACTGTAATTCCTGTTTATGGTTGGTATGCGTTGTTTGAAGATAATGTAGGAAACACAATCGGATTATATCAGACACATTAAGAGATATTTTTCAAAAACTATTTGAGTTCAATATCTGAAAAATTTAATTGAGCTTAACTCACTGAAGAATTAATAAATAAAATTTAGAATATTTTTTTTTGAGTTTATTCGTTTGCTCTTAAAAATTTTGGTTCTTCCAATGTTAAGATCAATGAGATTCTATGCGTGTCGCCGAGACTTTCATCTTTCGACATATTAAATTTTGCGAATGAATAATCGATATTTAATTTAGGAAGTTTTACGCCGGCACCAATAGTAATCTGCTTTACGTCGGTGTAGCCCGCTCTGATTGCAAATATTTCTTTATAATTATATTCTACTCCAAGACGAGGGTCAAAGCTAACAGGACCAAGATTAGCAACAGATGCAAATTTTCTGTTTTCAAATCTAATATCTACATCTACTGCAGGAGTTAATCTTCCACCAAATAAATCAAGTGCGTAAGCAGTTCCAAGTTTTGCGGTTGGAGTAATCAATTCATTTCGACCCGTGTTCCAAGCGACTAAAGTAGTTGTAACATCTTGAACAGTTGCACCGAGGAAGAGATTTTCAAAAGGAGAATAAATTGCACCGACATCAAACCCAAATCCAGTCGCACTAAAATCACTTCCAATAACTCTTCTTAAAATTTTTATGTTTGCACCAACTAATAATTTTTCATTAATTCTTTTTGCACCACTTAAATAGATTGCCCAATCTTGATTTGAAAATTCTTTTATCTTGTCATAATCTAATCTGTCTGTATTGATATCAAGAATCCCATCGCCATTAGCATCGTAAAGAGCAGAGCGAGTATCATAAATCCCATCAATACCAAGCCTCATAATGCTTAGAGCAAAAGTAAGATCTTTGCCATAAGGAACTGCAACAGCGCCATAATTATAATTTATTAAATTTCCGAATCTTTCATCATGCATTAAAGAAATTTGTGGATATTGTAAGAACCCCAACCCCGCAGGATTGTAATAACCCGCAGTTACATCATTAGCAATTGCAGTAAAAGCTCCACCCATCCCGAGTGGTCTTCCGCCAACTCCAATTGCCATAAACTCGCCACCATATTTCCCAATAACTGTTTGCGAAAATATATTAACACTCAATAAAATAAATATTGTTAATGGAAATAATGTCTTTTTTAGCATTTAAGTAAAACTCCGGTTTTTCAATTATTTAAGAAGAAAAAATTAATCAAAATGTTGTTAAAGTCAAGGTAAAATAAATTATTATCTAAACTGAAAAAATCTGAATTACGTCTTCTGGTATTCGCACAGGTTTTCCAGTCTTCATCGAAATCAATGTGTAAATTATGTAGCCTTCGGCAGCAACTTTATTTGTTTCTTTATTCACAATCCAAAAGAGAACTCTTGACTGAGCACCATTTGCAGACTCGCTCTGAGTTTTGACAAGGATTTTATCTTCAAGTTTTAAGGCGCGCTTGTAGTCAATGTGAGTAGTAGAGACCAACCAATTCAATTCGAGTTTGTGAAATTCACTCATTGCCATTTTGTAATTCTCTTTCATCTGTATGTAACGAGCAGCCAAAACGTAATCGAGATATTTTGTATGATGAACGTGATTATTTAAATCAATGTCATCGGGACGTATAGTTATTTCTGACGCAAACACAGTGAACATAAAGAATCCTTTTTGAGTAAATTTAATCTAACTTATTAAACAAAATAAATTAATCTATGAAAAATATACTTATAAAAATTATTCCATTGCTTGTTGGTGGTGTTTTGGGTTACGCTTACTATCATTTCATTGGATGCAAAAATAGTTGTCCGATTCAAAGCAATCCTTACACATCAGTGCTTTATGGAATATTGCTCGGTGCTATATTTTTAATTCCAAGTAAGAAGAAAGAAATTCAGCAACCGCCACCAAGCCAATAAAAAATTAACAAGCTTTTATTATTTCTAAAAATGATTCAGCTTTAATGCAAGCGCCACCAACCAAAGCTCCATCTACATTGGGTTGGTGAAGAATCTCTTTTGCATTGTCGGGTTTTACACTTCCGCCGTATTGAATAATAATTCTTTCAGAAATATCTTGTCCAAAACTTTCTTTCAATAAGCTGCGAATGAATGCATGAACTTCTTCTGCTTGTGCTGGGGTTGCAGTTTTTCCTGTTCCAATTGCCCAAACTGGTTCATACGCAATAATAATATTTTTTATTCCATACAAATCAACTTCCTTCAAACCTTCTGCCATTTGTCGTTTCACTATGTCGAAAGTAATTCCCTTTTTTCTTTCTTCTAAAGTTTCCCCGACGCAAAAAATTGGTTTTAGGTTGCTTGATAAAGCAGAAAGAACTTTTTTATTTATGATATTATCGGTTTCATTAAAGAGAGTTCTTCTTTCGGAGTGTCCAAGAATTACATATTCGCATCCAACACTTTTTAGCATTGAAGCAGAAATTTCTCCCGTAAATGCTCCACTCTCGGCAGCGTGCATATTTTGCGCTCCTAATTGAAACACCGAGCCTTTAATCAATGTTCGTGCGGTATCGAGCGATGTGAAAGGTGGACAAAGAATCACATCACACTTAAATGTCTTTGCGCCGTTGTAATTTTTAATCTGTGAAATCAAGCTGATTGATTCAGGGAGATTCATATTCATTTTCCAATTACCTGCGATAATTTTTTTTCGCATTCTATCCTCATCTATTTTTTTAACAATTCAAATTTACGAATAGAAAATTAGATAAGTCACATACAATTAAAAAGAATTGCAATTCTTTCCAATTCAAATTTGATTTAGTAAGTGATACTTCTGAATTATTTTTTCTTGTAACGTTGATTAAAGCAAATCAGATCAACGCAAAAAAAAATGTCACCCAAACTTTTGTTCAGGTGACATTCTATAATTTTATTTAGAAAAGTCTCTAAGTAATTAAAATAAATTTATTTCGGATACTTAGCTCTTTCGATCAATGGTTTTTTTCCACTCGATTTAGAATTGAGCTTATCAATAATGATGTCTGCATCTTTGTCAGTAACATTAAAGAAAGAGAATGTATCGTTGATACTAATTTCAGAAATGCGATTTCCTTCAATACCCGTCTTCTTTTTTACAAGTTTTAAAATTTCAACTGGAGTGAGATCATCTTTTTTTCCCATAGCAAGGAATAGTCGTGCAGCGCCTACGGTTCGAGTCGATTTTGATTTCTCTCGAGGTGAATCATACCTGTCTGATTTCGATCTCTCACGTGATGATTCGAACTTATCTGATTTTGATGAACGATTACGTTTATCTCTACCAAATGATCTATCATCGTCAGAATATTTTTTCTTTTTGTAATCGCTATAATCGTTAATCTCTGCATAGTTTTTTTCTTCAAGATCACTTTGATAAATATGTTTTATCAAGGATGAAACTATTTTTTCTGCGTCAAACTCATCGAGTAATTCTCTTGTGAGAGTCAAATATTGTTCAGCATCATTAAGATTAACTATTGTTTTGAGATTAGAAGAAATTTTATCTTTCTTGAACTTAATAACTTCTTTTATTTGCGGTACTTTTTCTTTACGAATTTCAGTTTGTGTTGAACTCTTGATGTACATTAATTTTCTATGTTCTTCAGGAGTAACGAAAGTAATTGCAGCGCCTTCTTTTCCGGCTCTTCCTGTTCTTCCAATTCGATGTAAATAAGATTCAGCATCTTGTGGAAGTGCATAATTAATTACGTGTGTTAATTCATCGATGTCTAATCCTCGTGCAGCAACATCAGTGGCAACGAGCACATTAATTTTTTTCGCTTTAAATTTATTTAAGATTTTTTCTCGAATATTTTGAGAAATATCACCGTGCAATCCTTCAGCATCATAATCTCTGTCGTGAAGTTTGGAAGTAACATAATCCACATCTCTTTTTGTTCTGCAAAAGACGAGTCCAAAAAATTCATTTGTAGTATCAATTATTCTACATAATGTTTCGAGTTTGTCACCTTCTTTAACTTCAAAATAGACCTGGTCAGTGAGGTGTATCGTTTTTCCAGAATTTTTTGTTTTTACAATTTCTCTTTTCTTCATGAATTTTTTTGCGAGTTGAGAAATTCTATCTGGAATTGTAGCAGAGAAGAGGAGAGTTCTTCTTTCGGAATTTGTTCGACTCAAGATATCTTCTATGTCGTCCATAAATCCCATATTCAACATTTCATCAGCTTCATCAAGCACAACGAATGAAAGCCCATTGAATTCAAGACTACCACGATTTAAGTGATCGATAATTCTTCCGGGGGTTCCGACAACAATATCGACGCCTTTTTTTAGATGTCTAAATTGAATGTCATAAGACTGTCCACCATAAATTGGTGCAGTTCTCAAATTTTTATTTCCGCGGAAAGAATGAAATTCTTCTGCAACTTGAATTGCAAGTTCGCGGGTTGGAACAAGCACTAACGCTTGTATATTTCCTTTGTGATTGTCAAGTAGCTCAAGAATTGGAATTGCGAATGCCGCAGTTTTTCCTGTTCCTGTTTGTGCTTGACCTATTAAATCTAATTCATTTTTTAAAATTAGTGGAATTATTTTGCTTTGTATCTCAGTTGGCTCTTCAAACCCTTTTTTATTAATGGTTTCGAGCATGTTTTCTGAGAGTCCGAGAGAACTAAAACTGTTTTTCATTTTGATATGACTACCTAAAATTGTTTATCAATACGTAATTATCCTGTCACAAATTAAAAAGAATACCTTCGCTAAGACCAGTTAAATATTATTAATTTTTCATTCAAAAGTTCTTTAACGGTTCGGATTATTCTCAACTTCATGAATGCTAAATTTTCTATTATGTTTATTAGCTTACAAAAGTTATTTGGATTCAAGACGGAGTTGTTACTTATTGAAGTCTCTTTCAATGCAATCTTAGTTATAAGTCGTGGAAGAGAGTTAAGCAAGGTATATTCTTTTATTAACTTCTGATTTCAACACTCAAGATAACTAAATTTATTTAAACAAAGTAGCTTTTTAGATTAATATATTTTAATGGACAAATCAATCAACCAGATACTTCCCATGAATCATTCAGGAAAAGTGTCTTAGCAGGAGAGATTTTTCAGATGAAACAGAGAGGTTTTTTTCTCTTACACTTTTAGTTTGATTAGAAATGTCAAAGCGAATGGCTACACGCAATTATATTATTTAAAACAATAACAAAAATTAATTATTCAGATAGCTTATATTTGAAACACTTAAATTGAAAATTTGAAAAAACAAAAGAGTTTTTATGGGACGCATATTTGAAAAAAGAAAACATAAAATGTTTGCACGCTTTGCCAAAATGTCTAAAGCGTTTAATAGACTTGGAAAAGAAATTGAAATTGCAGTAAAGGCAGGAGGAATTGATCCCAAAGTAAATTCCAAATTGCGAATTGCAATTCAGAATGCTAAGTCTGTAAACATGCCGAAGGAACGAATTGAGAGCGCAGTCAAAAGAGCTTCAAACAAAGATACAAGCGGATATCAGGAAATAGTTTATGAGGGCTATGGACCACACGGCGTTGCAATTATTGTTGAGTGCGCCACTGATAATCCGAATAGAAGCGTTGCAAATGTTCGCCACTATTTTCGCGATCACGAAGGTGCTCTTGGAATAGCGGGCTCTATCTCTTTTATGTTCGATAGAAAAGGATTATTTAAAATTGATAAAGCTAAAATAAATGATATCGATTCCTTTGAGTTGGAACTGATCGATTTTGGACTTGATGAATTATTAACTGATGACGAATTTATTTATATCTATACTAATTTTGTTGATTATGGTTCGATGTTAAAAATATTGGAAGAGAAGGGAATTGAAATTAAAGCAACCGAACTTCAATACATTGCAACTAACTTTAAGGAACTTAACGAAGAACAACAAAAAGATGTCAACAAATTAATTGAAGAAATAGAAGAAGATGACGATGTCCAATCAGTTTATCATAACATGCAGTAAAGAGTTGATTTAATTGTCTGAAGAAATAAAAATAATTTTTGAGCCGCTTGATTTTTGTAGAGTAAAAAAAATTAACGAAAAAGGTTTTGGGTTTCTTAAAAGTATCTATTATCCAAATGATATTTTTTTTCATTTCTCGCAGATAAAAAAAGAAGATTTTTTAGACAAACTAAATAAAATGAAACGAGGAGATTTTCTCCTCTATTTTACATCGAAACTTTTACCCGACAATAAAAGAAAAGTTGATAAACTTTGGTATGAATTAAAACAAGTTCCTGTAGATTTAATTCAGTCATTCAAAATAAAAATTACAACTGAATTTAACACAGGCACAATAAATGTATTTGACCTTCTATTCGTATTTAACGACTTAAAAATGAATGGATATATTTCAGAAGAAGATTTAATTAAAATTCTTAATTCACAAAAAATTAAAAATCTACCAACAGTAATCCTTCCATATTTAGATGAAGAGGAATTTGAGATTCTGAAAAAGATTCTCGATTTTGATTCTATTTCTGATTTAGAAGTAAAGCCATTTTGGTTCGATGAATTCAATAAAAAAGAGAAGAACGGAATATGAAACAGATAATTTTTTTTCTATTACTTAGTGTTACTCTATTTGCACAAACAAATCTCAACAAAGGGAATGTTATTTTTCTTCATCCCGATGGAACGGGATTAAACGCATACAACGCAATGCGAATATTATATTTTGGACCAGATGGAACTTCAAATTGGGATCGGCTTACAAATATTGGGTTGTATCGTGGACATATGGAAGATGCTCTTACGGCGTCATCTAATTCGGGAGCCACTGTTCATGCGTATGGAGTGAAGGTAAAGCTAAACGCTTTTGGTTTGAACAATGACGAAAAAATTGTTGCTCGTTCAGGAAAAAAAATGAGCATAATGGAAGAAGCTATTTCGAAAGGAATAAAAACAGGTCTGATTAATAGTGGTTCAATTGTGGAGCCGGGCTCGGCATGTTTCGTAACAGGAGTGAGTAGAAGAAATCAATTTGAAGAAATTACTAAACAGATGATCGATTCAGGAGTAGATGTAATTTTAAGTGGTGGCGAAAAATGGTTTTTGCCTAATGGGACAAAAGGTTTTCATGGCGAAGGAGTAAGAAGCGACAATATTAATTTGATTGAAGTCGCAAGAGAAAAAGGATACTACATCGTTTATACAAAAGATGAGCTTCAGAAAATTCCTTCATCAGCAACAAAACTTCTCGGAATTTTTGCAGAAGAATCTACTTTTAATGATGTAAAAGAGGAAGAGCAAAAAGCTAAAAACTTGCCGAATTATAATCCAACATCTCCTTCAATTGCAGAGATGTTAAACGTTGCTATTAAATTTTTATCGAAAGAGAAAAAACAATTTTTTATTGTGGCCGAAGAAGAAGGAACAGATAATTTTTCAAATGAAAATAATGCACAAGCAACACTTGAGGCCTTAAAACGAGCGGATGATGCTATTGGTGTCGCACTAGATTTTTATAAAAAGAATAAAAATACTTTAATTCTAACAGCCGCTGATAGTGATGCTGGCGGACTAAGTTTATTGGGCGAAACTGAAATTGGATTTCCATACGGAAAAATTTTACCTGCTCGAGATAAAAATGGTGCACCAATTGATGGAGTTGCTGGTACTGAAACAGTTCCATTTAAATCAGCTCCAGATAAAACCGGGAGACAATTCCCATTTGCAATTTCTTGGTCAACTTTTAGTGATCAGAGTGGTGGAATTGTGTCAAGAGCAATTGGACTAAATTCGAACTTGATGAACGGTAGCATTGATAATACAGATATTTATAAAATAATGTATGCTACGCTTTTTGGGAAATTACTCAAATAAAAAATTGAAGTTATAAAGTTTATTTTTGTGTATAAGAAATCATAAAATCCAATTAGTTTTAAAAGTTTCGAACTGTGAGTTCAGTAAATTTTGTTGCATAATTGAAGCCGAAGAAAAGAATAGATTTATTGTAACAAATAAATAATAGTAATAAAAACGTAACGAACGAAAATTTCTAACAAAAATTAATTTTGTATAAAAATTAAATCACAAATAAAATTATTGAAAAATTCATATAACCCACATAACTGTTATAACAGATTCCATTGGTTCAATGGTTACCCCACAATTCTCCAAACAACTCAACTTAAAAATATATAGAATAAAAAAGTCTAATATCAATATCGTAGGATTTTATTATCACAGGTATTAAGGAATTAGAATTGCAGATAATAAAGACCAGAGCTCTAATTGTGCCAATATAAAAAATAATTTCAGGCACAGAATTTGTTAATCACTAAAAAGGAAAAATTATTTTTATTTCTATTTACTTTAAATAATTATTTCTTTAAGTTTTGAGTGTTTGAAATATTTCAAACGTAAAAAATCTTTTTTTATGTTCAATCATTTGGAGTTTGTATGAAAAGAGTTGTTATTACAAATGCAAAACGTACTGCAATTGGCGCCTTTAACGGAGCTTTATCAAGTCTCACCGCCCCACAACTTGGTGCAGTAGTCATCAAAGCATTAATGGATGAAGCTAAAATTCCATCTGATAAAATAGATGAAGTAATTATGGGGAATGTGATAACTGCAGGATTAGGACAAGCGCCAGCACGTCAGGCAGCAATTTTTGCGGGACTCTCCGAAAAAACCGAATGTATGACTATTAACAAAATGTGTGGCAGTGGTCTGAAATCTGTTATGCTTGCTCATCAAGCAATTTTGTGTGGCGATGCTGATATTATTATTGCAGGTGGACAAGAGAGTATGAGTAACGCCCCATATTTTTTACAAGGCGCAAGACAAGGATTTCGATTAGGCAACTCAACGATTTTGGATTCAATATTAACTGATGGATTAACTGACGCATTTAATCAAATTCATATGGGAGTCTGTGCAGAAAAATGTGCAAAAGATTTTAACTTCACTCGTGAAGAACTTGATGAATATGCAGTTCAATCCTATCAACGAGCTTTGACGGCACAAAAAGAAAATAAATTCAAAGATGAAATTGCTGATGTAAAAATAAAATCAAAAACTGGTGAAACGATTTTTAACAAAGATGAAGAACCTGAAAAAGTAAATTTTGAAAAAGTTCCTTCCTTAAAACCAGCATTTGATAAAAATGGAGTTGTAACTGCAGCCAATGCTTCTAAAATAAATGATGGAGCTTCGGCACTATTAATTATGACTGAAGAAAAAGCAAAAGAGTTGGGATTAAAACCGTTAGTGGAAATTGTTGCTCAAAGTTCTGCGGCAAAAAATCCTATGGAATTTACAACTGCTCCCGCAGATGCAATAAAAAAAGTTCTTCAGAGAGCAAATTTGGGAATTACAGATATTGATATTTTTGAAATCAATGAAGCGTTTGCTGTTGTATCACTCGCCGTAAATAAAATTCTCGGTCTCTCGACAACAAATGTAAATGTGAATGGTGGAGCGATTGCACTTGGTCATCCAATTGGTGCAAGTGGCGCAAGAGTGTTAACAACACTTATTCATGAAATGATAAAAAGAAATTCCAAATATGGATTAGCAGCTCTTTGTATTGGTGGCGGTGAAGCATCAGCACTAATTGTAAAAAAATATGAGTAGTCAATTTTAAGATGTCGGCAGAACAAAAACTTCAGAAAGAGTTGATACAAAGATTTGGCGATGCTTACAAAGCATTTGGCTTGAATAAATTGATGGGACACATTGTTGCACTTTTGATTTATTCTACTGAACCAATTTCCCTTGATGATATTGCTAAAACTTTAGGAAGAAGCAAAGGGCCTGTAAGCCAAATTCTTAGAAGACTGCGCGATAAAAAATTAATTAGGAAAGCTTGGTCGCCTGAAAACAATAGAAAAGATTATTATGAGATTGAACCAGAAATATTTGAAAATGCTTTTAGAAATAATTTAGAATTGATAAAGAACAATACACGAATAGCTAAGCAACTAAAGGAGAAAGTTCAGACTTCTAAATTGAAAAGTAGTGTTGTTCTTAAATCTCGTATTAATGAGATGGAAACATTTTATCTACTCATGGAAGAACATTATAGAAATTTTATTAAAGAGTGGTCAAAAAAAAGAGAAACTATTTTGAAATAATTTTTTGAGATTAACGTTTTAAATTTTTCAAACACAAAAAACAAAAGGACAAATGAAACGATTTGAAAATAAAGTTGTAATTATAACAGGGGGAGCACAAGGCATTGGAAAATCAGCATCAACAAAATTTTCTTCAGAAGGTGCGACAGTAATTATTTGGGATGTGAATGACCAAAAAGGAAATCAACTAGTTGAAGAACTTACCGCAAAAGGAAGCATTGCTAAATATTTTAAAATTGATGTAACAAGTTTAGAATCAGTGCAAGCAGCTGCAAAATCAGTAATCGATCTATTTGGAAAAATTGATGTGCTTATTAATAACGCAGGAATTACTCGTGACTCATCACTAATGAAAATGACAGCAGAGCAATGGAAAGAAGTAATTGATGTAAACTTGACTGGAGTTTTTAATTGCACAAAAACTGTTGCAGCTTTTATGATTGACGCAAAAAAAGGAAAGATAATTAATACGTCTTCAATCGTTGGATTGTATGGAAATTTTGGACAGACAAATTATGTGGCTACGAAATCTGGATTGATTGGAATGACGAAAGTATGGGCGAGAGAATTGGGAAGAAAAGGAATTAATGTTAATGCTGTTGCGCCCGGATTTATTGCTACTGAAATGGTCGATACAATTCCTGAAACTTTTTTTAATGGAATAAAAGAAAGAACTCCACTTGGAAAACTCGGAAGCCCTGAGGACATCGCAAATGCTTACTTGTTTCTTGCATCAGACGAAGCAGCATTTATCAATGGTGCAGTCTTAAGTGTTGATGGAGGCTTGGTTCAATAAATGAGAAATGCTGTTATTATAGGTTCAGGGAGTTTCGTTCCCGAAAAAATTGTTCCAAATTCTTTTTTTAATAAATTGTTAAATGAAGATGTTGACACGTGGCTAAAAGATAATTTGACAATAGAAGAAAGAAGATGGTGCAACGAAAATGAGTCAACTGCAGATTTAGCATACAACGCTTCAGTGAGTGCAATAAACAATGCTAATATTAAAGTCAGTGATATTGACTTAATTATTGTTGCAACTGATACTCCAGAATATATTTCACCATCAACTGCGTCAATTATACAACATCGGCTTAATGCTGTAAACTGTGGCACTTTCGATTTGAATACTGCTTGTGCGGGCTTCGTTACTGCTCTTGACGTAGCTACAAAATTTATTAGAGGAGATGAAAACTATAATCATATTCTTGTAGTTGGTGTTTATGCAATGAGTAAATATTTAGACCTGACCGATAAAAAAACTGTTACACTTTTTGCAGATGGAGCAGGAGCAGTTGTTCTTAAATCTTCTAATGGTGTCGGATATCTCACAAGTTTACTTCATACAGATGGACAGTATGCTGATTGGATGGGCATTTACGCGGGTGGAACGCACTTCCCGATTAATAAAGAATTAATCGAAAACAAAGATCATCTACTAAAATTTGTAAAAAAAATTCCGAAAGAAATTAATCCCGCAACTTGGAGCAGTATGATTACAAAATGTTGTGAGAGAGTTAAAATATCTCCAACAGAAATTGATCATTACTTTTTTACACAAATTAATATTAACTCAATTTGGGAAACACTCGACAAATTAAATGTTCCTCACGCAAGAGCGCATACAATTATGAGTAAATATGGTTATACTGGTTCTGCCTGCATTCCAATGGCATTTGATGACGCAAGAAAAAAAAACAAAATGAAAGATGGTGAGATAGTTTGTTTTATGGGCTCTGGTGGTGGTTTAGCATTTGCATGTTCGATTTATAAAATGAATTTCAAAACTTGAGAAAATAAAATGGATATAGCATCAAACGAAATGATAATTGCTACTTGGATCTTAATTATTCTTTATATGAGTATAACAATTTATTTTGTTGTTCGTGGCGCACTCAAAATAAAAAATATTAATGATTACGCACTCGGGAATATCTCCTTCTCGCCAATAGCAGTTGGATTGTCTTTAGCCGCTTCAATGACAAGCGCCGCAACGTTTGTTATCAATCCCGGCTTCATTGCGTATTATGGTTTCTCCGCTTTTATCTCATATGGAATTGTTCTTCCAATCTCAGCAATATTGTCGCTTATACTTCTTACAAAAGGATTTAGAAAACATGGGAGCTTCTTCAAGGCTCAAACGATGGCTCAATGGATGGGATCTCGATATAATAGTAAAGGATATTCATTGTTCTTTGCTTTCTTATCGTTGTTGCTAGTAACATTCATTGTATTGATTTGTGTTGGATTAACAAAAGTACTATCAAAATCATTAAATGTAGATGAGGTTTATGTTTTAGTTGGAATAGTAGTTTTCATTTTTGGATATATGATGTTCGGTGGTGCAAACTCTATGGTCTATACGAACACAGTTCAAGCAATTATTATGATTGTTGTCGCATTCATTTTGCTTGGTTCTGGATATGATCATTTTAGAAATGGAGTTCATGAATTTATAAATCAGTTGAGAACAATTGATCCCAAATTAGTTCAAACTACAAATGAAACAAGTTTTTTATTCCGAGATTATTTTGAAATTATTTTTGCTCAAATGGTAATTGGTGTTGCTATTGTTTGTCAGCCACACATAATAACAAAGTCATTATTACTCAAGACAGACAAAGATATAAATCGTTATCTCATAGTTGGTGTGCTTGTGCAATCACTTTTTTTCTTAGTTGTGTTTGCAGGACTTTTCGCCCGCTTAACATTTCCAGATTTATCTATAGACGGAAAAATGATTCCTCTGGATGGAGTTATCTCAGCTTATGTAGTGAATGAATTCCCTGTTTACATTGGTGTAATTGTTGTGTTGGGATTAATCTCTGCTGGAATATCAACTTTGGAAGGATTAATACAATCAATATCCACAACTACAACAGCAGATATTATTAAACCACTTTTCGGAAAATATTTTCCAAAAGATGAAAAGAAAAATTCAGCAGCATTAATATTAACTAACAAAGTCGTCATTATTGTTTTTGCATTTATCTCAATAATTATTTCTTATGATCAATTAATTAATCCAAAATTAAGTGTTGGCATTTTTGCGCAGAATGGAGTTTATGCTTATTTCTCTGCAGCATTTGTTCCGATTCTGTTTGGAATGTTTCTAAAAAATGTTCCGAAACAAATTCCAATTTTCTCATCTATAATTGCGATAGTTGTTCACTTCAGTTTTTATTATGGAAAGATTGCAGTTCCTTTTACAAAAGCTACGGGAGAAAATCCCGGAGTTGCTGCATCAATTGCAATTCTCTCGTCATTATTATTTGCAATAATTTATTACTTGATAGTTAAGGATAAAAAAAATGTTTAATTATCAGACCGATTGGCTCTCTAAATGGGCTGTTTATACACCTAACAAATTTTTCCTACGTGAATATAATCGCGATTTGCGCTGGACATTCAAACAGTTTAATGAGAGAACAAATGCACTCGCTGCACATCTTGTAACTAACTTCAATATAAAAATTGGTGATCGAATTGCAGTATTCTCAAAGAATAGAGCGGAGTTTGTGCAATTGTTTTTAGCAGCGATTAAGTGTGGAGCAATTTTAGTTCCGCTAAATTTTAGATTAACCGCAAGAGAATTAGATTTACTAATAAATGATGCACAACCAAAATTGTTTTTGTTTGAGGAAGAGTATCGGAATGAAGTAATAAAATTGAATTCGTTAAAGAGAGTTGAGCAGTCAGAAACAATAAATGAATTTACACATTTCTTAATAGATGATTTTACTGATTATAAATTCATCCCCGAAAAAACTTTTGGTGAATCAGACGTTTGCATGATTCTTTATACTGCGGGCACAACAGGATTGTCGAAGGGCGTAATTATTAATCATCGCATGTTGATGTGGAATGCGATCAATACAGGACTTCGGCTTGATCTAACTTCAAGCGATCATACACAAAGTTATGCCCCATTTTTTCACACAGGCGGTTGGAATGTTTTGTTCACTCCCTTTTTATTGCACGGCGCTTCTCATACATTAATTCAGAATTTTGATGCAGAGTTAATATTAAAGTTGATGGAAGAAGAGAAATCTACAATAATGTTTGGCGTCCCTACAATGTTACAGATGATGTCAGATTTGAAAAATTTTGAAACTGCAAATTTATCTTCATTGCGTTACGCTATTGTTGGTGGTGCACCGATGCCAATACCACTCATTAATATTTGGCATAAAAAAAATGTCCCAATCAGACAAGGATATGGTTTAACTGAAGTAGGGCCAAATTGTTTTTCTTTACATCAAGATGATGCAATCAGAAAAAAAGGTTCAATCGGATTTCCAAATTTTTATATCGAAGCGAAAATCATTGACGATAATGGAAACGAATGCAAATTGAATGAAGTTGGAGAACTCTTATTGCGATCTCCCGTGGTTACTGATGGATATTGGGGGAAAGCGGAAGAGACAAAGAAATCAATTACAGATGGATTTTTTCACACAGGCGATTTAGTAAGAAAAGATGAAGAAAATTATTTCTATGTAGTTGATAGAAAAAAAAATATGTTCATTAGCGGAGGTGAAAATGTTTATCCCGCTGAGATTGAAAAATTTCTTTACACACACAATTCAATTAAAGAAGTTGCGGTTATCGGAGTTCCAGATTCTAAATGGGGAGAAGTCGGAAAAGCATTTGTAGTAATTAAAAATAATGAACAGTTAAGTAGAGAAGAGATAATAAATTTTTGTGTGGGAAATTTAGCGAAATATAAGATTCCTAAATATGTAGAGATATTAGACAATATCCCCAAAACAGATGCAGGAAAAATAAATAAATTAAAGTTACTCGAATTACATAATCAACATAAATAATTATCAATAAACAAAAAGGATCAATCATGAAAAAACTTTTTTTGCTTTCGTTACTTTCATTTTCTCTTTTCTTCACTGCGTGTGAGTCAGAAGAAGATGACATACTTCCTCCACCCCCAGCAGACCCGATAGTAGGTACTTGGGTTTCTGAAGGAATGAACATACCACTTGGCTTGAGAATGGCTCCATTTAGAGCAAAGAAAATTGTTGCTACATTTAATGAGAACAAAACTTATACAGCTATTCAAACTGATAGCGCAAATGTTAATACAACATTTACAGGAACATATCAATTTACTGAATCTACGAATACTGATACATTATCAACAACAGGAACAAAGGGAGCAAAGATTTTTAGCATCACACTTAATCAAGCTTCACCATCAGCTGTTATCGCACAGGGAGTATTTGCAATTCTTGGAACAAACATGACTTATGAAGTTATTCAAACCACTCCAGCACTAACCGGAGTTTCAGCTCCTACAGCTGCAGGAGGTTTTGGTAGCACTACTATTGCTGGAGCTAGAAATCCCTTTTTCATTCAGAAATATGTAAAACAGTAATAAGATTTCTATAGAGAGATTGAAATAAAAAATCAATCTCTCTTCTTTTATTAATTGATGAGGTGTTATATGAAAAAAGAATTGCTTTTGGTTCTATGTTTTTTTCTAATTAATGGAACAATTTTTTCGCAAGATTCTGAATCAACAGAACTGAAAAAAGTTCCAGAAGCCAAGCCAGCAGAATTTCGATTCATTGGTTATTGGCTAAGTAGAGCAACCGCTTCAAATATTGCTCCGACTAACGAATTACTTCGAGGACAAATAATTGGGCGACTGTTCGGCCCAAACACAACAAACACAGATGAAAAAACTTCTTCATACATGGAGCAAAGATTTGTTCCGATGTTTATTTATACACCTTCCATTCTTGATGGAGTTGCTACTTTTCGTAGTTTATTTAAGATAGATATGACTTGGGGCGATGCGGCTTATGGCGTTGGTGGAAATGTGGGAGGAGGCATAAATGCAGCTCAAGTAAATTTACAAACTCTTCTTGCAAATGTTGAGATTAGACCACGAGATGCAAAATGGAATGGAGTAATTGGGTTACAAAGAATTTTTGATAATGTACGAGACCCCAATATTACTGCTGTTAGCACTACTCAAACAAGCGGATTTAAATTAGCATTTTGGGGAACGCAAGGTGTTGGCGCAACTATCTTCAAAAGTATAAATCCTACAACGCAAGCAAGATTTGGATATTATCAATTGTATGAAAATATCATTCAAGAATCTGATGATGTTGCATTATGGATGTTCAATCTTGAATCGAGAGTTCAACCTTTATTAGAAGTTGGTGCCGCTGCTTGGTATGTATGGGATAGAGGAAAAAATTCCGGTGGAATTTCTGTATTGGGACAAGGATTAAACAGTACACTCGCTGAATATAATGGCGCGTTGAGATTAAATCTTCCTACCTCAAAATATGAAGCTGATATTTTTTGGCTCGGTTCGAATTTCTCTTATAACAGAGATTTTATTGTTGGTAGATGGTGGGCTGATGGATTTGTAATCTCAAATTTTGGAACAATAGATACAATTTCAGTAAACAAAGAAGGAGATAAATTTGCAAATATTTTCGGTGTTGCTGCTAATGCTTCTCTTTCTTATAAATATGGTTTCACATCTAACGATAAAATTACCGCAGAAGCTTTGTTTACAACAGGCGACAACAATGGTGGAAATGACGGAACGGTAACTAGTGTGATTACTGGAAATGTTTGGGGTTCACCTGTAGGAATTTATTCCTCACACAGAGCATTACTACTCTTTCCAGATCCTCAAGTTGTAAATAGATATTACTCTGCAGTCCACGACATTTCTAATATGGGATTAGGTGTAATTGCGGGGTTCTTAAATATTTCACGAGACCTTGTTCCTAATAAATTTTTTATGAAACTTGGATTAGCAACAGCATTTTCAAGTATGGAACCAAGAGGTGGTTCTTCACATATCGGTTCTGAAATAAATTTAGAAATGAAATACAACTTAAAAGTTTTTCTTACACTCGGTTTAAATGCAGGATATATGCAACTTGGAGATTTTTACAATTCACCAGCTGTTACTTACGATGGTCAGCGTCCCAAAGATGCGTGGGCAATTTTTGCTTCGTTAAGCTGGTTAATGTTTTAGGAGTATAAAATGAAAAAATATTTAGTACCAATTCTTTTTTTAGTTATAAGTTTAACCGGCTGCTCTGGTTATCTCTACACTTCGTTGCCTCCGATTGAGTTCAAGGATATCGACTATGGTTATCCTACTAAAACAGCATTAGAAAATCCTTCAATCGCTTATATTGACGAAGGGAAGGGAGAGAAAACAATTCTGCTTGTGCATGGGTTGGCAAGTAATGCAGGATTCTGGCGCTACTCTATTGCAGAATTATCAAAAAAATATCGAGTCATAGCTATAGATCTTCCGGGCTATGGAAAATCACAAAAGGACTATTATCCTTATACTATTTCATTCTTTGCTGAGCAGATAAATAGATTAGTAGTAGAATTAAAGATCGATAACTTTGTTTTAGCAGGTCACTCAATGGGCGGACAAATAGCGATTAAATACTCATTAAAATATCCAGAAAAACTTGAGAAATTAATTCTTGTTGCATCCGCTGGGTTTGAAGAATTTGAAAGAGGTGAAGGCGATTGGTTGAGAAGTGTTGTAACAGTTTCTTCTGTAAAAAATACAACTGAAGATGGTGTCAGAAGAAATCTTGCAATGAACTTTTTTAATTGGTGTGATAAGTGGGAATGGATGGTGGAAGAAAGAGTTAGAATGATAAACGCAAAAGATTTTGATATGTTTGCTTACACTGTTACGAGATCCGTAAATGCAATGCTTGATGAACCAACTTTTGATAAACTCTCAAAAATTTCTGTCCCAACACTTTTGATTTATGGAAAATATGATGGTCTAATTCCAAATCCTTATTTAAATCCCGGTTTTACTTCAGATATATTTGAATGGGGTGCAAAGCAAATTCCAAATTCAAAAATTGTTGAAATTGATAATTGTGGACATATGATTCAAATTGAAAAACCGATTGAGTTCTCAAATGCCGTAAAAGATTTCATTAAATAATTTATGCAGTTTCCCGAAATAGTTTACTCTGTTCCAATTGAAGAGATTGAACTTTCTAAAAATATAAAAATTGCTTTTCATCAAGATGGAAGCGGTGATTATGAATTAATTTTTGTTCATGGACTTGCAACAAATTTACAGTCGTTTTCAAAATTAATTCCACAACTAAAAGATAATTTCAAGTGCTTTGCTATTGATTTGCCAGGTTATGGAAAGTCAGTAGCAGGCACTCATTCTGCAGATCAAAAATTTTATTCCGAAGTTATTAAAAATTTTATCAAAAAAATGAATCTCAAAAATCCAGTGTTAGTTGGGAACTCGATGGGAGGACAAATTTCATTTTCTACAGAAATAAATTTTCCGGGAACTGTAAAAAAAATGATTCTTCTTGCACCAGCCGGAATTGAAATTTTTTCAAATAGTGATAAAGAATGGATAAAAAAAAACTTCAACGAAAATAGTTTTACTAATCTTTCTGAAAAACAAATTCGCGCCAGCTATGCTGCTAATTTTTTTATAGTTCCTGACGATGTTGAGATTTTAATTGAAGAGAGATTAAAATTAAGAGAACTAAAAAATTTTCATAACTTTACAAAAGTCGTTGTCAATTCACTTTACGGTTTGCTTGAACAACCAGTTCACAATAATTTAAAAAATATTAAATCTGATACGCTAATTATTTTGGCGAAGAATGATCGATTCATACCAAATACTCTTCTCCATCCAGATATGACAGTAAAAGGCATTGGTGAGTTAGCAAAACAATTAAATCCTGATTTTAAGATTATAACTTTAAATAATTGCGGGCATTTAATTCCATTTGAAAAACCTGAGGCAACAACATTTTTTATAAAAGAGTTTCTTAATTCTTAGAAATTCTTCGTGCAAGTAAAGTTATTTTTTTCATCATCTCAACTCTAGATTCTTAAGTAAATATTCCCTTGTTCAGCTTATGCTGAAAAATGTTTTTAAATTTCAAATTAATTCTCAACGGTGGAATCTTGTGAGACTAAATTGCACAGGATGAATCTGCGTGGTGCTTCCATTGTTAGAATGGGGTAACGCTGCGGGTTAAGCTCAACGTTGTTAGATGCTTCAAATATGGAGCGTGTTGAAATAGTAGTGAAATAGTTGTCATTTTAAGAAATTTGATAGCAATTCATAAAAAATATATTTATGTTTCTCCCTGTAATTATTATTCTCTTTACGAAAGTCTTTGGTTTAGATTTTTTGAATATGGGAACTCAGTTACTAAATACAGACCTAACAACACTGAGAAGCAGTTGCCAAGCTCACGTTATCCTTTTTTCAAAAAACTTACTAATTGATAG
>PNNF01000002.1 GCA_013824085.1 Chlorobiaceae bacterium | reverse complement strand
TTTCACGAAAATCATTTTTCTTGTCTCAATAAAATCACCTGCTCTCAATGAATAATAATAAATTCCTGTCGGAAGTCTCGAAGCATCAAACGTAACTTCATATACTCCGGGATTTTTACTCTCATTCACAAGCACAGCAACTTCTTTTCCAAGCACATCATAAACTGTAAGCGAGACATCAATATTTCCAGCTTCCACCATTGGAATTTCAAAATGAATTACTGTAACGGGATTAAATGGATTCGGAAAATTTTGACTCAACTTAAATTCAGATGGAACAGTTGTAGATATATCTTTTACAGAAGTGAAGATAATCGTGCGCTCTACTGTTGTATCTGAAATCGCAAGACTGTTGCTTGAATATAATCTGTAGCTGTATGAAGTTCCGCCAACCACGTTTGTATCGTTGAACGTTCTAACATCTGTCAAAACAGAATCGTATAGAATAAAATTTCCTGTTCCTGTTCTTTTTAAAATGTGTGTAAAAGTTTCTGATGCAGAACGGTCAGCCCAATTAAGTTGAATCGCTCTTGGAACTACTCGCACAGTTACACTATCAGGTGAATTTAATTTTGTTGTTAATCTGCGTCCACCCGTGAAACTTGAATTTCCCGTAGTATTCTTTGCCCAGACTCTCCAAAAATAATTTCTTCCATCAAGCAGAGTTGCAAGAGTAAAAGTTGTATCAGTCAGAGTTGAGTCATTAAAAAACACCGATGAAAAAATTGCATTATTAGCAACTTGTAAACGATATGTATGTGCATTCGGTGTTCTATTCCAAACGAATCTTGTTGGAATAGTTACATTAACCGTGTTAGTTAAAGGCGAAACTAATGTCGGAGTATTTGGTGTTGGAAGACTCATAAAATTAAATACTTGAGACCACGCTCCCCTTCCACCACTATTATTTGCTCTAACTCTCCAGAAAAATTTCACATTACCATCAACGTTTGAAAGTTGAATTACCGTTGGTAAAAAACCATCTCGCTCAAAGAAGAGATTTGTAAAAAGTGAATCACGTGCAACTTGTAAATGATACGAAAAAGCAAAAGGTGTTTTATTCCAACGCAACATTGGATTTGTAATTTCTTGAGCTGCGTTGTTAGCAGGTGCAATTAATGTAACTGCTGCAGGTAATTGCATCGTTGTTCCACTCAGAATCAAAGATAAATTTTGTCTTCCATCAAACAAATTCCCTTTATGTGTAATTCTGACTGTATAAGTTCCAGCAACTGGATTTTGAATTAATACTTGCTCAACATTATCTCTGATGTTATCGCCTTTAGTTGCAGCCGAACTTGGCGAAGCGGGTGATAGAATCCAAGGCATCTCTGTAGTTGTGTTTGGCGCAATGATTCTAATATCAAGATCGTTTACTAACATAATATCCGGTGGGTTTAACATTAGTCTTGGTGGGGTTCCAGCAGGATCTGTCCAACTAATTGTAGCTTTAAGTGGCTCTACTCCAGAACTTTGAACTTGAAACTGAATTACATTTCCTTGATTTAATGTCAACTCTCTAATCAAATTATTTCCGCCTAATTGAGAATTTACATCCATCAAAAGAGCACTTCGTGCTGTGTTCATCAATCCCCAACCGAACATATAATCAGGTCCGGGATTTGGTCCAGCTTCATCAGCCGTATGAATAACAATTCCTTTCATAGTAGCAGCGGTAATGTTTAAGTTACCATACAAATTATTATGATGTTGAAGCAAGAGCGAAATACTTCCAGAGACACTCGGTGCAGACATTGAAGTTCCGCTAAGAGAAACATAACTATTATCTGCAGGACTATCAGTTGATAATAAACCAACTCCATTTGCAACTACATCTGGCTTAATTCTTCCATCATCTGTTGGCCCCCAAGAACTGAAAGAAGACATAACAACACTTGCGGGATTTACATAACTTCCGGGAATATCTTCAATCGCTCCAACGGCCAAAATATTTTTTGCGATAGTTACTCCTCTGGTGCAATCAAATCCAAATTCTCCACCATCTCTTTGGCGTGCAGTAGTTGAGAGCACCCAATTTCCAGCAATGTTCACCCAATGTTGAGTACCGGGAGCAGGACCATCGCCTCTTTCATTCCCACCTGAACGAGTGACTAAAAGATTTGGTGCAGCATAAGTCATATTATCCCAATCGCGACTTTCATTAGAATAGAATCCATATCTATAATCTTCCACTTCGCTAATTGTAACATCGCCCAGCCAAGCCCATCTGTTGTCGCCAAAATAATTTGAAACCCAGCCGGCGCTTAAACCATATGAATGATTTGAAACTCTTAAATTATTAATTGCAGCATTTGTAATTTCTGGTAAATCGCTTGCCCAACTATAAGAATCAACTCGAACACTGTCAGCCATTCCACGAGCAAGTGGATTTACTCCGCTCGCACAAACTGTTCCGATAACGTGAGTAGCGTGTTGTGAAACTGAAGTTGTTCCATCTCTCACTATTACTCTACCACCAAATTCTTGATGAGTAACTCTTGCGGCTCCCCCATCCCAAACACCAACCAATTGTCCTCGTCCACTCAAATTGAATAAGCCTAGACCTGGCCAGACTAAATGAGTTGACATAGTTCGGGCTGAAACAACATTATCATCTGTTATAAAATAAACAGGCAAGCCATTTTCAAACCATTGCAATTCCATTATTCTGCCATCTTCAAATTCTCTTCTGATAGGAATGTTCATTACTTTCGCGAGAGAATCGGCATGCAATTTTTTTAATCTATATTCTTCTGTTATTCTTTGGGAAAAATTTTCTAACCAGTTTCTTTGTTGATCGGTTTGTCCTATCAAATTTATTTGTAGGAAAAACGAAATGATTATGAGGAGAGAAGTAAAAAATATTTTCATATTATTTCCTGCCTAATTTTATTTATCAGTGGGTATTTAATTTTAATACTAACCGCAAAAATAAAAAAAGTCTCGTCCGTAAACGAGACCTTTTTCTTTACTGAACTTTCTTATTTCATAAAAATCATTTTCTTAATATCATTGAATTTCTTTCCATCAATTCCATCTGCTTTTATCTCATAGAAATAAACTCCACTTGAAAGATGACTGGAATTGAAGTCTAACGAATGAGAACCCGCTTTCTTTAATTCTGAAACAAGTGTAGCAACTTTTTTACCTAGTATGTCATAAATTGTTAACTCTACATTTGCGTCAACGGGTAGATTGAATTGAATCTTAGTCGTTGGATTGAATGGATTTGGATAATTCTGTTGAAGTGCGAATTCTTTTGGAATCACATTCATCTCATCTTCATTTACACCAACAAGAACTGAATGACTAAATGCAAGTGAATTAATTGTTGAAAAACCTGTAACTGCAATTACTATTCCTGTTCCCGTGGTTGGGTCAATTCTTATAAAATCTGTAATCGCATTTGGACCCGGTTTAAGTCCATATAAATCGCCCCTCTCATCAAACTCAATGTCAGTGGTAACAACTCCAAATCCGGTTACGCCAACGACAGATGTATCTCCCGTGTTAGGATTGATTTTTAACAATCTATCTCGATTAGGGTTTATTGGTCTAAATACGGTTGCCCACAATTCATTAGTAACTGGATGAAACGCCATTCCACTTATGTTTGAAGTTATAGTCGATAGTTTTACCAGATTTGAATCTGAAAGTCTGAATCTAAATAAATCTCGATTTGTTGAAGCAATAAACAAATGTCCCGAGCTATCGAAAGCAATAGATTGTGGGCTTGGAACATTTAAATCGAGAAATCCAAAACCTTCACCATTTACGCCATCTAGTCTGACTATTCTTGAAATATTATTATTGATACGAACGCCATAGACAACTCTATTTTTAGGATTTATTGCAATGCTTCTCAAATCTAGAAAACCAGAATTTCCTAATATTTGAGTAGCGCCAGTGACTCTGTTAATATTGTAAAACGTTCCGTTTGAGTGAAGTGCATACAAATTATTGAGAGTCGTTTGAGTCAATGAATATCCTCGTCCTCGAAGTGCCACACCATTTGGAGTAGGATCATTAGAGGTTACAAATAATGTATCAGAATGATTTCCAGCCGTCGTTGGTCGGAAAGCCATACGAAATGAGAATGAATTTAGTGGTGCAATTACTATTGGAAAAGTTATTGCAGTAACTCTTCTGAATGAAGGAGTAGATGCAGGTATTGATGTTATGCGTAAAGTATCTCTTCCAAAATTTGTTATTTGTAAATTTAAAGTATCACCCAGAGAATTAATTAATGCTGGATTGTACTGCATAGTATGATTTGCCCAATTTACTGAAGCGCCTGCATCTAATCCAACTCTCACTTGACCGATCCAAGTTCCCCAAGTATTTAGAGCTTCTACGAATTCAGTTTTTAACCAGAAACTTGTTCCATCAGGATCAAGCCACGCACCATTGTAATCGCCCCATCTATTTCTACCAGAGCCAAAATCTTTTACATAATTTGCTCTACCGCGTTGCAACACTCTTGAGCCAGTTAAACCGGGAGGATCGTTTGCTCTTTTAGTTGCATAGTAAGCACCAATAAAAGTACTGTCGCCAGATCTGCTATAAGTTACGAGAACATTTTTTGCAGTATCAACAGCTATTGCGGCGTAGATATGCCAAAAGCCATTTGCACCCATCGTAACATCTTCAAGTGTTCTATTTCCTATTGCATCAATTCTTAAATATCTAACTGCTGAATATCCTGAATGCGCGGGATTCCTAACAGAATGCGTCATCCAAAGTGAGCCATCTCTAAAAGTCGGTTCATTTCTAAAAGCACTTCCTGCGCCTTCAATTAATATAGTGCTGCCACCAAGTTGATTTGCATTTGAAGGAGAAACAAAAGTTGCTACAGGAATTCGCATTGCGGTCAGTGATGGATTAGTAGTAGGATTTATCAAATCATATTTTATAACAAAATTTACACCTGCTCCTGAACTTGTAGCGTGCATTAAATAATAAGCAGGAGGAGTTCCATAAATTATTGATGGACGAATATTGAACACACGTGAGCTTGTTGCAACAGGATCACGAACATCCCAAAGATCGAACCAAGTTAATCGTCCGGGAGTAGCACCAAGCATCTGAGCTTTTGGAATAACTCTAATTTTCACCCATCTAAAACTTCCACCAAATTGGAATTGATTTGCAGTTATGTATAGAGCGTCTTTATCAAAACCTACACCTTGATAATCACCCCAATCGCCTGAAGCAACTGTTCCATTCAGATCTGATCTTATTCGCCAATTAAACCAAACTCCATTTGGATCAGAATCATCAGAAATAGAAATTAAAAATATTCCCGCAGTGGGATTATCATTCTGTTCTAACCAAACCATGAACCATCTATTTGAATGATGATCGTAAAGTACTTTTGGATCAAATACTGTGTAGAGTCTGCCTACAGGATTATAAAAAGAGTTGCCATCAATATTTCTCATGAGATTTCCATTTCTATCCCAAATAGCGAAGCGGCTATTTACAACTCCAACTATATGGTTCGGACCTGCTGCAATATGTGGATCTGGAGGAATAGAATTGGTTTGAGTAATTCCAGTAAAATTTTTCATTAGCACCGAAGTAACTGTATCAGACAAAGATTTATCCGTACTGTTAGCAGCAAAGTCTTCTATATATGTAGTCGAAACATATTCTAAGGTTGGATCAATTCCCGGATCAGGCTCAACGTATCTAAGTTTATTATAAACTCTTTCAGGTGCTGGGTCAGTTATAGGAATTACTTTTGAAAAGCTATTAGTATTTACTACCACTCCACTATCAACTGAACCTTGAGCAGGACCTTGAAAAAGCTGGGCGAAAGTGAAGTTTGATAGAAGTAAAAATGTAATGACAAATATTATCTTTTTGTAACCATGCGCCATATAACCTCCGACACAAAATAAATTTATTAATTATCTCAAAGTAGATTTCTAATTTATATTTTACAAGAAAAATAATAGTTTAGAATTAGATAAAAAATACTTTAATTTTCGCTATCAAAAAATTATGGAGAGTAAAATGGCAAAATTTAATTTAGAATTAATTCAAACCAACCTGAACAAATTAAATATTGATGGTTGGCTCTTATTCGATTTCAGAGGATCAAATCCTTTAGCTCGTGAGATTTTGGACTTTAGTAAAGATGTTCATTTGACAAGAAGATTTTTTTATTACATTCCAAAATCAGGAACACCCTACAAAATCATAAATGGTATTGAGGCACATAACTTTAATCACCTGCCCGGCAATGAAAGAAAATATTCAAGTCACGCAACACTCAAAGAATATTTGAAAGAAGCATTGAGTGGTTCAAAAATAATTGCGATGGAATATTCAAAATTAAATTCAATTCCGTATTTGTCATATGTAGATGCTGGAACTTTTGAATTTGTAAAAACTTTTGACGTGGAAATTATTAGTAGCGCTAACTTAATAACTTTGTTTAGTGCACTCTGGACTGAGTCGCAGTACAATGAAAATAAAGAAGTTGCAAATAGTCTGACTGAAATTGTTGACGCTTCATTTAGTTTGATAAAAAAAGAATTGCTTGCAAAAAATAAAATTACGGAATTTGATGTTCAACAATTTATTCTGAATGAATTAGCAAAGCGAAAATATTTTACTGATCATCCACCAATAATTGGAGTGAATGAAAATAGTGCAAATCCTCACTATGCTCCAACTAAAGATAATTTTAAGGAGATAAAAATTGGAGATTTTGTACTGATAGATTTGTGGGCTAAGCTCGACAAAGAAGATGGCGTATGGTCAGATATTACTTGGGTTGGATACGCAGGAGAAACAATTCCTGAAAAATATATTAACGTTTTTAACATAGTGAGAGATGCAAGAAATGCAGCACTAAATCTTGTTAAAGAAAGATTTGCATCTAAGAAAGAATTGCGTGGATATGAAGTTGACGACGCAGCAAGAAAAATAATTAATGATGCCGGATATGGGAAATATTTCATTCACAGAACGGGTCACTCAATTACAACATCGCTACACGGAAGCGGTCCACATATGGACAATTATGAAACATTTGATGATCGATTCATTCTTCCTTCTACATCATTTTCAATTGAGCCGGGAATTTATATCACAGGTGATTTCGGAGTAAGAAGCGAGATTGATGTTTTTATTCATCCTGATGGAACTGTTGAACAGACTGGCGGAGCTAAACAGGAAGAGCTAATTGCAATTCTAAAATAAAAAAAAGAAGGCTCAATATTTTTTTTATTGAGCCTTTTTCATTTCAACATTTATAAACTTTATTGAACTTTATATTTTTCAAAAATATATTCAGCTACTGCTCTTGCTTCATTTGGCTTTAATCCAGGATTAGGCATTGGCGGATAAGCAGGATCAATCTTAGTTGGATTCCTAATAAACTGAATTAACTTTTCGATATTGCCTTGATACTTTGGCAAGGTTTCTTTGTAAGGTGGACCAACAAGTCTTTTATCGAATGCGTGGCATGAAGCGCATCGTGCTTGATAAATTTCAGCACCGCTAATTGCTGCAATTCCTTTGTCGCCTAATAATTCTTTCTTCTTAACTTCGTAATCAGCCGCCAATATTGCAGAATGTTTTCTCGTTGAATTTGAAAGTGATAATTGCTCAGAGATAATTAACGAGACTGAAACAAAAATTAATAAAATAAAAACCCATCCGCTAAATTTTACGTGACTGTTTTTAATCATATCATACAAGAAATGAAAAACTAAAAATAGAATGAAAAGAGCTATGACAACAAATCCGAAAACACCTACTGACAATGCTGTTGATGGTAGTAGAACAACATTTATTAAAAGCAAAATTGGTTGAGCTAATGCAAATGTTAAAGTAATTTTCAGCGTAGAATTTTTTACGAGAGTTGCAAAATCATCAGATAATTCTTGCCTTCCGCCTTCCCAATAAAAATAAGTAAAAAGAATTAATGCTCCTGCAATTGCATGAGAGGCGACAATAAAATAAATCCACTTAGTAAAAATTGGAAGCGATAAAAATAAATTAAAGACGCTAAATGATGCGTCCCATGATTCTGGATAAATTGCGTATGTAGTTCCCGCAATAAAAAAATATGAAGCAACATAGAGCATTATCAAGCCCCAAGTGCCCGATTTATTATTTAGTGTTGATAAATTTTCACTAAGATCTTTTGCTTCATCATTTGGATTTGAACTCGAATCAATAATTTTTTTTACACTTAATGAATAACGATAAGTAAAAATCAAAATTACGCCAATGGTTATCGTAACCAGAGAGAATATCAAATATGTCACTGATGCTACTTTAGCAAGATGAAGAAGTTGCGAATAAATAAAAATCAAGGCGAGCATTGGGAGCAGTCCCATCAGCAGCCCTGCAGTTTTATTGATTGTTATTAATTCAATAATCTCTTTTGCAAATCTTAAAAAGATGGAATTATTTTCTTTCAATCCTTTGTTCTTATAGAAAACTGAAATTGTTGCTCCTCCAATTAGTACACTTAAAAATGGAAGAAATACAAACAGAATCAATTTAGTCATATAGTGAAGCAGTGTAATATGCTCCGCAGATTGAGGAAGAACTAAACTGTCAAAAAATCCCATATGCTTAATTACCTTTTATCATTTAATAAAGAATCAAAAGTTTTCCAATTGAAATAAAAAGGACAATTGAAAATGTAAAAATATTTATTGCGTTAAATGTGTATCTAAAGACGGGTCTTTGCACATCATTTTTTAAGAGCCGAGCTGAATAGACTACCAAACCAATTGCTAAAATTAAAATTAAAAACGCCCCATAATTAATTTTGATCACATTAAAAATCGGAAGTAATAGAGATGTCATTGCAGTAGCGAAAGTCCAAACAAAAGTTATTCGTGCAAGTTGTTTATCTGAAAATGTTTTTGTTAATGATGGCAAACCAGCTTGTTCATAATCTTTTCCGAAGACAAGCAACAACAACCAGAAATGTGGTATTTGCCAGATAAAAAGAAAAAATGAGATTGCAATAATTTGTGGTGAAAGTAACGCGCCACCACCTGCAACCCAACCAACTACCGGTGGAATTGAACCGATGATTGCTCCTGGAATAATTGCTAGTGGAGTAACTCTCTTCAGTGGTGTATAAACTCCATTGTACCAAAACATTGCAAGCAATCCAAGTGCTAAGCCAATTACTCCCGTTCCAATAATCAAAAACAATGAACCTAAAAATCCTAAATAAAAAATTACTGCTAACGCGTTTCTTTCTGAAATTCTTCCCGAAGGAATAGGACGCGATTTTGTTCTCTCCATTATCGAATCAATTTTACGTTCTTGATATTGGTTAAGTGCTGCAGAACTTGATGCTAAAAGAAAAATTCCTAAGGTTGGCAATAATAAATCTAAATTTATTTCTCCTGTTGCACATATAAAACCAAATGCTGTTGTAATCATTACAAAAATTGTAATGCGAATTTTTATTAACTCAAATAATATGTTGATATAATTTTTTATCAATTTATTTATCTGTCTTTACTTCAGTTGGAGCAGGAATATTTTTCTTTGCAAGCTCACTTTCCATTTTTGCTAGGAAGTCAGCTTCAGTCATAACAACAACTTCTGTGTACATATAAGCGTGCTTCAGTCCACAATATTCAGCACAAGCAACATCAAATGAGCCAAGTTCTTCGGGCTTGAACCACGCGGTATTTATTCGATTTGGAATTGCGTCTTTCTTGAATCTAAACGCAGGAACAAAAAAACTATGATTGACATCGATAGAAGTTACTTCAACTTTTACTGGTTTATTAATCGGCACAAAAAGAGTATCCGTTCTTACTCCATTTTCATAATCAAAATACCATTTCCACATCTGTCCAACTACTTTTACTTTCATCGATTCGGGAGGAGGATTTTGAAGATCAGCATAACCGACCCATCCGAAGTAGAACATTCCCATCACAAGAAATACAGGCACTACTGTCCAAAAAATTTCTAATTTAAGATTTCCATGAATATTTTCAGCTTTAGGATTATTCTTTCTGCTATACTTGATTACAAAATAGATCATTAATCCTGTAATAAATACCAGTAGGATAAATGAAATTGCCACTATGAAAATAAAGGCATGGTCAACAGAATCGATGTAATTTGAATTAGAAAACATTTCTTATTACCTTATTGAAAACTATAATCTGAAAATAAAAGAATTAACGAAATTGCCAAAAAGAAGAGTGCCACGAACACAAAGATTCTAAACATTCGATCTTCAAATTTTAAGTGCATAAAAATTGTTAGAACGAAATAAGATTTTATAGATGCAATCAGCAATGCAATCGCTAATGTCATCTTACCAAGATTAATACCGGCTACAGCAACAGTTACACCGGTAAGAACCAGAAGAAAAAGCCACACAAAAATATAAATTGAATAGCTCGGTGAATGATGTTTTTTAGTTTGCTCAGACATAAAAATCCTTATAAGATCAAATAGAAAAGTGGGAACAAGAAGATCCAAATCAGATCAACTAAGTGCCAATATAAACCTGCTGATTCGAGTCGAACATTGTTACCCGAATTAATAGTTCCTTTTATTGTAAAGAGAGTCATAACTCCAATTATTATCATTCCAATTACAACGTGTATTGCATGAAGTCCTGTCATCGTGTAATAAAGCCCATAAAAAAGAATCTCACCACTTCCCTTTGCAAGTAGTGTTTCAGAACCGGGATAAATTCCGTGCGAAAATTTTATACTCCACTCAAAAGATTTATTAATCAAAAATCCCAAAGCTAAGATTAACGTTAATACTTGTAAAAATATTGAGAGATTTTTTTTATTTCTTTGAATAGCTGCTATTGATAGCGCCATCGTCAAACTACTTGTAAGAAGAATTACAGTATTCAATGCACCCAAAAAAGAGTTGAGTTCTTTTCCCGCCATCATAAATTCATGCGGATGAAGATATCTATAAACTGCATAGGCAATAAACAATCCACCAAACAATAATAATTCAGTGAAAAGAAACAACCACATTCCGATACGTGTAGCTTCATCATCTCGATGAACGTGGCCAATAGTTTGTTCGTTCACTTGACTCACTTAGTTCCCTCCTCTTTAAGTAAATCCTGATCAGGTTCATTCATTTTATATTCGTATGGATGCGAATCTACAACTGGTTCTATATCAAAATTTTCTAAAGGCGGAGGTGTCGAAGTTTTCCATTCAAGAGTTTCACCACCCCAAGGATTTTCTTCTGTAAATTTTTCTTTTTTCCTTAATGCGACAATAAAATTTGCAAACATTGCGACTAAAGCAATTACTACAATCCAAGAACCGATAGTAGAGATGAAATGATAGATATGATACTCAGGTAAGTAATCATAATATCTTCTTGGCATTCCTAACCATCCCATTACAAACATTGGGAAATAAAGGACGTTAAATCCGAAGAATAAAGTCCAGAAAGAAAATTTTGCAGTTTTCATATTATAAGATTTGGCAAACATTTTTGGAAACCAATAATGAAGTGCAGCAAAAATTCCAAAGCCCGTTCCGCCAAACATCACATAATGAAAATGAGCAACAATAAATGATGTGTCGTGAATATGAATATTAACAGAAAGTGCGCCTTGAATCAATCCCGTAAATCCACCAATCGAAAATAGAAAAATAAATCCGAGAGCGTACAACATTGGCGGGTCAAGTTGAATTGAACCTTTATACAATGTCGCTACCCAATTAAATACTTTGATAGCACTTGGAATTGCAACAAGAAAAGTTAATACAGAAAAAATAATCATTGCAGTTGGACTCATACCTACAGTAAACATATGGTGTGCCCAAACTAATGAACCCATTAATGCAATAGCAATAGAAGAGAAAGCAATAAATTTATAACCAAAAATTGTTCTTCTTGCAAAGACTGGAATAATTTCTGAAATAATTCCCATTGCAGGAATAATCATAACATAAACTGCGGGGTGAGAATAAATCCAAAAGAGATGTTGAAAAAGAACAGGATCACCACCAAGTGAAGGATCGAAAATTCCAATGTTGAAAGCTCTTTCCATTACGACAAGAAGTAAAGTTATACCAATAATTGGAGTAGCTAAAATTTGAATCCAAGAAGTTGCGTAAAGACTCCATACAAAAAGAGGCATTCTGAACCACGTCATTCCCTGCACTCTCATTCTATGAATAGTAGTGATGAAATTTAATCCCGTTAGAATGGAAGAGAATCCAAGAATGAACGCTGCGATTAATGCGGGAAAAACATTCGTAGTTGATCGGACTGAATATGGTACGTAAAAAGTCCAACCTGTATCTACAGGACCGCCGGGTAAAAAGACAGAAAGAATTGCGAGCAAGCTTCCAAACATGAAAAGCCACCACGAAAGTAGATTCAATCTCGGGAAAGCAACATCTTTCGCACCTATCAATAAAGGCAAAAAGAAGTTTCCAAAAATCGCTGGTAAACCGGGAATGATGAACATAAAAATCATAATAATTCCATGCAAAGTAAAGATGGAATTATACATTTGTGGTTCCATTATAGTTTTACCGGGAGCGATTAATTCTAATCTCATCAGGAATCCGAACAAGACACCTATCGAGAATAAAATAAGCATCGAGAAGAGGTAAAGAACTCCGATTTTTTTATGATCAGTAGAAAAAATCCAAGAAGTAATTTTTCCTTTCCACCTTCCTTTATAATCGAGATAACTTACATTATGTGAGGAATCACTACTCATACTTTTTTACCTTTGCTATCTTTTTTTTTCGGTTTAATAACTAAGAAAAGAACAAATCCAACAGTTGCTAATAGAATCAAAGTTCCCGCAATTTGTGTGACGTTCAAAACATATTTTCGTCCTTCAGGATCATAGTTGAAACAGAACTTCAAAAATTTTGCAACAGTTGGTGAAGTCCTCCCCGCTTGAGCTTCAATCAATGCCATCTTAATATCAAAAGGCAGAAATGACGTTCCTAAAAGATATCGAGTAATCTTTCCTTGAGGAGATAAAAATATCAATGCACCAGCGTGAATAAATTCATCATCAACTTTCTTAAACATAAAACCAGTTGAGTTGGTAAGCGAATAAATATTTGCACTATCGCCTGTTAAAAAGCGCCAAGCATCTTCGGGAAATGTTTCATCTTTTAAGGATTTTATGTAATTCTTTTTTTTGTCTGCTGCTAATAAAAAATTTTCATCACTGTCAATGGAAATAGAGACAACTTGATAATCAATTCCGGGCTTCAAATTTATTCTCGAAATTTCTTGAGCAACTTCTGAAAGCAAGGGACTGCAAATGCTCGGACATTCAAAATAAACGAACATCAATAATGTTGGTTTTGTTATTATATCTTTTAGCTCAACTGTATTTCCTTTTTCATCGATAAATTTTAAGTTCATCGGAACCATATCACCAAGATGCTCGTCAATACCAATCTCAACTCTCTTTGGCTCGCTTGAGTAAGCATTGAACGGAATTAATATCAAAAAAAAGAGATAAATAATTTTAGATAAATTTTTCATTTTACATCAAAATTGATTTTAAGTATTGAAATAATTGAACTGATTTTTCATCACTAAGCTCTACAATTTTTCCATTGAATCCATTGCTGATCATATAACTTGAAACTAACGAAATAAAATCGTTGTGCGAGTTCATCCACTTGTTTGAGTTGAGTAGCGTTGTTACAGCATTTTTTTGATTATTGGTAATTTTAAAAAATAATTTTGCATTATCATTTTCAATTTTTGTTCTGTTTAAGAAATCGAGTACTTCAGTAATTTTTTGCAACTTAGCAGAATTTTCAGTCGCCATTAATCTGATTGCAGCGTCAACAGGAATTGTTCCAGCAACTTTTGCTCCTTGCGTTAACAGATAAGTTTGATCGAGTGAAGTAATATCAAATTCAGTATCGACAGGTGCGTTCGTCATAAAAGTACGAAGATATTTTATCATTGCAATTCTATCGTATGGAGCTAAATAATCATACGCGGGCATTCCGGTTGCTATTAGTCCACTCTGCAGCGTATAATAAATTTCCGAAACTTTTCTTCCATTTTTCCAACCAGCTTCGAGTCGAAAATTTCTTGGTTTTGGATTCATCACAGCACCCGCAACACCATCTCCACTTCCTGTGCTACCATGACACGAAGCACAATTTGCATCGTACAACTGTTTCCCTTTGTCGAGAAGTGCTTGGTCAGGCACAGTCAATAATTTGAGATCGATGCCGGGATTAATTCTCGGCTCTTGAACCTCCAAAGGAACGATTAGATTTGTAGTATCCTTAACAACAGCAGGAACTTTGTTTTGCATTATTGCAGGATTTTGATTTATGTAGAAAAATCCTAATCCCACCAACGCAAGCAAAATAAAAAAGTAAGCCGAAGCTAATTGAGCTAAAGGGTTTTTCAATAATTCAGTTAAAGAAAATTTTGTATCCATAAAATATTTTTTTTAAATTTTTATAATCTAAAGTTAAGTCCGCGATCTAATTTAGGATCACCAATTGGAACCATATTATTTTTTTGCGATTTATAATAAATCAACAGAATAAAAAATCCAACTGCCGCTATTGGAAATCCAAATTCCATAAGATAAAGATAAAAAGCATGATTGGTTGTTTTAAACTGCGGCATTATCAACCAATAAAGATCAACTACGTGAGCAAAAATTAACCATATCGAAATAAATTTTAATTTCTTAGCATTCGTCTTTGCGGGCTGTGACAGTAGCACTGCATAAGGAACAACGAAGTGAGTAAAGATTAAAAACAACGAGACGAAAACCCATCCGCCCTTCCACCGATTTATAAACCAAAAAGTTTCTTCTGGTAAATTTGCATACCAAATAAGAAGATATTGAGAGAACGCGATGTAAGCCCAAAAATTTACGAAAGCAAAAATTAACGCACCCAAACTATAATAATGATCATCTATCATCTTTGGATGTAAATATCCATGCTCCCTTAAAAGCACTACGGCTAAAGTTACAACACAAAGTGTAACAACAACAGAGCCAGAGAAAAAATAAACTCCAAAAATTGTTGAGAACCAGAGTGGTTCAAGAGTCATTAGCCAATCAACTGCAGCAATTGTAACTGTAATTGCAAAAATCGGGATGAAGATTGCTGAGATTTTGATATTCTTTGTTGTGAGTGATTGATCTTTTGTTGAGTCTTGCTTTCTAGAATTTCTAGTTAATAGAAAATAAAAAAGTGTCCAAAGACCCAGCACAACAGCAACTCTAATAATGAAAAAAGGAACATTCAAGTATGCTTCTTTTCCACTCATGATATAATCAGCCCTCAGTAATTCAGTGTCTGTCCAAAGAAAAAGTTCTTTCATATTTAACAAAAGAGGAATTACCAAAACCAAAAGAAGAGGAATTGCACCGGCAAAAAATTCTACTATTCTTCTTATTGGCGTGCTCCAATCTGCCCCTGCAATATATTCGAGTGCCACAAGAAAAAGTGCGCCAATCCCAATGCTCATCACAAACATAAATGTCAACAAATAACTGAACGTAGCTCTTTGTGGATCCAGCAAGAATAAAAATATTCCGATTGCAAGTCCAATTAAAACAAGAGTAAGTCCAAGCTTTTGTAAACTTTTAGGAAGTTCTTTTTTAATATATTCTAGATTTTTTGTAGCCATTTTTCGAGAAACTCCTACTTAATCTTCTTAATATCTTCTACGGTTGCATTCTTTGCTCGTTGCAATGCACGAATATATAACACGACTGACCATCTCTCTTCAGGTGTTAGCAATGCAGCATATGAAGACATAACGTTTTGACCATTAACTATTACGTGATAAATATTTCCATCTGCCCAATTCACTACTTTTGCTGAATGGAAACTTGGCGGATTTGGATACTGATTATTTAATCGTGCTGCACCATCTCCATACCAACCGTGACAAGAAGAACAGAATGTATCATACTTTTTCTTTCCAAGTGCCAAAGCTTTTTCTGTTGGGAATACTGGATTAACAAGTGGTACGGTTGGTTCGGGTTTACCCTTAAATTCATAAGGCAAATATCCTCTTGCAACTGTTCCTTCAACTGGTGGACGCATTCCAAAATTATCTTTGAACATTTCGCTTGAATGTTGTGGATTCAATCTATCCTGCTCCATCATCCAATTGAATGGATCCATGTACATCAATTTATTTAATGCAAAATAAGTGCTGCCTGAAACAACAAAAGTAATTGCGACGAGGAAAAAAATAAATTTTGGTTCAAATACTTTTCGTTTTTCTTCAATCGGGAAATAAATTTTTTCTAAAGAAGTTGAACCGATTGAACGAAGAAATTCTGAAACTTTTGCTTCATCAAATTGTGGATCGCTTGCTTCAATTGTTATTCCAAACTTATCGACTGCGACAGTTTTCATATACTGCGTATCGTGAAGTGGATGCGAATTGTTCGGAAACCAGAAGAAGAATGTTATCATTCCCAACACTGTGCATACAGTTGCTAACAATACTGTAACTTCAAATGTAACAGGAATAAATGCGGGAAGCGCAAAAAATGGTTTGCCGCCAATATTCATCGGATAATTTATTGAGAGAGCCCAATACATAAATAATAAAGCTACGACCGCACCTGTTAAACCGAAAGTCAAAGTAACATATCCAAGTTTAGAAGGTTTTAGTTTCATTGCGTTATCCATTCCGTGAATCGGATATGGAGTATGAACATCCCAATTTTTATAACCCGCTGCTTCAGTTTTTTTTGCAGCAGAAATTATATCATCAGGTGAATTAAAAATTGCTGAAACCGAATAGAGTTTTTCTGAACGTTTCATTAGTGGTTTCCTCCATGATGCGAAGGTTGTGCGTTATCAGCAACTGCTTTCACTTCTGATATCGAAATAACTGGTAATGCTTTAGTAAACAATATTACCAACGTGAAAAATAAACCGAAACTTCCAATCAATACTCCAAAATCATAAATTGTTGGAACAAAATATCCCCAACTTGAAGGGAGATAATCTCGATGTAAACTTGAAACTACAATAACATACCTCTCAAACCACATTCCTATATTGATTAATATTGAAATCACAAACATTGCAGGAATCGATCTTCTAATTTTCTTAAACCAAAATAATTGCGGTGAAAGAACGTTGCAACTTACCATTATCCAATATGCCCAAGCATAAGGACCAAGTGCTCTATTCAGAAAAATAAATTGTTCAAATGGATTTCCGCTATACCAAGCAATGAAAAACTCCATCGAGTAAGCATACCCAACCATCAAGCCCGTTGCGAGCATTATTTTATTCATCTTCTCCAGCGTGTTCATTGTAATCATCTCTTCCATATTGAATATTTTACGAACAAATATCAATACAGTAACCACCATCGCGAACCCAGAAAAAATTGCTCCTGCTACAAAGTAAGGTGGGAATATAGTTGTGTGCCAGCCGGGGATAATCGAGACTGCAAAATCGAATGATACAATTGTATGAACAGATAATACAAGTGGAGTTGCGAATCCAGCTAATAACATATATGCTTTTTCATAATGTTGCCAGTTTCTGTGAGAATTTCTCCAACCTAAACTAAAAACTGTATAAAGGATTTTTTTTAATTGTGAAGTTGCTCTGTCTCGCAACGTTGCAAAATCGGGAATCAATCCAACATACCAAAAAACGAAAGAGACTATAAAATATGTTGATACTGCAAAGACATCCCACACAAGTGGCGAAGTGAAGTTCACCCACAATTGGTGCTGATTTGGATAAGGCATCAGATAACCCGCTAACCAAGGGCGACCCGTATGAAGAATGGGAAAAATCAATGCGGTCATAACAGCAAAAATTGTCATTGCTTCGGCAAATCTTGCAATTCCTGTTCGCCACTTTTGTCGAAGCAAAAAAAGAATCGCTGAGATCAATGTTCCTGCGTGTCCAATACCAACCCAAAAAACAAAGTTAGTAATATCAAACGCCCAACCAACTGGCTGATTCAAACCCCAAATTCCTGTTCCTTTTAGTAGAAGCCACAATACACTCACCGCTCCGATTCCCAGAGCAGTCAATGAAATTGCAAGTGCTATAAAATATTTTTTGTCAGGTTTTTCACCCAGAGGTTTTACAATAATCTCTTCAATTTGACGAGCAGTTAAACGCCCCTCAACTACAGGTAACTCATGACGATAATCGACAATACTCACTACATTTCCTCCGAATGAGAATTTCTTAATTTAGCAATGTATGTAACATTTGGTCTAACATTTGTATCTTCTAAAACTACATATCCTAAATCATGATTTCTGTATCTATTAATTTCACTTTCAAGATCGTTCATATCTCCAAACTTGATTGCGTTTGTATTGCATGCTTCTTGACACGCAGTCTTAACATCAGTTCCTTTTAACTTAATTCCTGATCTTGTCACCTCTTCTCTTGCATCCATTATTCTTTGAATACAAAAAGTACATTTCTCCATTACTCCACGCGACCTTACAGTAACTTCAGGATTATGAAGCAGACTGATTGAGTCTTGTTCATAGTATGAATTTTTTAGATTGTCTCTGAAATTGAAAAAATTAAATCTTCGTACTTTGTAGGGACAGTTATTTGAACAATATCTTGTTCCAACGCATCTATTATAAATCATCTGATTCAATCCATCAGGACTGTGCGTAGTAGCAACTACGGGACAAACATTTTCGCACGGAGCTTGATCGCAGTGTTGACAAAGCATTGGCTGAACATTTATTTTTGGATTTTCTGGAGTTCCCGAATAATATCTATCTATTCGTAGCCATTGCATTTCGCGACCTCTTCCAACTTGGTCTTTGCCAACTATCGGAATATTATTTTCAACATTACAACCAACAACACAATCTCCGCAACCAATACATTTATTAAGATCAATGGACATCGCCCATTTCACATCTTTATATTCATGTTCTTTGTTAATATTTTTTAAAGTGTGTCTCGGTCTTGTTTGAACAAACTTAGGATCTTTTAAATATTGATTAACAGTTCCTTCAATAATAATAAATCTTTTTTTGTGAGCTTCTTGAATCAATGCTTCATCGTAATTATGATGCTCTTGAGTTGTAACTACTGTTCCTTTTCCATCAACTTTTTTGATAGTTACGTTATCATACAAATTAGATGAACCAAAATTTTCTTTACTCAAAAGATGATTTGCATTTACTCCAACATCGGCTGCAATCACAGGACAATGCGTTCTACCAAATCCCAATTCGATATTAATAAAATTATTTGCTAAGCCCGGCTGAAGTACAACGGGGAAAATTTTTGTTTTTCCATGGACGCTAATCTCAACAAGATCGTTGATTTTTAAATTTATTTTTTTTCCAGTTTGATGAGAGATTGCTGCGTAATTGTCCCAAGTAACTTTTGAAATCGGATGTGGTAATTCTTGCAACCAACCGTTGTTTGCAAATCTTCCATCAGCGATATTAAGATTTTCGGTTAGCGTTAAACAATAGTTTCCACTCACTTTCGGCTTGTTTATTGAGTTAAGTGCAGCTCTGTTAAATTGATAATTTATTTGGCTCTTATTTTTTGCCTGCGAAACACCATCGTGAAGTGAAATATTCCAATATCGATCGAACGTTAATGGACTATTTATTTTTGGATAAACATTTGTCATCCAATTATTTTTCAGAAAATTTAGGTATTGTTTATCATCGAAGTTATCGACGTTATCATTCATCCAATGCAATAGAATCGCCTCTTTTTGACGAGTATCATAAAGTGGGGAAATTACTGGTTGCAACAAACTAAAGAGTCCGTTACGCACTGATGCATCACCCCAAGATTCAAAATTATGATTTATTGGTAAAACATAATTGCTAAGCGCTGCAGTTTCATTCTCTTCAATACAGAGTGTTACAGTGTTCGCAACATTCTTTAGTGCATTCTCATAATCAAAATCTTTTGAAAGATGATAAACAGGATTGGAGTCAAAATGAATTAGGAGTTTTACATTTCCGTTTTTCATTGATTGAACTAAATTTTCAATTTCTGTTTTTGATGAATATTCATGCAGGTTTTCATTAATCTCAGTAGTAGAAAATAATTTTGAATTTCCTAAAACTTCATTTAATAAATTTACTAGAATGTGAGTTTCTTCATTTAGAATACTTCCCGCAAAAACTAATACGTCACTTCTATGATTTGCAAGATCATCAGCTAAACTTTTTAAAACATTTTTGTCTAAGTCATGTTTTGATGCAAAAGAATCAAGTGAAACGCTTGAGACGACTTCTCTTGCAACACCATCTAAAGCAATGCCGCCAATATTTCTTTTTAAAATTAATTCGTTCAGTAAAGAAGCCACAAACTCGTATTGATGAACGGGGCTAAGTCTTAAGCGGTAATCTGAATTCATTCCAGTTATGCTTAAATTTCCTTCTACCGAATAGACTCGACTAAAGTTTTTTGTATCATCAACATCTCTTCGTTCAGCAAATTTTCTTCCTTGCTCTAATTTGTTTCCATCAACTCCTAAAAAATCACCTTCTAACGCTAAGATAATTTTTGCATCTTCAAATTTTATTACAGGTAATGCTGCGACTCCATGTGTTTTTCTAAAAGCAGAAAGTTTAGCTCCATCGTCAAACAAATCATAATAATAAAATTTTAGAGTTGGATATTTATTTTTAAACTCTTCTAATACTTTTATTGCAGTAGGAGAATTTACTTTATGCAGAACGATGGCAATTTCTTTTCCATCATTTGTAGTTAAAATATTTTTAATTTCTTTGTCAACAGTTTTCCAATCGATATCATTTCTAAATCCAAAATTTCCTTTTGTTGGTCTTTGATATCTTGAAGGATCATAAAGATTCAAAATACTTGCTTGACCTTTAGCGCAAATTTTTCCTTTATTGATTGGATGATCTGGATTTCCATCAATTTTTATTGGACGTCCTTCGCGAGTCTTAATTAATATACCGCAAGCAAGTGAACAGCTCGAGCAAGTTGAAGAATAATAATTTGCTTTTCCAATTACAATTTCTTCGGGCTTTTTGTTGTAAGCAACAATCTCACCTTTTTCTCTGTAATCAGAACAACCTGCTCCCGCCAGTGCTGCAGAGGCGCCTACAAGTGCTAAAAATTTTCTTCGTGAAATTCCAGAAAGATTTTTTTCAGGGTCAAAGTCTTCAGTAACGCCTTCATGAAATTCATCATGTTTTAGTTTAAGTGATTTTACATCACCATTTAATTCTTCAAAACTTCGCCAATAGTTTACATCGAGATTTTGATCTTTATTATCAGCCATTCTGAACACCTGTTGATTTTCTGCTAACTGCATCGGGGTTAATTTTTACAGTAATTTTATTTTTTTTTGTATTAGAATTTCTTGCAAATAATTTTCCAAAAGGAAAAGATTTGAGAGCAAATAAACCAAGTATCGAAAATCCAATTGTTGAAAAAAATTTTTTTCTTTCCATCTTTGTTTGTGCCATTATTTATTCATTTACAAATTATTTTTATCTATGACAAGCTGAACAATTGTCGGGACCTTTTTTTACATTCTTCAAATAAGGCATTCTTGCTTCTGGATTTCTATGACAATCCAAACAAGCTCCCATTGTGAATGAATTCATCTGTCCGACTTTTTCCATCTCTTCAACATTGCCATGACAACTTTGACATTGAATGCCTTTGTTGACGTGCTTCGAGTGATTGAAGTACGCATAGTCCGGGACTTTATGAATTCTATTCCAAAGAATAGGTTTTCCTTCATTGTACATCTTTGTTAATTTAATTATTTCAGGTCTATCTTTTCTCGCAACCACGTGACAATTCATACAAGTAGAAGCAGAAGGAATTGAAGCGAAGCGAGATTTCTCAACTGTTGTGTGACAGTATTGACAATCAATTTTTAATTGTCCCGCATGCAATTTGTGTGAAAATGCAATTGGTTGATCAGGTGTGTAGCCAACTCCATCTCGTTCAGCTCTCGACGCAAAATATGTAACAGCGAATGCACATATAGCAACGAAAATTGTTATTGGAAGTCGAACACGTATTAAGTAATCAATAAAACTATTTGTCATCTTTTGCCCTTAAGTGAACTTAAAAAGATTTTTGATTCCCCTGAATACGGAGAAAACTATTTAATAAAAATAATGTTATAGAAGTAGTAAATATTGGAATCGTTTTGTCCTCTTAGATTTTAATATTACTTTGCGAAATTTCTTGAAAATTCTAATTCAATCTAAAAAATTCTTTTTAATAAGAAAATTATTTTATAAAAAAATATTCTCTTAATTATTCAACCCAAAAGAGAGTTTAAGAACTTTTGTAATTTTTATATGCTCTGTTCATCAAAGTTGCGGGATGAATAACTTCGATATCTACATTAAATTTTTCAGCACCATATTTTATTTGTCCAATGCATCCCGGATTTCCAGTAACAACAATTTTTGCTTTTGTTGAACTAATATTCTTCATCTTTCTTTCTAATATTTTCATAGAGTCTTCATATTCAACAACGTTATAAATGCCTGCACTACCACAGCACCACATCGACTCTTCAAGCGGAATTATTGATAATCCCGGAATTAATTTTAGAAAATCTCTCGGAGCTTTTGTAATTTTTTGTGTATGACACAAATGACATGCATCGTGATAAGTAACAGGAACATCTATTGTCCCTATATTTTTATTGAGTTCAATTGAAGTAATAAATTGGGTTATGTCTAAAATTTTTGAAGAAAATATTTTCGCCTTCTCCGCTAACTTCGGATCATTTTCAAACAAGTGAACATATTCTTTCATAAATGCTCCGCAGCCCGCAGAGTTAGACACAAGAAAATCAAAATCATATTTAGAAAAAATTTCTAAGTTATGTTTTGCAAGTTCAACAGCTTTTGGTAATTCACCATAATGAGCGTGCAAAGAACCACAGCAACCTTGCGCCTTCGGACAAATCACTTTGCAATTATTCTGAAGCAAAATTTCTAAAGTGTCTTGGTTTATTTCAGAGAAAGCAACATTCATTATACAACCAGAGAGAAACAAAACATTATGTTTCACTTCTCCATAAGGCATATTAATTTCTTTAATTATTTTATCGGAAAAAACATCTGATATTCTGGGAGATAGTTTATCAATCTCTGATAAATTTTTTGAAAACAAATTCATCACTTTAGATTTATGAATTAATTTTTGCATACCTGAGCGTTGATAAAACTTTAAAATATTCGCAGTGATTTTTAAAAATATTTTTTCTGCAATAATAAAATTCATTCCGAATTTCTTTACATAATTTCCAACAGTTCTTCCACTCTTACCATTTGAAATCATAACTCTCGCAGCTTCAACCATTGACCCATATTTTACGCTTGCAGGACAAGCAGTTTCACAAGCTTGACAATCGAGACAGTAACTCATCTCTTTCACGAAAGCTGGTGTTATTTCTAATTCACCGCGTGCAACAGATTTTATTAATCTAATTCTTCCACGTGGAGATGATTTTTCTTGCATTGTTAATTCGTAAGTTGGACACGTTGCCAAACACATTCCGCAGTGCATACATTGCGATAAAACATCATCATTTGGTAAGATCGCAAGAAGATTATTTTTGTCGATTGAGTTCATCATCAATGATTATGACTATGTGTAAACTCGCCAATTTGATTTTGCTTATTTGGAAGTGAACCCTCGCAACGAGGTTTCATCGAAAAAATTTTATCAGGATTTAAAATATTATTTGGATCAATAGCTGCTTTTATTTTTTTCATAAATTCAATTCCCGGAATTCCAGCGACTTGCTCTAAATAATTTTTCTTTGCTAAACCAATTCCATGTTCACCTGTTATAGTTCCACCAAGTTTTATTGCTTCATTAAAAATAAAATCAATTGCGAGGTGAGCTTTGTTAATCTCATTATTGTCGCGTTCGTCTGTTAAACAAGTCGGATGAAGATTTCCATCTCCCGCGTGTCCAAAGTTTCCAATCATAACATCATATTTTTTTGAAGCTTCTTGAACCTTCTCAATCATAATTGCGAGTTCACTTCTTGGGACAGTTATATCTTCCAATATAGTTGTGGGTCTTCTTCTTGCTAATGCTGAGAAAGCACTACGTCTTGCAGTTTTTAAAATTATCGATTCAGCTTCATCAGAAGTACTTTGAACATTTGATGCATTATTTTTCTTTAAGATATTGAGGACAGTTTCTGCATCTTCTTTTACACTGCTTCCGCGACCATCGACTTCAATCAATAATATCGCCTCTGAATTAATCGGCAATCCAATTTTTGTATATTCTTCGACGCAATTTATTGTCGTGTTGTCGAGGAACTCAATCATACAAGGCGTAATTCTATTGGCTACAATATCTGAAACAGCTTTTGCACTATCAATTAATTTATCGAAGTAAGCAAGCATTGTAACTGAATCTGTTGGCTTTGGAACTAACTTCAATAATATTTTTGTGAAAACTCCAAGTGTCCCTTCGCTGCCAACAATAAAATCACGCAGATTATATCCGGCTACATCTTTCATATTTTTTCCGCCGGTTTTTAGAAGTTCTCCATTTGGCAAAACCATCTCAAGTCCAAGAAGATAATTTTTTGTAACTCCATATTTCAAGCCACGCAAACCACCAGCATTCTCAGCAACATTGCCGCCGATTGTGCAAACATTCATACTTCCGGGATCTGGAGGATAAAATAAATTTCTCTTCTCTACTTCTTTTTGGAGTTGAGCAGTAATAACTCCCGGCTCTACGAGTGCAGTTAAATTTGCTTCATCAATTTCAATTATATTTTTCCATTTAGTCATAACCAACACAATTGAATTTTCAGTTGGTACTGAGCCGCCGCTTAAACCTGTGCCAGCGCCCCGCGGAACGATAGCAAATTTTTCTTGGTTCGCCAAATGCATCAACTGAGAAATCTGTTCTTCATTTTCAGGAAAAACAATTGCCTCAGGTTTTGTATTTAAGATTGGAGTTCCATCATACGAATAACAAATTTTATCTTCAATTGAATCGGAATAATTTTTCGTTCCAACAATTGATTTTATTTTCTCCAGAATTGATGGTGTCATAAAATTACTTATTTAAAATTTTATTATAAATATTTTCATACTTCAAAATATCGAGCGCAATCAAAAATTGATTATCACTTGACAAAATCTCTTTAATTCTTCCTGCAGTCCCTAAATATCTACTCGCAAGCTCTTCTCTAATTTCTCTTATCACTTCCTGTTTGCTCTCTTTAAGATAAGCCTGAGTCAAATCTTTAATATCATTTTTTAGAGAATTAATTCGCGAATTAAATTCTGAATAAACTTTATTTTGAGCAGTCAGAACCGCAACTTCATTTATTTTTTTCTCTAAGTCAGATTCATATCGATATTTTTCTCTCTTCAAGAATTGCTCTAATTCCAAAAACATTTTTTCGTCATTGATTTGAGAAAAATTTATTGCCGTATTGCTTTCATAAAATTGATTTGCAAACTTAAATATTATCCCTTTAGCCAAAAGATCTTTAACTATTTCGGAATAGTCATTTAGTTTAACTACTGAATCTGGAGCAATTCCACCGCCACTAAAAACTTTTCTATGGTTATCAGTAGAGAATGGAGTTGGAATAATACTGTCTTGATTAACTATCACATTATTTTCTTTTGAGTAATCAATTCTTTGAATACTTCTTCCGCTCGGAGTAAAATATTTTGAAGTAGTTATTTTTAATGAAGTATTAAAAGACAATGGAACAATTGTTTGAACTAATCCTTTACCAAAAGATTTTGTTCCAACTATTACACCACGATCATGATCTTGAATTGCACCTGCCACAATTTCAGATGCAGAAGCAGAGCCTTCATTAACAAGAATTACTAAACGATTATTTTGTAGCAATGGCTCCTGCGTTGCGTAATAATGCCGAATCGATACGGAGTCTCTTCCTTTAGTTGATACGATTAAGTCACCACTTTTCAAAAATTGATTTGAAATATCTACTGCAACATCCAACAGCCCACCGGGATTTCCACGTAAATCAAGCACAATACTTTTAATCTCTTTCTGAGCTTTTAATTCTTGTAGAGCATTTCTTAATTCAGCACCAGCAGAACGATTAAATCCAATCAATCGAATGTAAACGTTGTTCGAGTTTTCAGGATAGAAGCCATAGAAAGGAATATTTTTTATTGCAATCTCTTCGCGAACTAAAGAAAAATTAATTGTGTCATTAGCTTCATTGCGAACTACTTTTAAATTTAGATAAGTTCCGGGCTCGCCTTTTACACGCGGTGAGACTTCTTCAAAATTTTCATCGCTAACATTTAAATCATCCACTTTGATTATCACATCACCAATACGAACTCCCTGCCTTTGTGCAGAATGACCATCCATCACTTCAACAATTACAACTTGCTTTTCACGAATTCCAATCGACACTCCAATGCCACCATACTTTCCTGTCGTTATCAAGTCAATATCATCTTTTCTTTTTTCGTCAATGAAGACGGTGTAAGGATCGAGTGTGCTTAGCATTCCTTGAATTCCCGCACGAAGAAATTTTTCTGGATCGATTTCATCTACATAATTGAATGTAATTTCTTTATATACTCGAGTGAAAATATCAATGTTCTTCCCTATCTCGAAGTAAAGATCTTTGGTAACAAAAAAGAAACCAGAAAATAAAACGAGAGATAATGAGAGAACTATGTATTTAATTTTTTTTTTGTGCATCTACTTTTCCTTGATAAAATTTTTTATATGCTCAACAATTAACGAGTGAATTTCTTCAACACTCTTTGACCCATCTATTACAATAAATCTCTTTTCATCTTTCGCCATCTGAAGATAGCCGTTCCGAACTCTTCTAAAAAAATCTAATTTTTCTATCTCCATTCTATCGAGCTCAATTCCTTTAGTATTTTGTTTTCTTAACTCGCCTTCATCAACTGTGATATCAATAATGAAAGTGAGATCAGGTAATCTCTTTGCGATTGCAAATAAATTTATTTGGTTTACTAAATCGAGCGGAATGCCTCTGCCATAGCCTTGATAAGCAGTAGTTGAATCGTGAAACCTATCAGAAATAATAAACGTCCCTTTATTTAATTCGGGGATAATTACTTCATTAACTAATTGTGCACGAGCAGCAGAGAAAAGAAATATTTCAGATTCAATCGACATCATCAAATTTTTTTTATCGAGCAAAATATTTCTGATGAGTTCAGAAATTTCTGTTCCGCCGGGCTCACGAATAATTTTTACATTTTTGTTTTGTGATAATAAAAATTCTTTCAACATTTTTACTTGTGTTGACTTACCACAAAAATCTATACCTTCGAATGTTATAAACATAAATTAGAATTTCTTAATAATAAATTTTACTGATTCAGGTTTGGAAAATAGACGTTCTACATTTTGAGGAAGAACAATATTTGGAGTTACAAAATCAAGAGTATCAATATATAAATCTTTGTAATCAACCGACGCAATAATATCATCAGAAGATAATCTTCCTAAAATATTTATTCCCCCTCTAACTGTTACTGATATTTCAGAAGGAATTAGCAAGACGCTTCTATCCATAGGAACGTTAGTTAATTTTACTCTAATATTTTGAATCTCTTTTTCAACAATTTTTTGGACGTCGAGATGAACGCTAATAAAATCGGGTTCAATCTCAATTCCATTTATTTGTCTAACTGCTAAATTTATTGTTGTGCTCTCCTCAAGATCTCTCAAGACAGTTCTTCTTGTAAAGATAGTATCAACAGTTCGGAGTAGTGCTTGCGATCCATAAACTGCAAGATAAACTGGAGAAAATGTGATTGGATGTGAAAGTCCAAAACCCTCTCTGAAAGTTAAATCGAGAAGAGGTTTAACGGGCAACTTCGATTCAATTCTTTTGTCTAAAGCTAAATAAATATTTTTTGGAATGATATCGATAAATTGTATATCAGAAGTTAGCCAAGGATTTTCAGAAATCGAATTTGCGAGATTAATATTTGTTCGTGCAGTGTCGTGGCTATATCTAACGTGATATTCATTTTTGTTGCTGAGAGAGAGAGCAATTATTTTCCATCCATTAGTTTTAATTTTTACAGCAATCTCCTCAGGAATTTTACTTGCAATCGAATAACCTTCTTGGAGATTTACAATTCTCAAAGGAAGAGTTAATGTGTAGTAATATTCATTGGTAAGATTTATCGAGATCCAAATAATGGTCGATAAAAAAAACGAGACTACTATTAAAATAATTTTTTTCTTCACACTTAAAAGTATGGAATGATGAGCTTAAAAAAAAAGGAGAAATAATTAGAGCTTATAAAAATATTCTATAAGTTCTTTTCTATTTGCTTTAGAAATTAGTCTCCCTTGTATCGGAAAATTTTTTGTACTACGTGCAAGTTTTCTTAATTGATGAACGTTCATCTCTTCAAGCTTTAAGTTCTTTAACTCTTCCAACTCTATATTGGATTCAGAAGTCTCTATATCTTGACTTTCGCTTGTCACTTCTTCCTGTTCTCTTTGAACTTCTTTCAGTGCTTCTTCTCTTAATCTTGCAATCACATCTTTGCTATGCAATCGAGCATGAGAAAAAAGATCATACCCAATTTCCTCTTCGCTTTCAGGTTCGAAAAATTTAGAGTTGCCATTTTTTTTCTCTTTTTTCACAGAAGAATTTTTAATTTTTTTTTCAATTTTTAAATCAGGAGTTTCTTCTATTTTTTCTTCGGAAACATTCTCAACAATTTTTTCTTCTTCAGCTTCAGGAATTTTTTCTTCAATCTTCTCTGCAATCTCTACTACAATATTTTCAAAAGTTTCTACTTCATTTTTTTTTGCAGTTTCAATTTCAATTATTTCTGAAGTTTTAATCTCTTCTTCTGTGATTATTTCTTCATCTATTACTTCAACTTTTTCATCTTCTATTACTTCAACTTTTTCTTCACTTAAAACCGTCTCTTCTTTTACTTCAGTAATAATATTGCTCTCAGGCGAGTTATCAATTTTATTATTTTTCTTTTTGCTTGAGTAGAGCGGTTCATCTAATTCAGGAATAATTTCGATGAGTTGAGAATCGGGTTGAGGAATAACATGAGTAGAGACTAATTGTCCCACCCGTTGAGCAGCGGCGGCACCGGCATCAACGGCTGATTTAACGGCGGCAACATCGCCAATAATTTGAATAGTAACTAAAGCGGGATTAATCTTTTCCTTGCGAATAAGCTTAACATTAGCCGCCTTCAGCATAGCGTCGGCGGCCTCAATTGCTCCCACCAAGCCTTTAGTTTCAACTAAACCAAGTGCTTGCGGCATATTAAATCAATTTACTTTACTTTTTTCGGAAGTATAGATTCTACTTCTGAATGTGGTCGTGGAATTACATGAACTGAAACTAATTCACCAACTCTTTGTGCTGCTGCTGCTCCGGCATCTGTAGCTGCTTTCACTGCGCCAACGTCGCCACGGACCATAACGGTAACATAGCCACCACCAATTGTTTCTTTTCCAATTAATTCAACTTTTGCTGCTTTTACCATTGCATCGGCAGCTTCTATTGCACCGATTAATCCTTTTGTTTCTATCATTCCAAGTGCGTCAAGAGACATGTAATACTCCATTTATTTAATGTTATTTATAGCTTCAAAAATATACTGTGCTCCCTCAAATGTCAAACGGAATCTGAAATTATTTTATTTATTTTATTTCAGTTGGGGAGCAAGAAATTCCAATTTTTCTCCATCATCTAAATATTCTTGTAACAAAATTGCTGCTGCATTCATATCAATCAAACTTTTTTCTCTTCGTTTCGATTTTTTTGTTACTGATTCAAATACTTTTTTCTTCGCAAGTTCAGATGTGTACATCTCGTCGCGATAAATAATTTGAACTTTAGTTAATGCACTTAATTTTTTTTTAAATTTATCAATATCGTCACACAATTCGCCTTTGTTCCCATCTTCACGAATTGGATAACCAATAATAATTAATTCTACATTCAAATTTTCAATTATTTTTATTATGCTACTCAATAAAAACTGATCATTCTGAAGTGTCTTTAATGGCGAAGCAAAAATTTTAAATGGATCACTCATCGCTAATCCAACTCGCTTGCGTCCAAAATCGATAGCCATAAATCTTGTCTCTGACATCAATTAATCACACTCTCTAAGCGTGCTACGTGAGAGACGCCTTTCAATTTTTTCAATCGATCAATTATTCTTTGTAGATGCTCAAGATCCGTTACGTAAAGACTGATGAAGCCAGCAAAGCCCGAGTGTTTAGAATCGATGTTCACCGATTTGATGTTAGTATTTTTGTATGTAACAATAGTGTTTGTGATTTCATGCAATATTCCTGGCGAATCAGAACCTCTAATTGTGAGTGCAACTATGAAAGATGAACTTTCAATTTTTGGCCACTGGATGGTTTGGATTTTTTCTGGCTCTTTTTCTAAAATAGAAATTAAATTCTTACAATTTTTTCGATGTATTTTCACACCTTCGCCAACGGTTACAAATCCAACAACAGGATCGCCGGGAATTGGATTGCAACACTTTGAATAAGAATAGAGCATCTGTGATGACTCACCATCAACTACAAGTGAGCCTCCCGTCGTTCTCGCATAGTTTTGAAATGTTTCAAATTCTAAATTCACATCAAAAACTTTTTTATCATCTTTTTCAGTTTGAACTGTAAGCAGTTCATCTAAATTTACTTTGCCTTGCGCAATTTCTTTATACAATTGTCGAGAGTTATCATACTTAGCATTGTTAGCGAGCTTATTAACTTCGTCAGAATTAAAAACTAATTTTAATTTTTTAATTTTCTTTTCAAATAATTCTTTTCCCTGAATAACAAAAATTTCTTCTTCCCTATTCAAGAATTTTTTTATTTCTGATTTCGCTTTTTGTGTTACTACAAATTTTAACCAGCTTTTATTTGGTTTCTGATTTTTTGAAGTAAGAATTTCTACTTGATCACCCGACTGCAGCACAGTATCAATTGGAACAATTCTTTGATTTACTTTTGCTCCAAGACAATGAAATCCAACTTTGGAATGAATTTCGAAAGCGAAATCAATCGGTGTAGCTTTTTGTGGTAATCTTCTCAACTCACCTTTTGGAGTGAAGATATAAATTTCATCTGAATATAAATTTAACTTGAAATTATCAATGATACTTTTTCTTAGATCTTCTCCGCCAGTGTTTTCAAGCAGTTCTCTAATCCAACCGACATAGCCATCAATAGTTCTTTCAGGAGCAACTTTTCCTTCTTTATATTTCCAATGAGCAGCAACACCTTGCTCCGCAATCTCATGCATTTTTCTTGTTCGGATTTGAACTTCAACAAGAATTCCATCCGGACCAACTACGGTAGTATGAATTGATTGATAATTATTCGACTTTGGTATTGCAACGTAATCTTTAAATCTGTCAGGAACAGGTAAATAAATTTGATTAATAAATCCCAACGTATGATAACATTGACTCGAATCGTCTGTATCAATAATTATTCTAAAAGCAAAAAGATCATAAATTTCCTCAAAAGGTTTGTGACGCTTTATCATTTTTTTATAAATCGAATAGAGATGTTTTGGTCTTCCACTAATTTCAAATTTATAATTTTGTTCATTCAGCTTTTGAATTAATGGTTCAGAAAATTTCTGAATATATTTTTCTCTCTCTTGTCGTTTGCTATTAATTTTTTTCTTAATGTCTTCGTAGGCTTGTTTGTTCAATTCCTTAAATGCTAAATCTTCTAACTCCCATTTTAGTTTACCGAGTCCAAATCTATGGGCGAGTGGAGCATAAAGTTCTAGCGTCTCTTTTGCAACTCGTTTTCTTTTATCAGGATTAAGATATTCAATTGTTCGCATATTGTGGAGACGATCAGCAAACTTTACTATTATTACTCGCACGTCTTTTGAGATTGACATTAAAAGTTTTCTGTAGTTTTCGCCTTGATTTATATCAGCCCCTTTAAAAAGGTTTTTGATTTTTGTCAAGCCATCAACTATTATTGAAATATCTTCACCAAAATGTTTCTTGATAGAATCGCTTGTATATTCAGCATTATCTTCAACTACATCGTGCAACAAACCGCAGACAACGGAAACATCATCGAAGGGAATTTCAGTAGCAAGAATATTGGCAACAGCAAAAGGATGAGTAATATAAGGTTCGTTGGAAGCTCTAGTATCATTTTCATGAGCAATTGAAGCAAAGTCAAATGCCTTCTCGATTAAATCGAGACGCGGCTTGGAAAGATTCTTTCTGCAGTTAGTAAGAAGTTCTTCCAACATAAATTTATTCGTAGCTGCTGCAATACTCATCTAATATTTTTTTTAATTCGAATTAAAGAAACTTTTCTGATAATTAAAATACTTTTATTCTGAACTTTCAACTTTAGTCCTAAAATTTTCAATCCGTTCTAATCTTGACCCAAGAACTTTTTTTTCATTCTCAGTCAATTCAATTGTAGGAGGAATTTCATTAAGGTTATTCATCGCCTCAATTTTATTGCCAAGTCGAAAATGCATTTGTGCAATTTTGTGGCGTGCAATTATTGGTCTAACTCGTGACTCTAATTTTAGTTCAGAATATTCTCTTAGTAAATCATTATAGATTGCGATCGATCTTGTTGGGTCACTCGCTTCATAAACTCTTGCAGCTGCCCAAAGCAGAAATCTATTTCCGGGAAATAATTTTACTGCCTCATTAGCTAATTGCTCCGCCTTAGCATTTTCTTTTCTATCGACATAAATCCAAATCAATGAATTAATTGCAAGTACTCTATTGTATGAATTTTTTCGTGAAGCTTTTTCTAAAAATTCAATTCCTTCTTTGCGTTCATCATTAATAAATGGCAACCAAGTTAGTGATTCCGTTTTTCTACTACGCCAATATTTATAAGTACCAAGTGCAATAAATGCTTCTGAAAAATTTTTATTTATTTCAAGACATTCTTCAAAATAATTTATCGATGAAGTCCCTTTAGCAAAAGCATCTATCCAATCTTTTTGAAGTGCCTCAAAGTATGCCCAATATCCTTCTGTCAATGCCATAGCGTAGCGATTCCAAAGGTCATTCTCATTCTGTTCATAAAGTGCCTTAGCTTTTTGAGTAGCACTTTCTAAGTAGTTGTTGATTTTATTTTTATTAATCTCAATACCAAAATCTGATGCACGAGTAATTTCGACAGCTGCCAGATAAACATCTCCAAAAGGTAGATTCGCATAATCTTTTCTTAATTCTAAAAAATATTTTTCTGCAAGTGAGTAATCCCCTCTATTCATGCTTGCGATCCCATTCGTCAGAAGTTCATCAACTTTAGCAAATGGAAAACGTTGTGAAAAATTTAGCGATGAAAGAAAAACTAAAAATAAAAATATTTGAAAAAAAAAATTATAACGTTCCAAATGTTCTATCTCCTGCATCTCCTAAACCTGGGACTATGTAACCTTTTTCATTTAATTCGCGATCAAGTGAAGCACAAAATATTTTTATATCGCCATGATCAGCTTCAATTTTGCTTACACCTTGTGGAGAAGCCACGAGACAAGCAAAGACGCAATCAATTCCACCTCTATTTTTTAAGAACCGAATCGCTTCAGAAGCAGAGCCACCAGTTGCAAGCATCGGGTCAATCAAAATCACTTTCGATTTTTCTAAATCTTTGGGAGTTTTATAATAATATTCAACAGGTCTTAACGTCTCTTCGTTTCGCTTCAATCCAATGTGACCAACTTTTGCATCAGGAATAATTTCAAGAAATCCACTCACCATTCCCAACCCAGCTCTTAATACAGGTACGAGAACAATGTCCTGATTTAATTTATGTCCTTTGGTAATTTCTAAAGGTGTTTCAACATCATACTCAATCAGATCCAATTTTTTACAAATCTCTGCTGCAAGTATTATGCTTATTCGTTTTACTGCTGCACGAAAAAATTCTGGATTTGTATTTTTATCACGAATAATTGAAACATCTTTTTTAATTAATGGATGATCGACAAGTAGAAAATTTTTATTCTTCATTTTATCTTTCTCGCTTTTCTTCCTAACCCGGATAAAATATTTAAAAATGGTGAAAGTGGTGGAGTGTAATTATAATCTATTTCAGATAAGTTATCGACAGTACCACGCAGTTTTATTAAGGCCGAAATAAGATCTGAATAACCACTTACTTCTTTATCGCCAAAAAAACTTGCTCCGATAATTTTTCCACATCTTTTTTCAAAAATTAATTTTCCGTAAACAGATGTTGAATTCGGCATGACTTTAACTAAGTTCGAGGAAATCTCTTCAACAGAATTGAAATTTATTTTATGCTTTGCTGCTTCATCTGAAGTTAATCCAACAGAGGTAAAAAATTTATTAAATATTTTTAGCGAAATATTTTTCACGATTGGTTTTGCGTAAACATTTCCACCAGCAGCATTTTCGCCTGCAATGTGCCCGTAACTATGCGCCAATGAAGCGAGCGGTAAATAAATTTGTTTATTCGTCCGAAATTCTATTACAGAAATTAAATCTCCCGCTGCAAAAATATTAGTGCACGATGTTTGTAATTTCTGATTTACTTTAATCGCTCCATTATTATCAAGCTCGAGTTTACTTTGTATTCCTAATTGAATGTTTGGGGAAAACCCTAAAGATTGAATTACAATATCAAATTCTTTTTTTCGTCCATCAATTATGAAAGAATTTATTTTATTATCAGACGAAATAAATCGAGGAAAGTCTTCACATTGAAAAAACTCAATAGACTTAGCATTCAATATCTGCTTAACTATTAACTGAATTTCTATTTCGCTATTTGGAAGTGGATTTTTTTCTTTATCAATGAGAGTTACTTCCAATCCAAGCAAATTCAAAGCTTCAGAAATTTCAATCCCAATGTATCCCGCTCCAATTACTAACGCTCTTTTGCTCTTATTATTTTTAATAAAATTTTGAACGCCTAATAAATCATTTACATTCTTGAGTGTAAAAACATTTTGATAATTATTTATTGCAGAAATTCTGTTGGCTACTGACCCTGTGGCTAAAATAATTTTATCATAACTAAAATTGTAACGAACATCAGTAGATAAATTTCTTACTAAAACATTTTTATTTTTTTTATCAATAGATTCGACCAAGTGTGAAGTATAAACATTGACATTTTTTTCTTCTTTAAATTTCACTTCATCGAAAAAAATTATTTTTTTGTAATCGTCAATTAATCCTGAAAGTACATAAGGGATTTCGCAAGTTCCGGTAGAAATAAACTGAGAGGCTTCAAACAAAGTAACGACAGCATTAGGATTAACACGTTTAGCTTTGGCTGCAGCAGCGCATCCAGCAGCATTACCTCCAACTACAATTATTTTCTCATTGCTAATCATTTTTCCTTAAAGCTCATTGTAAAAGGAACTCCGAAGTAACCAAATCTTTTTCGAATTGCTTTTTCGAGATAGCGTTTATAATTATCATTAACTGATTTTGGATAATTTGTAAAAAATAAAAACACAGGATATTTTTCTCCAACTTGAGTCATATATTTTATTTTTACTTCTCTTCCTGTGTGTGTTGAAGGCGGAGGAAGTTTAGAAATTTCTTCTTGTAGAAATTCATTCAGCTCGCTCGTTGGAATTCTTTTCTTTCGTTCAGCCTCAATCTCTTTAGCTTGTTCTATCAATTTAAAAATTCTTTGTTTAGTTAAAGCGGAAACAAAAGTTATTGGGAGATAATCTAAATTTCCCAATTTAGAATTTAATTGATCAGTATAAATTTTTGCAGTGTGAGTATCTTTATCAACTAAATCCCACTTGTTTACTGCAAGAATAATTCCCTTCCTTCTTTGAACAGCTTCATCAATAATTTTTTGATCTTGATTTTCAAGACCTAAAATTGAATCGAGCAGAATTATTGCAACATCGCATTCACCTATTGCTCTCAACGTTCTTACAGTAGAATAAAATTCTATTCCACCATCAATCTTACTTTTTTTTCTCAACCCTGCAGTGTCAATCAGAATTATTTCTTCGCCGTGATATCTCAAGACCGAATCAACACTGTCACGAGTAGTTCCGGGAATATCAGTAACGATGCTTCTGTCATAACCAAGTAACGCATTAGTCAAAGAAGATTTTCCAACATTTGGTCTTCCAACGATTGCGATTTTCAATCTCTTATCTTCATCATAATTAGTTATCTCGGGAAATTCTCCTGTTAACAGATCAAGAAAATCTCCAAGTCCTCTCCCAACCATTCCAGAGACTGCGAAAGGCTCACCAACACCAAGCGAGTGAAATTCATAAACTAATTGGTCAGTGTTGTGCGAGTCAATTTTATTCGCCAAGAGAAAAAATTTTTTATTTGAGTTGCGAAGTTTTTTTGCAATCGCAACATCAACTGGAGTAATCCCCGCGCGGCTATCGACGACAAATAAAATTACATCCGCTTCTTCAATTGCAAGATCAACTTGCTCTCGAATAGCGGTTTCAAAAAGTTCTTTTGAGTTTGGAACATAACCACCTGTATCGATCAATCGATATTTTTTATTGTTCCAATCTGCTTCGCCATAGTTCCGATCTCTTGTAACACCTGATTGATCATCTACTATTGCTTCTTTGTGTCCAATAAGTCTATTGAACAAAGTGGATTTTCCTACGTTGGGTCTGCCAACAATTACTACTAATGGAGTTTTCATATCTTCTAAAATAAGTTTAATCGAAAAAGAAAAAAATTCTTACCCCCAAAATCTTGAATAAAATGCTGAGTTGATTTCTCAACTATTTTTTAAAAAGCATACTTCAAAGAAAATTTTGGAGAATAAGTTGATTCATAAAGCGTAATATCACGTCTTTCAAGTTGTAAATTTAACGCTAAATTTTTATTAAATGCTGCCGCAGATAAAATTGCTGAAATTGAACTAAGAAAATGATTTACATAAATTCCGATGATTGCCTTAGATGCAACATTATAATAGCTATTCGCATTGCCTCGTTGAGCTGCATAGTCTCTCATCTGCTGCGGAATTGTAGCTAAGTAATTTGGATTGTCAACGGGAACTCCATTTGCATCTAATGGATAAGTGCTCCAACCAAATTGATACTGATGATACTTTCCAATCAATTCATAATATTGTTGCTCGCCGTGAGGATGAAGTTTGTGCGAAAAGCTTGCTCCGTGAATTCTGGTTTTTGACTCGACTGCATTTAAGCTATCCCAATTTACTCTGAGCCAAGGTGCTAAATTTTCATCAACGCTAATTGGAATGCGACTTCCTGAAACATGTTCGTTAAGAAATTTTGCGTAACGCACAACGCTCCAATTTTGGTCTGCATAATTTTGAAACTCAGTAGTTTTATCGTCACCTTTATTTTCATAAATCAACGCAACAGAAATAGTAGCTGCTTCAATTGCTAAGAAAGCAACACCACGCCAATAATTTCCAACATAAATATCTCCCGCACCCGGAACAATCAATGACAACAAGCCCGCGAACATTGGGTTAATTTTTTTTTGCTGTTCAAAACTAATTTCATAATTAACCTGAGTATTCTGAAATGATTTTGATAAAATTTTAGAATCAGTCGAAAGCGATCCCACAAGTTTAATTTCATCATTTAATTCTTGTGAAAATATCACAGTGCTAAATAAGAAAAAGAAAAAAATATTTTTTAACATTTTGTTACCTTCGATTAAATATCAAAACCAAATAAAATTCCACCGTAAAATTTCCACTCTCCGCCATAAGAAACAACTTCATCTCTTCTTGTAGTTCTATCAAACTTATCAAAGCCATAAGAAGCATTCACGAAAACAGATGTTGGGAAAAGATAAAATGAATTGAGTGCAAATCTTAATTCTGCTCCTGCTCCTCGCTTAAATTGATTTAGCTTTACTTCTTTTCCATTCCACGCATTTGCAACATCACCAAAAACTGATAAAAAGATTTTATCGAGATAAAGGTGTCCGAATCTCGCATCAATATTTGTTATGAGAGGAAAACGATAAGTTAAATTTAACCACAAAGCTTCATTACCACTCATCGAATAAAACGGATAAGCTTTTATTCCAATTAATCCTGCAACATAAAAATCAAAAAAGTCTGGAACGGTTGGACCAAGAATTGTGCCTACTCGTAGTCTTGTTGTTAATGAGTGATTATCAAAAGTTTGAAATCCATATTTCGTGTTCAATTCAAATCTGTGAAGTGAATAATCTTTATACTCAGGAACTAAAATTCCCTCTTCAAGCGAGTAACTACCATCTGGATTATATTTATTCAACTCATGATTATATTTTAGTTCAACTGCAGTTTGGATCGGATTAATTTCGGAATGCTTATATGGATATTGGAATTGATAATCATATTTAATTTGAAAATTATTTCCGATGAAATATTTATCACTAAATGCTGGATAAAGCGATGTCGTTCCGGGAAAAACAAAACTTCCCAACGTTGCTGTGTATGAACTGTAACTATATCTAAATTCAATATTATGATTTCTACTAAATAATCTGTGCTTTGCTGAGAGTGCAACTTCAAATAAACTGTAAGTAACATCAGTTTGAATCGGACTAAACTCTTCAATTAAAATATCGACATCAGCTTTTCTTGAGATATTAAAAATTTCTAAAGCTAAGTCGGGCTTTAATCCTAAGCTAAAAAGTATTGGAAGTTTTTCTTTATACTCGAACATAAAAAAGAGATCACGTTCTAACCTTGCATTTATTGACGCTCCTGCAAAGAGCGAGTATCTATTAAGAATATCAGATGAAGTTAAATATAAACCCGGTTTCATCTTATCTAAAACTTTATTTGAAGTGTTATAATTGTCGAATCTTAAAAATGGAAAGAAACTCATTTTTGTAAAAACACCATCGTATTCTTGTTTCGCAACATTTGGAACTTCTTTATCATTAAAAAATCGTAACTCTTTGATATTGAAATTCTGCATATCTCCGTTCAAATTATTTTGTTCGAGTGGTGGATTTGCAAGCCAGACGTAATCATTTCCATCAATTACACGACTCTGAGTTTCAGCATTTATCTTAAATATTTTGTAACCAGTTGAAGTATAACCCGCATACAAAATATTTCCAACGCTATCGATTGAAGGCATGAATGCACCACCGATAACATTTGAAAGTTGAGTTATTTTTCCTGACGAAAGATTTTTTCTGTAAAGATTAAAAATTCCCGTTCTGTCTGAAGAAAAAATTAATTCTCCATTAAAATCAATAATTGGATTTCTGTCATCACTTCCTTCTTGAATAATAAATTCAAAACCACTTCCATCAGTTTTTATTTTTGCAACATCTCTTGTGTGATGATATGAATAATCAAAGACTATAAAACTATCGTCACTAGAAAATTTTGGATTGTAAACTTGTTCTCCATTTTGGAAAAAAGTTAGTTGCAAAAAATTTTTTCCATCGATATCAACCATTCCTAAATTTGCAGTTCCATCCCGTTGAAAAAGAAAAATAATTTTGTCTCCACTCTTTGAGACATTTGGACTGTTGGCACGCATACCAAAAGTTAGGCGAGTCTCTTTTTCTAAATCGATGTCATAAACATATAAATCGTGAATGTTATAACTATTTTTATTTTTGTCAGAAAGTTTTGCGTAAATAATTTTGTTAGTATTCGAAATAAAACTAAAAGTTGATCTAACTCCCGTAACAATTAATTTTTCTTTTTTAGTTTCTAAGTCCAAAATAAAAAGAGAAGTTAATCCAAAATAGTCTGCAGTTTTATTTGAAAGATAAATTGCCTTTTTTCCATCAGCAGAAAATGTTGGATAGAAATTGCCGAAGCCAATATTTGCAATAGTATCACCAACAACTAAATTTTCTTTTACTTCAGAAATTCTATCCGAATACGATTTTGTTAAAAATAATTTCCATTCATCATAAATTTGATTTCCATCTTTTCCAAGCACATCTTCAAAAGCCGCGTCAATTGTAAAATTAAACTTGTTTCCGAGAGCTTTTGTAATTTCTCTTAACTTAGGTTCACCATATTTTTGTGCGATGTAACGTGTTAAAGCAAATCCAGAATTATAAACAGATTCATTCCCCAAACTACTTTTTCCGAAAACTCCCATTTGATTCCAAGTCAACATATTTCCATCAAGCACATAACTTCTCAAAATCATATCTCGATGCGAATCCCAATTATCATAATCAAACTCAGGTCTCATGTATTGTGCAGTTCCTTCTGCAAACCACGCGGGCATATTAATTCCGGGAATTGGATATGACATTATGAAATTCGGAAATCCATAGAGAATATCGGGTCTTCGTTCATCTTCATAATTAAGCCATTGCAGATAGAAAGCGGGAACTCGGCGTGACATCTTTAACGACGCTTGTATTTGCACCATATGCGTGAACTCGTGTGTAATAACATTACGCAGCCAATTGTGCGTTCCACGTAAATCGAAATCAAGTGCACTCGTCCATATTTCAATTTTATTGTCAAAGAAAAATGCAGCTCCGTTCGAGTAATCATCGATATCTTTTATAACGTAATGCACAGTTTCTGGTTCATATTGATAAAGTGATGTGATTGGTGCCCAAACTTCTTCAGCAATTTTAGCCACTATTCTCGCGGTTCGCTCTGCTTCTGCATGAAAATGAACTTCAATATTTTTCCCTTTAATCGTGTACCAATTAAATTCAGGATGAAAATCAGTGAACTGTGAATAGAGATTAGCGTTAACTAAAATAAAAGCGAACAAAAATATTTTTTTCATTTAGGATTTTTCGATATACTAAAAACTTATTTGATTACAGCAATTTTAATTATGTGAGATTTTTTCTCGCCTGAATTTGCAACGGCTTCAACTCTCGTTAGATAAACTCCACTTTGGACATTCGATACATCCCAAACAGATTCATTATCCATTCCGCCAATTGCATTTGCATTCATTTGATGAATAAGGTTTCCAGTTATATCAAAAATTTTAATATCAATTTTTGAATCTTCGGAAACAAAATATCTGATATAAGTTTTATTTTCATAGACTGGATTAGGCCAATTGTATGTTAGAGCTTGCGGGAAAAACTCAAGTTGCGATATTCTTCCAGTTGCTTTTGGAATGAACGAATTATTAAATTGATTTCCTAATCTCTCACTCCAACTTACTGAAGATAATTTTTTCAAATCCCAAATAGAAAAAAAGTTTTCTTGTGTAACTGCTGAAAGTGTCTTCTTTCCTGTGTTAGAATTATTTGTTATCATCAAAGTATTTGGAATAATCTTACTTGAAGAGATCGGAAATGGAGCGATGCTTTTTCCATTTTGTGGATCAATCACATAAACTTGCCCATCATCAGTAGTAGAAATAATTTTATTGTTCGAGCCGCTAAGTATATTTCCAACTAATGGTTGACCAATAAAATTAGCATTACCAAAATAAGTGTATGGAAAGTTATCTGCATTAACTCCACTCAAATTTTTCGCTTCAATGTTATTCAATTTATTGTAGATGATATAATTGTTTCCATCTGCTCGAATATCTGCAATCGAAAATGTTGAAACTTCATCTTTCTTTCCAACTCTGAATTCTGAAAATATTTTACCATCAGAAATGCAATAAATTTTTCCTTCACTATCCAAAACAACTGTTACAAAATTATTCTCAGCATCCACTGTTAATGCTGATTGAATAATATTATTCGGTAAGGTTATTGTAGAATTGTCTGAGCCAAAAATTTTGTTTTGAGAAACTACTGAATAATAATTTTGGTTATAATTAATAAAATTTACTTCCGAAGAAATATTTTTTAGAAGTCCTCTTGCAGCCAAAACTGTGTCACGAGCTCTTGTAATAGTAAATTTTAAAATTTCTCCATTTTCTAAACCAACAATAAAATTTGTTGAATCAACGTTCTGACTTGTAATTATTGGTGAAGTTGTAACTCGACTTGCTGCGTCAAAAAAACTTGTTGATAATCCAGAAACTTTTCTTGCAAACATTTGAATTCTGTTATTCTTCGAACCAATCAAATAGTTTACAATTTCACCTAGTAAATTTTCCGAAGAAAATGAAAGTGGTTTTTGCCCTGATAAATCAAAGGTGTTAACAATTGTGCCACCCTGATTTAATTGATACACTTTAGAATTAATTTCATCAGTAATGTAGTAACTATTGTTTGAAGGATGATTAGCTGAAGAAACATTTGCAGCTTTTACAAAATTGGGAAGTTGAGTTGAACTAAGCAGAGCAAGCGATTCATTACCTACAGAAAAATTAAATGTCATCCTATTTGAATTCTCAGAAAAATTCTTCAATGAAATTAAACTTCTCGCTCCAGAATTTGAATTTGAATTTGGTCTTGACTCATCATCCAAAACATTCTTAAATAAATCTGCTTCATTCCCTCTATACCAAAAATCTTCTTGCGTACCTTCACCGACTAACTCATCGCCAAATATTGTTCTAAATTTTACACCGATATCTTTTATTCCATCAGCTTCAATAAGTTTTATTCCGCGATTATTAATATCTGCATTAACTTTATTTGTCAATAAATTTTGATTAATAATATTTTCATCAATGTGCCAGATTAAAATTCCACTTCCGGGTAAAGCCCAATCAAATTCATCTACATCAATAACCACGCCTTGAAGTGAGTCAATATCGAAACTATAAAAACCTGTCGTATCTTTTTGAAAATTTCTTTGAATGATTCTCCCATTCACCCACATCGTAATATTTGCTTTATCACCGTTAGCATCTCTTTGCCTATTCTCAATCAAAAAATATTCGCTCGATGAAATTGGAATTTTTATTATTGATGATTCAAGTGGAAGAGTTTTATTTCTAACAGCTAAACTTACAACACCCGTATCATTAGGAGACAATACTTTTGGAATTTCCCAACCTAAAAAGATTCGCTCCCACGCTGAAGGTGCTGGAGGAAAAAGTCCGTTGTAAGCAAATATAGCTTGCCCATCCATCAATCCTAATCTTCCAATAGCAGTTAAACCTGTCTTGGTGTCGAACAGATCAGGCAATCCTAAAAAACTACCGATACCTGAAACTATCAATCCATTAATTGTTAATTCTAAAAGATAAGTTCCCGCAAAAGAACTCACTTCCCTATTCTGAGTTTGTGGCAAGATTGCAGAGTTTGTAATATTGAAATTTCCATTCTGCACAGGAAATCCCGCAAATGTAGGTCCATAAATATTTCTCAAAGAACTTAGACTCAAAAAGACAGATGGAATATCTCTCTCATTTCCTAAGCTACCCGGCAGAGTTACGTCTCTTCCAACTCCCGCATGAAAAATTACAAATTTATTAAAATCAGAAAATCTTAAGTTCGGATATTTTGATTCTACTAATTGCCATGTCTCCTTTGTCATTTCACCCATCAAAGAGAAATCATTTGATTTTATTGGAGGCGAATAATTTCTCATTTGTTTTGAAAGTGTAAAGACTGAGTCAAGAACAAGATAAGAAACAACAACTTTATTGTTGGAAACTTTTCTATAATAATTTTTTGCAAATTCTAGATGAGCTTCAAAATATTGTCGATTGTGTGGAAGCGGATCAATAATCGAGTCGCCATATTCTTTTGTATAAATTGAATCGAACTGACCGTTGCCTACTGTGGTAACATCATTATCTTTTTGATATTGAACCATCACAGCCAATATTTTTACTGTATCGATGTTCACAGTTTGTAGCGACAAATTTTGTGGGGAGTTTTTAAAAAAAGTTTGGGCAGATAAACTACCCAAACAAAAAATTACTAAAATAAAAGATGCAAAAAAGTTTTTCATTAAAATTAAATCCCTCTTGGTAATCCTCTGGTTGATTCAGCAACAGTGCCCCACCCAACTAACAATGTAAATCTTAACGTATCAGAGAGCGGATGATTTTCACCACCTCTAAATACTGAAGTTGTTATATAACCGAAATCAAATCCATAAATATCGTAACGAATTCCTGCACCAAACGTTAAGAATTTTCTATTTCCAAAAGCGGGATCTTCATAGAAAAAACCAGTTCTAAGAGCAAATGCAAAATCTTCTTTTTTCCCATACCAATATTCAAATCCCATTGTAGTTACAATCTCTCTCATAACTTCTGACATCGGCTTGCTTGTCCAAGTTGTGAACATTGCACGATAAAATTTTTGACTCATACCTGCAGTATCTTTATCAACAAGTAATTTAGAAAAATCTAAAGTATAAGTGAGTGAATTAAATTCATCTTCAAGAATTCTGTAAGCGAAACCAAGTCTCAAATTTGTTGGGATTGGATCTGCTTGTGCTTTATCGATATAAAATATTTTCGGTCCGATGTTAGAGATATTCATTCCGACACTAAATTTTCCTCCAAGATTTCCGCCGACTAATGGTAGCGGTAAATTGGTTGGACGCCACATTGTACCAAGATCAAAACTTACAGTTGTAGCAACGCCTTTTCCTTGTTCGGCACCAACAGGTTGATCAGATAAATTAGAATGAATCAATCTAAAATTAAATCCGACTCCCCAATCAGTTGAGAGTTTAGTTGCGTATCCAACAGTTAGAGCTGCATCGAATGCTTTAAATCTACCTAATTCTTCTGGTCCGCCTTCGCCTGTTCTGATGAACTCACCATAATTCATATATGTAATACTCGCTGAAACTGTTCCCGCTAAGTCTTCGATGTAATTTCTATAAGTTGCATAATCATAAAAAAGATCGAGCTTAAATTGTGGTAGCCAATTGCTATGTGTAAAACTAAATTCTTGTCCCGTTAAAAAAGCGAGACCTGCAGGATTCCAAAAAATTGCTGCTGAGTTATCAGCTAAGCCCGTTCCAGATTCACCAATTGAACTAAAGCGAGAGTCAGGTGCGAGTAACAAAAATGGTACTGCAGCTTCTCCTTGAGCTTTAATATTTGTCCCTAACATTAAGACCATTAGCCCTATACCAAAAATGCTTTTGATCATATTCATTTATATGCCTCCGTTGTGTAATTCGTTAAAAATCATTTTATAAAATTTATTATTTATTATTTCACTACTGTAAGTTTTCCGAGTACACTTTCCTTAAATGTTCCATCGGTACTTTCAACAATTAATTTATATAGATATGTTCCATTGGCAATTTTATTTGCATCTCTGTCTCTGCCATCCCAATTTATTTTTACAAATCTTTCTGTAGTAATATTTCTTCTTTCGAGATCTTGAATTAATCTTCCCGCAACTGTATAAATTTTTACTCGAACATTTATTGCATCAGATAAATTATGTTGAAATGTAAAAGTTGTATTTTCTGAAAATGGATTTGGATAATTCATCACATATTCAACACTAAGTCTATTTTGATCAACAACTTTAAAATATGCAAAGGAGTTTGTCGGATTATTAAAGACATCCCAAGCACGAACTGAAATTTTTTGTTCACCCGATTTTAGGTTATTAAATCTGTAATTAATTTTTCCAGATCTTCCACCAGCATCTAAATCACCAGTAAAATAATTTGTAAAATCAATCGGATTTATTTCATCATCATTAAGATAACCTTCAAGCTTGTGCCCAATTCCTAATCCAGTAGTATTGATTCCTGTCTCATCATTTAATTTTACAATAAGAGTAGAATTTGAATTAACCAGAAAAACATTATCGTAATCAGCATTATCAAAAGTTATATCAATCATCGGTCCTTTGTTATCATTCACTGTTGTAGTATCAGTTCCGCCGACAATTATTTTATCACTAAACGCAATGCCATCAACTTGATCATTATAAAAGTAAAGGACAATTTTCCCATTTTCATTTTCATAAGAAATATCTTTTGGAACAAAAAATGAATTTGAGAATGAGCCATTAGTTATTGAAACTCTTCCGCGAAATAAAATTCCTCCTTGAAGTTCCATCTTTGCATTAAAACTCAATTCAGGGAGCGGAATTCTTCGGCGTGAATCAAAAACAGTTAGAATTCCTTCACCATTAAAATTATTCCAATGCGTTCCATCAGCTTTGCGAACAGTACCATTAATTCTTAATTGACCTAACGCTTTAACTTGAACTGCAGATGTTGGAACGACTCCATTAATCGTATCAATATTGGCATTGTATTCAGGAATAGCAAGCCTGATCGCAGGATCTCCGAAGAGATGAAATTTCTGATCATTTTCAGTCATCAAATCTTGCTTGGTTTCAAATATTGCTTTTCCCACAGAGATTGGAAAATTCAATGAATCTCTTGGAGAAAAAAATAAATTTCTAAAAAATGACGAAGCCAATTCATAGTTCTGAAAAGAATAAACTGCTCGCGATGCAGTGATAACACCAATTGCACCTGAGTTCGGTTTATTAATTAATTCTTCAGTTGAGCTTTGTGTTGAAGTACGATCGTAATAAGCGAAATCGCAAGTAGCCGCACTAATAAAAGTATATCTATCATTCACTAATTGTGGAATTGAAACAGACTGAACAAAAACTTGCTCGTGTGCCCAAAGTTCAGGACTTCCGTGACCGAAATAATTTACAATCACTGTGCCTTCGTTTATTGCATCGACTAAAGCGTTATTTACTGCGGGTTTTCTTCTTCCAAGAGAAGTTATGACAGTTGGATATGCAGCCAAATAAATTTTGTTTCTGTCAAATGATTGAGGGATCAAAGCACTAATATCTTCAGATTGATTTGTATGGACTGCTCCGTCATCACCGTAAGATGTTTTTCCATCATCTGCAACGAGTGTAATTAAATTTCTCCACGTTCCACGATCAGTACTGTTTTCATATTTAATTATTTTATCAACGACACTAACCGCATCAGTATTGGTCTGAACATTTATTCGCCCAGAAATAAGATCTACCTTAATATCATCTCCGTGAACAGCAACAAAAAAATCATCAGTTACGTAAGATGATATTTGGTCAAGCGATTCTTGAGTTTGATAAGGGATTACAAAATTTTTCCCTTGTCCTTCAATATTTCTGTAATCATAATTTCCATCTCCAAAAAGAAGAACATAGTCAGGTTTGATTGTCCAATTAGAATAAGCAAATCGTAAAAAATTTCTTATCGCTGAAACATCTCGAATGCCCGCGTTAAATTCATTAAAAATCTCTTCGACATCAAACACTAAACTTGACAATTTACGAGGTGAATCATTTTGTCGATAATTTTTTAATCGATTGGCTTGAGTTAAAAATTCTTTGCTTGTAATGATTATATATCTTGCTCCAGTAATATTTCCTTTTAGATTTTGATTTTTAATCTCAACAGGATTTTTTGGAGTTAAAAAGTTTTCACCTTCAATTGCAAAATATTTTGAAATTTTGTTTGCTGATTCAACTACTTGAAATCGAAATTCGCCACCGCTTTGCATTGTAGGATTAGAAATCAATTTCACATTTGCATAATCTGTAAGATCAAAAACTCTCACATTGCTCGATGGAAAATTATTCAGTTGATATTCAACTACTCCTGCGGTTCTATCTGAATAGAAAGTATAAGGAGCGTTATCATAGCTTAACATTCTTTGATAAAATATTTCAAAAAAATCTAAAAATGCTCTATCGTTTGATGCTGATGCGTTAAATGTAAATCTTAATGTACTTCGGTCGCCAGCTATCGTTACGTTATTTCTAAAAGTCATCGAGTCTGAAAGCCCGTGACTATACTGATAAGTTCCAAAGCCCCACAAATTTCTCGAGAGAATTGTTCTACCAGATTCTTCGATAGTCATTAAAAAATCATTTGATGATGCGTTCACAACTTGATAGCGATAAATAATTTCAGAGGCGGGTTTATATGATTCTAATTTATTCATATAAGTTCTTGATCTTGAATTTGGATTAAACTCATCTCCCAAAAACATTCTGCCAGTGTTACCAATATTAATTATATCTTCTTCAAAAAAAACAAATGCTTGCGAAGTATTTTTAACAATTGGATTAACTACATTTAAACTAACTTTGTTTGCAATTCTTTTACCGGGTGTAGTTCCAACAGTAATCCAAAAATAATTTTCTTTTGAGTATGGATGTTTTACTCGTGTAACTCTATTTATCACCGTATCTGGATTCCAAAAATTAACCCCACGTCCGTAAAATAAAATATAATCATTCTCATTAAACACGCCGTCACTTTCGCCAACAACCGATATTGCAATCTCTACTAAATCCAATGGAACAGCAGAAGAATTTGCTTCAGGCAATACCATTCCGCCATTATTATAAATTTTTATTGTGCGTGGATCAACTGTTGCTGGATTAATTCCATAGCTTGAGAGCATTGCACGAGTAATTCGATAAATGCCTTCGTCAGGTGCTTCAAATCTATACCATCTTCCCGTTGAGAGTAAAGAATTGTTTGCAACTTTTCTAAATCTGGAATCTGAAATTTGCTTCCAATTTTTTGCGACATCATAATTCACTACTAAATTTTTTGTCAACTCGTCAGGAACAATTATTGAATTAGTTTCAAATCCGTTCGCAAAATTTATCTTAAAAACTACTTCGGTCAAGAGCCGAATATTTTTTCCACCTCTAAAATATTTAATTGGGAAAACATCTATGTCCTGAATTTGGAGTCCACGAGTAATTCCAAATTTACCAAAGCGAACAATTTCATCGAATTGAATTTCGTCCTGATTTCTTGATTCATCAACAAACTTAAATTCTGTTCTACCAGATACTTTAATTGGTGTTGGATAAATATTTAAGTCACCTTCAATTTCCTTAAACGATGAACTTATTACTTGAATAGTATTTCCAAATTCAGAAGGCACTCCGACTAAAAATTTTCTCAACGGATTAATTTTTTTTCCGAACTGATATCTATCTTCATGAATTTCATTCTTAAAAGAGACGTTTCTAAAATTATTACCGTCAAGCAACTTGAAAGATGAATCGGTATAATCTGGTCTGAATGAAATAGTCACAGAAGTTCTATCGGAAGAAAGAACTTTATAGTCTGATTGTGCAATTAATAGCGGCGTAATGGCTAGAAGCGACGATAAGATTCTCGTGATAAATCTAAACATTTAAAATATTCTTACTACTAACTGATTAAATTAATTTTCAATTTCAAATGTAGCAATTATCTCGAGCATTTCTCCGTTTTTTTTAATATTAATATAGTTAAGAACTATTTTATATGTCAAGGCAAAAGTAACACTTACAATTTTGAATCACAAATCTATTTGCGTTTTGTTTTCTCGCAGTGCATCAATGCAAAATTGAATATGGTCAGTTAGCTCAACTCCTAATTCATTTGCACCATTGTAAATATCATCACGATTAACTGCTCTGGCAAATGCTTTATCTTTTAATTTTTTCAGAACTGATTTAACTTCTACTTCATCAACAGTTCTATTTGGTCTAACATAAGCACAAGCAGTAATAAAGCCCGCTAACTCGTCACAAGCAAAAAGTGTTTTTTGCAAAAGACTTTCTCGCGGAACTTTTGTGTAATCTGCGTGAGATAAAATTGCGTTTATAAAATTTTCATCGAATCCTTTTAATCGCAAAATTTCTGCTCCCTTAAAAGGATGTTCAGATTCAATTGGAAATTTTTCATAATCAAAATCATGAAGCAGAGCCACATTTCCCCAATAGTCAACATCTTCAGAAAATTTTATTGCATAAGCTCTCACACATATTTCAACAGCGTATGCGTGCTTCCGTAAACTTTCTGATTTTGTAAACTCGTACAGTAAGCTCAAGCAATAACTTCTGTCTCTCAATTGATCATTCATTTTTTTTCTCTCAGATTGACACTTGGACAATAAACAGAAATTTTACACTCAACACATTTTGGTCTTCTTGCAATACAAATTTTTCTTCCGTGATTAATCAAGTAATGACTGAGCATTATCCATTCTGATTCATCATAAATTTTTTTTAATTCAATTTCAATTTTATCAGCATCATCAGTTTGAACAAATCCGAGTAGATTAGATAATCGCTTTACGTGCGTATCAACTGCAATTGAAGGAATTCCAAAAGCATTTCCCAACACGACTGAAGCAGTTTTTCTACCAACTCCAGAAAGATTAGTAAGCTCATCAAAATTTTTCGGAATTTCTCCGTTATGCTTTTCAATCAATTGTTTACAGCATTCCTGAATGCTTTTTGCTTTCTGTTTATAAAAGCCAGTTGAAAAAATTTCTTTTTCAATAATTGTAGAATCAACTGAAATAAATTTTTCAGGAGTATTGTATTTCTTGAATAATTCTTTTGTTACGATATTAACTCTCTCATCTGTGCATTGCGCAGAAAGAATAGTTGCAATTAGAAGTTCGAATGGGTTTGAAAAATTCAGAGCAATTTTTGCTTCAGAATATTCTGATTTCAAAATTGAAAAAATTTTTTTTGCTCTCGCTTTTTCAGTTTTCGATTGCATCAAGATTAAATTTTTTTTCTTTAATCATTAATCTCTCGACTGGTTTATTACCAATAATATGGCTCTGAATAATCTCTTCGACGTCTTCTTCCTTAACATTTCCGTACCAGATTTGCTCGGGATAAATCAGAACGACTGCGCCAAATTCACACGCGTCAAGGCATCCAGAAGTATTTGTTCTGACAGTTGAGTTTAAACCAAGTTCTTTTAATCTCATTCTAAATTTTTCTCTGATTAAACTTCCACCTTTTGACATACAGCAACCTCTTGGATTGTCATCGGGTCTTTTGTTTTCACAGATGAAAAGATGTTTTTCAAAACGCTTCATAATATTTAGGATTTTTTTAATTTATAAATATTGAGAGTACAAATAAATTACAGCTTACAAAATTAGAAAATTTATTTTTGTAGCGCGTACGGGATTCGAACCCGTGATCTCCGCCTTGAGAGGGCGGCGTCCTAAGCCTCTAGACGAACGCGCCTATATTAAATAAAATATTTAAAGAACAAGAAAACTTTTTAAAAATTCAGTGACAAAGCTACTACATAAAAAATTATTTTTAGAAAAATTCATCAAGTAAGATTAAAAAATCTCAATGCAAATAAAAGTGTAATCGCTGCCCCGTCAGGGGTCGAACCTGAACTTTTCTGATCCAGAATCAGACGTGTTGCCAATTACACCACGGGGCAATTTCTTTTTCAATTTAAGATAACTAAAATATCAAACTCTTTTGTCCAAACAAATAAAGAAGTTTTTTTTAATATCTTTGCATAAATTATTTTTTAAAAATTGAATTATGATAAAATATCTTTTAATATTTCTTTTACCAACATTAATCTATTCCCAAAAATTTTATTACGAAAGAGAATTTGGAGAATTTAATTTTGCAACTAACTTCTCTATGAGTCCACTTGGTATTTTATACGTTACTGATAGCGGAAACAGTGAGGTTTATGCTCTCGATACTCTTGGAAATTTTCTTAAAGAGATTGGTGGATTTGGTTGGGATCAGAGTCAATTCGACAATCCAATCAATGTCTATGCTGATGGACTGAGAGTTTATGTAACTGATCAGAATAATCATCGAATACAAATCTTTGATAGAGAATTAAATTTTTTGACGTTTATAAAAACAAAAGATTCACGCAACAACGAGGAAGCTTTTGGATACCCAATTGATTGTGTCGCTTCTTCGCAGGGAGATATTTTTGTTATTGATTCAGAAGCGATGAGAATTGTGAAGTTCGATGCGCTTGCTAATTACTCAATGAATTTTGGAGGATTTGAATCAGGAAGTTTCGCCATCAATAAGCCAAAAGATTTTACTTTTTCTAAACAAAATATTTTAGTCGTTCTCGATGAAAAAAATTTATTATTCTTTGATACATTTGGTACAGGAATTATAAAAATTCCTCTTCCCAAAAAATTCAATTCGGTAAAAACAATTGCTGACAATCTATTACTAACTTCGGATGATGCAATTTATTTGGGAAAAATTGTCGCTAATGAAATTCACTTAATCAAACTTGATCTTAGCGGAGATTTTGAAAACACTGAGTTCATCTCAGCATTGAGCTTTAATAACAAATTATATCTTTTAACATCAAATAATATTCTTGTTTTTAATGCAGAATAATTTTTTTAGTAATTTAAGAATTGAAAGCAAAAATAAAATTCTACTCGTTCTGTTATCTATTATTTCTGCTGTTTGGTTATTCGGAATTTTTAGTTCTTCTATCTTAGGTGAAAGTTCATTCGGTTTGTTAGCAAATTTTTATCTCAGTTTTTTATATTCTAAAGTTTGTCATCAAGCCGATCATAAATCATTTATGCTTGGTGTTGATCAGTTATTAGTTTGTTCGAGATGCACAGGAATTTACATCGGTGTTTTTTTCTCGCTCATAATTTCATTATTTGTTTCAAAAAAATTTTCTAAAAAAATGTTAATGATAATTTACTTGGCTGTTTTTATCTTGTTGTTAGATGTTCTTGTCAATAATTATTTTTTAACTAATTATTTTAAGATTAGCGCATTTATTTCTGGTTTTATTTTCGCATTTTTAATTTCACTTTTTTCAATTAACTATTTTAAAAAAGAGAGTTATGACATCAAATAAATATTTCCCTGCATTGGTCTGTGCCTTTGGAGTTTCAGTAATTTCCATTATTCCCGGATTTAAAAATTTTACTTGTTGCTTATTCGTTCCAATGGCTTCAATAGCGGCTCTATTCATCGACCAAAAGCTAACACGCTTCGAATATAGAATCTCTTTTAAACACGCAATAAAATTTGGTTTCGTGATGGGACTTTACGCAACTTTTATGATGTCAACACTCGATGTTTTTATAACTTACATTTTAAAAACTAATGATTTGATAAGATCAATTCCTGATTTGAAAGTTGCATTAGCTCAATTAAATATGGGTGATGCAGCCGATGAGGCAATAAAACTTATCGAATTTATGGAGACTGAAATTATTGCAACTGGATTTTCTTCGGTCTATACTTTTTTCATGTTAATAAATAATTTTGTGATAAATTCTGTTTTCGGAATTATTGGCGGACTGATTGGAATGAGTTTTATCAATACAAAATATTTTAAGAAACCAAGCAATAATTAAAGAATGATTACATCAATAATTTTTTTCGGACATCTTTTTTTTAGTCTAATAATTTTTACAAAAAAAATGCAAGATGAAAATCTCTCAAGTGCATTTCAAAATGTTGCATTGATTGCAATTCTTTTTTCTGTTGGTTGGGTTGTTACGGGAATAATATCCAAACTACTTATGGAGCCAGAAGGTTTTGGAATCTACTTAGATCGAGATGCATTTTCATTGATAATATTATCGATTGCAGAATATTTTTTTTATCGGATGTATTACAGAGGGCTCTTTACTGAAGTCGATATGGAAAGACAATAATAGCAATCTGTTCGCCCGGCTTAGCATTTTTGGGTAATGGTTCAAATTTCCATTGACGCAAAGAATTTATTGCAGCATTTTCTAATCTCGTATCTGCTTTTGTAACGGGAAGAATTCGCCCAACAGTTCCATCAGGCAATATTGAAAATCGTAATCGAATATCTATCTCTTTATAAACACCGCTTGGATATTCAGGAATTGTATAACTAAAAATTCTTCTCTTACTCGTTCCTCCCCAATCAATTGAATAGCCAAATGAACCTTCGCCTTCAGTTAAATTTCCAATCGATTCTCTTTTAGTTTCTTCATTTTTTGGAGTCTCTTTTTTTTCTGTCTTTGCAACATTAGGTCCATCAAACTCGTGAACAGTTTTAGTCAAATCAATATTTTGCAAATTCTCTTTTTTAGCAATCTCTTCTTGAGTCAAAGTTTCAGTTGCTTTTTGAGTTTCGATTAACTCCCTTCCAATTGCTCCTTGCGATCCCTTTCCACCGCCGCCGCCAAAACCAATTTCTACATACTCAGGAGCAGGATACTCAATATTCCATTTGATAAAATAGAGAAGAACCAAAATCAGAATATGAATAAGGAAAGATGAGGCAAAAGAAATTCTTTTTGATTTAGCTGATGTCATTTTTATAAAACTTCTTGTTCAGTTTCGATAACAAATTTTTCAATCCCAGCGCCTCGTGCTGCATCAATTACTTTAATTACCAACTCAATCCCAACAACTCTGTCAGCTCGAATTATTAAATCAGTTTCGGGTGTTGCAGTTTTTGCTTGATAAATTCTTGCTGATAATTCTTCAAGCGAAACAGTTTCAGTCCCCAAGTAAATTCCACTGTCGCTCGTAATCGTTACAATCAAATTAGCTCTGCCAGCTTGCTCATTTGTTTTTGAAGCAGGTAATTTTACTTTTACTCCTGTTTGAATTACAAACTGCGAAGTCAGCAGAAAAAATATCAACAACAACATCACTATATCAGTCAATGATGAATGACTGAATGAAGAGATTGGTTGATTCGATGTTTGAAATTTCATATTGATTAATCCTCATCGAAATTATCTGTAACAGGCTTACCAGAATTTATTTCCTCAACAGTGTCAACAACTTCAATCGAAAGTGATTCCATTTCTGAAACAAGTTTTTTTATTGCCGAGATAAAATAATTATAAGCTGTCAACATAATAATTCCAACTATCAAACCGAAAACAGTAGTGATTAGTGCTTCCCAAATTCCACCCGCTAAATCCGCTGGATTAGCAGCACCTTGAAGATCTTGTATAGTTGCGAATGCGGTCACCATTCCTGTTACTGTTCCTAAAAATCCAAGCATTGGAGCAACTCCAGATATAGTCGCGAGTGTCGAGAGTCCTCGTTCGAGTTTTGTTATTTCTTGACGACCTGCGTCCTCAATAGCTTCTCTCACTCTTGAGTGACCAAATCTAAATTTCTTCAAACCTTTTTTTATAATATTCGCAGCGGGAGTTCTTTCTTCCATACAAAAAGAAATTGCACCGTCAACATCTTTTTTCTTTAAAAGACTTTTTATCTTAATCAAAAAAGTTACAGTATTTGTTTTTGCTTTTTTCAAAACGAGATAACGATCAATTACGAGAGTAACACCAATAATGGAAGCAACTAATATTGCCCACATTATAACTCCACCTTTCAGGAATACCGAAAATAAATCCATCTTTTTTCCTTTACTTATTTTTTTTCAAAAAATCTTTTGCTTCATCAACTGACTTGAATCCGCCCACTCTAACTCTATACCACATTCCACCTTTTTGCGGAATGCGAACTGGAATAATAAAGGCAGCGTAGCCTCTATTCTTAAATTTTTGAACTTCCCTTTCAGCAAGATTTTTACTTTGCCAAGAAGAAATTTGAACTGAATATCCTTTTGTATCATCTCCCTCAAGTTGATCAGGCAACAAACTTACTTCCCTTTCTTGAGTTCTGCTTCTTTTCACTTCATCAGTTTTTTCTTGTTCAATTTTTATTGGTTCAGATTTTACTTCGGGAGCTCTCTGCTGTTCAGAGCTTGCCCCTCGTCCAATCTGATTTATCGGATTTCTTTTAGAAAAAATATCTGATGCATCAAGCTCTGAATGAGGTGAATAATTTCTTGTTTCATTTGCTTGAGTGCTTGACTCTGTCGTCGCCACTGTTGAAGTATCTATATTGTTATTCATCCCGAGTGCTGCTGTATCAATTCTTGCTTGATATGGAAAATTAACAGGAATTAAAAAATCTCTTTCAATAATTGTTGGGTTAGATTTTTTTGCAAATGTTTTTTCCTCTAAGCCAGCAAACACCGCCACCGAATTTGGAATTCCATAAAAACGATAATATGCAAAGAGTCCTATCAGCAATAGTGAAAACAATATTCCAACTGACCAAAAAACTTTAGAATTTTTTTTTGAAGATTTATGAGTTTTTTTTGAAGTCTTTTGCTCTTTCATTTTTTCGACTGATAGTTGTAGCTCTTCTTCATCAATCGGCTCTTCAACTATTACTTTTTTTTCTTCAGGAATTACTTCCTTCTTTTCATAAATATCTTTTAAGGAATAAGCCGCTACATCATTTTCATTTTCATCAACTACGACTTTTTTTACTCTATCAAATTTTTTTAAAAACGCTTCTTGTTCAGGAGTTAATTCATCGTCAAAATCATTCTCTGATGCTTCAGTAACTTTATATAATTCACTTAGATCTAATTTTAATTCTTTAGTTTTAGACTTTACTTCAACAAAGGAATCTTCTGGAGTACTATTTTCAATATCCTCCATAGCACTCAATTTTTTGTCTGGTAAATCGATATTAGTAATCTTTATTTTATCAGTCTCAACAAAATCCCAGGAGAGGTCACTTGGTTCATTTTGAAATGAATCAATTTTTATCAAATCACTCTCATTGAGTAAAGTATCCTCCGATAATATTTTTTCAGCTTCAAATTCACGAACCCAATTTCCGCCAAAATTCCACGGAACATTTTCATTATCTGATTCATCACCACTACTTGCGCCTTGCTTATTTACTGATGATTCACCATCGCCAAATACAGATGAGTTTAATTCATCACTCGAGAAAGAAGCAGCAGTATTAAATTTTCTACCAGTTGCAATCAAAACATCTGCTTTCATTTCGAGATATCGTCTTTGTTCTGTCGATGAAATAAGCTCTAACTCTTCTGAGGAGTAACTTCCCTTTCCAATAATTGGTTTTCCAAAACTTATTGAAAAATAATTATCAACTGGAGATACAGATTTTAATTCTCTTGATGGAAGACTAAATCCAATTTTTGATGCTGATGAAGCTGTGCTATCTGAATATAAAATTACAGTCGTAGTTTCTTTCGGCGAAGAAAATTCACTCTTCTTTAAGTTTTTTATTCTGAAATATCCAAGTGAAGGAATTTCAAAAAACTCACCCATTGAAATAGTGTTGAACAATTTTGATAAAAATAATTCAATGAATTGCTTAGTGTGATAATCTTTCACACTAGCTATCGTCATTATTCTATTTATTAATTCAGTTCTTGTCATATTATAAAGTGTATCTTACTCCGAGTAGTATATCAAATGGTTCTTCTCGGTAATCCTTATAAAAATATATTTTTTGATTTAGCAAGTTATTGAGTTTAATCATAGCTTCTAAATTATTTGCGAAATTATAATATACATTAATAAATAAATTTGTAAATCCAGAAATCTCTACTTCATTTTTTATATCGGCATAACTGCTACTGAAATATTTCATCCCAACATCAAATTTCCATTTCTCATTTGGACTTAATGAATAAAATATTTTGCTCATAAAAGCTGGATTGTATGGAACTTTATTGTTAGCAGTATCACGAACATCTTCAATTTTTAATTCAGTGTAAAGCGAACCAAATTTTGATGGATGAAAATGGAAATTCAAAAGCAAACCAGCATTCGAAGCATCAGTATTGAGAATTTCAAAAAATCCTTTTCGTTTAACATCAGTGAAATAAGGATAATTAAGAGATGAATATGAAAAAAAGCCGCCACTGACTTCAAACATCGTTTGATATTCATACTTAACACCGAATGATAAATAACTACTTTTTTTATTGAAAAAATATCCTAAACTATTTACATCAAAAAATCTATTTTTATTCAAAATATTTTTTACGCTCAAAAATTCCGATTCAGGTTTATACTTTACGAATGCATTTAATCCTTTGTCAATTGCAATTGTAGCTTCTAATGTAGGAGTAAAACGAGTATTTGTATCAACTCTTGAAAACTCAAAACCGAATCTAATTTTCATTAATGAATAAAGAGTTAATCCTAAATCAGAATTAATTTCCAAAAAATTGTTAGTTTTATTTTGTATGAAAACATTATCAAGGCTCTGCGATTGGAACATCACTGAACTAATTATTTCAAAGTTAGGAAACAAAAATTTAGTTAGTCCAGAAACTGAAAAAAGATTTTCGCTAAAGGAATCGGCGCTTATTTGTGAGTAATTATTTTCGGCTGAAAAAGAATAGATAAAATTACTACTCCGAATATTTTTTACATTAAATTTTCCATCAACCGACGTGATGCTTCGGCGATAAGTTGGATCAGCGGAAGCGAACATTCTAAATTGATCTAAGTTATATCCACCAGTCAATGACAAATCAACTCCGGGTAAATATCTATTATCCATTGCAAAATTATTATCAAATTTTACAAGTGACGATAAATTAAATCGGTTAGAATTATTCTCATAAGCACGCAGCTGATTTGCATCTGCGAAAAATGATAATTTACTCCTTCCGAATTGATAAAAATAATTAGAAGATATTTTTGGAATTGTATTGTATCCCAAATAAAAATCTACTTTACCTTGATGGAAATAGAATGAATCTTCTTTCGCAAAATTTTTCGCAAGCGGATCTGAAAATTCATCAACATCAATCACATCTAAGGGAAAATTTGGTTTTAAAAAACTTTCATTTAAAAGTGAAATTGGATCAGGTTTGTCTTTAACGACTGTTGGCAATTCAAATGCATCGCGTCCTGTAATTACAAATTCAGGCAACTCTACATTTTGTCTTGCAGGTTCATCCTGAGAGAAGAGTAACAAACTTGTAACAAAAAATAAGATTAATATTTTCATCTAATTTCTCTCAATTTTTTTTGAGCTTCAATTCCAAACTCATCGCCTTTATGTTTGGACAAAACTGTTCTGAACATTTCTTGTGCTTTTCTTTTATCATTCTTTTTTAGATAACTATCTCCAAGTTTCAAATAAGCACGTGCGACCCATTCATCATACGAGCCAAATAAATTCAATACTCTTACATAAGCAGTGATAGCTTCGTTCCATTTGGACTGATTAAAAAATATTTCGCCAATTAAAAATTGTGCTTCAGCTCCAATGTCATCGGTTCTTCTCTGAATTAATTCTCTTAAAAAAGTTTCGGCTCTCTCATATCTTTTTGAATTTAATTCTAATTTACCCAGCTCAAGTCGGGCTTTATCTGCAAACAATCCTCCATCGTGATACAAAAGAACTTCATCAAAAGTATCATATGCATTTGAGATATCGCCTTTGTTTATGAAGGTCTCGCCTTTCATAAATATAATTTCTGCTCTTCGATTTGATTCTTGAAATTTTGCAACAGCTCTATCGAAGAGCTTAATTGCATCATCAAATCTTTTTTGTTCATTGAAAATTTTTCCTAATTCTACAACAGCTGCTTGCGCTATTTCGCTATTTGGGAAACGATCAAAGACGATATTAAAATTAATAATTGCTTCCTCAAACTCGCCTAAATTTTCTGCCGACTTACCAATCCAATAATATGCATCAGCCAAATAAATGCTCTTCGGGAAGTAAGAAATAAATTCTTTGTAGCCTTGCTTCGCTCTTACATAATCCAACTCGCTATAAAATATTTCTCCTTTTTTCAAAAATAGCTGATCAGCGAAAGGGAGATTAATATTGCGAAGAACAAAATTATCTATCAGTTGAATTGCTTTTAAAGATTCACCTTTAGCAACATAGCTATACTGAATTCCGTTGATTGCATCAAATACATTTGGTGAATTTGGAAATCGCTCCAATATTTTTGAATAGTAAACAATTGCTGAATCGTGAATTCCTAAATTAAAATATGCATCTCCAATTGAATACAACGCAGTAGAAATTGTTCTATCGTTTTTTGAAAATGCAAGTACATCTCTATAATATTCAATCGCACTATTGTAATCTCTTTTTTGAAAATGAATCCAACCAATTAAATAAAGGGCGTTGTCGAAATAAGCAGATCCTCTGAATTTATTTTTTATCTCATTCAGTTCTTGAATTGCTCTCTCAGTTCTACCAGCTCTAAAATGCGAGAGCGCCAATTGAAATTGGATGTAATCGCGATTGGAGATTTTTTGTCTTGAGTCAAGCAACTCTTGATAAACTCTAATTGCTGAATCATATTTTTTGTCCACGAAAAAACCATCAGCTACTCTTAATCTAACTTCATTTATTTTTTCGTGTTTCGGAAATTTTGCAATAAAATCTAAAAATTGATACGAAGCATTTTCATAATCTTTTAAGTTATAGTAAGCATAACCTCTGCCGTACAACACTTTGGCGAGGAAATCAAGTTCTTCAGTATTAACAGTTGAATAATATTTTAGCGCAAAAATATATTCTTCTTTTAACATATAAATTTCGGCTATGTAAAAACTAACTTTACTTGATTCGAAAAATGGTGATTCATTTTCGAGTCTTTGAAGAATGCTTAAAGATTTATCAAGAGCGTTCAAATGAAAATTTGCAACTGCAGAGCCAAGCATTGCTCTGTACTTTGTTTGCTCATCTATTAACTCAAGATTTAAAACACCATTAAAATTTTTCTCTGCTGCTTGATAATTTTTTCTTTCAAGATTAATCGCTCCAAGAAATAAAAATGCTTTTGATTTCAACTCCTCATCAGAAGTATTTGCAGCGATATTTAAATAAGTCTCAGCGAGATTCAAATTCTTTGATAAAAAATAAATTGCACCAATATTGAATTGAGAATTATATGCTAATTCAGAAGTTGGAAAAAGTTTTATGAAATCATTATGCAGCGCCATCGCTTCATCTTCTGCACCAGAATATCGTTTAGCTTCAGCTTTCCAAAACGCTGATTTAACTGCAATCGAATCTTCGCCACTCGAGAGTGAATGAAAATGATTGAATGCATCATTAAATTTTTTCAGTTGAAAGTAACTCCAAGCAACAGAATAGCGAGCTTTACGTTCATATATTGATAGCGGATATCTCGATAATAAATCTTGATAAATTTTTATTGCATTTTGAAATTCAGAAACACGATAGTGAGAATTTCCCAAAAGGAATAAAGCTTCGGCTCTTTTTTCAAGTGGAAGATTTGTGATTTTGGGATTCGATAATTCAAGAATTGTGCTGTCATATTCTTGCAACTTAAAATAACTAATTCCAATTCGTATTTGAGCAAAAGGTGCAAGTTCACTCTCTTTGTGGAAAGATAGAAGTTGATCATAATAGCCAACTGCTGAAGTGTAGTCTCCCAATTTTTCATAAATAGTTGCAAGAGTGTAAATCGCATAATCAATGAATCTAATATTTTTTCTTGTCTGAACTACATTTTCAAAAAATATTATAGCTTCATCTAATTTATTTTGTCTCGTAAATATTTCACCAATCAAATAATAAGCAGAACCAACATAATCGCTCTGCGGATAGTCTGAGAGGAGAGTTAAAAATCTCTCTCTGCTTTTGTCAATCTCATTAGCATCAAAATAAATATTCCCGAGTCTGAATAAAGATTTTTCTCTAAGATTATTGAGTTTAAGATTATTCACAATAAATTCATGACGAGCAGAAGCTTCTTGAAAATTTTTCAGATTAAAGTATGATTCAGCAAGGTAATAATTTGTTGAAGCAAATAGTTCATCATTAAGATCTTCATTTTTTAAAATATCAGAAAATATTTCAACGCTTTTTAAGTAATTGGCAGAATTAAATTCTTTCATTCCTTCAGAAAAATTTTCCGAAATATTCTGCGCAAAAGAAAATGAATTTACAAAGAGAAAAAAAGTTAGTAATATGTTTTTTGTTTTAATCATTAATTTAAAATAGTAATTTTATAAAATTAAAAAATAGCATCGAAGAAATTCCTCCCAAAATATTTACCAAGTCATTATTAACAAATTTCACGCCATTGTTATAGAGCGTCTCAGAATCGCAGTGTCTCCTCTTCTCAGTAATTTTTTTGCATACTTTGCATTTATATTTCACTTGAATTGTAGCACCAATTATGCTGTCGGAGAAATTTCCAAATAATGCGGCAATCACAATCAAGTATAAAATATTTGTATCGTTAATCCAAAAGATTGAGACAGCAGCAATAACAATAGCTCCGAGAAGCCCACCGATTGAGCCCATCAATGAAACTCCACCCGAAACTCCTTGCTCAATTTTTTTGAATGTCAAAATATTATATGTCTTAAAATTCCTCAAAGTTCCAATCTCGGTGCTCCAAGTATCTGAACAAGCAGCAGCTACATACGTAACCGCGAGATAAAAAAATATTTGATTAGGATAAAATTGATCAACAACGACGAGTAGTCCTATCATTCCGCCATTTGCAAGAACTTGTAAATAATCCCGCTCAGAGGATTTTTCAAAATGATCGATAGCAGTCGAATTATTTTTTTTTCTGATTTTTGAAATCAGACTTGAAAGAACAAAAAAAGTTAAAATTGGAATTGTCCATTTGAATCCACCAAATCCAAATACAAAAGTTGCGAGCAAAAATGTAGCTGCAGCTCCACTCTTCTTCAAAAACTTAAATTTTAACGAAATGAGAGAAATTGCAATTCCTAATCCAACAGCAATTATAAAATAAATTATCAATTCCTCTGAACCGATAAAAAACAAAAAATAAATCAGTATTGACGCAATAATTGGAACTGAGAAATTATCAAATCCCTTTGATGATATTGCTTCAACTATAGTCAGCGTAAAAGCAACACTAATAATGAGTAAAATTGTAATTGCATCGAAAGTAAAAAATAATTGATAAGATAAATTTTTTGCAAAAATCGCGAGAATGATAATTGATACAATAAAAAAGACGAATGAACCGAGATATGTCTTGGGATCGCTCGAGAGTCTATAAGATTTTTTTCCTGAGATGGTCCCGACAATCGCTGCTAACGAATCTGCATAAACCATAAGCGCAAAAGCAACATTTATTATCCAATAATTTTTTTCAAACCAAAAAATTATAAGCAGAGTGAATGAAAGACAGAAATAAAAAATTCCCCAACTTTTTCGGTGTTGTATTTCTATTCCAGAAATCAGATTTTTTTTAATTGCGTAAAAAGTTGAGAGAGAAGCTATCAGTCCTGCAGCAATCAAAAAAGAGTAATCGTTAATTAAATTTATTGCAACGAGCGCAACTGTTCCCGCTATAATGTGCAAAAATTTTCTTGAGATTTCTTTCGGTAGTAATTTTTTTATTGAAAAATATTCAAACAAATAAATTGATAGGAGCAAAATTAAAACAATAATAACAGACAATATGTAATCAGTAATAGTCAGATTGAAAACTTATTAATGAAAAAAATAAAAACCCCCGCAAAGCGCGAGGGGAAGATATAGAGTGCGGAGAACGGGACTTGAACCCGTACGAGTTTCCTCACACGCCCCTCAAACGTGCGCGGCTACCAATTACGCCACCTCCGCAAAAAAGAAAACACAAAATTAGTTCTTTAGAAGTAAAAAACAAAATTTTTCAATTTTATTCTTGAAATTGTCTTCTCTCTTTTTTACGGTTTTTAAGTAGCAGCTCTTGGATCTCATCTCTGAATTTTTTTTGGAATATTAAAAATTTTGCAACTTGCTCTTGAGTCAAGATATCGGAAAGCGAAAGAATAAAGTTCTCTCTCTCCTTTTGAATTGCACTATTCATCTTTAAATAATCATCAGTAAGTTTTTTAAGATTTGAAGTTTTGCCATCATCGATTTCAGATTTCATCTCTAGAAGTAAATCTTGAATCTGATTATTCATCTCTCTAATTTTGTCTTGGTGATCATTTCTTCTTGAAAAAAATCTAATCGCATTTTCTTCGCTAAGATTTAGATTTTCAATTAATCTTATTTTTTCAAGTTCTTCAATTTTTCGCAATCCTTCTTTCTGCTGTTTTTTTCTATTCTGCTGTGCTTCAACCGAAACAGTAGCGAAAATAATTATAAATATTAAGAAAAATATTTTTTTCATATTAACCTTTAAAGAATTTTCTTTGTAATAATTTCTTGATAAATGGCATCAGCTTCTTCATCACTAATGCTCATTAATAGTTCCTCATTTAAGTCTTTTTGTCTGATTATATTCATTCTCTCTTCGTGAGATAGAATTAAAATTTCATTCAATTTGTTATTTGCAATTTTGTCAATCAGTTCAATCTCATTCTGAACAGATTCATAATCTATATTTGTCGATGAAGAAAAATAATCTTCAAATAATTCTTCCTTCTCGAGCTGAGAAATATTTTGGAACCCATCTGATTGTTCGCTGAAATTGAATGAGGGATTAATATTGTAAAATAAAAAAACAATTGTCGCAACAACAAATGTTGATAAACCAAAAGCAAATTGAGAAGTGAAACTATAAAATTTATTCTTCGATTCAAGCTTTTGTCTAAATCGAGGAATCAGAGTTTCGGAATAACCTGATGGAATAAGAGGTTTATTTAATTCATTCAAAAAACTTAGATTCAAAACGAAAGAATTGTATTCGTTTTTTAAATCTAAATCTGACTCTAATTTTTTTTCAAAATTAATTTTATCTTCCACATTCATCATATTTTCATGATAACGAATAAAATCATCAATCATTTAGTTTTCCTTTCATTAATTCCATTACCTTACTCAATGCGTGAAAATAATTTGCCTTCAATCCGCCAACACTTTTGCCAGTGATTGCGGCAATTTCCTCGTAGCTCATATTTTCAGTATGTCTCATCACAAATACTTCTCGCTGTTTAATTGGCAGCTTTGCCAAAGCTTTGTCGAGCAATTCAAGTTTTTCTTTGGACAAAATATTTTGTTCAATGTCCTCACTGCTTCCAATTTCATTATAAGAAACATCATCATCGATTGAAAAAAACTTATAAAGTTTTTTTTTATTCAAGTAGTTAATGCTCCTTGTTGAAGTGATTTTATAAATCCAAGTATAAAGAGACGACTCAAACTTGAATTCATTAATCTTTCTAAAAATCACTAAAAGAACTTCTTGCACAATTTCATCAGCGTCAAGATGGTTTCCTGTCATTCTTCTTGCATGCCAATAAATTTTTTGTTGGTAACGCGAAATCAAAATATTGAAGGCCGATTCATCACCATTTAAAAAATTTTCAACAAGCTGTTTATCTGTTTTATCAACCATCTTTTAGTAGTTTCTTAACGATTTGACATTAATTAAATGGAATAGGTTTAAATATTGAAGAAAAGGTCATTTTTTTTAATACAAAATTTGTTTAAACCAAAAATAAATGATTATTGTCCAATCCTCAAATCAATCGATTAAATGAAAGGAATACGTTATGCGAAGTTACATTTTCACACTCGCCACATTAGCACTTCTATTTTTTGTACCATCAACTCTTTTGTCAGGTGATAAATCTGGAAAATCAAAAGGTAAAAAATGGGACAAACTAGAATTAACACAAGAACAAAAAGGAAAAATTGAGAATTTCAAAGATGAGCATAAAAGAGCGATGATCGACTTAAAAGCAAATCTAAAGAAATTAAAAATGGACCAGAAAAAATTATTTAATGAGGTTAACATTAATAGAGAAGCCGTATTAAATAAAGTTGGTGAAATCAATGCAGCAAAGAATAAAATTGCAATATCGAAAGCAACGGTAATCTTAAATATTCAACAGTCATTGACTGACAAACAAAAAGAATTATTTAAAGAATACAAACTCTACAAAAAATTCGATAAAGATAAGAATCGCTGCGAAAAGCGAAAAAAATCCTGGTTCTGGTAAATTATTTAACCCCGATTTATTCGGGGTTTTTTATTTCGGATTAGTCGGTCTAATTTCAACTTCACTCATCAATGCTCTCGCGGGCAACTTAATTATTGTAGAAACAATTTCAGCTACATCACTTGGATCTAAAATTTTATCTGGATTTGCCGGCGCCATACTACTTTGGAAAATCATATCTGTCGCAACCGAACCGGGACAAACAACAGCAACTCGAATATTATGTTCTCTTACTTCGAGCATTAAACATCCACTAAAAGCCATTAAAGCATGTTTTGTAGCTGCGTACATTGTGCCACCAACAAAAGTATTTTTTCCAGCGAGTGATGAGATATTTATTATGCTCCCGGATTTTTTTTCAATCATAGATGGAAGCGCAGCTTTGGTAAAATTATAAACTCCAATCAAATTTGTATTTATCTGTTCTTGAAATTCCGAAAGATCTGAATCGATAAATTTTTTGACAATCAGAATACCCGCATTATTTATTAGATGATCAATCTTTCCATATTTTTCTAAAGTTAACTCAACACATTTTTTTGCAAAATTTGGATCTGCAACATCTCCAACAAAATATAAATTTTCTTTACCGAATGACTTTAATTCACTCTGAACTTCTTTAAGTAAATTTTCATTTCGTCCAACTAATACGGTGTAATGATTTTCAGACGCGAATTTTTTTGCGATTGCTTTTCCGATGCCTCTACTAGCGCCTGTAATGATCGAAACTTGAGCCATTATAAATCTCCTTCAATTGGTCTAAGTACAATTTCTTCTTGAACAATATTATTTTTTTCTGTAGTTACATCAACTAATATTTTTGCAATATTTTCTGGTTTCATCATTCTATTAGAAAACTCTTTTCGTTTTTCATCAGACCAGATTGGAGTGTCAGTAGCTCCCGGAATTACATTCACAACTCTTATTCCATGTTTGCGATTCTCTTCGCGTAGTACATTTGAGTAAGCCAACAAGCCAGATTTAGAAGCCGCATAAACACTGCTGTATTGAAATGTTTTTTTTACAACGACTGAAAGAATATTTATTATCAATCCTTCTTTCTGTTCTATCATTTTCGGCAAAACAGATTTCACCGAGTAAATTGATCCCAATAAATTTGTAGAAATTATTTCATCTATTTCATTTACTGAATTTTGCGCTGCACTCTTGAATGATGTAATTCCTGCATTGTTTATTAAGCAATCAATTCTATTAGTCTTCTCAAAAATAATTTTTACACATTTCTCAACATCTGTTGATGAGGAAACATCACACTCAAATATTTCAATTAAATTATTCTTCGCATCAATTTCATTTTTTAAACTTTCAAGATTTGCTAATTTTCTTGAAGAAGCGAAGACATGAAATCCATTATTAGAAAACTCAATTGCTGCGGCTCTTCCAATACCAGAGCTTGCACCAGTGATCCAAACTATTTTTTTATCTTTCATCAGATTGGTTTATAAGTATTTATTAAATTAAAAAATTCATTTCTTGCTCTTGCGTCATCTCTAAATAATCCTCGCACTGCACTTGTGATTGCATAGGAATTTTGTTTTTCTACTCCACGCATCATCATACACATATGATAACCTTCAGCAACAACTGCAACTCCTTTGGGTTGTAAATATTCTTCGATAGTTTCTGAGAGTTGCTTAGTCATTCGCTCTTGCACTTGTAACCTTCGCGCAAAAACTTCAACCAATCTTGGGATTTTACTTAGACCAATTATTTTTCCATCGGGAATGTAAGCCACATGTATTTTTCCATAAAATGGTAAAAGATGATGTTCGCAGAGACTATAAAAATCAATGTTTTTTACTAGAACCATCTCATCATAATTTTCGTTGAAGATTGCTCCATTCAAAACTTTGTCGATACTTTTATGATAGCCCGAAGTTAAATATTCATAAGCTTTAGCAACACGTTTCGGAGTGTTCAATAATCCTTCTCTTTGAGGATCCTCTCCTATCTCGGTCAAAATATTTTTTACTAATCCTTTTACTTTTTCTAAATCCATTTATTCACCTCTATACTCTGTATAATTATTTTCAGTTTCATATATTTTAACTGAATAAAGTTTTCCATTTGTAATTTTATCTTTCAATTGATCCCAAAAAGCAATAGCAAGATTTTCGGCAGTTGGAATTATTCCTCTAAGAAATTCTACATCGAAGTTTAAATGTTTGTGATCAACTTTATCGATAATATATTTTCTAATAATATTTTTCAATTCTTTTAGATCAATTAAGTATCCCGTTTTTTTATCAATCTCTCCCGCCACCATTACTTCCAAAGTGAAATTATGCCCGTGTCCATTGGGGCTGGAGCACTTGTCATAGATTTCAAAATTTTCTGCTTCGGATAATTTGGGATTGTAAAGCCGATGAGACGCAGCAAAAACTTCTCGCCTTGTAACGTAAATCATGATAATTCTCTCAATAATTTTATTACTTCTTCGGAATGATTATCAACTTTTACTTTAGAAAAAATATGTTTGATGATTCCATTCTCATCAATAATAAACGTCGTTCTCTCAATTCCCATATATTTTTTTCCATACATACTTTTTTCTTTCCACACTCCAAATGCTTGAAGAAATTCTTTCTTCTCATCACTCAATAGTGTGAAAGGTAAATTAAATTTTTCAGAAAAATTTTTGTGCGATTTAATCGAGTCAGCACTAACACCAATAACAACAGCGTTTTCTTCTTCAATTACTTTTATTTCATCTCTGAAACTACAAGCTTCCTTAGTGCATCCCGGAGTATTATCCTTAGGATAAAAAAACAGAACAATTTTTTTTCCTTCAAAATCTTGAAGCGATTTTGAGATTCCATTCTGATCAAATAATTTAATGTCAGAGACTTTCATTCCAATTTCGAGCATCATAAACCTTTCAAAATATTTTACTAACAGTAATTTCTTAAAACTTTTTCAGTCCCAAATGTTTTCGGGATGATCAGCGGGAGATTCTTTTACTCCCACAATTTTTAGCGACTGAGTAATAATGATATCAAATCACAATAACATAGTTTTTAGAAATGATAAGATGTTAAATAAAAAATGTAAAAAAAACCAAATTATTTTTATCTAAGATTTTCAAGTGTTTTTTTGATCTCAATATAATTTGGCTCAGTATCTGGAGTTACAATCACTTCGGCGTATTGGATGAAACCAGCTTTATCAACAACAAAAGCTGCTCGCTTAGAAACTCCAAAATAATCAAACTTACCCGGAGCAAATAATTCGTTCAACACACCATATTTTGCAGAAACTGTTTTATTGAAATCACTAAACAGAGGAAAATTAAGATTGTGCGTTTCAGCCCACATTTTCAACGTGAAATGGCTATCAACACTTATTCCAATTACAACTGCATCAAGCTCATTATATTTTGATAAATCATTTTGAATTGTGCACATCTCTCTCGTGCAAACCGATGAATACGCAAACGGGAAAAAAAGAATTACAACGTTTTTATTCCGAAATAAACTTAACGAAGTTTTTTCTCCCGAAGTATTCACTAAAGAAAAGTCAGATGCCTCATCACCAATTTTTAATTCCATAAAGTCTCTTTTCATACTTAAATAAATTATTAAAAACTAATTTATAAATTTGAATTTATGTTACAAGAGTGCTGTTTTTTATTAAATCTGTATCGGTTCTGTGCTACAAAATCATAAATAAAATCTAGAACTTTTGTTGGTAAGAATTGGAAGAAGAGTAATAATTTCCAAGGAGTTTTAAGTTCTTTGAGCACATGAAAAAACGCAGTTGATCTACTGTAAACCACCTTCGCATCAATTAAATAAAAAGTATCGAATGATAACGTTTGCTTTGTTACTGATTCCATTATTATTTTGCTTTCATCAGACCAGAGCGAAATGTAAATAAATTTTTTATTAGAATCATGTTTTAAAATAAAACTTATTATTGAATTACATAAATTACATTTATGATCATAAAGGATCATTTTCATAACTCAATCCTGTTCAACAGTTAGCTTAATCAATTCTATCTTTACTTGATTAGCCCTTACAATTTGGAAGACGTAATTTTTGACTTTAACAATTTCATCTTTAGAAGGAATTTTTCTCAAATAATTTATTAGTAAACCGGCAACCGTTTCGTAATCTCCAATTGGTAAGTCTAAGCTAAATTTTTCATTTACATGATCAATTTCAACTTGTCCATTTATCAAATAAGTATTGTCTGAAATTTTCTTACAAACGTGCTCTTCATCATCATACTCATCTTTTATTTCACCGAAAAGTTCCTCGATAATATCTTCAACAGTAATGATGCCTGCAGTACCTCCGAACTCATCAACAACAACTGCAATTGAAATTCTTTTCTCAAGCAAATCGTCGAGTAAATCGACAATTTTTTTTGTTTCTGGAATGAACAAAATCTCTCTAGTAATCTCGTTCAGGTTTTTTGGAGAATTAAATAAGTCGTAAGAAAAAACAAATCCTTTAATGTTATCAAGATTTTCATCGTAAACGATTAGTTTAGAAAATTCATATTCGATAAATGTGTTAAGCACTTCTTTAATATTTGTATTTATTTCCACACCAATAATTTCAGTTCGCGGTCGCATTGCATCATAAACACGAAGATTCTTAAATTCAAAAACTTTACTTATAATTTTTTGATCACTCCTTGATGAGTCATCTCCGCCTGCAATATCGTCCATTCCACTTTTAGATTTTTCTTTAATAAATGAATTAACTACTCTTTCTTTATTGTCTAAAATAAAATTTTCCCAGTTCAATATTTTTTTTGTTAGAACGACTAACGGTCTTAAAATATAATTTGTAATTTTTATCAAAGGTGATGCGATGATAAAATATTTTTCTGCTACTTCTACTGCTAAATATTTTGGAAAAAGAATTGAAAAAAAGAGGACGAAAAGAGATAAAATTATTACGATTTTGAGTTGATCGAAATGATATAATTCAAAAATAAAAGTTGATGATAAAGCAAAAAGTGCTACTAAAACAAAAACATTCGCAATCAGTAGAGTTGAAAAAAATTGAGAAGGATTATCCAAAAAAAAGAGAGCATACTTTGCTCCAATATTTTCTTTCTTTGCTTTGATCTCTAATTTAATTTTTTTTGAAAGAAAAAAAGAGACTTCAGCTGCGGAAATCAATGAACTGAGAATCAACAAAATTATTATTAGAAGAAAATCGTTTAACATTATTAAAACACTTTTTCAATTTTCAAATTATCAATTGTTGATTCAATCAGATGCTTATCTATCTTCATTTTCATTTTGAGTTTTACATTTTTTTCTATTTGAAAATTTTTAGGATCAATTCCTCCATCAGAATTGACGAGAAATTTAATTTTATTCTGATCTTTGGATAAGAACTCGTATCTAAACTTTGTCTCTAAATAAAAATCATTTTGTTGTATAATTAATTCTTCAACATTCATTTTACTTTCATCAAAATCTTTTGGAACATTCAGCTCAAATTCGGCTGAGTAATAAATTTTTGCTTCACCGCCGGGCATCAGATTTATCCAAACATCAGCTTTACCATTGGAGACTATCGGTGAATCCTTCATTACACGATCACATTTATAGCAGCCAGAAATAAAAATTGAAATCGAAAAAAACAGAAGTAACAAATAATATTTTTGAAGTTTATAAAACATGATAGACAATCGCAATTGTTGTGATGAAATATAAAAAGAGAGTTACAATCAATGAAAGATCTGTCATCATTATTTCAGAAGTATTTTCCCCCTTCTGATTATTGATCACAAGGAACATATATCTAAAAATTCCATAAACTACAAATGGCGTTGTGTAGATTAAATATTCAGTTTGAAAAATAAATACAGTCCTATCAGAAACAGTATAAAGTGCATAGCAGATAATCACACCAGCAGCAGCGACAGTTGCCATTTGGTCAATGAATGCAATGGAATAATTTTGGAGAACTTTTCTTGTTTTCTGAATATCTTCAACCTTCACAATTTCTAATTCAGATCTTCTCTTCATCACCGCCAAGAAAAGCGAGAGGAACATTGTTGTAAGCATCAACCAACTTGATATTTCAACATCTATCGCAACCGCACCAGCTATAACTCTCATTACAAATCCAGCAGCAATCGAAAAGATATCGAGTATCACAACATACTTGAACGAAAAAGTGTAAAAAATATTTATCAGAAAAAAGACAAGTGCACTGATAATAAAATAGGAATTTAGTTGAAGGAAAATAAATCCATTTAGTATCATCAGCACTGCAGCTATAATTAGAGCGGTTGAAATCGATATCTCACCTGCAGCAATTGGTCGTAATTTTTTAACTGGATGAGAACTATCAGCTTCAATGTCGTTGATGTCATTGATGATATAAACTGTGCTCGAAATTAAACAGAAGGAAATAAATGCGAGAACAGATAATGAAGCAAGTTCATAATCAAAAAGATTTCGAGAAAAAACTAATGGAACAAAAACAAAACTATTTTTTATCCACTGAATTACTCTTAAAAGACGAAAATATTTTGACATAATTAAAAAATTGCTGTTTCTACATAAATCCCAAAAACTTCTTTAAGCTCACAAATCATTTCTTCAAGTGTAACATTATTGTGAGCAGCTTTAATGAATACAGGCATCAAATTATAACCATTCTCTGCGGCATATTTTATCTCTTTCAACGATTCATTAAGCGATTCAATATTTCTATTATTTTTAAATTTCGTTAAACGCTCTACTTGCATTCTTTCAACTTCAGGCGAAACCGTTAGAATCGGAATATCAATTTTTTCACCCGTCTCTACAAATTCATTTATTCCAACAATAAATTTTTCTTTTCTCTCAATTTCCATTTGGTATCTGTAAGCAGCATCCGAAATTTCTTTTTGGAAATAGCCATTCTCAATCGCGTTAATCACACCACCGAAGGCATCAATTTGATCAAAAATTTTGTTTGCTTCTTTTTCCATCTTATCTGTAAGAGCTTCAATAAAATAGCTTCCCCCAAGCGGATCAACAGTATTGATAACTCCAGTTTCATACGCAATTAATTGTTGAGTGCGAAGTGCAATCTTAACTGCTTTTTCACTTGGAAGTGCGAGTGTTTCATCCATTGAATTTGTGTGCAATGATTGAGTCCCGCCAAGCACTGCAGCCAATGCCTGATATGCAGTTCTCACAATATTATTTTCTGGTTGCTGCGCAGTTAGTGTGCATCCCGCAGTTTGTGTATGAAATCGTAACCACCAAGAACGTGGATTTTTAGCTTTATATTTTTCTTTCATTCTTCGAGCATAAATTCTTCGCGCCGCTCTGAACTTTGCAATCTCTTCAAAAAAATCTAAATGTGAGTTGAAGAAAAAAGAAATCCTTGGAGCAAAATCATCAACGTCAAGACCCCTTTCAATACAGGCTTCAATGTATGCAAAGCCATCTGCAAGTGTGTATGCGAGTTCCTGAACTGCAGTTGAGCCTGCTTCACGAATATGATAACCACTAACTGAAACAGGATTAAATTGTGGAACTTCTTTTGTACAATACTCAATCATATCAACTATTATTCGCATCGAAGGAATAGGCGGATAGATAAATTCTTTTTGTGCTATATATTCTTTTAAAATATCATTCTGCAATGTTCCACGTAAGTCCTTAAACGAAACATTTTGCCTTTGGGCTTCGGCTAAATAAAATGCGAAGATCATCGCCGCAGGAGAATTAATTGTCATCGAAGTTGATACTTTATCGAGAGGAATTTTGTTAAACAAAATGTGCATATCTTCAAGTGAAGAAATTGAGACACCACAAATTCCAACTTCTCCTTTACTAAATTCAGAATCTGCATCCCAGCCCATGAGTGTTGGTAAATCAAATGCAACTGATAAACCTGTCTGACCATTGTTCAATAAATAATGAAATCTTTCGTTGGTATCTTCAGGTGAACCGAATCCCGCAAATTGTCTCATCGTCCAAATTTTGCCACGATAATTATTTGCATGAATTCCACGAGTGTAAGGATACTCGCCTGGGAATCCAATGTCAGATAAATAATTAATATTTTCGACATCATCAGGTCCATAAAAATTTTCAATCGGAGTTCCACTAACAGTAGTGAATTTCATTCCATTAGTTTTTAAAGATTTAGATTTTTCTTCAAATAATTTTCGGGAACTCTTATAATCTTCAGACATTTAATACCTTTTTTTTTGATTTATAAATTAAACAATAATCAAGTTCTTCCAAATCGCTTGTCGAACTCTTCAATCGATATTTTTATTACGATTGGTCTTCCGTGTGGACAAACGTAAGGCATAGAAGTAGCAAAAAGTTGATCAATCAAAATTCTCATCTCATTTTCACTCAGTCTATCGCCTGCTTTTATTGCTGTCCGACAAGAGAAAGATTTTGCGAGATTATCTTTCTTATCAATTATTTTTTTTTCTCTTTGATTCGTAAAATATTCTTCAAGAATTTCCAATAAGATAGATTCCTCTTCGCCTTGTTTTACATCGTTCGGAACGCCCTCAATTACAATTGTATTCTTTGAAAAAAATTTTATTGTGAATCCAAGTTTTGAAAGAAAAATATCAAGTTCTTTAATAATCAAAAACTTTGCGGGATCGAACTCCAATGTTTTGGGAAAAACTAACATCTGAGAAAATGGAAGATTTGCATCAAAAAGATTTAACGCTTTTTCATAAAGTATTCTTTCGTGTGCAGCGTGTTGATCAATAATCATCATACCACTTTTTATCTGCGATAAAATATATTTGTCGTGAAGTTGAATAATAAAACTATGAAAAGTTGAAGGAGTAGTTTTTATTTTCTGATTAGATATTTCAGTTTTAGAATCATTTCCCTGCTCACTTGCAGATAAATAGTTATTATCTTCGTTAGAAGTTTTCTCTATTAAATTATCCAAAGTGCCAAATATTTTTTCTATCTCATCATCGCTATATCGAATAGTTTTTGCAAGCGATGGAGGACGATCAGAAAAATCACCTTTCAAGTTTTGTTGTGCTTTCCCGATTTGCATTCTCTCATCAGAAAAATGATTTGTGATACCATTATCATTGAATGAAAGGTTTGGAACAAGATCGAATGAACTCAAACTTTTTTTGATTACAGCTTTTACAAAATTGTAAATTCCTCTGTCATCATCAAAACGAACTTCGAGTTTAGAAGGATGAATATTTACATCAACTTGTTTGGGATCTATATCAAGGAAGAGAACAAAAAATGGATAATCTCCTTTATCTAAAAGATCGTCATAAGAATTAAAGACTGCGTGATTGATCTGTTTATTAAGAACAAATCGCTGATTCAGAAAAAGATATTGATCCTGTTTACTCTTTTTTAAGAATGTTGGTTTACTGATATATCCATTTATTGAAATTAATTCAGTACGCTCTTCAACCTTTATTAAAGCGTCGAGCATATTGTCGGCAAATATTTTTTCAATTCTGTCGACGAGAGTTCCGCCTTTATAATCACAGCTAAGATCATCATCGATAAATAATTTAAATCCAATATTGTAGTGACTCAATGCAATTTTATTAAAAGTATCGACGATATGTTTTAGTTCAGTTGAGTCTGAGCGAAGAAAATTTCTGCGTGCGGGTGTATTGAAAAAAAGATTTTTTACAATTACAGAAGTTCCTTTAGCGAAAGATCCTTTTTCAACAATTATATTTTGTGAATCATCAAATCTGATGTGAGTTCCCAAGTCATCTTCGTAACGTTCAGTCTTGAGTTCAAATTGACTAACTGCAACAATAGAGCTAAGAGCTTCGCCCCTGAATCCAAGCGTATGCAGTGCTTCTAAATCTTCGAACTTATTTATTTTACTCGTAGCGTGTTTGTGGATTGAAAGTATTGCGTCCTCTTCAGACATACCTTCGCCATCGTCAGAAACTTGAATTAAAATTTTTCCCGCTCGTTTGATAAAGACAGAAATATTTTGTGATTTTGCATCGATTGCATTTTCAAGTAATTCTTTTACTACTGATTCGGGACGTTGAACTACTTCACCTGCAGCAATTTTATTTGCGAGATGTTCAGGCAAAATATTTATTTTACTCATATTTTATTCCGTCGCTGAAAATACTTAATCGTAAATTTTTCCTTTTCATCTTCATTCATAATTTCCCAATCTTCTAAATTGTAGTCGGGAAATTTTACACTCCCTTCAGCACTAATTTTAATAATCGATAATATCATTTCGTCAACAAACTCAATTGCTTGTTTATAAATTTCACCGCCACCGATGATAAAAGTTTTTTCAAAATTTTGTTCTTCACAAAAATTAATTGCTTCCATTAAGTCTGAAAATATTTTAACTTCATCAAACTCTGATTTAAAATTCAAATCTCTCGTTACAACTATATTTAGTCTTCCTTTTAATGGTTTGCCAAGCGAATTAAAAGTCTTTCGTCCCATTATTATTGGGTGATTTAATGTTGTACTCTTAAAATGTTGAAACTCTTCTTTGATATGCCACGGAAGCGTACCATCTTCTTTTCCAATAATTCCATTTTCAGCAACAGCTGCAATAATAATTTTTTTCAAACTGCAACTTCAAATTTTATTTTTGGATGAGATTGATAACCATTAAGTTCAAAATCATCAAACGTTAATTCGTGAAATGGTCTTTTAGCAATTTTTAATTGAGGCAAAGAAAACTCCTCTCGCTCCAACTGTTCAAGTAAACCTTTTAAGTGATCATACTTTTCCATCTCACTCCCTTTGTCTGCAACATAAATGTGTGCGTCCACAATCATATGGGAAAAAATTCCAACTTCAAGATTACATTCTTGTGCAATTATTTGCGTAAGTGCAGAGTATGCAGCCAAATTAAATGGAATTCCCAAAGCCACATCTCCAGATCTCTGAGTTAAGTGACAATTAAGTTTATTTTCAGCAACATTAAATACAAACGAGTAATGACAAGGCGGAAGCTTACTATTAATTGCGTTACCCGGCTCCCAAGCTGTAATTACAAGGCGTCGACTATGTGGCTGTTTTTTTATCTCATCAATTACGTATTGAATCTGATCAGTCTCTTTTACAACCCAATTTCCATTTTCATCTTTTTGCGCACTAGGAAAATGTCGCCAATAGTATCCATAAGCAGTTTCAAGATTTCCCTCTTCATCTGCCCAAGCATCCCAAATTTTTGTGTGCTGTCTGAGATTTCTAATATGATTTTCGCCCGACAAATACCAAAGCAACTCATAAACAATCGATTTCCATTCCATCTTTTTTGTTGTAACTAAAGGAAATCCTTTTGACAAATCAACTTTATAATGTGCGCCGAAATAAGAAATTGTGTCAACTCCGGTACGTGATTTTTTCCTGATTCCTTCTTTAATTACAAGTCTAACTAAATCGTGATATTCTTTCATTCGCTTTTTTATGTTATTGAAAATTAAATATAAAATTAAATAATTTAAGTAAGATTATAAATTAATGAATTAATTTCTTTTGCAGCTTTGACAAGACCAATTTTAAAATTTTTCATTGATTCGCTTTCATCAGAAAAATATTTTATTAATTCGATACAAGTTACATTATTTCCTAGTGATGAAATCAAGTTGGAATCAATTTTGCCACAAACTAATATCACTCTTTTATTTCTTTTAAGAGCGGCTTCTAAAATAATTCCCGCACCTTTTTGAAAAGAATTTTTTGAATCAAAACTTCCCTCACCAGTGATTATAATATCAGAATTCTGAATCTCATTTTCTAGATCTAAATTTCGTAGAATGAATTCTTGTGCTGGAATAATTTTTACTTTTGAAATCAAAGACAATCCAAACGCTAATCCTCCCCCAGCTCCAATTTTGGAAGAAAAAAAATCGAGATTATGAACATTCTTTAAGATACGTAGAACGTTAATTAAACCCTCCTCAATTAGAATCAGTTCACTTTTTTTACTATTTTTTTGAGCACCAAACTTTTGAGTTGTTCCATCCTTACCAAAAAGCGGAATTTGCACATCAAGCACAATTTGAAGATCTAGCTCAAATTCCTTTTGAAGCAGAGTAATTTTTTCAATTTTATGAAAGTTGAGTGGAATGGGAGCAAGCTCTCTATTTTCTTTATCAAATAATTTTAATCCAAATTGGGAGCATATTCCAAAACCAAAATCATTTGTTATCGTGCCACCAATCCCAATTACAACTTTCTTTACGTTATAGCTTCTCATCAACTCAGAATTCTTTAACACGTCTCCAATTGAATTAGTAGATCGCTCGGTAATCGGAAGTCTCATCAATTCAGAATTACTAAAACCAATAATTTTAGCTGACTCGATAAATAAAAAATTATGTTTTTTTTCAATAAGAATTGGAAATGAATTTAACTCGAATTTGTAATTAATTATTTCATAATCAATTAACGACATTTGGTTTAGCTTAAATATAATAGAATTTAGAAAGCCATCTCCACCATCTGAAACCGAGGCAAGCTGAATATTTGTTGAATTAATTTCACTTTTTAGAATATCAGAAACTTCGATTGATGTTGCACAGTTCTTAAAACTGTTCGGAGCAAGCAATATTCTCATAAGAACTTAACTTTCTAAATTGATTTATGACAATATTTGCATCAATTCCCCCAGCACCTTGGAAATCACAAGTATGAGTATCACCGGAGCAACTATTTTTACAATAATTTTCTTCTGGTAGAATGAAATAACTTTTGTTTCCTTGAGTCCCCCAAAGTTTTGGGGAGCACGCTATCTCGGGACAAAATAATGATAATGTTTTTACTCCTAATGCTCCCGCTAAGTGCATTGGTCCCGTGCTTGCTGAAATAAAATAATCTAAAATGCTAATATTAACTATACTTTGCCTCAACGAATTGCCTGAATTGAGCCATACAATCTCCTCACTAAGCTCCCAATCGACCTTCTTATCATCAGTTACGAAGAGCTTTACTCTCTTATCTTTGCTCAATTCAGTAATTAATTTTTTATATTCATCAATTGGCATATTGGGAGCAGAATTTCCCGAAGAGATGTGAACGCCAACAAGTAATTTTTGGTCATTAGCATTATATTTTTTTCTTAATGAGATAGCTTGTTCAATCTCTGGTTCAGTCAAATAAATTTTTGAAGAAGTGTCAGAATAGTCAATTCCAATTTTTCGTATTAAGTCAAGAGAGTAATCGGCTTCGCTTCTATGATTTTTATATTTCAATCTGTTCACAAATTTCGTGTTAGAAATAAATTGATAGAACTTTCGCCCAACTCCAACCCTCTTTTTTATTCCTGCAAAAAATAAAATCCAATTAATTTTTTCTGTCGGTAATAATGATAAACTGTGCGTAAAATTTTCTTTTCGTATCGCTTTTATTAATTCATAGTCCGAGCCAAATTCATCTAACACAATTATTTTATCTACAAATGGATTGTTGGCGTAAATGTCTTTTGTATATTTCCGAAGTAAAATTGTAACAAAAGCATTCGGATATTTTTCTTTAATTGCTTTAGGAATTGGAGTTGAGAGAACTACATCTCCAATTCTATCTGGGCGAGAAATTAATATTCTTAGTTTATTCAACATTAGTAATTTTTTTATGGATAATTTCAAATTTAACTATATCGAGCATTATAAAAAGGACGGAAAATTATTTAACTACTTTGAAGAAAAAACTGGTGCAACTCTTCACGATGAAAGAAGAGTTCACGAATTTCTGTTAAGTCTATTTCCAAAAAATATAAATAATGTTCTCGATGTTGGTTCGGGTTCGGCTTGGATAGCAAATCATTTGTGTAGAAAAAATATTCAAGTAACTTCATTTGATATTTCTTTGGACAACTTAAAAAATTCAAAGTTACTAATCCCAATTATAAACCATTCTCAAGTTCAGGGAGATTCATTTAACCTTCCTTTCAAATCAAATTCGTTTGATTGTATTGTTGCGTCTGAAGTAATTGAACACGTACAAGATCCTCAAATGTTCATCAATGAATTGTTTCGATGTGTTGCCAACAACGGCTATTTAATACTCTCAACTCCATATAAAGAAAAATTGAAATTCAATTTGTGTGTTCATTGCAATAATCCAACTCCGGTGAATGCGCACATACATTCGTTTGATGAGATTAAGTTGAAAAAATATTTTGAGAATATTAATATTGAACGAATTGAATTTAAAACTTTTGGGAATAAGGTTTTGATTTTTCTTAGAACTTATACTTTGCTAAAATTTTTGAATTTTACTCTTTGGAATCTTGTTGATAAAATTTTCAACAAAATTTATTTTTCCCCCGCGCACATTTTAGTAAAAGTAAAAAAAACTAATTAAGGAGCTTGAGTAAGTTAGTGATTTCATTTTCCCAATTAAGTTCGCGTGATGCTTTTGCACAATTTATTTTTAGTTCTTTCAGTTTTTCTTTTTCATTATAAATCTTTAAGAGCAATTCATTGAGATTATTTTTTTCAAGATCATAAACAAAACCAACGGAATAATTCTCAACAATCTTTTGCATCTGAGGTAGATTACTTGAGAGCAGAGGCACTTCTGCCATAATGTACTCAAACAATTTATTTGGAAGAGCGTAATAATAACTCAAGCTGACATTCTCGATTAAAGACAATCCAACATCTGCAGAAGAAGTGTAATTCAATAATTTATCTTGTTCAATTCTGCCTACGAATGTAACGCACTCACTTAATTTCATCGACTCCGCAAGTGATTTATAAAAATCCAATTGCTCGCCATTACCAACAATCACAACATGAAACTTATCTTTAAGATTTTGAAGCGCATCAAAAATTATTTTCAGTCCCCTTCCGTGCAACACAATTCCTTGATAAATAAGAATCAATTTATTATCGGGAATTTTTAACTCTGTTCTGAAATCAATTTGAGTAAAATTTTTATTGTATTTCGGTAAATTTCTGAGAACAACAATATTTGAAAGTGAATATTCTTTTGCTAAAAATTCTGCATCCATTTCTCCAGTTGCTATCACAATTGAAGCTTTGCCAATAAATTTCTTTTCAATAAATCTCAATATTGATTGAATCTTATCCTTCTCAACGAGTCCTGCTAAAAATCCAAATAATTCTCGAGCATCATAAATTACAATTCCCTTTTTTAATTTTGCAACGATTACTACAAAAGGAAGCGTGTAAAGATCCATCGCGAAAAAATAATTTGCTTTCGATGAGAGGAGTTCAATTAGTAAGATGAAAACAAATTTTAGATAAAAAAAGAGAGATGATTTTTTTTTACTTAAAGAATAGATTTTAATTTCTTTTTGCTTAGTATTTATTTTAGAGTGGTCTCGCCATTCAAATCCAACTGCAGAAATTGAATTTGATTTTTCTTTTAATGAATTAATTAAATTAAGCGAGCGAGTATCAAAATAGATATTTCCGAGATATGCAATGAAAAATGATTTTTCCATTAGTAGATATATCGCAGAGTATTTCGCATAATTGTTTTTGCATCAAATTTTTCTTTGAATTCAATCAAGCTTAAACTTGGAGTCATCGGGTTTGCAACTTTTGTATCTTGCGAAACGCCAATATCGACATACTTAAAACCATTTTCTGTTGACCACTTGACAACTTCATACATTACTCTTTGAATCGGTTTTAAGTACTGAAAATCATAACGCAGCATATTGTAAAAACAGAGGGAAACATTTTTATTGCAAATAAATAATAACGAGCCTGCGATCGGTTCATCCTTATAATAAACCATAAATAATTTTTGCATTTCAGGAAGTAGCTCACGCAGTTTTATTAAGTCTTCATAAGAGTGTGTAGGTTTTGTGTTATGGCGAGCTTTATTTTCAATGAGTATCGGATAGAATTCATCTAATCTATCATTTATCTCAACTCGCAAGTCATTGTCGTGTAAATATTTTCTGACGTTTCTTCTTGTTGTTGGAGCAAAGCGTTGAAGAATATCTAATTCAGGTTCTAATTTTATCGCACTTGAAATGTAATGAAGACTATATTTAAAGTCTCTCCAAAGAAGAGCAAAGTCTAAATTTTGATTTGGAAAAGTTTCATAAACCATTGGTGCAGAAGTTAAAATTATTTCCTTGAATCCATTAACTTTACCATAAGCTAACAACTCGTCAACAATTTTAAGTGCGAGATCAAATTTCAAATCGTGAGTAACAATAGAGCCATAACTTGCGCCAATAGGTGATTCGTAACCATTATTTACAATAGCGCCGGGCAGTACGGCAATTATTTCGTTATTCTCTAAAAATATTAAATGGTTAAAAGTGAATTTACCGGGGCGGTGATATTCAAAAAATTTTTGTAAATGGAATACTGTTCCGTTACTTGAATTGATAACAAAATTGTCCCACTTTGATTTCCAGTTTTCGTTATACTCAATAATTTTTATACTCAAATGAAACTCTCAAGTTTAAGTTTGAAACAACAGAATTAAATAAATCAAACTCTTAAAAATCAGAAAACAATTTTTAATGAGAAAGAATGTCCGCTTCCCAACTGATATAAAAATGGTGTCATTGCATAATCAAAACTTAAATTTTTCCAATTAACTCCTAAGCCTGTCGTAATATTTCTCGCTTCATATCCACTCATATATCCGATTCTAAAAGCTAATAAATTATTATACACAATTTCAGATGCAAAATTAAAATGGTTTTCATCTTCATTCAAATATTTTTGAAATTCTAAAGAAGAAATAACTTCAAGTTTTAAGTCTTCAAAATTAAAGGAATAAACGGGACCAAATCTTAAATCAGAAGGAAGTTTAGTTGCTTGGTTTTTTAGTTGATTCATAGTTCCAAGATTCTTAATCGCTAATGCAAGAGATAGATTCTCAATTACTGATTCGTAGTAAGCACCAAAATCAACTGCATAGCCCGATGCATCTTCATAAAAAATATCTTCGTATAAATATTTAAATCCAACTCCAACAGAAATATTTTCGTTAATCGCAATTGAAGTTGCAATTGTTGCAGCTAAATACTGAGCTTTAAATTTTGATTCCACTTCGCCGGGACGAGTTCTAACTTCGATATCACTGATGGAAGTAGAGTTCACGCCAATGGCTACAGGAAAATTCATTATTGAAAATTTCACTCCAATCAATTCACTTCGCACGTCTTGAATCCATTCGTTGTGCATTAATAACAATTCTACTTTGCCATCATTTTGTAATCTTGCGGGATTATAAAAAATTGCCGACACATCATTCGACATAGTGTTCCCATTATCGGCTAACGCTATGTTGCGGGCTCCAAATCCTAATTTTAGAAATGACAATCCCGAACCAACAGTTGATTGCGTGAATGAGAAATTTGAAATTAAAATTACTGCTAAAAGAAATAAATATTTTTTCATCTTAAAAATTAATGTTTAATCCAATAAAATGTCTATCTGAGGGAGAATATTTTTCGAGTACGAAAGCATATTCAAAACCAACATATAGACTTGAAATTTTTTGTGTGTAAGATAAACCAAACGAAGGACGAATTGAATTATCTTTATTATTTAAGAACCAATTGTCGATACCACCTCGGAGAAATAAATTTTCAATCAAATTATATTCTGCACCAATTTTTAAAATTCGAGATGCATAACTATCAAAAACAAATTCTGCTGTTGTAACTAAATCGATATCAGGAAATCTTACAGCAGTTCCAATTTTTTTTGTCGTTGGAAATAAATTTACTGAAGTAATTCCATCGGTGCTATAAATCGGCGAAGTATCCCATTTGTATTTACTGTTCAAGTCAGCCATTACAAATGAAAAAGTTATTTGAGGATTGAAAGTGTAGAGCACTCCTAAATCAAATCCAATTCCAGTTGAAGTAACATCTTCATACAATTTGTAGTAATACAATTTTACATTCAGTCCTGCAGAAATTTTTTCAGAAAACTTAACACCTAAGCCAACAAAAAATAAATTTTCAGAAGTTGATAATTCATCGTCTTTAAATCCATGTCTATCACGAGCATCAATTTTGTTTACACCCGAATTGATAATCCCTAAACTTATCCCCGCAGTTGAGCGTGGCTTACGATCTAATGCAGTATCTCGATCTGAGTAAAGTTCAAATCGTCGAGTAAAATTTATAAAATTTAATTTTCGATCTAACGATAAAAATCCAAATGACGAAGTGAAAGAATTATCAACTTGAAAAACAGACAAAGCTGGATTGTAATAACTGTTCAGGTTACCATCGTTCAATGCTGAAATAGAGTTTCCCATTGCTATACCACGCGGATTAAATCCCATTCTACTGAAAGCTCCGGGAGCTGCATTTAATCCACTAAATTTTGGTTGAGCAAAAATTTGTGTAAAACCTAAAACGATAAAAAAGATTAGAAAATATTTTTTCACTATTGTAATACCATAATTTTTCCAAAAATAGATTCGTCATTATCGAATTCGACCCGATAAAAATAGACACCGTTAGGAACATAAATTCCAACATCATCTTTACCATCCCAAAAATCAATTACACCATTCTGACCACTATTGACAGCCGAAGTAACTTGGTGAGTGAAATTTCCTCGTTTAACATTTTGAACAACTGTGCGAACAAGATTCATCCCAAAATCAAAAATTCGGATTGTAACATTTCTCTCGTTTCCACCAGTGCTGTAAAATATTTTTATTTCTTCCTGTCTCGGTGAAAATGGATTTGGAAAAGCGTAAGTTTCAGATTGCTGCTGAACAGGTTGTGAGGCAAAAGAAATTTTCCAATTGTCACTCCAATTACTTCCGATAAATTTATTTTCAACTAAACCATCATTTGTGCCCAGAAAAATTTGTTCATTTGATGGAAGAACTCCGGCTGCGTAAAATGTAGTAGTTCGTAATCTGAGTTTAGTTCTTGAATCAATTATTGTTGCGGGAAGAATCCATTGATTTCCAAATCCAGAGCTTAAGAATGGACCATTGTCCGTGCAAGCAATTACAAAATTTTTGAAGATTCCAAAATTATGAGTTTTTTCACCAGCCAAAACTCGCTTCCAAGTTTCACCATTGTTATCAGAATAACTAACTCCAGTAAATTCATTTTGATCTTCAGCTTTCCAAGTAGCTGCCCAAATCGTGTTGTTGAATGAATTATAATCCAGAGCCACAACAAAATTTCCGCTTATCGATTGATCTTGATTTTGATAATTTAATTTTCTCCAACTCACTCCACCATCAGTTGATCTATTGATTCCATTGGCTGTCCCCACCCACAGAGTTGAATCATTTGAAGCAAGGACTGAAAAAACGCGATGATTTAAATGACTTTCATTTCCAAATCTTCCGCCGACTGGTTGAAGAACAAATCTCAAAGTATCTGTTGGCTTGATTGAATTTAAGTTATCAGGAGGCAGAACAACTCTTTCCCATTTTGCATTTGGGTTAATTATTAAACTGTCAATTCTTGATTTTCTTAATCCACCAGCAAATGTTGAAATCCAAATGTAATTCGGAGTGAAGCTCATATCATAAATAATATTTTGCACTGCGACAGTTACAGGCAAAGCTCTAAGTTGATTAATACCATAAACGACAATGGTATCGTTATCTTTGTCGAGTGGTTGAGGAACAACTTTCCAAGAACCACCGCCATCAGTAGAAAATCTTATTCCACTTCCAACAGGTAAAAATTGATTATCCTTTTTTAACGAATGTGCAGTTGCTGTCCAAATTATTCCATTGTAATAACCGATGCTTGAAATGCTTTCAGTTCCAAATGCATCAGTCCCATAAAAATTTATCCAACTGTTTCCTCTATCAATCGATTTCGATAATCCTCTAGATGTTGCAAGATAAATCGTATCGCCAATCATCACCATATCGCTGATACTATTGCTCACAGGATTTTCACTCGCATCAATATTTTGAATTGAGTTTCCGATCTCAAAACTTTTTGGAAAATTTTGCGAATAGCTTTGTTGAATAAAAAGAAGGACAAAAATTATCGAAAGTATTTTCACTATTTAACGACCACAAAATGTTGAATTATATTACTTAATTTTTTACCAAAATCTCTCGACTGAAAATCAAATCGATATCTTCCCTTTTGATGAGCTGGAGCAAGCCAAATTTTTGTAGAAAAAATTCCATCATTAGCAATTCGATCACCATTATCATTGAGATTTCCATTATCGTAAAGACTAAATCTATGTCCAGAACTTGTTCCATCAGGACGAGTAGAAATGAACCAAACTGATTCTACATCAGCTAAACCATTTGAATCTAAAACTTGAACTGACATTATAAAGGCAATACTTGAGTCTCTAACAGTAAGTGAATCAGGAGCGATTAAGTTTGAGATTATCGGAGCAATATTTGATTTTGAATTATCAAAAAGAAATTGTTGACTACCAACTTTTCTCGTCAGTAAATTTTTGTCAGTAACAAAATATTCAATTCTGTAATCGCCATTTGGAAGATTTTGACTTAGAGTAAAACGATTAGAGAATGTATTATCTCCGGCAGTAACGTCACCGCTTGCTGAACTTCCATCATCAGATAATACTAGCTGGGAATTATTTATTTTTTTTTGTTGAGATGAATAAACATCAGCCCACACTTTTAATATATCAACTGAATTTGAAAATGAAATTGATATGAAGATATTAGAATCAACTGGAGTGATTGAGAATGCAGTAAAATTTGATAATTGTCTAACTTGAAATGGAGTTACATTATCAGAAACAACGTTATCAAACTTTGATTCACAGCCGGCAAAAATTAATAGCCCTAAAAAAAGAATAAAATATTTTTTCATTAACTAAAATTAAATATTAAAAATTACTACCAAAGTCAAAAAATTTATCCTACCGTAAGAACAAAAGGTGCTGGTGAAAAGGATAAAATAAAAATTGCGTAACAAAGATAACCAACAAATCTTCTTCTCGAATCTATTTCTGTTTCATCATAAACTGGTGGGTGCTTGACCTTGATAATAAAGTATAAGATCACTGCCCAGAACAACCAACCCGACCAACCAAAATAAAATGTAAATTCTAGAAGCATCGATAAAAATCCAATCACACCAATCACAATTAAAATTAACATCGCAATAGAAGCAATCGAGTATTGTTTTTTTTCTCCAAACATTGCATACGTAATGTGCCCGCCATCTAATTGACCAACGGGAATCATATTCATCGACGTGATGAACAATCCGAACCAGCCAACGCAAAGAAAAGGATAATGATAAATTTCACTCATCGGTGGAATAAATTCTGCGCCTTGTGCAAATATTTTTTCAAAAATAAAATAGAGCAAAGTGTATCCAAACTCAAGTTGCAAAGCACCTTCGCCATAAGCAGGTGAATCAAACTCAGGATGTATTGCGAGAATATATTCTTTGCCAGGAAGATGAGTAAATCCATAAATTAAAATTGCGACTGATGCGATGAATCCAGCGATTGGACCAGCAGCACCAATGTCCAACAAAGCTCTGCGATTATTAATTGGTGATTTAGTTTTTATTACTGCGCCGAGTGTTCCAAAATTTAAGAAACCTAACAAAGATGGAAATGGAATAAAATACGGAAGTGTTGCTTTCACTTTATGATATCTTGCTGCGAAGTAATGTCCAAATTCATGACAAGAGAGCACAAATAAAATTGAGATTGAATAAGGTAATCCAATTGCTAATTCAGAAAATTCAAATTGAGTACCAAAGCCACGAATCCATTCAGCACCAGCAATTGTGGTTGTGATGAATGTTAAGATCAGCAACACAATATTTATCCAAATTTTTTCCTTCTTTTCGACAGGATTAAAATTAGGTGATGAAAAAAAATTTGGTTTTTCTTGATTCATTAGATATCCAGATTTATTCCGATTGAAGTGAATTTTTCTTTTAAATCATAATATTGGCCGTGAACATTTTGTCCCGCAAAATAATTTAATAGAATGCTTAATCCTGAAGAAGTTGGTGAACCAAATTTAATTCCTGCAGAGAAAGAATTTGTTCCAGTAAATTTATGAATCTTTGTGAGTTTAAAATCATAAGAGACGAATGGAGTTATCAAACTAATCGCGTTGATTGGAAAAAATTTATCACCACCAAATTGATAGATACCGCGTCCAAAATATTCAGGAGTAGTATTGTAAATGTAGGTTAGCCCAAAGTAGAATCTTGTGTTCTTGAATCTTAGATAAGGCATCAATTCAAAAAATTCGCGACTATAAACGATTGGCTCTCTTCCATAACGCCACTCTCTTTTGACTCCATCGAAATGTCCATCAACGAAGTGAGTGCTGATGTGACTGATTCTGAATCTTGCACCAAACTCTAAATCTGAAATCTTTTTTTTGTATCCAAAATTTATTCCGAATAAATAATCGATAGCATCAACGGGGAAATGAAAATCGCTTTCACTTCGTAATCTCGAGTAAGTAAAAAAATCTGCTCCGAAAGAAAATTTTTCTTTTTCAGAATTTTCATAATGTAAAATATCTCTACTTGTTCCGATGTCTAATCTTAAATCATTCTTCCCTGCTGTAAATTGGAATCCAATTTTCGGTTCAAGAAAATTTGCAATGTAAGGTTGCAGATTTAATTCCGCAGGGAAATATTCAATTTTTTGTCCTCTTACATTAACAAATGCAACAAGAAGAATTAATGATAATAATATTTTCAATTTTCTTTTTTTTCTTTAAAAAATTTTTTCTGAAATTTTTGTTTAATTAATTTTTGAAAACTATACTTAAATTTTGAATTAAGACTGAGAAGCCCATAAACATTGGTTGGAAACGCGAAAGATGGTTCGAAATAACAATTAACAGTGCAACCCTGACAAAAATCAAATCGTCCTTCATTTGCTTTGAAATATTTTAGTCTTTCTGATTTACGAATTTCTGAAATCGGTTTATCTATTAATATTTTTTCAGATGCAAAATGATAGCAGGGTAAAATTATTTCATTCTCAGGCGAAATCACAATCACTCTTGAAGCTGCTTTGCAAGTTGGTTTGCTTATTTGATTTCCGCCATTCCTTCTTAGTTTGATGTAAGCGTCATTTATGTAAATGCTCGATTTCCCTTCAACAAAATTTTCGATGAAGTCTAACGCATCATTGTTTAAACCGGGATTTCCAAAGTATGAAAAAACAGGATTAACAATTAATATGAGTCCCATCCTTAAAGCGAGTTCATAAATTTTTGGTAATTTTTTATAAGTATCATTTGTAACTGTAAATAAAATATCGGGGAACTCGCCTAAACTTTTAGCTAGTTCTAAGCCTGATAACACTGCACCAAAACATTTTACTCCGCGAATTTTATTATGCTCTTCTTCATCGGGAGAATCCAATGAGAAGTGAAGTAGATTGACTTTGCCGGCTAAACCCTTAGCGAATTTCGGATAAAGAAGTCCATTTGTAGTGATGCTTGTTTGCATCTTCAAATCTTTTGCAAAAGTCACCATCTCAACAATGTCCTTATGTAACAATGGTTCGCCACCTGTTAAATCAAGAAACTTTACACCAAGTTTTGCAATTTGCGACACATTCGATTTAAAATCTGAGAGCTTTGCAAATGGAGTTTGTTTAAAATTTGTATGATCACCAAAGTGACAAAATTCACAATAAGCGTTGCATCTGTATGTCAAATAATAATTGCAGAGTAAGAGCATTAATACTCTCTTCCCTTCCAGACGACTTTTTGATTCAACAAAACTACGATTGGAAGAAAGACTACATACAAAATATAGTAGAGTTGAAATGAGAAAAAATGTTTCAAAGTATTTACGAGATTCAATTGTTTTAAAACGTTATATAAAAAGAAGAAATCAATAAATAATTTAAACAATAAAATTGTTAATGCAGTTGTAGTAAAAAAAAATGGCAACAAAATAATTGCTAAGTGAGAGATGAAAGCACTTGCCATTACAAAGTAACTTCTGAGCGGACTTTTTAAACCACCAACTCCCCAACGTTTTTTTTGTCTGTACAAACTTTTAATATCTGGACAAGCAAGTGATTCAACAAGCGCTGAAGTATCGAATGGAAAAATAATTTTATATTTTTTTAAGTTATGAATTGCGAACAAAAGATTAAAATCTTCAGTAACACTGAATGGTAAACTTTCATAGCCACCGATTTCAAAGTAAGCTGATTTTCTATATGACATATTATTTCCGATGCAGCTTAGAGGCTTGTTTAAATTTATCGTACCAGAAGCAACAGAAAGCAAATAAATAAAATCTAAGTTTTGCATGCCGCTGAAACTTCCTAATACTTTTTGTGAAGTGAATCCATTTACTATTGCAACATCTTCCTGATAATAGGACGCAATGGTTTTAGCCCAAGTTGGTGAGACTGCACAATCTGCATCTGAAGTTAAAATAATTTCGCCAGTAGCAAGCTCAATTGCGTTTGCAATCGCATTTGTTTTACCTTTAAGATTTCCGATCTCTTTTGAAGTAGTAATTTTTTTGAATTTTGGTTTTCCCAAAACAAACTCTTCAATTATCTCGTCAGTTCGATCAGTAGATTTATCATTTACAATAATGATTTGAAGTTTGCCTTCGGGATAAATTAATGCGTCAAGAGATTGCAAACATCTCAAAATATTTTCTTCTTCATTTCTTGCTGCGACAATTATTGTTGCAGTTGGAATTTTTTCTTCTTTTATTTTCGGGAATTTCTTTTGCATTCCAATCATGAAAATAATAGTTTGGATGAAGTAGCCACAAACTGCAATTAAAAATATCAATTCATAGAAAGACATTCTTTAGCATCTCCGAATTTGTAATCTTTTTTTTCTGCATTATCAATCACATAATTTATTGAATCAACTATAATCGATTTACATTTAATATTATCGTGCAAAACAACAATAGTATTTTTTGTTAAAAAATTATTTACACTGAACTTAACTTTATGAAAATCATTTTTAAAATCATACGTTATGAGCGTCCACATCACTGTCTGCAATGAATTTTGTTTTGCTATCGCATTTGTATTCAAATCAATTTTGCCAAACGGTGGACGAAAATATTTTAGTTCTTTTCCAAATTTATTTTGAAAGTCCAAATTAACTTTTTGAATCTGTTCATTCACTTCTTTTTTCGGCAAACAAAATAAACTTTTATGATTGAATGTATGATTTCCAATTTCGTGGCCTTCATCAAGAATTTCTTTCGTTAAAGATTCATACTTCATCACATTGTCACCGACACAAAAAAACAGCCCTTTCACATTTCTATCTCTTAACGATTTCAAAATCAATTCAGTCGTTTGTGGATTGGGACCATCATCAAATGTCAATAATATTTTATCTGATTTAGATTCCCAAATAAAATTAGAAAATATTTTTTTAATCAGATTAGGTGGGGAATAAATCCATTTCATCTTTTTATTTTCCGATCTTTCCAAACATAATTTCCAAACGCACCAGAGAAACCTGCAATAATAATATATGGAACGTGAAAAATCTGTGCTATAAAATAATCTTTGAACTTAATATTATCTAACAACAAAGGAATACCATTTTTCATAACTGCATATTCATAAATGAATTTCAAAATTAGTTGAACGGAGAAGAGTAAAAAAAAGAGTGGCGAAAGAAAAATTCCCAGAATAATATTTGCAGGAAATGTTAAGTAGAACAAGTAGATAAAAATTAATTTTAATATCAGCAACATATCTTTATAAAACATTCCTTTGCTTGCCCATCTTTTTCGCTGTTGATAAAGATTATTCAATGTTTCATTTGCTTCAGTCATTACAAGTGCTTGCTCATCCCAACAAAATTTAATTTTATATTTTGTTAAGTGACGAATCTTTTGCATTAAGAATTCATCATCTCCGGAACTCAAATTCATAGAATCAGAATATCCATTAACTTCATCAAACACATTCTTTTTATATGCAAGATTAGCTGCATTACAGATGGTAGCTTTATCTGCACCAATCAGTCCTGCTCCAACTAAAACGAGTCCAGCAAATTCTAATTTTTGTAATCTATAAAAAATATTTTCGTTATTCATAAACGCAACAGGACCTGACACAAAAGCTGTTTCTTCATCTAATTTAGCAACCATTGTTGCAATCCAGTTTGGATGTTGAATACAATCTGCATCAGTAGTTAAAATTATTTCTCCGCTTGAGTTTTGAATGCCGTATCGTAAAGCCCTTTTCTTGTGAGCATTTACTGAGTAATCCTTTGGAACAGTTAACGCTTTAAAAATTTTTTCGTTCTTAATTTTATTTAACAAAATAGTTAATGAAGAATCAGTTGAGTTATCATTAACATAAATCACTTCATATTTATCTTTAGGATAATTTTGTTTTCTAATACTTTCAAAACTTATTAGAATATTTTTCTCTTCATTTCTAAAAGGAATAATAATTGAAACAAAAGGAGTCGAACTATTTTTTTCCTTATCTGCTTGAATTTTTTTTAACCCTTTTAAAACCAATAACAAGAAATAGAGATAGTTAAACAGAAGTAAAATTATTATTAAGTAAAAAATTATCTGAGTCATTTATTTTTTTTTGTTAAGAGGAATAATCCGATGATTGCAGGAACAAGAATATTGAAAAAAAATATTGAGAGAGCAGCATTAAATCCAATTGAACCTAAATATCCGAAGCGCTGTGAAAAATAGAGAGCTGCAGATTCACGAATTCCAAGCTCGCCAAGAGTAACTGATGGTATAACTGAATTAGTAAAAAATACGATGCTTCCAATCCAAGTGAAATCTAAAAGATTGACAACTGAGTTGGAGTAAGCCGCCATCAACAAAGCAAATTGAGTTACGAATGTTAAATAAAAAACAAATGAGAGTAGAAAAATTTTTGTTAAATTAGTTCTGTCCAAACGCTTGAGTAAAATTAATTTATCTATAAAATCTTTTAGATATTTTACTTTTCTTAGAGAGTTTAAAATGAATCCTTCCCAAATTTTTGGAGAAGAAAGCAATAGAAATAAAATGTAGTAGATACAAAATAAAAGAATGAATAAACTGACTGTAACGAAAGATGAAACATGTGCGAAATAGCTGATAAACAAAATTGCGGAGAGTGATCCAAAAAATGTAATTATCAAAAGATTGAACATTTTATCGATAACCGTTGCAGTAATTACTTCGAGAAGCGTCTTCTCTTTAAATGCTAAACTTCTTCCAACATATTCGCCAATTCTTCCCGGTGTAAAAATTCCTGCTGCAAATCCTTGAAACAAAGATGTAGCAACCGTTGTATCGTTCTCATAAGAAAGACAAACTTTGCTAATAAATTTCCACTTCTGAAACTGAATAAATAAATTTAAAAACGTCAACGCTACAACAATCAATAGATATGATAGATTCGCATTGCTTATTATTGATAGAGTTTCCTTAAAGCTTACATTAATTGCAATATAAGTTATCATGCAAATTGTTATGACAATTTTTGCGATAAGAATTAATTTATCTTGTGTTGCTAATTTCTTTAATAGTTCAAGATTAAAAATATTTAACTTCATTCTTTTAATTTTCAATTTCCAAAATATTCATATTAATTCCTTCAGTGCAATTTGTACACATCGAAACTTTTTTACGATTATCTAAAACTCTATTTCTAAAATCATTAAATTCTTTTCCAAACCAAACGTCTGAAAAATTTTTTTCGTTTATTATACCGAGAGTGTTTTCAGAATCTTTATCAAAACAGCATGGAACTGCTCTGCCATCCCAAGTAATTACAGATGTTCTCCACAACGCAAAACAATGATTCTTTATTTCGCCTTTCATTTTCAATTCCGAATCATCAAAAATGTAGCGTCTAAATTTTTCATTCTTTGGTAAAAAATATTTTGCATTTTCAACAGATGAGACTTGCATTGTTTTGAGTGTTACTTTGTCAACTCCACTCTCTTCTCCGTAGAGAAAAATATCATCAATCTGATGCTCGTTTTGTTTCATCACAATAAATTGTAGCTCTACAAATGGCTTACTTAAACCTAACTCTTTTTTTCTTTTGGTAATTAATTTCAATCCTTTGTCAGCATCTTTAAAAGTTCCACCAATACGATAATTTTGATATGTCTCTTCATCAAGTCCATCAATTGAAAAAATCATTTTATCTGGAGCTTTCGACAAAATTTTATCGACATTTTTTTCATCAATCAATGTCCCGTTTGTGCTAATCGATACATACATATTTTTGCTTTGTGCGTAGTCAATCAATTCTGGCAGTTGTTTATTGATATACGGTTCGCCTTGAAAATAAAGTTGAACATAAAATCCAGTTCCACAAATTTGATCGATCAACAATTTGAATTTGTCTTCTTTTAATAATCCCAGCGGACGGGTTAACGTTCCCAATCCCGAAGGACATTCAGGACACTTCAAGTTGCAATGATTAGTCGGTTCAATACTGAATGAAATCGGCATTCCCCACACTATTGGTCGTCTCAATAATTTTGATAATTGAAATGATACAATGACTTTCAAAGCATTGTTTAACCGCTTTAGTGTAAAATATTTTAAAAGATTTATTTCCAATTAGGCTCGTGATATTTCAACTAAAACTAAATAATATTTCATTGTATATATTTTGAACATTATCTAACAATATACTATTCTTGCCTGATATTTTTAAATTCTAATTTGATTCTTTATGTTAAAGGAAGTCTATTTTAATTTTTAAGGAATTGAATGTTTATCAACTTTAGCGATTTACCAAAACATCACAATATTTTTCTTGATTATTTGTACGAATTTGAAAATGTAAAAGATTTTTATACAAAAAATTTCAGAAATAAAGATGAGTATATTCAGCATTTTAAAAAAATTTCTGAACAAGAGAACCTATTCCAAAACGAAGTAGCACAAATTGTAAGCGAAGAATATCTTAATTATTCCCCTTCAATTAAGACGCAAAAAAATCTAAATAAATTATCTGCGAAAAATTGCTGCGTGATTTTTACTGGTCAACAAGTTGGTCTGCTTGGTGGACCGCTTTACACATTTCTAAAAATTATTACGACAATTAAATTGGCAAGTTTTTTAAACGAACGCTTTGACGATTTTTATTTTGTCCCGATGTTTTGGCTTGAAGGAGATGACCACGATTTTCAAGAGGTTAGTTATGTAAATCTGCTTGATGAATCTAACGCAATAAAAAAAATAATTTATAACGACGGATTACCTGAAGTAGAAAATCGCGGTAGTATTGGCAACGTAAAGTTTAACATTAACTTAAATAATTTTTTAAATGAGTTTGAACAATCTTTGCGACAAAGTGATTTCAAGGAATCAATAACTTCGTTCGTTAGAAAAATTTATACTGAAGGCTCTACTTTTAAGTCTTCATTTAAAGAACTCCTCTTTAATTTATTTGATAAGTATGGATTAGTTCTGTTCGACCCGCAACAACCTTCAGTAAAAAAATTATTAAAACCAATTTTTAAAAATGAAATAATAAATTTTAGAAGTCATTCGGAAAAATTAATTTCGGTTGCTGCAGAACTTGAAGAACAATATCACGCACAAGTTAAAGTTCGTCCAATAAATTTATTTATGAACAGTGATGATTCGCGACATTCAATTGAGCCAATAGACAATGGCTTTAGATTGAAAGGTAAAAGAGTAAAATTCACTCAAGAAGAATTGTTAAATATTATTGAGACAAATCCTGAACTCTTCAGTCCTAATGTTCTGTTAAGACCTATCTGTCAAGACTATCTCTTCAAGACCGCATTTTATGTGGCTGGACCCAGTGAAATTAGCTACTTCGCTCAACTAATGCCATTGTATAATTTTTATGGAATCGAATCTCCAATAATTTATCCACGTTCATCGGTAACTATTTTGGAGAAAGGTATTGATTCTCTGCTTGAAAGATTTGATTTGACTCTGAGTGAAATTTTTGTTAATAGAGATAACTTATCCGACTTAGTCTTAAAGAAAGTTTCTTCAATTCAGATAGAAGAGATATTTGCAAATACTCAGAATAAAATTGATGACTCAATGAATGAATTGAAATTTGCATTAGCGGAGATTGATAAAACAACGTCTGAAATGACCGACAAATATTCTAACAAAATAAAAAGTTATATAGTTGAGTTGAAAGCCAAATCAATTGAAGCAGAAAAACGAAAACATGAAATTGTTCTACGACAGTTACTTAAAATTGAAAATTCTATTATTCCGAATAGCAATTTGCAAGAGCGAGAATTGAATTTTTTCTACTTCGCAAATAAATATGGTATCAATTTTATTGACGTATTGTTTGATGAAGTGCTCATCAACAAATTTGAACATCAAATAATAAAAATTTAATTAGAGTACTACTTCAGTTTCAAAATCGAAAAAGTGAAGTTTACTCGAATCAAAGTAGAGATTGATATTACTGCCTGCGTTAGGTTTTTCGCGTGCAGGAATTCTACTCGTAAATTGTTCGCCTTCAATTACAAAGTATAAAAAGATTTCATTTCCCATCGGTTCAACAACTTCGAGCTTAGTATTAACCTCATTCAAATTATTACTATCAGGTCTTGATGAAAATTCAAAAATATCTTCAGGTCTAATCCCAAGCCAAACTTTTTTGTTTACATGATTTTTTAGTCGTTCAGGATTTTTTGAAACTGGAATTTCTAATTTTTTATTATTGGATTGAAATTCTAATCCATTATTCTGTATAATTTTTCCTTCAACAAAATTCATTGATGGACTTCCAATAAATCCTGCGACAAATCTATTGCTTGGATGATTATATAAATTTAGTGGAGTATCGACTTGATGAACAATTCCGTCCTTCATAATCACAATTCTGTCGCCCATCGTCATTGCTTCTGTTTGATCGTGAGTAACATAAATCATTGTCGCTTCTAAACTATGATGAAGTTTTGAAATTTCTGTTCGCATCTGCACGCGAAGTTTTGCATCAAGATTACTCAATGGCTCGTCGAACAAAAACACTTTTGGCTTACGAACAATTGCTCGTCCTACTGCAACTCTTTGTCTTTGTCCACCGGATAAAGCTTTCGGTTTTCTTTCGAGATAGTCTTCTAAGCTTAAAATTTTTGCTGCTTCTTTTACTCGTTTATCAATTTCATCTTTTGAAAATTTTCTTAACTTTAAACCAAATGCCATATTCTCGTAAACTGACATATGGGGATACAAAGCATAGTTTTGAAAAACCATTGCTATATCGCGGTCTTTTGGAGAAACATCATTTACTTTTTTTCCATCAATAAAAAGTTCACCTTCAGTAATTTCTTCCAAGCCCGCAATCATTCTTAGAGTTGTAGATTTGCCGCAACCAGAAGGACCAACTAACACAACGAATTCTTTATCTTTGATTTCAATGCTAACATCTTTGACAGCAACGTTGCCGCCTTCATATACTTTTCCGACATTCAATAACTTTACTTCAGCCATTATTCACCTTGACACACTTTCTAATTGATTTATAAAATTAGGATTAGAAATATTAACAGTTTCAAAGTTATTAATTTTTCCACCATCTTTCAATAACGAAAATAAAATTCCGAAAGCCATTGCAATTCTATGATCGTCATAGCTTTCTAACAAAACCAAATTTAAAATTTCTTTCCCGATGATTGCAAAGCCATCTTCATACTCTTCAATCTCTACACCAAGTAACTTAAAATTTTTTACGATAGATGAGATGCGATCAGATTCTTTAACTCGTAGTTCTTTTGCATTTCTTACTTCAAAATAACCTTCTGCAAAAAAACCTGCAATTGATAAAGCAGGAATTTCATCAATGAGATTTGGAATTTGGTTTTTATCAATCGGAATATTTTTTAAATGCGAAGACTCAACTATCAAATCACCATATGTTTCCTGCATTGATGAATTAATATTTTCATATTTTATTTTTGCACCCATTTTTATCAAGTGTTCAAGCAATCCTGTTCTTGTTTTGTTCAGTGATACGTTACGAATAACAAGTGTAGAATTTTTTGTAAGCAATGCTAAGACAATCAAAAATGAAGCGGATGAAATATCAGATGGAATAAAATATTCTGCTGACTTAGGATAATCTTTTTTTGAAGAATAGATTAATCTTTGATTTTCACGTTCCTCAATTTTTAAGTCCAGCATTAGTTCTGTATGATTTCTAATCACATCATTTTCAATTACACAAGTTTCTTCATCAAGGTGAACTCCAGCCAATAAAATAGCACTCTTAACTTGAGCCGAAGGAATTTTCAATTCATAAACAATTGATCTCGGAGTTGAATTCGCAAAAATTTTCAAAGGTAACTTAAAATCATTTGACGAAAATTTTCCTCCCATCAATTGCAGCGGTTCAATCACTCGTTTCATTGGTCTTTTTGATAACGATTGATCACCAATAATTTGAGAATCAAAATTTTGGACAGAGAGAATACCAGTCAACAAGCGTGCAGTCGTTCCAGAATTTCCAGCATTCAAACTATTATTGGGAGATTTTAAGTTTCCATAACCGATGCCGAAAATTTTTAACTCATTAGCGACTGATTGATATTTTATTCCGAGTTGTTCAAAACAATTTAATGTTGAGCGAACATCAATTGCATTGGATAAATTTTTTATTACTGAAGTTCCATTTGCCAATGCTGAAAAAATTAGAGCACGATGAGAAATTGATTTATCTCCGGGCAAATTTATTTCACCATTTACGGATTCAATTTTCTTAAACTCTTGAATCATTTCTTAAATATCCATTCATCAATCTGTTTTTTCAATTCAACTTCACTCAATTCACTTTTCAAATACATTTTTTTATTCCTTCTTTGCCTGAGGGCTTCATAAATAATTATTGCGGCGGCTACAGAAACATTTAGACTTTGAACCATTCCATATTGAGGAATGTAAATTGATCCATCGGCTGATTTTATTGCTTCTTCTGATGCACCACGATGTTCATTGCCCAAAACAAAAGCAATTTTTTCTGTAAAGTCGATCGAATATATCTCTTTACTTCCCTCTTCTAAAGTAGTAGTAAAAATTTTAAAACCATCTTTTCTTAGCTTTGCAAAACATTCATCTACACTTTTATATTTTTCTTTTTCAATCCACTTAAAAGCTGAAGCGGAAGATTTTTTTCCAATCTTAGGAAATTTTTCAAAGTTATAAATTAAAGAAACTTTTGGAATGCCGGCAGCGTCGCATGATCTAAAGATTGCACTAACATTGTGTGGATCGTGAATATTTTCTAATACAACTCTAAGCGAATGCTGTCTTGCGTTTAGAACTGAAATAATTTTATTCTTTCTCTCTTCAGTGATTGCAACCTCAGGAAAGTTTATCTATAATTAATTTATAATTTTTATGATTGAAAGTTCCTCGAGTGAGGTCAAGTTTAACTTTTATTGATTCATCAATTTTTAAATAATATTTCGCAAGAGAAACAATTTTTTCTAATGCTTCCTCTTCAGTATGCGCCCAGACTTCACAATCAGTGAATGAAGGAATTGAACAGACAAAGCCGTCATCAGTTTTTAGGGAATTTATATTGAGAATCAAAAATAATTCCTAATAAGCCGAATCAGATTTTTCGCCCATAACAATTTTAACGCTCGCACTTGCACCAATTCTATCAGCTCCAACTTCCACCATTGCTTGAGCATCTTCTCGTGATCGAATTCCACCAGAAGCTTTAACACCAATAGCAGAGCCTACGACGTAACGCATCAATGCAACATCGCCAACAGTTGCGCCACCTTTAGAAAATCCTGTCGATGTTTTTACAAAATCTGCTCCAGCATTTTTACAAATTAAACAAGCAGCAATTTTTTCTTGATCAGTTAAAATTGCAGTTTCTAAAATTACTTTTGTTACAACACGATATTTTTTTGCAGCTAGTACGACTTGCTGAACATCATTAAAGACATAATTATTATCGCCGCTTTTTAGTCTGCCAATATTTATCACCATATCAATTTCAGTAGCGCCATTAGCAATTGCTTGTTCAGCTTCTAATCTTTTCACTTCGGTTGTATTTGCACCAAGCGGAAAACCAATAACGGTGCATACTTTAACGTCAGTGCCTTTGAGTAACTCTGCACAAAGTGTAACAAAACCTGGATTAACACAGACAGAAGCGAAGTGATGTTTTCTTGCTTCCTCACAGAGTGTTTTTATTTCATCGACTGTAGCATCAGGTTTGAGAAGAGTATGATCAATTTTTCTTGCGAGCGAAATATCTGAAATACTTTCGCCAACTCCAATTCCCGCCGAAATTCTTTCTGCTCCAACTTCGACAATATTTTTTACTGCTTTCGGTTGTGTAATAACATTAGTTTCCCAACCTTTACAAGATTCTCCTTGACAATAAAAATCTCTTAAAGCTTTTTCTAAAAAAACATCAGAAATAATTTTTTGAACTTTTGTTGAATCCATATCGATTCCAATTTTATTTTTTAATTTGAGAAATATAAAACGACTTAACTGTATTTTTCAATAGCATTGCTATTGTCATTGGTCCTACTCCACCGGGCACTGGAGTTATGTATGACGTTTTGGGAGCGACATTTTCAAAATCAACATCGCCAACAATTTTGTAACCTTTCTTCGATAAGGAATCATCTACTCGATTTATTCCAACATCTATTACAACGCAATTTTCCTGAACCATATTTTCTTTAATAAAGTTTGGTTGCCCAATTGCAGCAATAACAATATCACCCAACGAAATAATTTTTTCAATATTTTTTGAAGCTGAGTGACAAACAGTTACAGTTGAATTTGCAAAATCTTTTTTCTGAATTAAAATATTAGCAATCGGTTTACCAACAATATTGCTGCGACCAACAACGACAACATGTTTTCCTGATGTTGAAATTTCATAACGCTTAAGTAATTCTTGAATTCCCGCAGGAGTGCAGGGGAAAAAAGTATCGTTACCAATTACAAGATTTCCAACACTAATTGGATGAAAGCCGTCAATATCTTTTGTTGGAGAAATTTTATTTATGATTCTATTTTCATCGAGGTGTTTTGGCAATGGTAACTGAACCAAGATTCCATCAATGCGAAAATCATTATTGTAATTTTCAATAATTAGTTCGAGTTCTTCTTGTGTAATATTTGAATCTAATTTTACAACTTCAGAAAAAATTCCAATCTCTTCACATGCTTTCGATTTACTATTTACATAGACTTGCGAAGCAGGATTTTCGCCCACTAAAATTGCAACTAAGCCTGGAGCTCGTAAACCAGAAGATTTTAATTCTTGAATCTCTTTTTTTAATTCATCTTTTATTTCGTTGGAAATTTTTTTTCCGTCAAGAATTGTCATTTATTTTCAATCCCATTTTTCTTATTAAATTCCGGAAAAACAATTCTTTCTATTTCGACTGTCTTTGCAGTGTCAACATCAATTTTCAAAAAGACAGCGCAAATTTTTGCATCATTTTCTGCGGTCTCATACTTTTGTGGAGTTTGATAGAGGAAGCGATTTATTGCAGGAATTTTTTTCATACCGATAACTGAATCATAAGGACCAGTCATTCCAACATCAGTGATGTAACCCATTCCGCTTGGAAAAATTCTTTCATCGGCAGTTTGAATATGAGTATGAGTTCCAACTAGTGCACTAATTTTTCCATCTAAATAAAAAGCCATTGCCATTTTTTCTGCGGTTGCTTCTGCATGAAAATCGAGTAAAATAATTTTTGTTTCACTTTTAATTTTATTCACAATCCAATCCATCGAACGAAACGGACAATCAATTGGAGCCATAAATGTTCGTCCTTGAAGATTTACAACAGCGACTTTACATTTTTTGTGTTGATAAATATAATGTCCATTTCCATTTGTCCCTTTGGGATAGTTTAGCGGACGTAAAACTTTTTCTTCACTCTTGAAATATTCTTGTGAAAGATGTTTGTCCCAAATATGATTTCCACCCGTAATAACATTGACTCCGAGGTTAAAAAGAATTTCACCTTCCTTCCGAAGAATCCCTTTCCCTTCATTTACATTTTCGCCATTTGCAATTACTACATCTGCTTTATATTTCTGTATTAAACTTGGAAGCCATGATTGAATTATTTGCATACCGGGTTTACCAACTATGTCACCTACAAAAAGAATATTTACTGTTTCCATTACCTATCTTACTACTATAAAAAAAAACTTTTCAGTCATTAAATTAATTGTTTTTTTTGATTATGCCTAAGTTTCAGCTTATTTTTTAATATGAACTTTCAAAATAATTTATCAGCCCTTACAGATGATGTTGCTTATTGCGTGATAGACGTTGAGACAACAGGCTTAAATGCTCGCTATAACAACATTATAGAAATAGGAATTGTTAAAATTCAAGGGGGAAAAATAATTGATTCATACAATTCATTTGTGAATCCAGGGAGAGAAATTCCCAATTTCATTACATCGTTAACAGGCATTTCAAATAAAGATGTTTATAACGCTCCTTTCTTTGAAGATATTCATTTAGAGATTAGTAATTTTATTGATGGCTGCCTTGTTGGTGGACATAATTTTTCATTTGATTTAAGTTTTTTGCGGAAAGAATTTCAAATATGTGGAGTGGAAAGTTTTAAGCCATTGCAGTTTTGTACGTTAAACATCGGAAGAAAATTGTTCCCGTTTTTGAAAAGTAAATCGCTTTCAAGTCTTGCACGGCACTTCAGAATAAAACAAGATGATTCACACCGAGCTTTATCAGATGCAATGACGACTGCAAGAATATTTATAAAAATGTTGAAGATATTGAAAGATGAATATTCAATTTACTCCGCTTCAGATTTAATTCAATTCCAAAGTAGAGTTGTAATTTCTCCATCTACAAAAATTACGAATGAGTTAGCAGTTGATATTTCTAATCTTACGCACTCACCTGGTGTTTATTATTTTCTGAATTCAAAAAAAGAAATAATTTATGTCGGGAAGGCGAAGTCAATTCGTGATCGAATAAAAACTTATGTCTCAAGTTCAGCGCCGAAAAAAGCAAAAAAAATTATTCAACAAGCTCGAACTGTTAAGACACACGAAACGAATTCAGAGTTAACTGCATTTTTATACGAAGCAGAATTTATCAAAAAAGTTTTGCCTAAACATAATGTTCAATTAAAAGATTACGGAAATAAATTCTTTTTAAAAATCTCCACTTCTCACGACTTCCCGAAAACTGAAATTGTAAAATATTTTGATTTTGATGGAGATGATTATTTTGGACTTTTCGTTTCACGAAGAAATGCAGAAAAGATAATCGAACTGTTAGATAAAGTATTTTTGCTAAGAGAATGTAGAGAGAAAGAATTTTCAAAAGGGAAAAGATGTTTCTTAGCAGAAATTGAAAGATGCACCGCACCCTGTGTTAATAAGGATAAATCGATCTATCAAGACGAGCTAAATAAAATTTATGATTTTATGAATGGGAAAAATCAGTTTGCTTTAGACCGACTCCTAAAAAAAATGAAAAATCTTTCTGAACAAAAAAAATATGAGCAAGCGGCGGAAGTGCGAGATTTAATTAATCTTGTTCTTTCACAAGTTCACAAAACTTCTTTACTTGCAGAGCCAGTAAACAAAGCAAATGTATTAATCAAAGTCGATGAAAAAAATAATTCCGATTTTATTCTTCTGCTTGAGGGAAAAGTTTTTGTAAAAGGAAATGAGTTAAGTAAATCGAATTCATTTGAAACTGCTTTGAACGATTACTTTGAAAAGACAAGACAAATAAATTTTTTACCGACTGATGAAGATCTTGAAAAAATGAAAATAATTTTAAACTGGATTGTAAAGAATAGAAACAAGACAAACGTCTATTATCTTCAGAACTATGAAGCGAAAGAGGAATTGTTTAGGGCGATAAAAAAGCACAATTGAAGATTAAAGATTGAAGATTGAAGATTGAAGAATTAATAGCTAACCAAGTCTCCCTGAATTATTTTTTAGTCTTGATGAGAGTAGCGAAATATATTGATTCTAAAGGATTCGAGACCCTTCCTCCGAATTATTTCGGAGTAAGGGCGACAGCAGCAGATATTTTTCAAAAGTAGCTAATTAACAATCTATAATTATTTTTATTAAGTAATATTTTTTAGAAGTTCGTGCACCTTCCCAAACTTATTTATATAATCACTATAACTTCTGTTAATGATTTCAAAGGCTTCAAATCTACCGTAAACGTCTGTTATCTGAGTTTTGGTTTTCTTCAACGCATTAGGAATTTCTTTGTAAGTCAAGAAATAATGTTTTAATCTTTCTACAACTTGCGGAGGACACTCGGAAATATCTTGATATCTTCCATAGACTGCATCATCTTTTAATACCGCAATAATTTTGTCATCAGCTTCATCGCCATCAATCATTCTAAGCCCACCAATTGGATTTGCAGTTAAAGTAATTCCGCCTTGGTTCAGATCTTTTTCAGTTAAGACGCAAATATCAAGCGGATCGCCATCGCCTTTCATTCCCTTTCGATTAATTTTTAATCCACAAAATTCGCCAACTTTTTCATCACAAAAAGTTTGAGGAATAAATCCATAAGGAGCAGGACAAAAATTTGAGAATCGTTGTGGTCTATCAATTTTAAGATGTCCGGTTCTTTTGTCCATCTCATATTTCATAGTATCCGTCGGCACTATCTCGATATAAACATTTACAATTTCGGGAAACTCATTTCCAATCGGTAATCCGTGCCAAGGATGAGGTTTGTAAAGTGTACCAAAAATTTCTGCGATCATAGCGATATCTTTTTCTGTCATTTTACTCCTTGTAAATTTTGAATAATATCAAGCCAATATTAACGATAATTTTTTAATTTTGTTAAACAACTATTTAAATAAAAATGGATTTAGAAGAAATTCGAAAATATTGTTTAAGAAAAAAAGATGTTGCTGAAAGTCTCCCTTTCGATAAAGATTCACCCGTTTATAAAGTTTGCGGAAAAATTTTTTTGATAATGAACTTGAAGCATCCATTTTCGATAAATGTAAAGTGTGACCCAGAGGAAGCAATAGAATTGCGTGAAAAATATGTTGCTATTACTCCGGGCTACCATATGAATAAAATTCACTGGAACACAATTGAACTAAACAATTCAGTTCCGAGTGAATTAATTTTTAAGATGATTGATAATTCGTATAATCTTATTCTGTTATCACTAACAAATAAAAAGAAAAAATTAAAATGAAGATAGAATCAAAACTCCCAAATGTTGGAACAAGTATTTTTGCAACGATGTCGCAAATGGCTCGTGATTATTCGGCGATAAATCTCTCTCAAGGATTTCCCGATTTTAATTGCGACAAAGAGTTAATTGATTTAGTGCACAAATACCAAATTGAAGGACAAAATCAATACGCACCAATGCCGGGAATTCCAAAACTTAGAGAAATAATTTCACAAAAAATTTTCAAGTTGTATGGAGAGCGTTACAATCCAGATACTGAAATTACAATTACAGCAGGTGCGACTCAGGCTTTGTTTACAGCTATTCTAGCTTCTGTTGGAGTTGGTGATGAAGTGATAGTTTTTGAACCTGCTTATGATTCTTACATTCCTGCAATAATAATGGCGGGCGGTGTTCCTATTCCAATTGAACTCAAGGGTGATGATTTTTATTTTGATTGGGATGAAGTGAAACAAAAAATTTCTTCAAGAACAATAATGATAATTATTAATTCACCGCATAATCCATCTGGATCAATAATAACAGAGCAGGACATCAAGATACTTGAAGAAATTATTTCTAATCGGGATATATTAATTTTGTCAGATGAAGTTTATGAACATATAATTTTTGATAATCACAAACATTGTTCTGTTGCGTTGTACAAAAATTTAATTTCAAAATCTATTCTTGTTTTTTCTTTTGGCAAAACTTATCACACCACTGGATGGAAAATGGGTTATGTTTTAGCTCCTGAAAATTTAACGAAAGAGTTTAGAAAGGTGCATCAATTCAACGTCTTCTCTGTTAATACTCCAATTCAGTATGCTTATTCTGACTATATGAATATTGAGGAGAAGTATCATTCACTCGGAAAATTTTATGAAGCGAAGCGCGATTATTTTAACAATCAACTTTTCAATTCTGATTTTAAAATTGTTCCATCAAAAGGAACTTACTTTCAGTTGTTGGATTATTCTGAATTTTCTGATCTACATGATTTTGATTTTGCTATGAAGTTAGTAAAAGAATTTGGAATTGCTGTAATTCCATTATCGCCATTTTACACAAATAAAAATGAGAGAAAATTAATTCGAATTTGTTTTGCGAAATCGGAAGAAGTCCTTTACAATTCTGCACAAAAATTATTAACATTAGTTAAGAAGGTTTATGATGGCTTTAATCTTTAGTGAAATTGAGATCAGAGTTATTTCTGCATTAATAGAGAAAGAAATTACCACTCCGGAATATTATCCAATGACAATAAATTCAATCATGAATGCTTGCAATCAAAAGAGTAATCGTGAGCCAGTTGTTAGCTATGAAGTGAATGAAGTTCATACAGCAGTTGAAGAATTACGGCTCAAAGGTTGGATGACTCGAATTACGGGTGATGGAATAAGAACGCCAAAATATAAACAACTCTTCAGTGAAAAATTTTCTCTCGAAAAAAATGAAGTTGCTGTATTAAACACTTTGATGCTTCGAGGTCCGCAAACTGTTGGAGAAATAAAAAACAGAAGTTATAGATATTTTGAATTTCTGGATTTATCCGAAGTTGAAAAAACAATTGATGCAATCAATCTAAAATTTCAAAGCGAAGTAATAAAAAAATTACCTCGCCAAACAGGAATGAAAGAGCAACGTTACGCCCAATTATTTGCAGGTGAAATTAATGTTGATCTCAATTCAAAAGTCGCTGATAAAAATGAACTCTCGATAGAAACGTTGCTCGAAAAAATTACCAAGCTCGAAGAAAAAGTTTCGACAATAGAGAATGAATTAAACGAGTTAAAAAAACTTATTGAATAATTTTTGAAAAAAATTAGTTGCCACTAAATTTTAAGAGATAACCTTTAATAAATTTTTCAAGATCTCCATTCATAACGCCTTGAACATCAGACGTTTCAACATCAGTGCGATGGTCCTTTACCATATTGTATGGGTGGAAGACATAAGAACGAATTTGACTTCCCCATTCAATCTTCATTTTATTTTTTTCAATCTCATCAATTTCAGCTTCAAGTTTTTCTTTCTCTTTTTGGTATAACTTTGATTTCAACAACTTGAATGCATTATTTTTATTTTGTGCTTGCGAACGTTCACTTTGACAAGCAGCAACAAGCCCAGATGGAAGATGAGTAATTCGCACGGCAGTTTCAACTTTGTTTACGTTCTGTCCACCTTTTCCACCTGAACGAAATGTATCGATTCTCAAGTCAGCGAGATTAATTTCAATCTCAATAGTATCATCAATTTCAGGAATCACATAGACAGAAGCGAAAGAAGTGTGTCTTTTTTTATTCGCATCGAATGGAGAAATTCTAACTAAACGATGAACGCCATTTTCAGCTTTGAGATAACCGAAAGCGTATTCCCCAGTGATTTCAATTTCAGCACTTTTAATTCCTGCACCATCGCCATCAAGTAAATCAACTATAGAAGCCTTGTAACCATTAGCTTCAGCCCATCGCAGATACATTCTCATCAGCATCTCAGCCCAATCTTGCGCTTCAGTTCCACCTGCACCGGAATGGATCGATAATATACAATTGTTCGGATCATCTTTTCCGCTTAGCATGCTTTTGAATTCAACTTTTTCAATCTCGTTAAAGAGATCATCCAGCTCTTTCTGAATTTCACCGATGAAAGAATCATCCTTCTCCGAAGCAGCTAATTCAATTAACTCAGAAATATTATCATACTTAACTTTTAACTTACTCCAAACTCCAATCCAATCTTGAAGCAATTTAATTTCTTGCAAAACTTTTTGTGCTTCTTTTTGATCATTCCAAAATCCATTTTCTTCAGTCTTTTTCTGAAGTGTTGCTTGTCGCTCTTCTTTCTTAGCGACGTTAAAGATAACCTCTTAACTTCTCAATTCTGGTGTTGTAAATTTTTAATGTTCTTATCTCTTCTTCGTACATTTTGAACTCCTATTGATCAGTATTAATTTCTAATTCTATTCGCAACAATGCGGCTGCTAAAGTTTTCCCTTGAGCGTCTAATTTAAGTGAAACAGTGCCACCACCGCCAAGAGTATTATGGAGAATAAAGTTGAGAGCCTTTAAGTTTGGAAGTTCAAATCTCTCGACTTCTCCAAAACAGATATTTTCAAAATGTTTTTTTACAATCTCAGCAGTTAAATATTTTTCAATTATTTTATAACCTTCATCATTAAACGCAATAATGCCGATGTTTGCTGCATCCCCTTTGTCGCCACTTCTTCCGTGAGCTATGTCTATTAATTTAATTTTCATCTGATTTAAATAATGTAATTTTTGGTTGAACTAAAATTTTGGGAATTAATGCGGGCCAGAAGGCAACTACTTCACTTGGTTTAGGTCTTCCACCAGCAAATCCAGTTACACTCGGAGGACCTGTTAAAATCAATGGTGCAATCTCTCTACTGAATCTTTCGACTGCAGAATAGTCATCAGATCTAACTCCAAATCTCAAAGTGATTTCATTAATATCGTCTTCATTAATTTCTTTTGCGAGTGGTCCATGACAAGCATTAAAACCAACAAACTCAGAACTTATTTCATCAAACTTTAAGTTTAAGATTTGTAAACGAGTTCGCAAAATTTGATCAGCAGCTTTTGCTTTTGTTAATGCTTTTGGCCAAGAATAAGTTAGAGAACCTGTCGCAGAAAATCCTTTTTTATATGAAGCAGAAACTTTATAAAATTTTGTCGGCTCAGTTCCTTTTACGTCATAAACACGAACTCTATCTTTTCCAACTTGTTTAATTTTTATTGAAGTAAAATCAGCGACGCAATCTGGAGTGATATAATTTTTTGGATCTCCAATTTCATAAAGCAATTGTTCTGAGACAGTTTCAACAATTACCCAACCTCCTAAGGATGCGTGCTTTGTAATGATAACTTCTCCATCGGGATAAGCTTCAGCAATTGGAAAACCAATTTCAGCCATGTTAGGAATTGATTCCCAATCTCCCAAAAAATTACCGCCACTCGCCTGTGCTCCGCATTCTAAAATATGTCCTGCCACAGTTCCTGCAGCCAATTTATCAAAATCATTTTCTGACCAATTGAATTCGTAAATCATCGGAGCAAGCGTTAGTCCTGTGTCGGTAGTTCTACCCGTAATTACGATATCTGCTCCCAATTTTAATGCTTCCACAATTGGGAATGCTCCGAAATAGACATTTGCACTTAGTAAATCACTTTTTACTGTTTCAATCGGTTCACCAGATTCCATATTCTTCAAAGGTGCTCCTTGCGAAACAAAGTTATCAACAAGTTGTAAAATGTCATCTCCATCAACAACTGCCACCTTTAAGTCTTTTATATTAAGAGATTTAGCAACATCAATTACAGCTTTAGCGCAAGCCTTTGGATTTACTCCTCCACCATTTGTGATAACTTTAATTTTTTTATCCACACAAATTGGAAGTATTCTTTTCATCAAATCTGGAATATCTTTTGCATAACCCAAGTCGGGATTCTTATTCTTCTGTTTTTGCAAAATTGACATAGTTACTTCAGCTAAGTAATCCATAACGAGATAGTCGATATCTCCTTTAATTACTTGATGATAAGGAGCATCAATTAAGTCACCCCAAAAACCTTGCCCCGATGCTATTTTAATTTTTTCTTTCATTAATTTCTTCAGTTTATTTATTTAGAATTTTTACTAAAATATCGATTGAAAATCTTCTCATTGCAAATTATTCTTACGTGCTCCCAAGAATTAATACCTTTTTTTTCATACTAATCTTCTAAGTAGTGTATTTCCAAAATTCGGGAGCAAGTATAACACAAATTACTTCTCTTGAATAAACTCTTTTTCTGTCGGATAAAAACTCACTATTGATCTACTTGGTTCGATAAAAAGAGTAAATTTAGAAGCCATTTATTCATATAAAATCACGGATACAATTTACAACACTTCTTCTAAAATTGCAGTAGAAATTTTTTCAATCTGTTCTATGTCGTTTATTGGAATCCACTTTATTCGTTTATCTTTTCTGAACCAAGTCAACTGCCTTTTAGCGAAACGCCGAGTATTTCTTTTTATCAAAGAAATTGCTTCATCGAGGGAAATTTCATTTTCTAAATATTTTATTATTTCCTTGTAGCCAACTGTATTTATCGCATTCAGAATAGTCGAATATCCTTTTGACAGAACATTATTTACTTCCTCAACTAAACCATTTTTTATCATCTCATCAACACGTAATTCGATATTTGAATAGAGTTGTTCCCTATCCCAATCTAATCCGTATTGAAGAAAATTAATTTCATTCTCGCGTTTATAAAGTTGTTGAAGTTCCCAAATTGGTCTGCCAGTTGAGTAATAAACTTCTAATGCACGAGTTACTCTTTTCCAATTTTGTGGGAGCATCTTTGCTGCAGAAACAGGATCAACATTTTTTAACTCATTGTAAAGAGCTTCTACTCCATCTTTTGTTTTTATTTCCAAAAATTTGTTGCGCATCTCATCATCAGTTGAAACGATATTAAAAATTCCATCAACTAAAGCTTGGATGTATAAACCCGAACCACCTACAACAATTGGAATTTTTTTTTGCTGAAATAAATTCTCAATTATTTTTAATGCCTCTTCTTCAAAAATACTTGCATTAAATTTCTCATCAATATTTATTGAATCGATGAAGTGATGCTTGATTGAATTTAGTAATTCTGTCTTTGGTTTAGCTGTTCCAATATTTAGATGCTTAAAAACTTGTCGGCTGTCAGCGGATAAAATTTCAGTTCTCAACTCTCTCGCAAGCTCAATAGAAAGGGAAGTTTTTCCAGAGCAAGTTGGACCAACAATTACTATTACTAATCTCTCCAACCTTCTCTTCCGATAAGTGGAACAAATGCAAAGTAAGGAGCGTCTTCAATCTTAAAATCATTCTCATTAATTTTTGTAACGATTTTTATTATTTGTGAATCTCTATCACCAACAGGAATAACCATTCTTGCGCCAATGTTTAACTGCTTCAAAAGTGTTTTAGGAATTGAAGGCGAGCCAGCAGTAACGATAATTCCATCGAAGGGAGCAAATTCATCGATGCCTATTGTGCCGTCTCCGTATTTCAAATAAGCTCTTAAATTTAATTTCTCAAATAATTTTTGAGTTTGATTTAATATCTCAATATTTCTTTCGATAGAAAAAACATTGCATCCCATCTCTAAGAGAATTGCAGCTTGATATCCAGAGCCAGTTCCAATTTCAAGAATTTTGTAGCCCGGTTTTATTTTTAGTTCTTGCGTCATAAAAGCAACAGTGTAAGGTTGAGATATAGTTTGCCCGCAAGCGATTGGAAGCGCTACATCTTTATACGCATTCATTACCATTGCAGATGAAACAAATTTATGTCGTTCTATTTTTTGGATTGCAGATAAAACATTCTCATCGGTGATTCCCTTTTTCCTAAGTTTTTCTACAAGTTCTTTTCGTTCTGATTCAAACATTTCTATAAAATTTCATTTTTGAATAATTAAATTAACAAAGTAAATTAAATCAATTTTGGTGAATTATGTTCGAAAGTTTTTTGGGTGCTTTTATTATTATGTTAATGAGAATTTGTGATGTCTCACTCGCAACTTTTCGAACAATTTTAATAGTGCAAAGTAGGAAATATCTTGCTGGTCTCGTAGGATTTTTTGAAGTATTAATTTGGATTATTGCAATAAGATTAATTTTTCAACATCTTGATAACGTATATAATATTATTGGTTACTCTGTCGGTTTCGCTTTGGGAAATATTATTGGGATTACAATCGAACAGAAAATTGGATTGGGATATGTGCAATTAAGTATAATATCAAAATTTAAAACTGATGAAATTGCAAACGCACTTAGACGAATGAAAAATGGTGTTACAATTTTGCCCGCCGAGGGTGGAGCTGGTGGAGTAGCAATAATTATAGTGGTTGTTCCAAGAAATCGACAAAGCATAATTATAGATAAGATTGAAAGTATAGACAAAGAAGCTTTTATTACGATTCAGTCGGCCTCGCCATACCGAGGTTATTTTATTACTGCTCGAAAATAGAAAAATTTTAAATGAGATTAATTTTTAGTAAATATTTTTTATTATTGTTTTTTCTGCCGTTGGTTTCCTGCACTAACCATGGTGAAAAATTGAGCTTCAACAATGGTGATCTCTATTTTACTAATTTGGTAACTTTTGAAGAAGCGGACAGACTCGGAAGTTTTTTAGTCGAAAATAGATTCTTTGACGGAAATCAAAAATCTGCACAACTTACAAAAGAAAATAATAGATACCAGTTTAGGATGGTCGTGAAAGAAAAATTTATAAATGATTTGAGTGCAGAACTTAACGCAATTGATTTTGCAAATATATTATCAGCTGAAGTTTTTGAGGGAGCTTTTGTAGAAATTCATTTTTGTGATGAATCATTTAACACATTAAAAATAATTTTGCCAGAATAATTTTTTTAATCTGTTACTGAAAAATTTGTTGAAAAATAGATGGGGAGAAAAATCGAGGCGCCGGTCGGATTCGAACCGACGAATAAAGGTTTTGCAGACCTTCGCCTTAAACCACTTGGCCACAGCGCCCAATAAAAATTTGCTAAAAAAATAAAATCCACTTTCGTGGATTTATCTTGAGCGGGAAACGGGACTTGAACCCGCGACATCAACCTTGGCAAGGTTGCGCTCTACCAACTGAGCTATTCCCGCATAAAAAAATCCAATTTATAAGAACACTGCGACATCATCCCGAATCTGTCGGGATTGTCGCTCTACCAACTGAGCTATTCCCGCATAAAAAAATCCAATTTATAAGAACACCGCGACATCATCCCGAATCTGTCGGGATTGTCGCTCTACCAACTGAGCTATTCCCGCATAAAAAAATCCAATTTATAAGAACACTGCGACATCATCCCGAATCTGTCGGGATTGTCGCTCTACCAACTGAGCTATTCCCGCATAAAAAATCCTATTTGTAAGAACATCATTTCATCATATCACTTCACGAACACGCTTTACCTGTTGCTGTCAAACAATAAAATCAATCAGTAAATTTTGATTTCAAATATACATACATCTAAATTTTATTCCAAATCATTCTATAATGGATATTATTTTTTTCTCAACTATTTCTGCTTCTTTCTCTTCCAATAAATTATGCCCTGAATTTTTATATTCAAACATTTCATAATTCATTTTTTTTGACGTTAAGAATTTTTTTAAGTCTTCAATCTTTACCGTATTATCTTTTTCTCCAACAAGAATAGATATCTTTATTGCTTTAACTTTTTCGTAATTAATTACTTCCTGCAATTGCCACAATGATTTTATTGCATTTATCGGAACTGAATGATAAATAAATCGATTAGGAAATATCTCTTTTTCTCTGTTAGATGATTTGGGAATAGTTGGATTTAGTGTTGATAATACTTCTCCAACGAGTGGTTGCAATAATAATTTTGTATAAAATTTATGATTTTTTTTGGGAGTTAAATATGGTGAAGTCAAAATTAAATTTTCTACTTCATGATACTGTGATAAGTAAAGAGCAACCAATGCACCCATCGAGTGCCCAATAATATTCACTTTGCTTGAGATTGACTTAACGAGATTCATACTGTTCTGTGCATCGCGCAGCCAATCGGAAAAATTAATTTTTTCGATAAGATTAAAATCTAAAACTCCAAAACCTGAAAGCGTTGGGATGTAATGAGGAATATTTCTTTCACTAAATTTTTTTGAAAGATTTTGAAACTCACTCGTTGAAGCAGAAAAACCATGAATAAATAAATTCATTGTTTCAATTTTATCTCTTGTATCAAAAATTACTGGACGAGTTATATTTGTATCGAGTGTTTCAGAATCGAAGTTAAATATTTTTAGAAAAGTTATACTTTTGATATTACTGAAGTAACTTCTAATTTTTATTAGTAGAATTAAACCTATAATTATCAATAGGATTGCAGACAGAACATTTATTTTTTCATAAAAAAAGAATGCAAAAATTGTGAGACAACATAGAATGAAAAAACTTAATAATAATTTTAATCGATATTTTTTGATAGAGTTCATTGTTTCTGAAAGTTTCTAAAATGAATAATGCAAAATACAACTTAATAGAAAATAATAATTCTGATGAGACAATTTTGATTTCTCATCGATTGCGTGGCTTTGATCATCACGATGCTACTGTGAATGGAATTGTGAATGCTCTGGATAATGGAATAAAAAATTTTGAAGTTGATACGAGAATAACTAAAGATTTAAAAATTGTAATAAATCATGACCCGCATTTGAAAGAACATTTCAGAGCAAATAATTTTATTTCAGATTTGACTTTAGACGAATTAAAAAAAATTAAATATAAAAATAATTCAGCTCAATCGATTTTAACTCTGGATGAATTATTTGATTTAATAAAAAATCATAAAACCAAGCCACACCTTTTTCTCGATGTGAAAGAATTTGGTTTAGAAAAAATAATCTTACAAAAAATTCTGTCGTATCAGCTTGATGACTCAATAACAATAATTTCTTGGGTACCTGAAGTCTTGAAAAAAATTTTTCTTTTGAATAAAAATATACGATTGTGTTTCAGTCATATTCCAATCGGAAATAAAGCAAGATTTTTTTTCTTGAAAACCACTTTGAATGAAAATAATATCTGTTTGAAGAAGTTATTATCGCCTTTATTATCAAGGTATTCTGAGTTTAAAAATACTTTTCATTATTTCAATGAATACAATTCAGAAGTTGTTAATGATAATAATTTTAGAAATTTTTTAGGAAAAGATTTTAGTCATTTTGTTTCTGGATTTATTGATGGCGAGTTATTAAATATCTTAGCGACAACAAAAGGGATTGTCTGCGTGCCCTACAAAAATATTGATGTGAATTTTGTGAGAGAATATAAATCACGAGGAGTTTCTACCTCTGTTTATTCAATCAATCAAGAAGATGAATTGATAGACTATCGAAAAAAAATTAAGCCCGATTTAATCTTAACTGACAATCACAAATTGATTAGATAATTAATAATTTTTACTAATCTAAAATTGTTGGTAATGTAAATTTCAGCGAGTCCCCTTTTGAATTTGAGATAGTTCCACCAACGCTTGAAATTCTAATTGACAAGCAAGAGATACATTGACGAGGATCTTCGCCAATGCAAATTTTATCATCATAAATTAAATAATCAGTTCTGTATGGATGAGGCGTGAATGAAGGCATGATTACATTTGCGCCCGCCAGAATTCCTTTTTCTCTTCCGCGTTCATCGAGTGTAGCAAGAGCAGTAGTCGCAGGTATGTGAACATTTTTTAAGTATAGCCGAGCTACTGCCATTACTTTTAAAGTCGAATCAACACTTGCATTTGCTATATTGGCAAATGGAGTTTTTTCTGAGGAGACGAAAGGACTAAACGAAGCCATGTCAAGATCGAGTTGTTTACACAAAACCAAATCTTCGGCAATATCTTCTAATGTTTGTGTTGGTAAACCAATAATATTTCCGCTACCAATTTGGTAACCAATCGCTTTCATATAGAGCAAATGTTCTAATCTATTTTTTAAGCTCTGATTGGAATGAATAAATTTATAAAGATTTTCGTTATTTGTTTCATGCTTTAGGAGATATCTATCAGCACCTGCTGCGAACCAAGTTTTATAATCAGCGTAACTTCTTTCACCAAGGCTCAATGTAATTGCACAATCGTGAACTGCTTTTATTTTCTGAATCATCTCAGTAACCATTTGTTGGGTAAGGTCAGAGTCTTCGCCTGATTGAAGAACGACTGTTTTTACGCCAGCTTCTTTGATGTGCAGAGCTGCATTCACAACTTCATCAACTGACATTCGATATCGTGTAATATTTTTATTCGCTCTTCTCAATCCACAGTAGAGACAATTCTCCTCACAGTGATTTGATATCTCAATAATTCCACGAAGATGAATATCTGTACCGAAATATTTTTCCTTTACCTTAAGTGCTTTTTCAAATAATAGATCAATATCATTTTTATTTTCAAGACTTAATAAATAAATTAATTCATCTTTTGTAAAATTGTCTTGTTCTAACAATTGCTGCAACGATATCATAACAATTTCCGATTCCATTTTTTTATTAATAGTAAACGTCTCGTTCACCATCTTCAACTTTTTTAATTAATTTTTCAGTTTTCTTTCTTACTACTGATTTTTCTTTTTCCAATTCTTTTTTAATAAAACTTTCTCCAACAGATTTTGTTTCATCGGAAGCATTTTCAATTAGATATTCTTTAAAAGTAGCAAGAGCATTTGGCGTACAAATTTTTCCGATGTTGCCAGATTTTGCAAGTTCCATAAATCGATCACCAGTTCTGTGAGAGCGATAGCAAGCAGTGCAGAAGCTTGGAAGATAACCTAATTGAGTACAGTCTTTAACAACTTCATCAAGCGTTCTGTGGTCACCAAGTTGAAATTGCTCAATCATAGATTCTTTAGCCGAGTCGTTGATTTCTTTATAACTTCCTGGTGAACTTCTGCTACCAGCACTAATTTGTGACACACCCGCATTGAACAATTCCCTTCTCAATTCTGGTTTCTCTCTTGTAGAAAGAATAATTCCTGTGTATGGAACAGCAAGTCGAATTACAGCTACAAGTTTTTTGAAAGAAATATCATCGACAGCGTGCGGAGGTTGCATTGCCGCAGGTGCATTCATTGCAGGCTCTAATCTTGGAATTGAAATAGAATGTGGACCTATTCCGAATTTATAATCGAGATCGAAAGCGTGCATTAACAAAGCGAGTGTTTCAAATTTATAATCAACTAATCCAAAGAGTGCACCAATTCCGACATCGTCAATCCCCGCTTGCAATGCACGATCCATAGCATAGAGACGCCAAGCATAATCCCGCTTCGGACCGGATGGATGCATAATTTTAAATGTTTCGAAGTGATATGACTCTTGAAATATTTGATATGTTCCAATTCCAAAACTTTTTAATATCTTAAAGTCATCGATAGAAAGTGGAGCAAGATTAGCATTTATTCTTCGGATATTATTTCCGTTTATGTTGAGTGAATAAATTTTTTCAATTGCTTCACCAACAAATTTTAAGTTAGCTTTTTTGGGATGCTCACCACAAACTAAAAGTAATCTTTTATGACCTTGCTTAATTAAAAATTCAGCATCATCTTGAACTTCTTTTATTGATAATGTTTTTCTCTTTAGCTCTTTATTATCAACTCTGAATGCACAGTAAAGACAATTATTTACGCAAACGTTTGTTAAATAAAGTGGAGCAAAAATTACTAATCTGTTACCATAAATTTTTTCTTTTACTTCTTTTGCAGTATGAAAAAGTTCTTCCAAAATTTCAGGATTGCTTATGTTTAATAAAACTGCACTCTCTTTAAGGGACAATCCTTTTGAGTCTTTTGCTTTTTGAATTATCTCTTTTTGTAGTAACTCATCATTAAGTTTTTCATCATTAATTAAAGAATAAATAAAGGGCTCGTCAATAAATTCCATCTAATGCCTCGATTTAATTAAATGAACAAAGTGGATTAGTTCAAAAAAGCAAGATTAATGCCAGAAAATAGGTGCTTAATTCAATTATTCTTTGGAATAGATTCCGATTATTCTAACAATAGAGAATATTCTTTCCATTTTTAAGAAATTGTAAATATTTATTAACGGATCTTCTAAAAACTCATTCAGTCCCGATAGTTTTTGGGATTATCAGCTGAAGACTCTTTTCCCACAAATTTCACTGATTTACGCAGATATAAAATCACATTGAAATAATTTCGATAAATGCCTTGAAATAAAACCAGCTATTTTGAAGAATTAATTTTGCTACAGATTGGAATGTTTTTTGCTTATTAGAATATAAAAATGAGTTTAATATGCGAAAAGAAAAAGATTCAATCGGAACAATAGAAATTGAAAATGATGCAGTTTATGGAATTCATTCATTACGAGGATTTCTGAATTTCCCTCAAAGTGGCGAGCGAATTAATCCATATTTAATAAAAGCATTTTTGTGGGTCAAGAAAGCTACTACAACTACAAATCTAAGATTAAATTCTATCTCTCAAGAAAAAGGTGATGCGATCCTTTCAGCCATTGACGAATTACTTTTGGAAATCGAAAATACTATCACTAAAAATGACAACACAATCTATGAAAAAATAATTGTTGATCCATTTCAAGGTGGTGCAGGAACTTCGTTGAATATGAATATTAATGAAGTGATAGCAAACATTGCATTAAAAAAAATTGAAAAAAATTATGGAGATTATAATTACATCCATCCAATTGACGATGTGAACTTAAATCAATCAACTAATGATACATACCCAACAGCATTAAAAGTTGCTGCGATAATTTTATTAAGAGAATTGCAAGATTCATTTGCACTACTCCAAAATAATTTTCAGGCAAAAGAAAAAGAATTTATTAAGGTTGCTAAACTTGCAAGAACACAGTGTCAAGATGCAGTTCCAATTACACTCGGTGAAGAGTTCGGTGCTTACGCACAAGCAGTTGCTCGTGATAGATGGCGATTGTTTAATTGTGAAGAGCGACTTCGTTCCGTTAATCTTGGCGGAACAGCAGTTGGAAATTCTATTCTCGCAGAAAAAAATTATACTCTTTCTGTCTGCAATGAATTGAAAATTATTTCAGGTTTACCAATTGCGAAAGCGGAAGATCTTATTGATGCAACTCAAAATCTTGATGTGGTTGTTGAAGTCCACGGCTTAGTGAAAACAGGAGCAACATCAATAATGAAGATCTGTAATGACCTACGTTTTTTGTCAAGCGGACCGAATGGAGGAATTGGGGAAATTAATTTGCCTCAGTTACAAGCCGGCTCCAGTATTATGCCCGGCAAAGTGAATCCAATTATTCTTGAACATTCTATTCAGGTTGCTGAGTTAGTTAAAGGAAATGATGTTATGATCTCTAATTTGGTTTCAAATGGACATCTTGAACTTAATCCATTTACACCGATGATAGCTCACTGTCTCCTTAAATCTATTCAGATGTTAAGAGATGCTGTTGTTAATCTTGCTGAAAAGTGCATTCAAGGAATAACAGCCAATGAAGAGAGATGTTTCGAGAACTTATCTAAATCAACTGCACTTGCTGCTCTGTTTATAGAGGATTTTGGTTATGACAAAATATCTTCGATAGTTAAACAATCAATTATTCAAAAAAAAGATTTCCTCCCTTTTTTGCAAAAAGAATTAAATTTGTCGAATGAAAATCTGGAAGAAATAATTAAAAATAAGACTGGATATAATCTTGAGCGCAGTACCTAACTCTGAGAGAAAACATGTTGTCTTTATCGGTAAAAGAAATGTTGGCAAGTCATCTTTAGTAAACGCATTTCTCGGGCAGGATTTAAGCATAGTCAGTAATACACCCGGCACAACAACTGATCCCGTAAAAAAATCGATGGAGCTACATCCATTTGGGCCAATAGTTATAATCGATACGGCAGGTATAGATGACTTTGGTGAGCTTGGTGAAAAAAGAATTACGAAAACTGTAAAAGCAATTACGTCTGCTGACTTTGCAATTTTAGTTCTTGATGCAAACTCTCAATTATCAGATGAAGAAAAAAAATTAATATCACTTTTGAAAAAATTAAAAGTTGAGGCAATTGCTGTCATCAACAAAATTGAGTTAGGAGTTAATAAAGATTTACTTTCTGAAATTAGAGAATTAGGCTTAAGATCTTTCAATGTTTCTTGTCATAAAATGCTTGGGATAGAAGAATTAAAAGAGTCTGTTAGTAAACTTATTCCATCTGAAAAAGAATCAATACTTGTTTCTGATCTTGTTAATCAAGGCGATACGATAGTATTAGTAGTACCAATTGATCTGGGCGCACCTAAAGGACGATTGATAATGCCACAAGTACAAACAATAAGAGAAGCACTTGATCAGAGTACGATTGTTGTTGTTGTAAAAGATAAAGAACTTCGGTTGGCACTAAACAATTTGGTCACTAAACCAAAATTAGTTGTTACTGATAGTCAAGCAATAATGAGAGTGGCTGCAGATGTTCCTGAGAGTGTTCCACTTACAACTTTTTCTATTTTGATGGCAAGATACAAGGGGGAGCTGCCTGCGTTTGTGAAAGGTTTAAAAAGAATAGAAGAATTACAAAATGGAGATAAGGTTTTAATCTCTGAGGCGTGTACGCACCATGCACAAGAAGATGATATTGGAAGAGTAAAAATTCCGAGATGGTTTAGTCAATTCGTAAAAAAGGAAATTTTATTTGATGTGAAGTCGGGGGAAGATTTTCCACAAAATCTTTTAGATTATAAATTGATTATTCATTGTGGTGGATGCACATTAACAAGAAGAGCAATGCATAGAAGATTGAAAGAAGCTGAGTATTGTGGTGTTCCGATTGTTAATTATGGAGTTTTAATTTCTTATCTGCATGGTGCTATTCCAAGAGTATTAGAGCCATTTGGAGAAGCAATCGCAGCCTGGGAATCGATAAATTAGTTGTAATTTTTTTTAAAACAGTAGTTTCGACTTCGCTCAACTACCAATATATTTTGAGATCAGATGAGATATTAAATTGCTCAGTTTTTTTAATAAACCCCAAAATCAATTAATAGTAATTCTTATATCGAGTCCACCTTCATTAGTTGTTGAAGGAGGAATACGAGTTGCACCTTCAGGAGCGACAGAACTTCTTTTATAAAAAATTGATAGAGTAACTTTTGAGGAGATCACATATTTAACTCGTGGTTCGAGTGTGGTTCTTGTAGTGCCATCTTGAGGAGTTCCCTCTTCATTAAAATTTTCCATCTGATAAAGAATGGTAGAGTTTTTTGTATTCGAGTAAGAAAAAGAAAATTCAAAATCATTTTTTAGTGAAACACCAAAAAGCGGAAGCTCAAATCCAGTTTTATTAAATCCTATGGTTACTCCAATTTCCCGAGAAAAAGTTTCTGTTATATTTCGCGTTGTTACAGCTAAATCAAAATTAGTTCTAGTATTATACTTAACACTTCCAGTTAAATTCCCTTCCCATAACTGCTTAAATACTATATTCATTCCTATCAACGGTTGGAAACCATAAGATATTTTTTGTGATTGAGTAACTTGCTTTCCATCAGTATCAAGTCTCCAACCTTCTGCATAATTAGCTGAATAACCATGATCCAAACTTACTCTTTGAGTAAAACTTTCGAAGATAGAAATTTTTTCAAGTCCATCCCAAGTAATTCGCCAATTAGGACGAGGCACAAATTTTGCAAACTCTTTTAAGAAACTAATTGTAGAGAATATTGGCAGACTTTCAAAGCCTTGGGAAAAAGCATCTGAAAGAGATTGATCAGGATTTGGTGCTCTGGGATTATACAATTCATTTACTTGTTTTATGCCACTCTGAAACATACTAAATAGAAAAAATGGAGGAACAGTAAAGAATGACCTATCCAGCGTACCAGTTGCAGAAATAGGTTGCAAAATAATGTTGCCTAAAGAATCAGAAAGTAATGGAGTATTTTTGTTCATTGACCAACCTACTTTCCAAGTCAAATCAATTTTTGCTCCTTCCCATAAAGGTCTGGCAGTCCTAATTTCAAAAGAATTTCTTTGTGAAAAATTATCTGACAAATTTCCATTCTTAGCTCTAAGTCCAACATTTTGAGATAAGCCCAACATGAAAAGACGCGAAGGCCCTTTAGAATCATTTGATTGAATTCCCCAAAAATTCTTAAAACCAGATTCAAACGCCGCAATGCCAGTTGATTGGACTGTATTGTCATTCGAAAAATCAATGCTGATATTATCATAATCAAACAAAAGTACTTTTGATACAAGTTTTAAGAATGAAAATGCTCTTGAAATTGTTGAAGGTCCTCGATCGACTTGTAGTGTATCAAGATTCAATAGTGAATCTGCGAATGCAGTGTTGGTTGTATCATTTAACAATTGCTGTTGAACAAAATTATTGTTGAATCTATCATCACGGAAAGGTTCTTTTGGATTAGCTGGAGCTTCAGCAAACAATGGTGCAGTTAAAGCTTGCCATCTTAGTCGCATTCCAACTGTAATTCTATTATTAAATCCTGCTCCTCGTCCAAGTTCAACTTGTCTAAAATCGTTTGACCATTGGTAGCGCACATTATAACCAGCTTGTAAAGAGAAGTAATTGCTAATATCCCAAAGTGAAGGGAGTCTTGGGCTAGTTCTTATATCTAAATTTTGCGAATATTGATTTTCTCTACCAAAGAATCTTCCGCCAAAAATATCTCGCCAAATTTCACTTTCAGATCTTTGCTGTTCATCGATATCTGTTTCTAAATATGTTAGAGATGAACTAGAATTGAAATTATATGTTAATGCTAAATTCAATAAAGCATTTTCTGTTACACGCCAGTTCAGACTAAAATCACGAGACATTGTGAAGTCGCGAGATACAGTTGAAGTTGATTGAATATTTTGTTGTGCCCTCGTTGTGTTGAAAGCTCTCTGTCTTCTAGTACTTAGACTTGCAGAGATTGTTTGTGGAGTAAAATAAATTCTTGTTCGTGAATAATCTTTAAGAAAAGCAAAAATAACTCCAATGCCAGGTAAATCAAGTGGTTCAATGAAATAATCATTGCTAAGTGATATATTATAATTTACAAGTGCGTTCCAAATCCAACCTCTACTTTCTTGTATCGTTGGGCTTCGTTGATATTGTTTATTGTGATTAAAAGAAAAAGTAAGTGCATTCCAAGTATCTCTGAAATACCATTTGGATGATGGAATAGGAAGTCTGATATTTGAAATTGTCCAAGATTCAGAAGTTGTAAAAGTTTCCGTTTCACTTATCAATCTTTGAGGATCATCCAGTTTCCCTGCAGCCTCCTCAACTTTTATGTCGGTTCCGGGTAAGTAGAGTGGTTTACTTAGATTTTCAGTCTTTGAATAATTGATCTTCAAATTGCTGTTGGGCAGATTAAAAGGGAGCAACTTCAGCACATCAAAATCGACTGCAATATTCCAAGCTTGTGCATCAACTCTTGAACCGAATCGTTCAGCCAAGCCGTGAAAAAATGGATCGGTACGATTCATATTAAGATTTAGAGTTAACAAATCTGCAAATTTTATTTGACTCGAAACAGTATAAGCCCAACCTGGCGTATCATCAGCTCCTACAACGCGAAGTTCATTAACCCATACTTGTCCCGTAACTGGATTTCTAAAAGTTGCATCTTTTAAATTAGTTACTCCAACAGAAAGAAATCTAATTCCAGTAAGCGATGGACTTCCCTTTATACGATAAACGAAATATGAACCGTTTACAAAAATAGAATCAACTACAATTTGATTTACAGAATCGCGTTCTTGTTTTAGTGCAGTAATTTTTGCAAACTCTATCGAAATTTCACTCCAATTATTTACACCGTTACCATCTTCAAAATTCAACTCTGATAAATATTCATAATAATTATTTGTGTCTGTTCCGAATCTGAAAAAGAAATCTGTTCCTCTTGTGTTATCATCTGCGCGAATAAACATTTTCATTTCGGTGTAATTAAAAACATCTAAAGGACGGAGTAAATATTTTATTGCTTCGCGTGATTGACCAAATGGGAGTTCATATAATTCTAAGTTCAGTGACTGTTCATTACGAAGAATATTTTCATCTGGTCTGCTTCTATCTTTTTCTCTGCTGATGCCTGGTGGAATTGTATAAATGTTACTATTATCTTCAATATTTACAACAGATATTGCAAGAACAGAATCATCTTTAATCCCCTTTTGCCATTGGTTACCAACTAAGTTAAATTCAGTCATTCTTAAATGAACATTAGTATCAGCTTGCGCCACAAAAAGTCTAATCGATTCAATGACTGAAAAACTTGGAGCACCAAAGACATCACTAAAATCTTTAAGTGGAATTCTATACAAATACCAACCATTCGTGCCACCCCCTGCGATGTAAGGATTGTTAGCAGTGTCACTATCCATAGTAATTTCATATCTGAAAAAACTATTTAATTGGTCGAGAGTACCATTTCTATTTAAGTCTTCCGTGTCAGGAAATCTACCAATATCAATTGATTGAGCATTTCCTTCAGTTCCATTAATTGATTGATACGAATCGATTGTACCTGTTCCAAGATTAAAAGAAAAATTATCACCACTTGGATCGGGATAGGAAACGCCTGTTGGTAACAATGCTCCTTCGTTCTGATCGGGAATTCCGTCTAACCCAACATCTTCGCCTTCGTCGATAAGTTCATTGAAATTTTTATCTTCAGTATCGAGTCTATTATTTGGAATCACATCTTCAGAAATTTTTCCAATATCGATAAATAATTTGGGAGCTCTCTCAACAGATAAATTTTGTACCCAAACTTCTATGAACTCGATATTCTCTTCAACTAAATTATTTGCAGTAGAAGATAGAGGTTTCATCATTCCACCCCAAGCTTGTCTGCGATCTTGGAGCTGTGGATTATAATTGAAAGTGCCTCTTAATCCGGGAGAAAAAACAAAATCAAGCACAGTAATATTTTGATCTCCACGCCCAACTTGTTTTTCAGGCCAAATTTCTTTAACATCAACATCGCTCGGCAACACATTAAACCAATAAGCTTTTCCTTTATAATTCATTATTCGTTGAAGCGAATCTGGTGGGACAGAAAATCTTGCTATACTATCAATCTTATTAGGAATACTTAAATCGCGCCAAGTTGTATAATTAATTCCAACAGGAATAATTCTTTTTGCTCCTTCAAAATCATCAATGTATGCAATACTTTTTCCGCCGTCAGAAGCGATTGTACTTTTCTTTGTATTCGGATCAGGTCGCATATATGCAAATTCGCCACGCAGATTGAATGAAGACATTTCACGAGTTGAAATTACTTGGTCAAGTGCCCTTGTTACAAAAGGTAAGTCCGCACCTGTTTGGAAATCAATACCATAAATGGAATTGCTTAATGGCTCTTCACCAATTCTAACTTTGTCGCTCAAAGTTTGTTGCGTTAATGTTAGAGCCGTGAAACCTAGTTTTGTTTTTTCAGAAATGTCAAATATTCCGCGAGCACCAAATAGAGTTTTGGAAGCAAGTTGGAAAAGGTCATTTTCTTCATAAGTAATTTTTAGATTTGCGCCAGGAACTAAAGCAGCTTCATTTCGTATAGTCAATTGTCCAATTGAATAATCAACAAAATAATCGACCCCTGAAGTTAATTCTCTTCCGTTCAATATAACTCGAACTGAATTTTCGACAAGATTGAAACCGAGCTGATAAGTCGAAGTTGCATCACCCGAAAATTTTCCAGTCAATATCCATTTATTTCTTATGTTATTCTGTTGAGCAAAAACAACTGAAGTATCATAGACATCATTATATCGGAGTGAGTCAAAAGGTGGTGAAGTAACGCTTCTCAATGCTCCCGGCAAATTTCTTCCGAAAGGTTGTAGCACTGGAAAAATAATTTCTCCAGTTTCTGGAAGTATTGTTACACCCGTTCTAAAATCAAAAATGTTATCAGGAGTAGGATTGTTTCCTTGATCAACAAGATCAAGTCCAAACGCATTCAGTAATCTAACATTTCCAAGGACATTTACTGGGTCTTGTCCAGGTAGGTCATATCGAATATCAAACTCAAATCCTTCTTTTTTTATATTTCTTCCACCGATTGGATAAATATTTCTCAACTTTAAGTTCCAAGCTTCTCTCATTTGTGGTTGAAGATTAGCAGGTTTTACTAATTTAAGTATCAATCTTTGTAAAGTATCGAGTTGGGTTTGATTAAGAAATTCACCGCGAATAACATCGTCATTGGTTGCTGGAGTTGCTCCTTGCAAACGATAAGAAACAGCAATTATCTCTTGTTCCAAAATATTTGAACGAAATGAAATAAATCCAGTTTCGGCGTTAAGTGTATAATCGACGCCTTGTGTTAATCGAATGAATCTTCCTTTTGCAATTCTTCCGGGAGCTTCCTGAATATTTTCTGCACGCAGTTCGGGACCATAGCCTTGTGGTGGACGCGGAGGAAGACTGATATAAGCAATTGCGTTTCTTTCGTTAGGATTTTGTGTGATTTGATTAATCGATTTCCAAACTTCAATTTCATTAACTTTAAAAAATTGTTCAACTATTGGAGTTGGACTTCCATAGTATTTATAAAATAGATTTAACTGTGCCGAAGTATCTGCAAAGATAGAATCAATAAAGTAATGATTATTAGAATATTGAAAAGCACGAATAGAGAACTCTTGCGATGTTGACCCGCCCGTAACAGTTTTTTCTTTAGTTTCGCCTTTCTTCTGACTTGCAATTGTAGTCAATGAAAAGGGACCTAACTGAAATTCTGCTTTAATCCCAAATAAAGCTTCACCTCCTCCAATTAAAGGTGATGTTTGCATCGAAACGTTTCCTGCTTCAATATTCTGAATTATCTCGTCATCATAACCTCTATACTGAATCTTTAATTGATTCTCATATTCAAAAGTTCTTTCAGTATTCCAGTCGGCATTTATTTGAAGTTTATCTCCAATTGTTCCACTCAAATTAATCTGAACTTGTTGCCTAAAATCGGGTTCATTACGAGTATTTCCAAGTCTGGATGCTGTAATTCCTTCAGTAGTTTCATTTTTCCAAGCACCGTGAATATCGACAGCGCCACTAATTCTGAGATTTATTTTAGGTGTTCCGAAAATTGAAAGAATACCAACACTTGGAAGTGGAATTTCTAAATCTGTTATATCGCGAATTAGTTGCCCGAGTTCTTTTTTTGCAGTGTCTTTTATTTCATACTTATAAACAAGCTCGTCCCAGAGTTGTTCTTCTCTCGATTGCAATTTTAATTTTAGATATTCATCAATTGGAATTTTTATTGGTAAACGAAAAGGCACACCACCAACAAATTCTTTTACTTCAACATAATTTCCTGTTGAGTCGATATTGACTTCTCTTCTTTTTGTAGCTTGTGTTGGCTCTGCAAAAAATGCTGAAGATCTTGGAATGGCAACTGTTGAAGCGTGTGTTGCTTCTCGTTGAAACTTAAATTGCTCAAGTCGTGCAGTTGAATCTAAAGTGCGAGGATCAACTTTGGGAAGTGTGTCTAACGCTGTAGTGTCACTGTTTGCTAATTGTAATGAGTCAACAAAAATAGAATCGGAATTTTGTAAAAAATCATTCAACAAAAAAGTTGTAGATTCATTTACTGAATTTGTATTAGAAAAATTATTTTGGTTATTTAGCTGAGTTTGATTTTGGGTGAAGCTATCAGCAGATAAAGAATTATTCTTAAGATTAAAATAGGCATCAAACCAGAGTAGAGGATTGAAATCTGATCTATTTTTTTCTACAAATCCAAATGAGAAAAAAACTGCAACTATACAGAAGAATAATGCAGCTAAAGAAATAAATTTTTGAACCACGCGTTAATACTTATTTTTTATTCAAAAGAATTTTGATTATTGTAGAAAAATCTATGGAAGCTCCAATTTAATTACGAAATATAATGAATAATCTGATTAGTAAAATTTTATTTCTCTAACAAAAATAAGTTCAAAAATATCCATCAACTGAAATCGATGTAAGTTAAAAATTATTCCCTGTTTTATTAAGATATATCGATTTCAAAAGTTGGCACCGATTCTTTCCCAATAATTTTTCCATCTTCAACAATAACAGCGCTCAACTTGTTGCCCGTAAATGCTGATGTGTCGATATATACTGAATCAGAGCTATCAAGAAAATTTATTTCTTCTTGGCGAGTGTGCCCCACTATCTGCAAGTATTTAAGCTTTGCAAGTGGTCTTCTATTCCACAATAAATTTTCATTGATGTATAAATTAGCTTTTATAAATTTTGTCATACTCTGTGGCTTGTCTAAAATATCATTTATTTTTTTATTAAATGATTCAGAAATTCCAGCGTGTGAAATAAAAGACTTTTCCACAATTGAATAAAAAACTGCATTCTCCATCCTCTTGATGTGATGCTGAATTTTTTCAGATTTATTTTCGTAAGATCTTAAAGTTGATTCTGCTCCGTTAAATTTCCAATTGCTCGAGTGGATATAATCTTGTTCGGCAAAAAAAGAATAATACATGTAGTCGTGGTTGCCAATAGTAAATTCAATATTGTTATCAATTACAAAATCAATTACATCAGCAGAGAAATTCCCTCTATCTACCAAATCACCAACGCAATAAACAGGAATGTTTTTATATTTACTTCTAATAATTTTATAAAGTTCTTTCAGAGTAAAAAAACAACCGTGCACATCACCAATAACTGCGATCATACTTAAATATACTTCACTTCTTTCGCGTATCGTTCGAGTTCTTCTCTAAAATTTGGATGAGCAATTGCAATTAGTGCTTTTACTCTTTCACGAATTGTTTTGCCGTGCAATTGAGCAACACCATATTCTGTAACTACATAATGAACATCTGCACGATTAGTAACAACGCCCGCACCATTTTTTAGTGCGGTAACAATTTTAGAAATTTTGAAATCTTTTGTAGCAGCCGGAAGTGCAATAATTGGTTTGCCTCCTTCAGAGCGACCCGCACCACGAATAAAATCTACTTGTCCACCAAAGCCGCTGTATAGTCTAGGTCCAATTGAATCTGAACAGACTTGTCCCGTTAAATCAACTTCAATCGCAGAATTAATTGCAACCATTTTTGAATTTTGTGCAATGATGAAAGGATCATTTACATATTCTTGCGGATGGAATTCAATCATCGGATTGTTGTCAATGAAGTTATATAATTTTTTTGTACCGAGCACAAAACCCGCAATCATTTTTCCATTATGAATTTTCTTTTTCTTGTTGGTTATTATTCCTTGCTCAACTAATTGAATAATTCCATCGGAAAACATTTCAGTATGAATTCCGAGATCGCGTTTTGTTGTCAAAAATTTCAATACAGCATCAGGAATTACTCCAATCCCCAATTGAAGAGTAGAGCCATCTTCAACGAGTTCAGCAATATTTTTTCCAATGTTTGAATAGATATTTTCCCACTCAGGTGATAAATTTCTTTCCCCTTGTGCTAATTCAGAAATCGGATCATCAACTTCAACTATGTAATTAATTTTGTTGATATGAATAAAACTATCACCAAGTGCACGAGGCATATTTTTATTCACTTGAGCAATAATAATATCGCAATGTTCGGCAGCACTCTTTGTAATACCAACTTCAACTCCATAACTACAGAAGCCATGTTCGTCAGGAGGCGAAACATTAATGAGAGCAACATTTGGTTTTACAAATCCTTTAGTGAAAAGGAGTGGAACTTCATAAAGATAAGTTGGAATAAAATCAGCTCTACCTTCGCCAACAGCTATGCGAGCTTCAGCTCCCATAAAAGTTGCAACGTGTCGGAAATGTTTTTCTAAACCGGGTTGTAAATAGGAAAGTTTTCCAACTGACAAAGCATGATAAAGAAGAACTCCTTCAAGCTCATCTTTTCTTCCCACCATAGCATCTATTAAAGTGAAAGGAATTGCACAGTTGGAGTGCACAACAATTTTGTCGCCGCTCTTTATCGCCTTAACTGCAGTCTCAGCAGATACAACTTTGCTCGAATAATTTTTTAAAATATTTGCGGAAATTTTTGTAGTATTATTTAATTCAGTAACCATTAGTCAATCTCAAATAATTAATTCTTAGAAAAAAAATGAATTCTTTTAAATTCAACATCAAACGTCTCTGCGATCACTTCATTAGAACAGAAACCATTAAAAGTACAAACACCTTTCGATAAACCGGAATCTTCCATCAATGCAGAGGCAAGCCCTTTGTCTGCAATACTATGAATATAAGTCAAAGCAGCGTTGGTTAATCCGTAACTTGCAGAACGAGGCACGAACGCCGGCATATTCGGAACAGCATAATGAATCACATCGTGCATAACATAAGTCGGGGTAGAAATGGAAGTTGGGCGACTTGTAGCAATGCATCCACCTTGGTCAATCGAACAATCGATAATAACTGCACCCCTTTTCATCGTCTTAACCATCTCTTCAGTAACGATATGAGGAGCTTTCTCGCCTTTAATTAATACTGCTCCAATCAAAACATCAGCGAATTTAACTCCACGTGCAATAGTGTAAGGATTAGCAGCAACTGTAGTGACTTTACGAGGGAATGTTTCATCAATTCTTCTTAAGCGATTTAAGTCTCTATCGAGCACAACTACTTGCGCACCTCTGTTAAGAGCGGCACGAGCTGCTGTAGTTCCCAATACACCTGCACCAATAATAACAACGGCTGAAGGAGCAACACCCGAAAATCCACCGAGCAATATTCCACGACTCAAGTGACTTTTTGCGAGTAAGCAATCTTCTGCTGCTTGTATAGCTAATTGTCCCGCTATCTCACTCATTGAATGAAGCACAGGCAATCCGTGTTCATTTTCGATTAGTTCATAACCAATAGCAGTAACTTTTTTTGCGAGTAAAGAATTTAATATCTTCTTTTCACCAACTGCAAAATGTAGGAATGAAAAAAGAATTTGATTCTCTTGAAGTAGATGAGATTCTTCATCTGTAAGTCGAGCAACTTTAACAATCATCTCAGAGCGTTGATAAACTTCCTCCGTAGTGTAAACAATTTTTGCACCTAACTCACTATATTCTTCATCGGAGAAATGACTCTTTTCACCTGCTCCTTTTTGAATATAAACTGTGTGTCCTGCACGCACTAAGGAATCTACTCCTGCTGGTGCTAAAGAGATTCTACTCTCTTCAAACTTTAATTCTTTTGGTATTCCTATTCTCATAAAAAAATATTTTTATTTATTGATATTGAAGTTTCAAAAAAAAACTTTGTATAAATTATAGTTCAAAATTACGATTGAATATTGAATAATGAAACTTAATTCTGTTCTTCACCAGGCACTGCAAGATAGCGTTTTATTTTTTGCGTCGTTGTTTTGTCAAACTCTTTCGTTCTTATTGTAAATTTTCTAATCTGTTTATAGACTGGAAGTTCTTTATTTGTTTCAACAATAACTTGATCAATAATTTTTTCAATTATCTCTTCGTTCAAAATAATATTTTTATTTTGTGCATACTCAATGAAAGCTTCAGTATCAGTAAAAATTTGCACTGCAATAATTTCGGCATGTTTCTCATCCTTTTCGCCATAAACCATCGACTCAAGAATAAACTTATTTCGATTTAATAGATCTTCAACCTCCTCAGGATAAACATTTTTTCCATTACTTGCTATAATAACATTCTTCTTTCTTCCATTGATGTGCAAGAAACCATCTTTATCAATAAAGCCAATATCTCCAGTTCTGAACCATCCATCTTTAATTACTTCAGCAGTGAGTTGGTCGTTTTTATAATAGCCAAGCATAACGTTATCACCTTTAACAAAAATTTCACCATTTCCTTCATTATCAGGGTCATTGATCGAAATCTGAACTCCAGGTAATGGAATTCCTGCTGCATTATCTTTGAAATTATCTAAAAGATTTAAAGTAACAATTGGAGAAGTTTCAGTTAATCCATATCCCTGAACATAATTAAAACCAAATTCACGCAAACCTTTTGCCACTTTCGGATCTGATGCAGCGCCACCAGCAATGAAGCATCTAATCGACCCGCCAAATTTTTGTTGGAGTTCCTTAAACACGATACTCTTGAATTTTCTTACTCCAAAATTTTCTAAAAAATTTGTTACAGAAATAAGTGCAGGAACAACTTTTGATTTTACCTTATCTTGTTCAATAGTTTTAGAAATTCTCTTGAACATTTTGTCATACAGAATTGGAACCCCCAACAACATTGTCGCTTTTACTTTTTGTAAATCATCAACAACTGTTTTTAATGAACGAGCGTAATGTATCGAAGCTCCAGCATAAATTGGACATAAGAATCCACAAGTGCATTCATAAGTATGATGCATCGGAAGCACTGATAAGAAACGATCTTCGGGATAAATGAAAAAACTTTTTGTCATTGCCATCAAATTTGCTACCAAGTTTTTTTGTGATAGCATCACGCCTTTTGCTCTTCCAAGCGATCCAGATGTATAAAGAATTGCGGCTAGCTCATTTATATTAATTTTTGGTAATTCGTCTACAGGCATTCGAGGATTTTCTGAAATCATTTGGCACATTGAGAATGCGTCATTTTCATGATTTCTCAAATCCATGTTTATGAAATACTTCAACCGCTTAATAATACCAACTGTATCTTTAGCGAATGAGTCGTATTGATTTGTATAAATTAGAACTTCAGCTTCAGACTCGTGAAGAATATTTAACATTTCTGAAGGAGGAAGATTTTTATCGATCGGAATTATTATGTGATTAAATAGCATAGATGTGAAATATGTAATTCCCCACTGCACTCTATTCTCTCCAATTAATGCGATGTGCGTTCTCTCTTTAATTCCAAGTTTTTTTAATCCTGCACCGAATGATAAAACTTTATCCAGCAATTCAGCATAAGAGACGCTTGGAATAAGGGTTTCGCCAAGATCTTCCATTGCAATTTTGTTTTTATAAGTTTGTGCAGATCGAATTAATAAATCTTGCAAAGAAGCAATAAAAGGGACGTCATAATATTTAATTTTTGGTTTCATATTTTTCTTATAATTAGTTAAAAAATAAAGATTACCCAAACCACTTAGGTATCAAATTCGAATTAAATTATTTCTAAACATTTTTCAATATCTAAAATAATGTCGTCACAATTTTCTATTCCCGCAGCTAATCGAATTCCACCCGGATTAATATCAGCTTCAATAAGTTTGTCCAAAGGAATCATTGAATGCGTCATTGATGCAGGATGTTCAATTAATGTTCTTGTGTGTCCAAGACTAACAGCAAGCGTAAGTGAGTAAGCATTTTTTGCAGCAAAGTTCATCATCTTTCTGCCGTTCTCTTTTCTTTCTTCAAAATCTTTTCCTTTGAGAACGAAAAAGACTAAACTCCCTGGAGCAAAATTTCCGTTGAAGTCAACCATTTGTTTTTTTGCAATCTCATAATTTTTATGTGAAGGCAAACCGGGATAATTTACAGATTCAATTTTTGGATGGCTCTCAAGATATTTTGCAATTCTAATTGCGTTATTCATCTGTCTCGAAACTCTTAGATGCAAAGTTGGCAAACCATAAGTAAGGACAGTCCATGCAGCTTTAGTACCGAGCACAGCACCAAAATCTTTTCGAAATACTTTCAGCAAATCGCGATAAGATTTTTTCCCAATAACTGCTCCGCCCATATCAGTTCCAAATCCGCCAATTCCTTTTGTTAAAGAGTGGACAACAAAATCAGCACCAAACTCAATTGGTCTTTGGCAATATGGAGTTGCGAATGTATTATCGACAACAATATAAATTTTCGTTTGCTCAACTCTATTTAGATTTATCTTGTCAACAATTTTTCTTATTGCTTCTATGTCAATAATATCAAGGTTTGGATTAGATGGAGATTCAAAATAAATTACTTTTGTATTTTCAGTAACGTGATTTAAAATCTCTTCAGGTATTGTCAAATCAATTTGAATATTTTTAATATTGTATCTTGGATACCAATTATTCAACAGTGAAAATGTACAACCGTAAAGAGTTTTATGCGAAATAATTTCATCACCTGTTTTAGTCAACACTCCCAACACTCCGGCAATTGCACCCATTCCAGTAGCGAAAGAAACAGCCATCTCCCCTTTTTCAATGAACATTAAATTTTCTTCTAACATATCTTTGTTAGGTTCGCCTAATCGATCGTAAATATAAATCGGTTGCAAATCTTCTTCAGCGGGATCAGTGTTGGCAAATTCTTGAAATCCTTCGGCACCACGTTCAACTGAGTCGAGTCTAAAAATTACTGATGATGATATTGGAGCAACTACGTGATGTGAATAGTCCCACTTTTGCGAAATGTTTTTCCCATAGATCAGATGTGTCTCCATCGAATATTTGGATTCATCAATCGGGTCTAATTTCTGAATAGTTTTTTCTTCCATAGACATTTCCGTCTCCTTAAAATTTTGTATTACAAAAATAGTTAGGAAAAACTATTTTGTTGAATTTATTTGAGTGAAAAGTAGAATAAAAAATTGTTTCAGATTGAGTTCAATTGTTTTTTTCTGACGGGAGATTTGTGATTGACAAAACTTGATCACTAATTTTTGGTTAATTGATTTTTACTGAATCTGGGGAAAAAAATATAATGAATAAAAAAAAAGCCGCTAAAAGTAGCGGCTCTTTAGAATAAAAAAATTAATTACCAAAAACATTTATCTTGCCATCGATATGTTTCTTTTTATCTATAATCCTGCCTTGATTATCAACAACACCTGCATGACAATTTGCACAAGCAGTCAATGCAGAAGGAATGTGTCCTGTTGGAGGAAGACCGTGACATGAACCGCATGTAGCTTGGCTGCCATCGACCTGATTCCATTTAACAGTATCATTGTTTCCGACCATTCTGTCAGCGGTGTATGCGAATTGGAAGCTTGAAGCTGATCTCAAGAAAACAAAATTTCCGTGACAATATGTGTTTGAACAGCTATTTGTTGCTGGGTCATATCTTGCTGGAGTTGGTCCTGAATTTGTGAAAGCTCCAAAAGTTAATTCCGCTCTTGCTGAGTTATCAATATGCCCCGCAGAGTTTAACGCCGTTGGAACTGTATGACATTCAGAGCACTCAACGTTTGAAGCAATTTTTGCTCCCATTAAATGTAGTGTATGAGCACCAACGCCGGGAGATGTTGTATAAATATCATTGTTTAGAGCACGCGGAGGCGCAATTAACTCTGGGTTAGTGAAATCGCCGTGACAAGTATTACAAGCTTCTGGACCTTTTGCTTGTGTGTGACAAGTATTGCAAGTTGGGCTTGCAAATCCACCTGCGAAATTATTTCCGTGACAAGTTTGACAATCAGCCATATTGTAATTCATTGCGGAGATAAATCTTCCGTGAAATTTTGGCGATGTAGGATCATTAATTTGTTTTGTATGCACTGCGATTGATGGATGACAATTGCTTGAGGAACAACTAATATTTGTTAGTCCTCCAGAAAGATCTGACGCGTGGCATTGCTTACAGCCATCGAGCTTATCTGTTCCTAAAATTTTTCCGTGAAATTCTGGCGAAGCAGGATTCATTGCATTTGTTCCATGAACTTTTACTTCACTTGGTTTTGTAATATCTTCTTGCAATTCACTGCACGCAAAAAAACTAAAACCGATGAAGATTGAGAGTATTGAGACTATTTTTGATTTCATATTATATCCAAAAATGATTTAATTATTTATGACAATATCCGCAGAAGCCAAGCCCTTTAATTCCATCGGGACGAGCATTAGCATCTGTATGACAAGAAAAACAAACCGAACCACGATCATTATGCCAATCACCATTATCAAATGCTGACATAAAATTTGACTTATGAGTTTTGGGATTAGTACCTTTTATCCCATCATTATCGACGTGACAAGTAATGCAATTAGCATCTGCACCTTGAACATCATGGCAAGAGGCACAATTTTCAATATCTCGTTTAGCAAGAATAGCATGCTCTCCTCCACCACTTCCCACTCCAATTGTAAAAAAATTAGGTAAGGTATGAGAACGTGGTAACATTCCAGCTAAAGCATAATCTCCTCCTGTAGTACTATGGCACTCGACACAAAATGTTTCTGTTTGGTGACAAGTTTGGCACTGTGCTGATTTCCCCTTTGCGTCTATTCCATGTGTATATCTGTAGTTGAAATCATGAACACGATTTATATTTTGTTGCTTTGTATTATCCACATAAGTGTGTGGTGAATACGGTGTGTAAAAATTTGTAGCAGTATTTGTAGCATCTAACATTGTTGTTCCAGCGTGGCACGATTCACAAAAGGAATTATCATGACACATTGCGCAATTAGCATTCTGAGCGGTTGACTTAAACTTATGAGTTTTCATAAATGATCCACTCTTATGATCTTGTGGAATCAAATTAACTGTAGATGTGTGACAAGTTTGGCAATCGTTCGCTGCAACTGAAACTCCGCTATGACAAGTGTAACAAAGCGCCATCGATGGATTTGCTTCTGCTGCGTGAAAACTATAATCAACTTCAGATACTCCTTTGTGACAAGTTTCGCAAGTAGTTTTTGAATCTTCCATATGAATCTTGTGATTGAAAATTAACTCGGAAGATTTTTTAACGAGTGGTTCGTAAACATCTTCAAAGTGACACTTGGTGCAGTCTTCACTGTCGTTCACATCGTGACAAGTTGCACAAACAGATTTTTCAGGAAGTAAGCGATCATTCAATGAAACACTTGCAGCAGCATTGGTATGACAGCTTGCGCAATCACTAAGTTCTTTATGAATAGCGTGAGAAAATTTTATAATCTCTTTATTTGTTTTTTCATCTTCTTTGCTGCTGGCGTTTATTCCTGCGTTTGCAAGAAATCCAACAAGAAGAATTACTAAGCCGGTGTAGATGTATTGTATTTTCATAGTTATTAAAAGTTTGTATTAAACCAGTGATTTATTTTTAACAGCACTCTGAAATCATTATTATAAATTTTGTTATTAAAGAATTGTCCTTGTAGATCGAACGACCAAGTTTTCCAAGGTCTGTAATTAACTCCACCTAATAATGAAGTGATATTATTTTCTTCTGCATCTTTAGATAATTTATAAGTTGTGTAAGCCACACCAATTGAAGGTGTGATTAATCCTTTCAAAAAACTTTTTGCAGCATAAACAGAAATATTATCTAACTCACCTGCGTAACCAAGATTTTTCCGATAACTAACGCTTCCAAATTTTGTTGTTGCACCTAAAGTTAGACGAGAAGAATTTTCATCTTGAAATTCTACGTAGCCAAATTTTCCAAATACTGTGTAATCGGAATTTATTTTATAATCGATTCCGCCTTCATATTCTTGTGTGTGTCCAAAATTAAAAATACTAAAAATTGAATTGTATCTAATTTTAGGTTCGCGCCAATTGTAATAACCATTGACGCCTATGTTATCAGTTATCCAAACTTTTCCATTAGCTTCTATTTTTGATTGCTGTCTATAATTCAAATCGTATTCGTAAGAAGAATAGATATCAAACACGCCGGGCATTTCATAATTAACTGAGCCAGAGAGAAACTTAAATTGATTTGATTTTTGCATGATCAAAATTCTAACTGGATCGAGATCGTCATCTAAGCGTAGAGTTTCATAATCCATTGGTTTAAAGTTTTTATCGAAGTAGCTAATAGCGAGATTCAAGTTCTCGATTGGAGTTGCATCAAACCTTGCACCCATAACAAAATTATCTTCAATATCTTTTAGGAATTCAAATTTTTGAAAAGCAGGTAAGTTGCCTCCATAAAAAGCTGTTAGAGAATAATCAGAATAAGTCGCCTTAATATTTATTCCATCGAATAGTCCGCCGCTAATTGGAGTGAAGAGTGGTTGTCTTCCAATGCGAACTGTAAAGATATCTAGAACATCTCTGCCTTCGAGAAATAAATTATAGAATCGAAGACGAGGATCGTTATCTAACGCTTTACCAATCATAGTTTCGAAGTTCATTCTAGTTCGCAAAGAAAATTTCTCATAATTCAGATTAAGAAAAAGCGCTTCAGTATTTCTTATGAAGAGATCAGATTTTTGTAGATTGTCGAACCTTTGAAAAGTGTAGAAAGATGAAGTGAACCTGCCGTTAAGGTTTTGAGCGAAAGAAAAAAAGGGTAGAAAAATAAAAAAACAAAGTAAAAATTTTTTCATAATATACCTGTTTATGAATGAATCCATGAACTAATTGAGCTATTTTTGCTCATCTGTTCTATATTTATTGACATCAATTATTTTTTGATTGCGTTAGAACTATCAGTAAAATTTTATTATAAATTAATGAACTAAAATAAATTTCAAATTGTTATAAGCAAGTTTCAAAAAGAACTCAATGTTATGATTTAAAATAAAGCATAAATGAGTATGATACAAGAAATTTATAAATGAAAAATATTTTTTTAACTTGTACCTACTATTTAGATTTGTAAAAATAAAAGAGCTGAAGTTGGGGCTTTATTCATGTGGGACGTTGGCGACACTGGTGACAATTGGGACTAATTCACGATTCAACAATTCACTAAATTTTTCCTATCGGCGATTATCAGGA
>PNNF01000001.1 GCA_013824085.1 Chlorobiaceae bacterium | reverse complement strand
ATTCAGGAAACTGGGGGAATTGGCGATAATTCGCCAGCCGATTTTCCTTTTAAATTGGAATTTTTTATCTCCGCCCATCTACTGCGGGGCCGGCCAAAAGCGGGCTTCCCTCATTTTTAACTTTAACAATTTGCTTGATTTCATTATATTTGTTAGTATAATAATGATAGAATAATACATCAACAATATAATGTTATCAAATTATGGGAAATAGTCCAGAAAATAAATTAGGCAAAAAAATTAAATCCTTGCGGACCAAACTGGAGCTTTCACAAGATGAGTTTGCAAGGAAGGCAGATGTTCCCTATACGACGCTGACTAAAATCGAAACAGGAGTAATAAAAAAGCCTTCAGTGTTTGTCATGGCTAAAATAGCCAAAGCGCTGAATATCACATTAGATGACTTATTGAAATAATCCTATGAGCAAACAAGAAGCCAAATCACAAATCCAAAAACTCGTTGAGAAATACGAGCGTTTAGCCGAAGCGGGAAGGATAAAGACCTACAACGAAGCTCAAACAAGAAACGAATTTATTGAGCCGCTTTTTGAATTTCTCGGCTGGGATATGCGAAACCTTGCCACGGAAAATGAAGTAACCACCGAAGAAAATGTTTCGGGCGGCAGGGTTGATTTGGCTTTCCGCCTTGGAAACATCCCCGTTTTCTTTTTGGAAGCCAAAGCGATGAAGGTTAATTTGGACGAATGGAAATGGGCGGAGCAGGCAATAAATTACAGCTGGAACAAAAGCGTTACTTGGGCGATTTTAACCGATTTTGAAAGCATCAAAATTTTCAACGCCGAAATTCCGCCAAAAAGTATTTCACAAAATCTCTTTATTGAGCTTAATTGCCGAGATTTTATAAACCGCTTTGACCAACTCTGGCTTTTATCAAAAGAAAGTTTTGAGCAAAAACTTTTAGATAAGGAAGCCCAAAAATGGGGCAAACTCACGCAAAGAAAACAAGTCGGCGAAAAACTTTTTGAAGATTTAATGTCTTGGCGCATTTTGCTCACCAAAGATTTCAAAAAGCAAAACGATTTGACTGACGAAGAACTGGACGAAGGAGTGCAAAGAATCCTTGACCGTCTTATTTTTATTCGCACCGCCGAAGATAGAAAAATAGAACCCAATATTTTAATTGGAATTTTACGGGGTGGAAAATCCGACCAATACAAACAGTTAGTAAAAGTTTTTCACGACTTTGACGACGGATTTAATTCAAAACTCTTCGCTCCCCATTACTGCGAAGAATGGAAAGCAAGCGACAAAGTTATCAGCGAAGTTACAAAAGAACTCTACGAGACAAAAGACGGTTATCGCTATGATTTTTCGATTATTTCCGCTGATGTTTTAGGCGGTATTTATGAGCAGTATTTGAGTTTTGTACAGGGACGCAAGGGTGAGGATAAATCAAAATCAAAGCGAAAATCGCAAGGTATTTATTACACGCCAAAATATATTGTTGAATTTATTGTAAACGAAACTTTAGGCGAAGTATTAAAGAAAGCCAAACCAAAAGAGATTTCCAAAATCAAAGTTCTTGATCCCGCTTGTGGCTCTGGCTCTTTTCTTACTGCCGCCTACGACAAAATTTTAGAAACTTTGGAAAAACAAAATCCGCAAACTTCGCTTTTTGCCAAGTTTGATATTCTGAAAGAAAATATTTTTGGCGTTGACCTTGACGCGCAAGCGGTGGAAATTGCCCAACTAAACCTTTTGCTCAAAGTTTTGTCTCAAAAAACAAAATTGCCAACACTTCAACACAATATCAGTTCTGGCAATTCGCTTGTTTCAGGAAATGCCGAAAAACTGGAAAAATATTTTGGCTCTGATTTTCGCGAACAAAGAGCATTTAATTTTGAGAGCGAATTTAAAGAGGTTTTTGAGCAAGGCGGTTTTGATGTAATTATTGGCAATCCACCCTATGGTGCGGAATTGTCAGAAACACAACAGGAATATTTCAAAAATATTTATGATATTGGATCAACAGATACAGCAATTTTGTTTATAAAAAGATCGATGGAGTTGTTGAAAAACGGCGGGAAACTTGGGTTTATTGTGCCCAAAGCTCTCTGTTTTGCTTCAAATTGGAAGAAAATAAGAGAGTATGTTTGGGATAATACTGAGACAATTATTGATTGCGGAAAAGCGTGGAAAGAGGTTAAACTTGAACAAGTTGTTATTGTCGTAAGTAAGGGTAAAAAATCATCAAATTATGTTTCGGGAAAATTTGAAAACGGAAATCTCAAAATCTTGGGAAAAATCAATAAAAAAGATGCTGAAAATTTCGGTTTTTTCTTAAATAACATTTCCGAATCAGAGCTTGCGATTGCGAAAAAAATAAAAGCAAATTCCATATTTTTGAATGACATCAGCTCCAATCATCGAGGGGCTATTTTACAAAAATTTGTTTCAGACTCAGGAAGTAAAGAGGTGCTCGGCGGAGCACAAATTCAAAGATTCGGTGTGGTCGGAATAAAAGGAAAAATTGATAAAAATAAAGTTGACAGTGAGCAGGCTTTCATAAAAGATAATTCGGTTCTTGTTCAAAGAATTGTAGCCCATGTTGAAAATCCGATTGGTCACATAAAAATAACAGCTTGCGTTCCCGAAAGAAATGATTATATTATCGTCGACACAATAAACCAGATTACTCTTAATGATGATATTGATAAGAGTGTAATTTGGTATTTGCTTAATTCCAAACTAATGAATTGGTATGCTTATCGTTTTATTTTTGGCAAAGCTATACGTACTATGCAATTTGACAATCCAACAACAGCTCGCCTGCCTATTTTGAAAGATATTAAAAATTTGCAAAATGAATTGGTTAAGCCAGTTAATGAATTTATGAAGCTCATCAAAGAACTTCAAAACACATCCGCCAATACGGACAAGTGGCATTCGCTAAAATCCGAAATTGAAAAAGTCGAGCAACAAATTGACGCAGCAATTTATAAACTTTATGGACTTACTGATGAAGAAATCAGAACAATCGAACAATAAAACCAATGAAAATATAGCAGAGGAAATTAGAAGTATTCCTTCTCTTATCAATCAAGGTAAGTTTCAAGAAGCTCTTGAAAGAATTGGTAGTTATGAAAAACAAAATCCGAACGATAAAACCTTGCAATTCAATAAGCTCTGTTTTTTGGTTGATATTGGCTTTGGATTAAAAGATCAGAATACTGTTAAACAAGGATTAGAAATTGGGGAGCAGAATTTAAAAAATCAAAAAGATGAGAAATACAAAGCGAATATTCACTACAACTTAGCGAACGGCTACCTCTCTTTATATGGGCTTGCCGAAAGAAAAACCGACATTGAAAATATTTGGACTTCATAACTTATGACTGCTAAACCCATAAAACAGAATATTGGCTCTGAATGGAGGAAATGGGATTTGCATGTGCATACTCCAAGCACAAAGTTGAATGATAATTATAAAACCACAGACGGAACTGATCTGTGGGATAAGTTTTGTGCATCAATAGAAAAATCAGATGTTGAAGTTATTGGTATCACAGATTATTTTTCAACAGAAAATCACTTTACATTTCTCGAAAAGTTTAAAGCTAAATATCCAAAATCAAAAAAAGTATTTTTCCCAAATATTGAACTTCGATTAGAAGTTTCTGTAAATAAAAATGCCGAGGAAGTAAATTTGCATATCATTTTTAGCAATAAAACTGAAAAAAGTAAAATTGCATCTTTTCTTTCAAAGCTAAATACGAATATTAGTAAAAATGGAGCTTCTGTTTCGTGTAAAGATATTTCTACACAAGTAGATTTCGAAAGTGCTGGAATTGACTACAAACTTCTTAGAAAAACATTGAAAGAGGTTTTTGGTGATGATGAATGTTATTTGATTTTTGGCGCTTCAAACAATGCTGGGCTTCGCCCAGATAATAACTCTCCAAGAAAACTTAATATTACAGATGAGATTGATAAAATTTGCGACGGCTTTTTTGGTGGTCAACAAAATACTGGATATTACTTAAAAACTGATCGCTATGAAGACAATGAATTTGCAAAAAGAAAGCCTGTTGTTGGTGGGTGCGACGCGCACTCCTTTGATGATTTAGGTAATTGGCTTGGCAAAAGAGTTGTTAAAACTATTAAAAATGATGAGATTGTTGAAAAAGATATTACATGGATTAAAGCCTACCCAACATTTGAGGGACTGAAGCAAATTGTTTATGAGCCTGAAACAAGAATTTTTATCGGCGAAGAAAAACCAAAAAAACCGATAAATACCATTGATTCAATTACTCTAAAAATACCCAAGGACTCAAAGGTTGGCGAGGATAAGTTTTGTTTTGCAGGAAGTGATTGCACTTACAATCTAAGCCCATATTTTAATTGTTTTATCGGTGGACGAGGCTCTGGGAAAAGCACCATTTTGAATTTTTTGGGTTTGCATTCTAACAACCCCGATTCTCCAAAAAGATTTTGGGATGACTTATCGCCCTCTTTTGATCCAAATGAGAAAAGTATTTTTAATTTTTCTGGAACAGAAATTTTTGAATTTCTTGCACAAAGCGAGATTGAAACCTTTGCGAGAGATAAATCAAAATTTACTCAAGCAATTTATGATAGGGCTAATTCCCACGCAGGCAATATTTTAGAAGAATACGAAAATGGAATTAAAGCACTACAAGGAAAGCTTGGTCAAATTATTCAGGCTGTTTCAGACTTGAAAATTCTTGAAGATCAAAAAGTTGCAAAGGAAAAAGAGAAAAGAACACTTGAAAGCAGTGTGAAGGTGCTATCAAGCAAGGAATACACCGAAATAATCATTGGAATTACGGAGAAATCGAGAGAATTGCAGAAGTTGGAAGATTGGAAGGAAAATATTTCTGTTCTAAAGAACTCTTTATCCGAACTAATCCCTGAATCCGAATCGGAAGAGTCAGACGAGAAGATTGAAAAAACAGAATATGAAAAAGCTTATGTTCTCGCTATCGGCAAAATTGGCGAGGCGATTGAATTATTGAAGGAGGGAAAATTCACTCAAGAGGAAACAAAGGTAGTTGAATTTAAAAAAGCTTTAATTGATTTAGAAAATAAAGCTAAGATTCTAATTGAAAAGGCTGGCTATACCCCCGAAAGCGTTGAACAGATAAAATCGGCTCCCCAAAAGATCACAAATCTTGAGAGCGAAATCAAGAATTTAACTGGTCAAATTGAAGCCAAAACTAAAGTTATTGCAACGATTGATAGCGTTGTTAATGAACTCAAAACTGATAAGCAAAATTATGAACATAGAATCACTGAAATATTGAAACCTTTGCAGGATTTATTAAAGAAGCAGTTTGAGGACAATCAAGGAAAAGACATTAAACAAATTTCTCTCGAATATTCTTTTAACGAAAAAGGTGCATGGGTAGCTTTGGCAGCGGAATTTTATAATCATTTTTATCAAAAATATCACGATACGGAACGAAGCAAAGAAGTTTGTGAATTTATAACTGGTAATGAGCAAACTTTTTCTAAAAATTCAGTTGACGATGTTCGAAAAATTATTCAACAATCCCAAAAAAGCGATAAAAAATACACAAAGTTTCTTGATGAGGTTTTCAAAGAAGAGAAAAATTTTCAAATCTTTCAAGCAATTAGAGATAAGCATTTATACGATGTAAAATTGAACAAGATAATTCAAGTCAAATATGATAATCGAGATGTCGAACAAGCGTCTTTTGGTCAAAGATGTACAGCGGTAGTTGTAATTTTGCTTTTGTTTGGCAATTATCCGCTCATCATTGATGAGCCTGAGGCTCATCTTGATAGCTCGCTGATTGCGAATTATCTTGTGCCTTTATTGAAGGAAAAGAAATCAGATCGCCAAATTATTTTTGCTACACATAACGCCAATTTTGTAATCAATGGAGACGCAGAGAAAATTTTCATTTTGAAAAATGAATCTGGACAAACAGAAGTTATTGAAACGACAATTGAGGACACAAAAAATAGAGAAGAATTGCTAAAACTTGAAGGTGGAAAAGAAGCGTTTGAAAAAAGAGGAGAAAAGCTTAATATTAAATAGTCCCGCCGAAAAGTTTTTTGGGTCCCGCTATTGAGCGGGATAAACTCCGCCTAGCAGGCGGGCAAAAAGGAAGTGGGTTGGGGGGAATTCCGCTTTTCCTTTGCGAAATCAAATTGTGGCGAGTTTGTCAAGCAGTGGCGGAGCTGGCTTCCTTATTGGGGGTTATTCCCAAAAAAGTTCGAACATCAATCAAAAAACACCGCATAATGCTATTTCCCACTCATATTACAATTTTTTCTTACATTTTTGACCGACAATTCTGAAAAATTTTTCAAGCTTATTTTAGTTAATAAATAGTAAAAAATTGGAGTTTTGTCATAAATATTTTGCAAGCATTTCATTCTAAAAACTTGCAAAAAAAAGTTTCAATTTGGTATTTAAAAAAAGCGTTTTGTTAGAACAAATCAATAATATTTTCAACCTGTAAAGTGTAATTATTATTGCTTTCTTGTTTTAGAAACATTCCATCTTAATGGAATTTTTATCAAAAATAAACTCTGTAAGTAAATCTAAAATTTCGTTCGGCTTCAGGTAATATCGATTTCACACGCGATAAATGATTTCGATATTCATTATTTAATATGTTATCAATTGTAAATGAAACTGAATGAAGCAAATTTCCCGTTGTAAAAAGATATTGACTGAATGTATTAAAAATAATATATCCCGCAGTAGGTTCTTCAAATTGATCAACTTTATTTTGATTAGCTGTCATCTCACTTCCCAATCCAAATGAAAAATCGCCCGAAGAGTATTTTACTTCAAACAAACTTTTTAACGGCGGAATTGATGGCAGAGGCGAATTCGTTTCATTCATTGTGCCTTCTGTATAACTCAGCGACCAACTAACTGAATAATTTTTATTCAATGTTAATTCCATTTGTGACTCGACACCTTGAACAGTTGCATTCACTCCGACGGTCTCAAATATTGGCAGCAATGTTTGAAAATTTATTCTTCCATTGTTTCTTGGAATGATGTAATAATTCAAATCGTTTCTAAAAGCAGTTACCATAAAAAAAAGAGATGGAACTTTATAATAAACAAACACTTCAAGCCCCGTTCCACTTTCGTCCTTCAATTTTGGATTTCCAATCTCATATGAATATGCAGCAAGATGCGGTCCTTCAGAATAAAGCTCTTCAATTGTTGGTATCCTTGATGAACGACTTATATTAGTTCCTGTAAAAAAGTTTGAAGGTAAATCAAAAAGTAACGAGAAAGAAAAAGAGAAAGTATTGAAATGCCGCTTCACAAGAAATTCTTCTCTTGCTCCTGATCTGACTCGGCGAGGATTAAATTCAGCATGCGTATAGCGACCACCAAATTCAGCACTCAAAAAATCCCACTCAAAATTTTGATAGAAGTAACTTGAAAATGAAAATGATTTTGTTGGCGGTGTAAAGACATATCCACCAACATTAAAATCACGAGTGTCGAAAGATAACCCTAAAGTCCCTTCATTAAATATCCATAACTGCTTGTTGTTCAGATTAATTCTTCCGCTATAATTAACCATTGAAAACTCTGCACCAATAATCTCTTTACGTTCATATTCAGTATGATGATAAAAAGTTCTGCTAAATTCTGTTTCAAGATTTTGCAAAACATCCGAATTAAAATTAAATAATATTTTTGCGTTGATAGCGCGCTTAGTCATTTTAATATCGACGCCGTTTGGATGCGCTCCAACAAATCCGCCGGGCACTCCATAATCAGATTCAAAATTTCTGAAAGAAACACCTGCAACTCCAAAGTCATTTATAAAACTCCCACCTAAAGAAAAATTGGAAGTGATCAGATCAGAATTATTCAAAATTTTATTGGGTGTTCTTAGGTTGGCAGCTTTTCTTCTGCTTGCTTCAAATCTAAAAGTAAATGGATCTAAAGGAACTCTTGTCGTCAGTGCACCAAGATAGCCACGATTAGCGGTCTCAAGAAACATTCCTGCATTTCCTTCAACGCGCGAAACTTTTTTTAGAGGAATTTCTTCTCGAATAATATTTACGATTCCACCAATAGTTGTGGAATTTTGTAAAAGAATTTTTGGTCCTCTAAGTACTTCAATTCTATCAACAGTGAACGGCTCAATTGACACAGCGTGATCAGGAGATGTAGCTGAAAGATCATTTGTGATAAATCCATCTTCACTGATTAGAACTCTGTCGCCTCCTAACCCTCTAATTATGGGTCTCGCTGGAGCTGGTCCCATCGAACGAATTGATAAGCCGGTCTCATTCTTCAGAGTTGCTGCAAGCGTAAATCCTAAATCACGTTGCAAATCTTTTCCTTTCAGAACGCTTGTGAACTCATGCAAATCTTCAAATTTTGAAGTAGTGTGTTGACCTGTAATAATAACTGTGGAGACTTGAATAGGGAGTGGATAAAGGTGAATGATTAAAGATTTTTGAGCATCATCTTTCAACTCAAAATTTAGGGAATTAGTTTGATATCCAACTTGGGAAATTTCCATCTGATAATCGCCGGGAGTAATTTCATAAAACTTAAAATTACCTTCAGCATCAGTTTGGGTTGACAAACTCATATTTATAATTTTTACAATAGCAAATGGAACTCCATTATGAGTTTCGCCGTCAATCACTTTTCCAGTTATATTAGTAACGAGTGGAGAAGGAAAAATGTTGATTGAAAAAATAATAAAAAAAAGAACCGCCCTAACAAAAGGACGGCGATAAATATTCTTCAAATTTAACTCTACTAATTTATTCTCACTCTAACTGGAATTTTTGGTGTTCGCACATCCGCGTGTCCTTCGTGCATAACTTGAAGTTCAAGTTGAGTAACACCAACGGATTTGCCAAGTAATTGCAAATTGAAAGCGCCGGGAAGATTTTGTCTAATAGCCACAACGTTGGTATCGTTAATAATGTAACCTAAATTCTTACTTCTAGGTGGTTCAATAAAATTTTTATTAGCGTCTAAAAATAATACAGCTAATTGTTCGGATAATACATTTCTTGTTGCGAATAAAGTATCGCTTATAGTTTGCCCATTCCAAGAATTTTGAACCGCACCTTGCCAAACAACTAAAATAGGACGTTGAGCTACATCTCTTAGCATCCAACCTTCAGCACTAAAATGATCTTCAGGTCCGTGAACATGCTCTTCATCGCATCCAGTTAATAAAAAAGATGTTGAAAAAAAGAAGACTAATAGTGTAGAAAAAAATATTTTCTTTATCATAATACCTCCAAATAAACTTTTGAAAAAAAATAGACATAACTGATTCTAAAAAAAATCAGCAAATTTTTAATAAGTCGAACTAATTAACAAAAAGTGGGAGGAGCTCTTAGCTGAAGATGAGTAAGATATTTATTTGAGTAAAATTTTTGATTAGAAATTCTTAAAATGAAAAAGTCGTCAGATTTATTAGATAAAATATCTTTAGAATTTACGCCTAACTTTAACATTGAAGAAGTAAATTGCTGTAGTTGACAAATTAAATTTCCATCAAGAGATAAATCCGAATAACCTTTGTGAGAATTATTTGTTTGAGAAATTTTATAATCAAAAGCGTTTAGATTGATTGGGTGAAAATGAAAAATTGTAAATACCAAAAAAAGAGAATAGGCAAACAATAGCAGTTTGCTAATTCCTTTAGTATATTTTGGTTCAAAAGTTTTCATATCAATTAATTACAATATAAATAGTATTAACAAAATTAAAAAATAATTGGAATAATTGTAAGTGAGAAATAATTGCTTACTTTTTGGTTTACAGAGCTCTGATTATTAATTTTTGAAAGAACAAATCTGGAATTATATGAACAAATTTAAGGGCGTAGATTACTTCAATGCAGATTCGCTATTAACAGAAGACGAGATAATGGTTCGTGAGTCTGTAAGAGAATTTGTAGATGCTGAAATTATTCCAATCATAGAACTTAACTATCGCGAAGGTAAATTTCCATTTGAGCTTGTCCCAAAGATGGCTGAGATTGGTCTATTTGGTTCGACACTGCCGCAGAAATATGGTTGTGCTGCAATGAATAATGTTGCTTATGGACTAGTCACACAAGAACTTGAACGTGGTGATAGTGGAATTAGAAGTTTTGTCTCGGTGCAAAGTGCGTTGGTTATGTATCCAATTTATGCTTTTGGAAGTGAAGAACAGAAAGACTTTTGGTTGCCCAAACTTGCAAAAGGCGAAAAAATTGGTTGCTTCGGTTTGACTGAGCCAGATTTCGGATCGAATCCCAGCGGGATGATAACAAAAGCAGAAAAAATTGATGGCGGTTATCTTCTGAATGGTGCAAAGATGTGGATCACAAATGGAACAATTGCTGATGTTGCAGTTGTGTGGGCGAAGTTTAACGGTGTTGTGAATGGATTTCTTGTAGAAAAAGATTTTAAAGGATTTTCTGCTCCTGAGACAAAAGGGAAACATTCGCTAAGAGCATCGGTAACTTCGGAATTAATTTTTGATAATGTCTTTGTGCCCGAATCCAATATTTTACCAAAAACCAGCGGACTAAAAAGTGCGCTTATGTGTTTGAATCAAGCCCGTTATGGAATTGCTTGGGGTGTCGTTGGTTCAATGATGGCTTGTTATGATTCAGCTTTGAACTATGCAAAATCAAGAAAACAATTTTCTAAACCGATTGCGGCTTATCAACTAACCCAAGATAAACTTGTTTTTATGGTGACTGAAATTACAAAAGCTCAACTTTTAAATATTCAACTTGGACGCCTGAAAGATCAGAACAAAGTAAAGTTTACTCAAGTCTCTTTGGCAAAACGGAACAATTGTCAGAAGGCACTTGAGATTGCAAGAGTTGCTCGTGAAATTTTGGGAGCAAATGGTATTTTAGATGAATATCCCGTGATGCGGCATTCTGCAAATCTTGAGTCTGTAAAAACTTATGAAGGGACTCACGAAATGCACACTCTGATTCTGGGAGAAGATATTACGGGTTTTGCTGCTTTCGATTAATTGATAAAGATTCCGGTAAAATATTATAATTAAAAGAGATAGAAAGTTTATTTATGAAGAATAATAAGTTCGTATCAGACGGGATCACTTTTGATGATGTGCTACTAGTGCCGAGTAAATCGAACGTGCTCCCACGTGAAGCGATTGTCTCTACTTTTCTTACCAATGAGATCAAATTAAATATTCCCTTTATTTCTGCTGCTATGGATACAGTAACAGAATCTGAAATGGCTGTGGCAATTGCTCGTGAAGGTGGCATCGGAATTATCCACAAAAATATGTCGGTACAAAAACAAGCTGAGGAAGTAGATAAAGTTAAACGCTCCGAAAGTGGAATGATTCGGAATCCAGTTACTTTGACTGCGGATCAATCTATTGGTGAAGCTTTAGAATTAATGCGAAAATTTAGTATTTCAGGAATTCCGATTGTTGACGCTAATGAAAAATTGGTTGGAATTTTGACAAATCGCGATTTAAGATTTAAGCCGAATCAGAACCAAAAAATTAGTGCTTTGATGACTAAAGAAAATCTTATTACGGCTCCTATCGGCACGGACTTGGAAAAAGCGGAGCAGATTCTTCAACAACATAAGATTGAAAAACTACCCGTTATCGATAAGAACAATAAATTAAAAGGACTTATCACATTCAAAGATATACAAAAGAAAAAGCAACACCCTTTTGCTTCTAAAGATGAACACGGACGACTTCGTGTTGGAGCTGCTGTTGGGATCACTAAGGATACTATAGAAAGAATAGATTTATTAGTTAATTCCGGTGTAGATGTAATTGTGATTGACACCGCACACGGACATTCTTCTGGAGTAATTAAGGCGATTAAAGTTATTCGTAATAAATTTAAGTATATTCAATTAATTGCTGGTAATATTGCAACTTATGAAGCTGCACTTGAACTTTATTCATGCAAGGTTGACGCAGTTAAAGTTGGAATTGGACCCGGCTCAATATGTACGACAAGGGTGATTGCAGGAGTTGGCGTTCCTCAGATTACTGCAATAATGGATGTTTACAAAGCTTTGAAAGGAAAAAATATTAAGATTATAGCCGATGGTGGCATCAAATATACTGGCGATGTTCCTAAAGCATTAGCAGCGGGAGCAGACTCAGTTATGATCGGTGGCATGTTTGCTGGAGTTGATGAGAGCCCCGGCGAAAAAGTTCTTTATGAAGGCAGAAGATTCAAAATTTATAGAGGAATGGGATCACTCGAAGCGATGAAGCACGGGAGCAAGGAAAGATATTTTCAAGATGCCGAAGACGATATTGCTAAATTAGTTCCTGAAGGTGTCGAAGGTAGGGTTGCTTACAAAGGCCTCTTATCTGAAACTATTCATCAATTGGTTGGCGGACTGAAAGCATCAATGGGTTATTGTGGAGTAAAAAATATTTCTGAGCTGAAATCAAAAACAAAATTTGTAAAAATTTCACTCGCTGGACAAAAAGAGAGTCACCCGCATAATGTCACAATCACAAAAGAAGCTCCAAATTATCACTCATGAAAAATAAATTTTTAATACAAAGAATATCTTCGTTAAAGAAAATTTTAGAATATAAAAAGCTTGATGTATTATTTCTTACTTCTAAAGTTGCATCGAGATATTTTGCTGACTTCCAAGCAGATAATGGTTTTTTGATTGTTGATAAAAACAAAATAATTTTTTTAACTGACGGCAGATTTTCTAACGAAGCAAAAAAAATTCCATTAGATATTGAGATAATAATCTATAAAAACTCGATTTTGAATTTTATAAAAAGTAATAAATTATTAAAAAAAAACAGAATTGGGTTCGAAGGCTGGGATGTCAAATTAAATTTTTATAAGGAATTGTGTAATGTTTTTCCCAATTATCAATTTGTTGATATTTCTGACTTTATTCAGGAAATATTTTCTGTTCACGATGAAGAAAGTATAAGAAGAACAAAGAAAGCAATTTCTATCTCCAAAAATGTTTATGACTCAGTTAGAAAGTTGATCAAAGCAGGAGTTACAGAAATTGAACTCGAAAGAGATATCTCATTTTTGCATAAATATTTCGGTGGAACAGGAGATTCTTTTCATCCAATAGTAGCATTCGACAAAAATTCTTGCATGCCACATTCTACTCCGACCAATAAAAGACTTGAAAAAAATAATGTTGTAATGCTAGATTTTGGTACAGAATATAAAGGACTTTGTAGCGATATTACAAGAATGTTTTTTTTCGGTTCAGTTGAGTCTAAAATTTTAGTTTTGCACAGTATATTAAAAGACTTGGTTGAGCAAATTGCTGCTGAATTAAAATCAGGGATAGCAGTAAAAGATTTAGATTTGTTTGCTCGAAGTTCACTTAGAAAAGTGAAATTAGAAAAATATTTTGTTCATTCTCTCGGGCATGGGATTGGTTTTCAAATTCATCAATCTCCAAGGATATCAATCTATTCCGAAGAAATACTGAAGGAAAATCAAATTATAACTATTGAGCCCGGCGTCTATTTTGAAAATCGATTTGGTCTTAGAGTTGAAAATATGTATTTAATCAAAAATAATTCCGCAATTAATCTCACGAATTTTGAGTAAAAATGTTTAAAGTTCTTATCATAGCTTATTATTTTCCGCCTATGGGTTTAAGTGGAGTTCAGCGTACATTTAAGTTCATCAAATATATGCCACAGAATAATTGGCGTCCAACCGTTATAACTACTTCCGAAACTGCCTACTATGCTCACGATCATTCTTTGCTTAATGAAATAAAAGATAAAGAGATTGAAATAGTAAGAATTAAAGGAAACGAAGTAAATTCTCTTTTAGGAAAGAAAGGGAATGTTAAAATGCCAAACGAATGGATCAGGAAATTATTAAGTAAAGTTAGTAATTTTTTCTTCATTCCAGATAACAAGAAAAATTGGAGCAATGAGGCATATTTGAAGGCGAAAGAATTATTAAGTAAAGAACATTTTGATTGCATCTTTGTTTCTGGTCCACCGTTTTCATCATTTATTGAAGCCGAAAAATTGAAAAAGGAATTTAAAATTCCTTTGATTTTAGATTATCGGGATCTTTGGTATGGTTATCATTTCAGAAGTTTTTCAACGCCTTATCACAGCTTGAAAATAAAAAATATGGAGTATAAAGTTCTGAAAGCTGCTGATGGAGTAGTGGTTACTAATCGTGGAATAAAAGAAAAATTAATGGACTATTATAAGTTCTTGACATTCAATGATATTTTAATTATTCCGCACGGTTATGATCCTGAAGATTTAGAAAAATTTAAAAGAGAGCCAAAACCGAATAAGAAATTCATCCTTACTTATTCAGGACTATTTTATGAAAATATTACTCCGAAATATTTTTTTACTGCGTTCAGAAAATTATTGAATGAGAAGCCCGAAATTGCTGCCAATATTGAATTGCATCTGATTGGCATCAAAAGGAAAGAGACTTGGAAGTTGATAAAAAAATTGAAACTTGAAAGTTATGTTTTTGATTTTGGATATCTCACTCACCTTGAAGTATTAAGCAAATTGAATTTTGCGGATTGTTTATGGATGATGGTTGGGCGAGGAAAAAATGCTGATACAATTTCTTCGGGAAAATTATTCGAATATTTTGGAATGGAAAAGCCATTAATTGCTTGTTTGCCCGAAGGAAAATTGAAATCTTATTCAGAAGAATATAAGGCAGCGATAATAACTGAGCCTGACAATATAGATGAAATTAAAAATGCAATCATTACGATGTATAACAATTATTTAATAAATAATTTACCAAAACCATCAAAAGAATATGTTGAAAAATTTCGTAGAGATTTTTTGACGGAGCAACTTACAAAACATTTTCAACTCTTGATGAATCCAAAAGTATGAAAGTCCTTTTGATTGGTGGAGGTGGCAGAGAACATGCCTTAGCTCTTCGGATAATAAAATCAAAAAGTTGCGATAAATTATTTTGTCTTCCCGGAAATACTGGTACCGAAAAAATTGCGATTAATATTTCGATTGATGTAAATGATTTTGAACGGATTTATGAATACATTTCTATAAATCAAATTGAGCTTGTTGTTATTGGTCCGGAGCAGCCACTGGTCGATGGTCTTGCCGATTTTTTGAGAAATAAATCTATTCTTGTTTTTGGTCCAAATAAACTCGCCGCTGAAATTGAATCTGATAAAAGTTTCGCAAAAAATTTAATGTATAAATATGGAATTCCAACTGCGGGATATAAAGTCTTTACTCGAATCGAATACACGGAAATAAAAAATTATCTTGAGCAACAAAATTTTCCCATAGTGATTAAGGCAAGCGGATTAGCAGCAGGGAAAGGTGTAATCATTTGTGACAATAAGTCTGATGCAGAAAAAGCTATCGATGAAATTGTTAAGCAAAATATTTTTGACAAAGCTGGTGACAAAATTATTATTGAAGAATTTATGGTTGGAGAAGAAGCTTCAATATTTGCTATAACAGATGGAACGAATTTTATTACTCTGCCTGCGGCTCAAGACCATAAAAGAATAGGCGATAATGATACAGGAAAAAATACAGGTGGAATGGGCGCTTACGCTCCCGCACAATTAATTACAGAAACATTATTGAATGAAATTTCTGAAAAAATTATTTCTCCAACAATTAGCGCACTGAACGCCGAAGGTAGAAAATTTATTGGATGTCTCTACGCAGGAATTATGATTACAGACTCGGGTGCAAAAGTTGTTGAGTTTAATTGTCGATTTGGTGACCCCGAAACTCAAGTTGTGCTTCCATTAATTGATGGCGATTTTTTAGAATTACTTTTTTCAGCAGCTAAAGAAAATCTTAAGTCAAATTCAGTAAAATATAATGATGGTGTCTCCGTATGCGTCGTTACTGCATCAAATGGATATCCCGATAAATTTGAAAAAGGGTTTGAAATTTTTGGAATAGAAAATTTTGTTGAAGAAAATTTGATTTTATACCACGCTGGTACTTTAAAAAAAGAAGATAAAATTTTTACAAATGGGGGAAGAGTTTTAGGAGTTACTTCAGTTGTTAAAAAAGGAAACTTCCAAGATGCAATTAAAAAAGCTTACGAAGGAGTAAGTAAAATTTCTTATTCAAATATTTATTACAGAAAAGATATTGGGAAAAAAGCACTAAAGTATTCGGACTAACGTTAATGATCTCGCTTCAAACGCACTCATATTTTACACTTCTCTCGGGCACACTCTCAATCGAAAAAATAGTTTCAATCGCTGTCGCAAGAGGTGACAAGTCTGCAATTCTAACTGATAAAAATGGAATGTATGGTTTAGTTAAATTTTTTCAAGAATGCAAAAATGCAAAGTTGAAACCAATCTTAGGTGCATTAATTGATGATCCAAAAATAAAAGATGAAGAAGCAATTTTTATAGCAAAGAATAATGAAGGCTATTCGCAACTATGTAAAATCATAACGGCAAGAAAATTACAAAAAGATTTTTCGTTGGAAAAAATTTTAAAAAATGAGTTAGAGAATTTGTTTGTTCTTACTTCATCGATTGAGTTACTAAAAAATATTCCGAATACTAAGAATCTTTTTGCTCAATTAATCGGAACAAAAAATTCAAAAAACAAGACGAGAGAGATATATAATTTCGCCCGTGAAAATAATATTAAGATGGTTCCTGGTCATCCAATATATTTTGAAAAAAAAGAAGATCTACTTTTACATAAAACTCTCCGCGCAATAGCATTAAGAAAAAATATTCATCAGTTAGATGAACGCGATATTGTTGATGAAGAATATTATTCAATTAGTAATAATGAATTCACTAAGAAGTGGAAAGGATTACCCGAAGCTGTTGCGAATATTGATTTTATTGAGTCTGAGTGTAATGTTGATCTTAGACTTGGTCAACTAAAATTTCCTTTTTTCAAAAATACTCAGGGCACAGATAACTATTCTCTGTTATGGAAAATTTCGTTTGAAGGGCTAAATCTCAGATACAAAAATCCAACTAAGCAAGCTATAACTCGACTTCAATATGAGATTGATGTTATTGATGAATTAAATTTTACAGATTATTTCCTTACTGTTTGGGATTTGCTTCAAGAGATGAAAAAAAGAGGAATGTATCATATTGGACGAGGCTCTGCTGCTAATAGTTTAGTCTCTTATTGTTTGGGAGTTACAGAAATTGATCCGATTGAAAGCAACTTATACTTTGAGAGATTCTTAAATCGCAGTCGCTCATCTCCACCTGACATTGATTTAGATTTTTCTTGGAAAGAGAGAGATGAAGTGATAAAATATATTTTTGATAAATATGGTTACGAAAAAGTTGCGATGATTTCTACGTATGTTACTTTTAGAGCGCGAAGTGCTTTTAGAGAAGTCGCAAAAGTTTTTGGTATGAGTAACAATGATATTTCGAAAATTTCAAAATTCATTCCTTGGACAAGCGCTGAAAATCTTACTAATCTTTCACAAATTTTTCCTGAGGCAAAAAAATTAAAGTTCGATGACGAGCCACTAAAAACAATTAATTCTATAGCAGTAAAGCTTGCACGATTTCCAAGACACATCAGTATTCATCCAAGTGGAATTGTAATTGCTCCAGATAATATCACAAATTATACGGCATTAGAGTTTGCAAATAATAAGGGACTGGGTTTGATTATTACTCAACCCGATATGTATTCGATTGAGGAGTTAGGATTAGTAAAGATTGATATATTAAGTCAGCGCTCCTTGGGCGTTGTTAGAGATACGATAAGTATGATAAGCAAAAACCAGGAATAGAATTGTGAATTAAAAATTAAAAATTGAAGGCTTGGAATTCAAGAAACAATTAGATTAAATATTTTTATTCTTTTTGAATTTAATAAATCTTGACAATCACAATTATTTCATCTATTATTTTTAAGGATAAAAATCGGAAAAGAATAAATTAAAAGATTATACAATGAGAAATAAAAAAATATTACCACCAGAAGAAAGGATGAATTACTCAGAGTCTTAAAAAGACGTTTTGAAAAAAATATGAATCGCCACAAAGGACTTGAGTGGAGCAAAATAGAATCAAAGCTGAAAGCTAATCCCGAGAAACTCTGGTCGCTAAATGAAATGGAAAGAACAAGCGGTGAAACTGATGTTGTTGGTTATGATAAAAGGTCAGGCGAATTTATTTTTTATGATTGTTCAGCCGAAAGTCCAAGTGGACGAAGAAGTCTTTGCTACGATCGCGAAGCATGGGATTCGAGAAAAGAAAATAAACCAGAAAATAATGCTATTGACATGGCTGCTGAAATGGGGATTGAAATTTTAAACGAAGAAGAATATCGCGAATTACAGAAGCTTGGAACTTTCGACATGAAAACATCGAGCTGGCTGAAAACGCCTTCTGAGATTAGGAAACTCGGTGGTGCAATCTTTGCCGACTTCCGCTACGACACAGTTTTCATTTATCACAACAATGCACATTCTTACTATGCAGCTCGGGCGTTCCGTGGTTCCCTTAAAATTTAATATTACAAATTCTTGAAATGGGATTTGAAGAAGGTTACAAAATGGGATTGAGACAATTACAATAATTAATTGAAGAACAAAAAAGTAGTAGATAATTTTTTTAGAATAAGTGATGCAGTGTTTTTAATTTCTTTAGAACAATTAAAGAAGTTGCTTTACTATTGAAAACAATAGAGAGAATCGACATTCTCCCAATTCAATTGCAGCTATCATTTCCTACGTGACGGAGAAAAAAATCAAAATAAAAAATAGTTGTTAAGTTTTCGGTTGCAGACCTATTTTTACTCATCTAATTTTGAAGTAAAAAAATATTATGAATGACAATCAAAAATATCAAGCACTAGTTGACAAAGACATCTCTTACGAAGGAACATTCATTGCAGCTATTAAAACAACGGGAATATTTTGCAGACCAACGTGCACTGCAAGAAAACCAAAAAAAGAAAATGTAGAATTTTTTCAGAACACTAAAGAAGCAATTCTAAAAGGATACAGACCTTGCAAAGTTTGCAATCCATTAGAAAATTTAAGTGAAACTCCTGACTACATTAAAAAATTATTGTGTGAAATAAATTCTAATCCCGCGAAAAAATTTAAGGATTGGGACTTAACACAAAGGGGAATAGAGCCAAGTAAAATAAGGCGGTGGTTTCTGAAAAATCATGGAATCACTTTTCATTCATATCAAAGAATGAATCGAATAAATTCAGCATTTCAAAAAATACAAAATGGTGAATCTGTTACATCTGTAGCAATTGATTCGGGCTTCGAATCATTGAGTGGATTTACTGATTCATTCAAATCTATTTTTGGAGTGTCGCCATCAAATAGCAAAGAGAAGCGAGTCATAAATATTACAAGACTTGAAACTCCGTTGGGAACAATGTTTGCAGGTGCTGTTGAAGAAGGGGTTTGTCTTTTTGAATTTTCAGATAGAAAAATGTTGGAGACAGAATTAAAAACATTGGCAAAAAAATTAAACGCAAACATTCTACATAGCGACAATAAACATTTTGATAATTTGAAAAAAGAAGTTGAAGAATATTTTGAAGGGAAAAGAAAAATATTTACTCTTCCTCTCATTACAATTGGTACTCCATTTCAACAAGCAGTTTGGAAAGAGCTACAAAATATTCCTTATGGTGCAACGCGCTCATACAAAGAACAAGCTACTGCAATTAACTTACCAAGCGCCGTGCGAGCAGTTGCAAATGCAAATGGAATGAATAAAATTTCAATCATTATTCCCTGCCATAGAGTAATTGGTGCTGATGGAACATTAACTGGATATGGTGGTGGACTCTCGAGAAAAAAATGGTTGCTTGATTTGGAAAAGAGAAACAAATAATTTTTTAGTATAATGGAAATAATATTATTACTCATATCGATTCCGAGCACTGTTATCAAGCTTCAAATAATATATTAAGAAAACTAAAAAAAATTTTCCTCAGTCTCTCTGAGAATATTTGTGAGCAGTTTCAAATCAATTAGAATCAAGATGTTTCGTTCATCAACCTGAATGAAAAGAAATATTCAGAAGTAAAATTTTATAAATTCGAAAAAATGTTTACTTATTAAATCCTCCAAAAATTGAATTATTTTTCTTAATTCTGATTATCATTTAGATTAAAGAGATAACTTCTATGAAATCTTACTTGGCAATGACAAATGAAAACTTTAGCTTTCTTAAAAATTCATCTAAATTCTTGAATCTCATCTTAAACAATATTAATTCTTGTGTTTTACTTTTAGATAAGCAGGTTAGATTGGTTGCGTTTAATGATGTTTTAAAAACAATTTTTTCTAATAAAAAAGATGAAGACTTACTCTATGTAAAATGTGGGGAAGCGATTGGATGTGCTTTCCAAATTGAAGAATCAAAAGATTGCGGAACTACCTCAAAGTGTTGTGATTGTGAGTTGAGAATATCAGCTCTAACTTCTTATGTTGACGATGTCGTTATCTACAAGGATAATATTAAAAAACAATTTTTTGATTACCAGAATAAAAAGATTGATAAGCATCTACAATTTTCAACACGACTATTCAAGTATCACGATGAGAAATATGTAATACTTATCATTGAAGACATTACCAAATATTTTGAAGCTTTAAAAAATTAGATTGAGTTAAAGAGGGGATTATTATCTTGATAAAAAAAATCTCAACAGACTATTTAGAAAAATTCATATTAGTCTGTTGAGGAAAAAAAAATTAAATATTAGTTGTAAACATTATGTAAGTCCAAAATGATGGATCATTTCTTTCAACATTTCCAACTTTAAAAAAAGTTTTCATTAAATCACCGGGGACAAAAACGCTTCCGCCCCATCTAATGGTTGTCCCTTTTACTAGATTATATCTGATTGTTAAATCAAGCTCTTGTCCAAGAGTAGATAAATCATTTCTTGTTTGATTTGTTGTAAAGTGATTAACTGCAGCGGTATAAGAAAATTTTGAATTCTTTGGAGCTAATTCATAAGTCAAATAATAATTATTAACACCAGCATTATCAGTATTGGCAGGCATAATAATAAAATAATCCATGAATCCATAGAATCTATTTCTTGAGCCATAGACCACTTGGAACGTGTTCATTTCAGTTGCTCCAGTTTCAGTACCAGAATTGAGATCAACTCCTGCTCCAAAAAATGAAGAACCTACTTTGTATCTACCCGAAGCAGAAACAGTATATGCTGAAACATCTTTACCGCTTTCAATTCCAAACTGATAAGCTCCTTCAACTATTGTAGATAGATTTTCATAATCTCCAAAGTGTGTAAGTGCAACTGTAGTTCTTTCAAAAGAATTTTCGCCTGCAATAATATTTTTTCTGTTAATATCATAATATGTTAATAGAACAATTCGGTTTGCATCATTTAATTTGTGAGAAAGAAACAATCCGTAGAGCGAGCTACTTGTATCAGGTCGTGATGGATATGGATAAACATTACTTGTCGCATTAGTAATATTAGTTTGTCGATCATTCAATGTTAAAGCAAAAAGATCAAATTTAATTCCTAAGTCGAAACTTGCACGCACTCCTGTGAAATTTCTATCAAACAAATTCCAGTTAGAAGGTCCAATAAATCTTTCAGTACCGTATGAGATAGGGAATCGACCAGCTTGAAAAGTTAATGGTAATTCAAATGGATTTTTAATTCTAACAAAAGCTTGATGAAGATCAATATTGTTAATATTTGCACTTGGCGAGCCTTCAACACCGAATACTCTTGAATCTTGTATCTGTATTAGTACATATAAATTTTCTGAAATATTTTTTTCGACTCCGAGTCGTGTCCGTAATGTTGAAAAAAATAATGGTCTTGTCTTGTTCGAGAAATCTCTTCCGTCAATTTCACTGCGCATTTGGATTTGTCCTAGCACCTTAAAATCAGACTCTTGAGCAAAAGTTGTCATACCTATTAATAAAAATAAAACTAAAAATAATTTCATTATAACTCCAATTTAATTTGATTAAAACACTACGCTATCTATTTCCGACAATTAATTTTAAGATAGAATATTTTGTAGTTCAATCGGTTAGATAATTTTTTGTTGGTCGGGATTCAAAAAAAATGTTTTAATCAATCGCTTAATAATTTCGGAATAGATAAATTTTTTTTCTGAATCCTTTTTTTAGTTAGAGTATCTCACTCACTACAATAACCGAAGTTATGAATTGAAAATTCTTCAGGAAAAAATCAATTGACGATTATTCGGACAACAAATTAATTTATATCATATTAAAGGAGTTTTGACAATGAGACAATTAAAATCAACTTTAGCAATTGTTTTCTTTTTATTAATTGCATTAAGTAATCCAGTATCCGCACAAGACGGGCGTATGCAAATGTTTACTGAAACAACTAGCCCAAGTGGACTTTCAGAAACTGTGAAAAAATTTAAAGAAGAAGTAACTGCAAATGGTTGGAGTATTTTGAATATGACAAATATGGCTGGCATATTATCTGAGAGAGGCTTTACAGTTGCTCCAGTATTAATATTTGATGTATGCAGTGGAAAATATAGTGCTGCTATTTTATCAAAAGATGAGTTTCGTTTTGTTACACCAATTATGCCTTGCAGAGTTAGTATTTATCAAACGAGCACTGGTAAAGTTGTAATAGGTAGAATGAACGCAAAAGCATTTGCTCCGATGTTTGAGAAAGAATTAGCAGATGTGATTTTACAGTCAGCAAACGATGTTGATAGAATTATTGAAGATGTAGTAAAAAAATTAGCTGCAAAAAAATAATTATTTTTTAAGAAAGCTTTTAGCCAGCTTGAGAGTAAATTTCAAGTTGGCTTTTTTATTTTTTATAAAATTTTTTCGGTATTCAATTAAATAAAAGTCATCAAAAATAGATATTCAATACTTAAAAAAATCACTTCGCAAAAAAAAGATTGTTAATATTAGTGCATAAAAAATAAAAGAAACATTTATATTTTATAGTTGAAATTATTTTCAAAAATTTTAAGAATAAAAATTTACATTTGCAATCCGAATTGACAACATATTTGATATTAAAAAGAATCAGTGAATTTTTCGTTGCACTTTTTTTATTATTCATTCTGCTCCCCTTTATCATAATTGTTTTAGTAGTAGTATTTATTGATACGGGGAGTAATCCAATTTTTTTGCAAGAGCGTTCTTTGAGCTTAAAAGGAAGGCGATTTAAGTTATTTAAGCTTAGAACTTTGAAAGATAATTTAACTTCATTAGAATCAAAAAGTAATCAGATATTAAGTAAACGCGAAAATGGAAATAGTGTATCACAAATTGGATCTTTTCTAAGAAAATCTGGTTTAGATGAATTGCCTCAATTATTAAATATCTTAAAAGGAGATATGAGCTTTGTTGGACCTCGTCCATTGGCTATTTCGGAATTGGAAAAAATAGAAAAATTATTTCCCGAGCTATCAGAAAAAAGGTCAAAGCTAAAAAGTAAAGCCGGAATTACGGGACTATGGCAAGTGAACAAAGATGATGATTTTTCAATATCTCATTTAATTAAAATGGATAGTTTTTATGAGGAAGAAAAATCTCTTCTTTTTGATTTATACCTTATTTTGGAAACTGTTAAAGTGCTCAGCGTAGGAAAACATAAGGACGCACATATTAGCGATGAACTTGATAAAAAAGCTTTCGGTAACTCTGCCATTGTCTTTGCGACATTTTGTTTTATGATTTTAATACTATTCACTTTTATTTTTAACAATAACGCATGATAATTAAACTGGTGTTGAATATTTCTGTAATGAATGAATTTAGATTGAATTGAGTAAGAGCAATTTATTTTTATGTGTTAGATAATTTCTTAATAAAATAAAGTCGTCACAAGATTTCTCCTGCGACGACTTGATAAATCAGGGCAAGAATAATTTCATCTATCTATCTCATTAAAATCATTTTTCTCGTTTCTGTAAAATTATTCACTCTTGAATCTGAAGTCTGAGAAGCGACTAACTTATAAAAATAAATTCCTGAACTTAGACCAATACTGTTAAACTCAATATTATAAACTCCAGCCAATTGCTCCTCGTCAATTAAACTTGCCACAACTCTTCCCAAAATATCATAAACTTTTAGAGAGACTTGGCTTTTCATTGGGAGCTTGTAGTTTATCACAGTAATTGGATTAAACGGATTCGGAAAATTTTGCGATAAACTAAATTCAGTTGGGATATTCTCTTCAACCTTAATATCAGTAAGATTCCCAACTCTAAATGAAGTAATATTAGAAAATTGTGACAAAACATTATTTAGATTTTTTGAACGAACTCTCCAATAATAATTCTGGTTGGGATTCAATCCAATCAGTCTATGATTCAAACTTCTTAAGTCAGTTATGGTTTGACTGTTGCTCATGTCGGGATTTTGCGAATATGAAATTTCATAAGTTTGAAATGGTGATGCTGTAGCCAAAAACCAAGATAACATTGGTGTTGTAGTATTAACAACAATGCCACCACCTGGACCACCAATCCTTGGCGATGAAGGTGAGTAAGTCGTAAAAATTGTGAATGATTCTACAGGACTCCAAACAGAATAAACAGGGGGAGTTCCTAATGGAACAATTACACTTCTGACTCTCCAATAATACGTTGCACCTTGAATTAAATTAGTTAGTGAATAGATATTTCCAGCACTAGAAAATGTTGGAATGCCAGAAAAAATATTTGTTGAATTAAATTCAATTTCATAATCGAGGAAGTGTGAAGGACCGTTTACCCACCAACTTAAATCTACTGAAGTATTCCAAACAGTTGCACCACCAATAGGCCAAGCTAAATTAGGAATTGAATTTCCGCCTGCACCCACAACTGAAAATGAATCGACATCTGTCCACGCAGAAAATTGATTTGTGTTGATATTAAATGACCTTACACGCCAATAATATGTTGTTCCAAAATTGAGAACTAATTGATCAAACAAGCCCATTGTGGTTATGTTATTATAAGTTGGAACGCCCGAAAAAATATTCGTCGAATTGAACTCTACTTGAAATGATAAATTTGCAAAAGGACCATTCAAATACCAGTATAAATCAACGCTATCAGAATAAACAACTTCACCTTGTATTGGATAAGATTTTACTGGAAGTAGTGCAATGTTATTAAGTGGAGAAAGATCCGCAATAAAAAAAGTGTCAATAGTTGACCAAGCCGAAGTTGTAGTTCCATTGTATGTTCTTGTTCTCCAATAATATGTTTTGTTTGCTCCTAACATTACTTGATGACTAGTCGATGTCAAACCTGTTATTGCAGCGAATCCAGCGAAAGAAGTTGTAGTATCGTATTGAAGTTCATAAGTTAAACCGAATGATGGAGCGTTGATATACCAACTAAAATTTACATTTGTCTGATAAACTGTAACTCCATTAGTCGGATAAGCATTTATTGGGATGGAAACAGGACTTAGCTCGAAGGTTTGAAAAATTCCAGGTCCAGACCATTCAGAGAGACTGCTATCAGCTAAACGTTTTGTCCTTACTTTATAGTAATAAAAAGTATTCGGATTCAAATTTAACCAAGGTAGTACGAGAGAACTTGTTGTATCGGTAGGAATGCCCGTAAACATTGGGTCTGAACGCTTTTCAATTTGGAATAAATATCCGCCGAGTGTGAAATTGATGTACCAATTCAGATCAGGATTCAAAGTATAAATTCTAATGGAATCAGATGGAAAAGAAATTATAGGTCTCGGAGGTAATGAATCACCAGAGATACTAACTCTAAATCGATTGACTGCGGAGAATGAGCCTGCACCTGCGTTATTAATTCCACGAACACGCCAAAAATATGGAGAACCTGTAGGCAATTCTGCTGTCAATTGATGATGCGAATTTGTAGTAAAAATATTGTGCTCGACAGAATAGAATGAAGGATCTGGAGTTAACTGAAGTTGGAAAGTATCATTTGGTACTGTTGTTCCTCCTACCCAAGAAAAATATGGACTTGATCTCACATTAGTATTGTTATCAGCTGGCAAAATCAATGTTGGAGCTGATGGTACAATTAATGGAAAAAAATTTCTTATGTTAGAAGTGTCACCTCCATTATTCACGACTCTCCAAAAATACGCCTGATTATATGTGAGTGTTGGAGTATCAACGATTTCAGTAGTATCATTTCCGCCTGTATTTATAATGTTTACAGGACTTGTAAATCCTCCATCAGTTGAAATTTGTAATGTGTATCCAGTTGAGCCTGGCACGCTGCCCCAAATAAATGTGACAGGAATAGAGATGTTCGTTGCGTTATTTAATGGCGAGTGTAAGTTGGGTTGAGCAATTAGATTTATAAATGAGGCAAAAAAAATCAACGGAAAAAAAAGTATTCTTTTCATTATTCACTCCTACTAAAAAATATTTGCTAATAAAATCAAGATTAACAGATATCTATGCGGTTAAAAATTAAAAAATATTGTTATTAAAATCAAACCAAAAAATGATTTAATCTTTTTTTAGCGGAAAAAAAAAGTGTCAAAATAAATACACTAAAGAGATGCAATTATTCCCATGAATTTGTTTTTGCAAAATATTTTTAGAAATAATTTTTAGATTTTTTTTAGCAGTGAAAAAATAACTATTAAAAAAAATATTTTATTAATATAAGAAGTAGATTTGAGGCTGATAAATAAAGTGGGAAAGATGTAATTCATCAAAAAAAAAATCTGAGCTCCAATGAAAGAGACTCAGATTTGTGATATCGATTTTATAACGCCATAAATGAGATGCTTATAACGTCAGCATTTTCTTTCATTTCTTTCAACATTTCAGGAGTAACTTCAGATTTTAATTTCATAGTACAACAAGCAACAACGCCACCTTGGAAAATAATATTCTCTATCTCTTCAATGTTGATGTTTCCTTGACGAATAACATGAAGAATAGAAGCAAGCACTCCTGGTCTATCAAAATGTTTTACTACGAGTTGATATTTTGCATCAGTAATTTTTGCTCTGTTTACCCAGTGAGCTATTAGTCCACTTTCAATATATTGTTTAATTATTCTAACGGTCTCTTCAGCAACTGCATTTTGTGCTTGTTCAGTTGATGCCCCAATATGATGAGTAACATAAACATTAGGATTGTTTTGTAGTTTAGATGTAACAGTTCCTTTTTTATCTTCTGGTTCGCCTTTGAAAACATCAAGAGCCACTCTGATACTTTTTTCGTTTATCGCTTCAATCATAGCGTCTTCATCAATAACTTCTGCTCTTGCAGTGTTTATTAGTAAAGCACCTTTCTTCAAGTAGCTAAACATTTTTTTGTCGAACAATCCTTTTGTCTGCGGAGTAGATGGCAAGTGAATTGAAATAACATCAGCCATTGGAAGAATCTGATCCATCTCAGAAAAATCTTTAATAGCAACGCCTTCAATTCTTGAAATATCTTTTCCATAAACGTTCATTCCCATAGCTAAAGCTCTTTTTGCTACTTCTTTGCCAATAGCACCAACACCAATAATAGCAAGGGTTTTACCGTATAGCCCTTCAGCTTTTGAATATTCACCTTTGTTCCAAACACCATTTTTAAAATCAATAACATTTGATGGAATTCTTCTGTCAAGAGAAATCATAAGACCAATTGCAAGCTCAGCTACCGCTATAGAATTCATTCCGGGACAGTTAGCTACATAAATTCCTTTTTGATTAGCTGCCGATACGTCAATGTTATTAACTCCAGCTCCAGCGCGAATAATTAAATTTAGATTTTTTGAATCTTGGATTGTTTTAGAATTGACAACAGTGGAGCGAACAACAAGGATATCAACTTCTTTTGCGGCTTCTGGCAAATCGTTTTCTCCCGCTTTCGGGGAATAAATAACTTCAAGACCCATTTCCTTAAATTCATCCAAATATTTTTCAGGAAAGGCATCTGCAACAAGTACTTTCATTTTCATAATACCTCCATTTGTTTTCGAATAGTCTTTTCGAAATAAATTAATACGCAAAATTTTAAATATTTACATACCAAATTAAGTGAACTTAAAATCAAAAAAAAAGAAAAGATGAGATGAATTTGCTTTTTTATTTATGAAATTTTAGTATCCAAAATAAACTGATAATTGAAATAAAAGGGAAAGTGAATATTTTTTCGATGAGATTATGATTCTATTTTTTTTAATAAAATTTTATCAGATAAATATTTTTGATAAAATCTTAATGTTGCTCAACTTCATCCTTTATCCACACCTTGCATGTCATAAGAAGATAAAACATCTCCAGAGCTTTCAATGAAGGTAATAATCTCTTTGTAAAAAAAACAAATTAGTGTTTTATTTATCTCATCATTGGAATATTGATTTGCTCTACTTTGGCATTTGAAATTGCCCGTTCATATCCCGCATCCACGTGTCGAACAATTCCCATTCCAGGATCATAAGTCAAAACTCTTTGCAATCTTATTGCGGCATCTTCAGAACCATCTGCAACAACTACCATTCCTGAGTGAATCGAATTACCAATACCAACTCCACCGCCGTGATGAATCGAAACCCAGCTTGCACCACCAATGCAATGCAACATTGAATTTAGTATTGGCCAATCAGCAATCGCGTCACTTCCGTCCAACATTGCTTCCGTCTCTCTATAAGGTGAAGCAACAGAGCCACAATCTAAATGATCGCGACCAATAACAATAGGTGCAGAGACTTTTCCCGAAGCTACTAAGTCATTAAATATTTTTCCCATCTTTGCACGCTCTCCGTATCCAAGCCAACAAATACGCGCTGGTAATCCTTGAAAGTGAATTTTTTTCTGTGCAAGATTAATCCAATTTATCAGAGATTTATTTTCAGGAAAAGCATTCTTTACAGCTTCATCAGTAACAAGAATATCATTTGGATCTCCAGAAAGTGCAGCCCATCTAAATGGACCTTTACCATCACAAAAAAGTGGACGAATATATTCTGGAACAAATCCTGGAATGTCAAAAGCATTTTCAACTCCATTAGCTTTAGCTTCGCCTCTAATATTATTTCCATAATCAAATACGATAGCACCTCGTCGTTTAAATTCCAACATTGAGATTAAGTGCTTCACTATTGTTTGTTTTGAAAGTGAAATATATTTTTCAGGCGAATTTTTTCTTAACTCTTTTGCTTCTTCAAAACTCATCCCCATTGGAACGTAACCATTCAAAGTATCATGTGCTGATGTTTGATCTGTAACAATATCAGGAAGAATATTTTTTTCAAGAATTTCAGAAAGAACTTCGCCCGCATTACCAACTAAGCCAACCGAGAGAGGAGTTTTATTTTCTTTAGCTTTTAGAACTAATTGAAGTGCTTCATCAAGACCGTTTGCAATAACATCAAGGTATCCCGTTTCTACTCTTTTTTGAAGTCTGGATAAATCAACATCAACGCCGAGGAAAGCTGCACCAGCCATTGTTGCTGCAAGTGGTTGTGCTCCACCCATTCCACCAATGCCACAAGTAAGAAGAAATTTTCCAGACAAATCTGAATCAAAATGTTTTCTTCCGCATTCTACAAATGTTTCATAAGTGCCTTGAAGAATTCCCTGAGTGCCGATGTAAATCCAACTACCAGCCGTCATCTGTCCATACATCGTTAAACCAAGTTCTTCAAGTCGGCGGAATTCATCCCAGTTTGCCCAGTTGGGAACGAGCATTGAATTTGAGATAATAACACGTGGAGCATTTTCATGTGTTTTAAAAATTGCAACTGGCTTTCCAGATTGAACTAAAAGTGTTTCGTCATTTTCTAAATTTTGAAGTGCTTTTACAATCGCATCATAGCAATCCCAATTACGAGCGGCTTTGCCTTTGCCACCATAAACAATAAGCTGGGCAGGATTTTCAGCAACTTCTGGATCGAGATTATTCATCAACATTCTGAGCGCTGCTTCTTGTATCCAACCTTTACAACTTAATTTCGTTCCTCGTGGTGCTGTAATATTAGTATGACTAATCATCTTAACCTTCAAAATAATTTTTCAACATTGATCGATAATTTGAGTAGAGCGATTTATAAACCCATTTCATAAAAAACCAACTTTTATCCATTTTTTTTTCAAGATGTTTTACATTTATTTCAAGTTGATTTTTCAATTTGTAAAATTCATCTTTTGTTAGTTTTACCGTTTCACCATTCTCATTCACTTTTAGCATTATTGAATTGAATGCTTTATTCTCTTGATAATATTTATTATTTCCTTCTGTTTGCCTGATTACTTGTTTAGCAAAAGTTGCAATCATTTTTCTTTCGTTCTTATCAAAATCAAAATTATAATTTCTAAATAGTTGTTTTGCCATATTTTTTTACGAGCTCTTCCTGTATATTATTTTTTAAGTGATAATAGATTATCTCGGACTTTTTGAAATCCGGGTTTAATTATTTTATAGATATAATTTAATCTTTCATTATAATTGATGAAAGCTGATTTCATTGAGTTGATAGTAATTTTTTCGACGTCGTCCAGGGATAAATTAAATAGATCAATCGCAGTTAAAAATTCTTTAGTCATAGTTGTATCACTCATTAATCGATCATCAGTATTTATTGTAACTCTAAATTTTGCTTTGTACAATTTTATGAAAGGATGATTTTCCAATTTATCAATCGCGCCAGTGTGAACGTTACTCAACAAACAAACTTCAATCGGAATTCGAGTATTTAAAATGTACTGTGCTAAATCGCCAAGTCCAACAACGTTTCCATCGGGATCTATAACGAGGTCATCTAGAATTCTTGTTCCGTGTCCAATTCGATGAGCTCCACACCATTGTAGAGCTTGCCAGATTGATTCTTTACCAAACGCTTCGCCTGCATGAATTGTAATAAAAAAATTTGATCTCTGAATAAATTGAAAAGCTTCCAGATGTTTCTTAGGAGGGAAGCCGCCTTCTTCACCAGCTAAATCAAATCCCACAACTCCGCGATCTCTAAAATTAATTGCGAGCTCAGCCATTTCGAGAGTATTTTGCATGTTCCGCATTCCGCAGATAATTAATCCATAACCAACTCCGAAATCATTTTTTCCTTTTTCTAATCCTTCCAACACTGCATTTACAATATCGTCATTGTAGAGACCTTTAGAAGTATGAAAGACAGGGGAGAATCGAGTTTCGACATAACAGACGCCATCTTTTTTCATATCTTCCATCATCTCGTAAGCAACACGAGTTAATGATTCTTTAGTTTGCATAACTGCGCAAGTATGTTCAAAGCCTTGAAGATACTCGACGAGATTTCCTTTATTCGCACCTCTGTGAAACCAATCAGCTAATTCACCTGAGTCGGAAGTTGGTAGTTTTTCATATTTTAAGTCTTTGGCTAACTCAATAATTGTTTCTGGTCTAAGCCCACCATCAAGGTGATCATGCAACAATACTTTGGGAACTTTGTTTAGGATTTGTGCTGTATTCATTTTACCTTCAAATTTTAAGTGTAAAAATATCTTATTAAAGTTGTAAAAACAATTCAAAGTAAGATAATTATATAAAAAGTCTGTTTAGTTCCTTGTTTTAACTCTAATAATCCTGTAAATTTACTACTTAAGTTATATTAAAAATGGAGTACGGATGAAAAAAGTATATTTTTTACCAATAGTTTTGGTCGCTATGTATTTGACATTCACAGGATATCAATGTGCATCTACTGAATTGACAAGTGCAAAATTATATATTCAGCAAAAAAATTTAGTTAAAGCTGAAGAAGTATTATTAAAAGAAATTACAAATAACCCCCGAAGCGATGAAGGATTTTATTTGTTAGGATATGTTCATGGCGAAAATCAAAAAATCGAAAAAATGATTGATGCCTTTGATAAATCATTAGCAATCAGCAAAAGATTTGCGCAAGATATCCAAAGATCAAAAACATTTTATTGGGCTAATTATTTTAACGAAGGTGTGAACTTCTTTAATAGAGCAACACAGGCTCAAGACCCAGACACATCAAAAATTTTTTATGAGAAATCAGCAGTTGCATTTACACTCGCAACTAAAATCGAACCTGATTCAGTTGACGCATTCAAGAATTTAGCTTTTGTAAACATGAACATGGGAAAATATGAAGAAGCTATTCCACCTTTGCAAAAATTGATTGATCTAAAAAAAGCATTAGATGGATATAAATTCATCGGTGAAATTTATTATAACAAAGGTGCGACTGCACAAATGCAATTTGAAGAGACAAAAAATGTTGCTGATAGTATAACTGCACAAGGATATTTTCTTAAAGCAGTTGCAATTCTTGAAGAAGGAAGAAAATATCATAAAGATGATCCAGATCTTCTCCTCTTTTTATCCAATTCTTATATCGCTACAAACAAGATGGATGTGGCTCTCGAAGCGTTTAGAGAAGGTGTAGCAAGAGAACCAGGAAATAAAAACTATCGTTATAACTATGGTGTAGTTTTACTTAACAATAACCAATTTGGTGAAGCTGCTGAACAATTTAAAAAAGCTCTCGAAATTGATTCCGAATACTTGAATGCGATTTATAACATTGCAGTTACTTATGTCAAATGGGGTGCTCATATACAAAAAGAATTTGATGAAGCAAATAAAGATAGAAAAGAGTTCGTAGAAAATGTTGCATCAAAAGAGAAGTATCGATTAGCGCTTCCTCATTTAGAAAAATTTGTTCAATTAAAAAGTGATGATGCTGTAATCTGGGATTTACTCGGTAGAGTTTATTCAGTATTAGGTATGCTTGATGACGCAAAAAATGCTTTTGAAAAAGCTGATAAAATTAGAAAATAAATTTAATAGATAGAAAATAATATGGCAGAGAATCAACCTCAACAACAACAAATTAATATCGAGCTTGGCGAAAAAGAAGCTGAAGGAATTTATTCCAATCTTGCAATAATTACACATTCGCCAGCTGAGTTCATTATTGATTTTACTCGAATTGTACCGGGTTCACCAAAAGCAAAAGTTCATGCAAGAATTATCTCAACTCCACAACATGCAAAAATGTTGATGCTCGCGTTGAAAGATAATATCCAAAAGTATGAACAAAGATTTGGTGAAATTAGAATTGAAGGAATGCCCGATCAACAATTTGGATTTATGCCACCATCGAAAAATGAAAAAGTAAATTAATTTTTCATTTCGTTTTTTCTTATCCCGTCAGATCTAAAAAATTTGACGGGATTTTTTTTTGTGATGCAGGATATGTTATAAAAAATACTTTTGTATATATTAACAATCTATAATAATGAAGGTAATTGAATAGATGAAAAAAGTTTTACTTCTTAGCTTGTTAGTGCTCTTTGTATCAGAAATTTTTCCACAAAAAAAAATAGTTATCTCACTTCGAATTAGATGTGACAACACAACTCTAGAAGTGTACAGAGATACAGTTTTTGAAGGAACCAAATATTTTGTAAAACCAAAAACTTTGCAAGCCCCATTTGCCTCAGCACAGCAGCTTTATGACGCATTCGTGTCTTCTTATTTTTATTTTGACAACGCAGCTTTGAATCAAGATATTTTCTTAAGATTTACTTTCGACAGAATAAATTGTCAAACGGGACAATTTATTGGCGACCCTCTTAATAGTGCTTCCTATTTTTTGAATTATGAATTTAGAGTTTTCGATATTGATGCGCTTAATCCACTTGGCTCACCATTTAATTTTAATGCTGGGAAATTTTTTAATCTCGTGTTTAAGAAAACCCCGCAATTCAATTCTTGGTTGTCCAATTTAGGAATTTCAAATGCTCCTGACAGTCTTGGATTTTTCTATTTGAGCAATGGCGTTTATACAAATCAAGGCTTACAAATTCCAATAAATAACAATGATAGTATCGTGGTGAGGATGGCTCATTTCTCAAGTTTGATTGGGACTTCGCGATCAAGAATTACAGTAGATGCAAAAGAAGAAATGAATTCGCTCCCTTCAACATTCAGTCTTTCACAAAATTTTCCAAATCCTTTCAATCCAACAACACTCATAAATTATTCTGTCCCGAAAGAATCTTTTGTAGAGATAAAAGTTTTTAATATACTTGGTATTGAAGTTGCAACAATTGTCTCCGAGAAAAAAGGAGTTGGTAATTATTCAGTTGAGTTTGATGGCTCTAATTTAAGTTCAGGGATTTATATTTATAAAATAAAAAGTGCTGATTATTTTCTATCTAGAAAAATGACTTTGATAAAGTAATTAGTTCGTACTAATTCTTATGTGATAAAATTAATTCGGAGTAGATATGATATGGAAACCAGTTTATAATTTAATTATTCTTTTTTTATTTACACTCTTTGCTTTTGTTGGGTGTGATATTAAAGAGCCAATAGCACCAAGTTGGGATGTAGAACTCAATATGCCGTTGCTTGATACGACGTACACAATTCAGCAAGCAATTGAAGATGATACAACGATAAAGACTTATGGTCCTGCAAGAGATAATTTGCTCTACTATGCGATAACACAAAAAATCGATTCAGTAATTGTTGGAGAAAATTTAAAGATAGATCCTATCCAAACAAATTTTTCATTCGTGTTGGGTGCAATCAAAATAAATAATCCACAACCGATAGTTAATTCTATTGGGATTGCAAGATGGACGGGGTTTGCGCCAGGACAGAGTGTAATTTTTCCTCCTATTAACAATGCAGAAGTCACTGAAAATTTTCAACGCATTAATGAATTTCAGGAAGCAAGATTTGATGATGGGCAAATTAGATTTACGATCAGCAATAACAATGGTCCACTTAGTATTAGTCTCGATAGAATTATTTTACGAAATGGATATAATCATCAAATCGTAGTTTCAAGATTAACGCCGCTTGCAATTTCAGCAAATTCAACTGGTGATTTAGTTTTTGATCTTGCTGGTAAAACGTTACCCGACTCAATGTATATGGAAATTAGACTTTCTACTCCTGGTAGTTCAGGTGTTTCTATATTGATTCCGCCTGATGCAAGTACAACTATAACTACAAGATTTGAAAATTTTGTGATATCACAAGTTCGAGCTCGCGTGCCTGATCAAGAACCAATTAGAAAAGATAGTAGTCTTGTCTTGAATGATTCAACATTTTATAGAAATATTAATATCAAAAACGGAACAGCAACTTTCACATTTAATAATGGAATCGATCTTGATTTACAACTCTCTGTAACGTTTCCTGAATTAAGAAGAACTGATGGAACAGCTTATTCAACAGTCATTAACATTGGTCGAAGTAGCGGATCAAATTCTCGTGCAACAGTTGGACCAATAAATTTAGCGGGTTGGAGAATTGCTTCTGGTTCAGGATTATCAAATAGAATAAGTTATAACATTGTTGCACAAGCAAGGGGAAACAATCAAGTTATTACAATCTCAAAGACCGACAGCATTTCGGCGTTGATAAATATGTCTCAACTCATCTTCGATGAAATTACAGGCAGAATAAAACCAACTACATTAGCTGAAACTCGTTCATCGGTAAGTTTAGAATTAGGTGAAGTTGGCGACAGATTTGGTTATACTAATATTAACTTCGGTGAGCCTGATGTAAAAATTTTCATTAACAATACTGTCCAAATTCCAATTCGTGTGAACACAAGAATTATTGGAACAAATGGAAATGTTACGAGAACTTTAGTTGTTCCAACTACTGATTTATCAACGGGACAAAATGTTATACAAATAAATAGAAATGATCTTTCACAATTCTTAAATTCTTTTTCATCAAGACTTCCAGATAGTTTAACAGTTGTTAATAATGTTGTTGTCAATCCCAACTATCAAGAAGCAACAATTAGAAGTAGCGATATTGTTAGAGGAAGTGCTTCAATCGAAATTCCATTAAAAATTGGAATTCAATCGGGGTCATTCAGAGACTCTGTAAAATTTGATTTCAGCAACGATGATAAAGATAATTTAGGCAACATCTCCAATTCACAACTACAACTAAATTTCACCAACGGACTGCCAGTTGAGCTTAAATTTACTGGACGATTATATGATAACACAAATAGATTTTTAATGTATTTACCACCACTTACTGCAACGCAAGATAGTTCAATTTTAATTCCCGCTGCTTCTGTTGGAGCCGATGGAAAAGTAGTTACTCCTTCTAATAGATTAGTTTCAATTCAGATGACACAAACTGATGTAGATAAATTAGTTCAAGCGGAGTATTTGTTGTTCAATGTAAGATTAAATACATCAGGAACAAATAATCAACCTGTTAGTTTTAGGACTACCGATTTCATTAAGCTCGGTGGCTCTGTAAAAATTCAATATAGAATTGAGGGGGCAGAATGAAAAAGTTAATTGTTTTTTCAATCGTTTTTATTTTCTCTGCTATGCTTTATGCTCAAGGCGGAGGTTCAGTTGGATCAACTACAGCAACTAGTTCAGCGATGGGAAATACTTACACCGCAACATCATTTGGATTAAACGCAATAGGAAAAAATCCCGCGAATATTTTTTTGGCTACATCTACAGTCGAGTTGATGACTGTCTTCCCATTGCCTGCAATGAATTTTATTGGTGGCTCAGGATTTTTTACTGTTGATGAATATAATTACTTCTTCGGTGGAGTTGTGGATGCATCGGGAAATAATGTTTCGCGTCTGCTTAATGAGCAAGATAAATTAAGATTCAAATCACTCTTTGAAAATGGTAGAGATATTTTTGTTGATCTCTCAACACAACACTTTGCAATATTGATTAAGCCGAGTGAAAATTTTGGAGCAGTTGCTTTTTCAATTAACGATATGATTTCTGCATCGGCTAATTTTCCGAATCAACTTATTGATTTAGCATTTTGGGGAAATCAGCTTGACAAAGTTTATTCCTTTGATGATACTGAAGCAAAAGCTTGGTGGCTGAGAAAATATACTTTGTCATACTCAAGAGATTTGACAAAAAATTTACCGATTATAGAATATTTGCAAAGACTTTCTGCAGGAGTAAGTTTTAATTTTGTTAGAGGATATATGTATTCTTCTCTTGAAAACATTCGTTCACAATTTGTCTCAAACTCAACTGCATATATTGATGCACAAGTTGCATATAGAGGAGTTGCAGCAGTTTCACCAGATTTTGGATTTGAATATGATTTTGACAGAAAAGGGAATGACAAAAGTTTTAGTTCTCCTTTTCCTGAAGCCGCTGGCTCGGGCTTTTCAGTTGATTTCGGAATTGCAGGAAAGATAAATGAAAAATTTTCTTTCGGTTTGTCATTCACAGATTTAGGAAGTTTTAGTTGGAACAATAATGTTGCAGAATATACTGCTCAAACTTCATTCAAATTTAATAATGATGATTTGACTAATAGCGAACGCAGAGATTCGGTAATTGATAAAATGGAAGATGATATAAAAGGAGTCGGTAAATACATCGGCGAAGTTGAAATGGATCTGCCGAGTGCAATGCATTTGGGATTCGGTGTGCAAGTAGATAAATTATTCACTGGAAGTTTCCCTGGCGAATTATTATTTGGAATCGACTATCATCAAGGTTTTAATAATCAACTAAGAAATTCTAAAGTTGGACGATTGTCTTTTGGTTTTGATTGGTCAATTACAAAAGTTGTCGGACTAAGAACAGGATTCTCTTTTGGTGGTGCTCAGCAAACTGGTTGGGGCTTGGGATTAGGTTTCGATTTTTCTTTGCTTGAAATAAATTTTGCATCTTCAAACTTTCAAACACTTACATCACCTAACAGTTCTAATAAAATTTCATTCTCAGTTGACTCGAGGTGGAGATTTTAATTTTATTGTTTGACTCTAAAAATATTGATTGAAGCTGCAACAAGAAATAATATATTTGTCAGCCACGCAGTGAGAAGTGGATTTAGTGATCCGTTTTTTCCGAAGGCTTGAAAAATTTGAGTGAAGCCGAGATAAAGAAAAGTTAATAGGACATTAATTCCGAATTGAAGTGCAAGTCCGCCTCGTCGTTTATTTGCGGAAAAAGGAAGTCCAAAAAGAACGCAGACGAGACTTGCCATTGCGAATGAATATCGCGCGTGGTATTCTATTTCAATTCTTGTTGGGTCGTTGCCAGATTTTTTTCTTTCATCAATTAATTTTCTGAGTTCTTCTAAATTCATTTGCTGTGGCTTTTGTTGTTTGAACGAAAGATCGTCGGGTGAAAAATTTAAGTTCATAATTTCTTTCTCCCTAAAGAATGCAACAATCTCGCCTTTTCCTTTAAATTCTTTTTCACTTCCATTAAAAGCTATCCATCTATTTTTTACCGTATCAAAGACTATTCTTTCAGCGTCAAGTCGATAAGTCATTCTTGTTAAATCATTCGGATTGAATTCTTGAATTCCAACTCTGACTGCTTGCAGATTTCGTTCATCATAAAAGGAGATATTCACAATTCTATTTTTTGCATCTTGAAAAAATAAATTACTATTATTGAACTCCAATCTTTTGTGAAGATAATGATTTTCAATATGAAGTTTACTCTTGTTTGCTTGTGGCACAACATATCCTCCAAAGAAAATGGAGATGAGACAAATAATAATTGTTACAATAAAAAATGGTGTCATAAATCGATACATACTTACACCGCTTGCTTTTATTGATGTAAGCTCATTAAGATTTACCATTCTTCCCGTTGTAAATAAACAGCCAAACAGAACTGCAACAGGAGTCATCAATTTTATTATCTCAGGAGTAAAGACTAAATAATATTGTAATACCAAAGTGAATGGAAGATCTTTATCGATGAAGTCATCGAGATTTTCCATCATATCAATCACAACAAAAATTAGAGTGAATGCAAGCAAACCAAACAAAAGAGTTTGTAAAAATTGTTTAACAAGATATCTGTCAAGAATTAACATCGTCCACCTTTTCTTGCCGCCAACTTTTTGGAATAAATTTATTTACGAAATCAAATTTCAAATTAATATTTTCTTTAGCAACTCTATATGTTAGTATCAATCCGAGTACTCCCATAAAAAGATTTGCAATCCACATTCCACCGAAAGGAGAGATGATTGCTCTGTCAGCAAGTTTTTCTCCTCCGATTAATGATGCCCAATAGATAAGAAAAAATGCGAGACTAATACTTGCAGCCATTCCGAAGCCACCTTTGCGAACCATTACTCCAAGTGGTGCACCGAGCAAAATAAAAATTATGCACGCTGCGGGAATAGAATATTTTTTATGAATTTCAACTAAATATTTATTGATTTCCTTTTGAATAAAATCAAGACGACTTTGAGAATTTTGAATTTCATTTTTTGTGCTTCTAACTTTTTCAATTAAGTTTGGATAAAAAAAACTTTCGCTCTCTTGCGTTGCAATTTTTCGATTTGAACTTTTTATGGAGCTATCACCAAAAAAATATTTATTTACTACTCGATTAAAATCAGTTGCAATTATTTTCTTATTTACTTCGAGACTATCAACAATAACTGACATATCGGCAGCACTTAATTCTCTATCGCCTCGGTATGTGCTTCCTGGTGCATTCTGCTGAAATGAAAATTGTTCAGCATTCATCGCTATGCGGTGCTTCTCAAAGAAAATTTTTCTATAAAGTTTTGTATCGGAAATATCAGACTCGTGAATCTCACCTTCATACAAATCCATCAAGAGTTTTGTTTGATCTTGTGAAAAATAAATATTGCCCCGAAGTGCAGTAACGATATTAATTTTAGATGGATTTGAGTAATCATAAATTGTAACACCTAAAATTTTATTTGAATGAGGATCAACTTCTCTAACCAATATTGCGTAGCCATTTACTTCTTGCGAAAAAACTCCGGGCTCTAAAGAGAGTGTCGGTTTCGTCTGCGATATTTCTTGCATCAAAATTTTTGCTTGGTGATTGGCATCAGGCAAAACATTATTGTTAAAATAGATTAAAAATAAACTTACGATTACTGCAGCAAACAATGGTCCAACCATCATTCGATAAAGACTAACACCCGCAGTTTTCATAATCGTAACTTCATTGTTTTGCGACATATTCCCAAATGCCATCAACGTTGCAACTAATACTGCCATTGGTACAACAAGCACAACCATCCACGCAAGATTGTATGTGATGAGTTGAATTATTATCCACGTGTCTAAGCCTTTGCCTACAAGCCTGTCTGCAAACCTCATCAAAAACTGAAAGAGGAAAATGAACATTAATGTTACTATTGAAAACAAAAATGGTGCAAAGTGATTTTTTATTATGTATTTAATTAGAATCATATTCAAAATATAAGGCGAAAATCATTTCATTTCGATATTGATTTATTATTCTTTACTTTAATTATTCAAAAATTTTAAAAACTTATGACAAAGATATTTTTTTTATTACTTTTTTCAATTACAATAATCGCTCAAGATTATCAATTAAAAAATGCTGAAGGTTTTCCCAAATGGTTATCGAAAGACAATTATCTAACTGATCAAACTTCTGGAATTGCATTTATTAATTCTGAAAATCATATTAAAAAATTTTTACTCGCTGACGATATTGGCAAACTGCATCTACTCTTCATCACTAATGATTCATTGCTTTCATTCGAGCCTATAAATTTTTCAAAAGAAGTTGAACAATATCTTTCAAAATTTCCAAAAAAAGATTTTGAAGAAATTACTCTCGACAATTCAACAAATCTATTTTATCTTTCGATTGAAGGGAACGATCCGAATCATAAAAATTGGGTTGGGATTTACAAAATTAATTTTAATCCTGAGTTGGGATTTGGTGAAATAAATGGATTAGAAAAAATTGATTTCACTCCAAATGAGTTGTTCCTAAAAGATGTAAAAAATAATATTGGTTATGAAGGACTTGCGGTTGATTCAAATTATTTTTATTTAGGATTAGAAGGATTTCAAAATGATACTGCATTTGAAGCCGAGACAATAATTTTAATTGCAGACAAAAAGAGTAATGAAATAATTAAAAAAATAAATACTAAAGAACTCGGCATACATACTATTTGCGGGCTTGTCTCAGATAAGCCATATTCACTCTGGGGAATTGACAGAAATAGCAGAAAAGTTTTTCACCTAAATTTTGATTCTAAATTAAACGTTACGTCATCAAAATTGATTAACTTTGTTAGTGCAATTCCTGGATACAAAGAAAAAAGTTATGTCTCGGCTATTGAGTCAATAACAATCGATAACGAGAATAATATTTATTTAGTTGATGATCCCTGGAAAAGATTTTATGTTCCTCCAGAAAAAACTTTGAATAAACTGGATGAAATTACAATCAACAATTTTAAAAACTTTATTCCTATAATTTATAAATTAAATCTAAAAATAGATTAGGAGTCTTATGGAAAAGATACTTTCATATATAAAAAATAATCAAGAAAAATATGTTGAAGAACTTACTTCGTTTTTACGAATACCAAGTATCAGCACTTCTGAAGAAAATAAAAATGATATGCAGACAGCAGCAAAATTTGTTGCAGATAAATTAAAAATTGCTGGACTAAAAACAGTTGAGATTCACCAGACGGCTGGACATCCAATCGTTTATGCTGAATGGATGGACGCTCCAGATAAGCCGACAGTTTTATTTTATGGACATTATGACGTGCAACCAGTTGACCCAGTTGAGCTTTGGCACTCACCTCCATTTGAGCCTGTTATTAAAGATGATAAAATTTATGCAAGAGGAGCTACTGACGACAAAGGACAACTTTATATTCATATTAAAAGTGTTGAAGCGTGGTTGAGTCAAGTTGGTAAACTTCCCGTAAATGTGAAATTTTTAATTGAAGGTGAAGAAGAAATTGGAAGTCCTAATCTCGCTCCTTTTATCATCGCAAATAAGAATAAATTAAAATGTGATAGCGTCTTAGTTTCGGACACATCTCTGTTCGCACCAGGATTACCAACAATTACATACGGGCTTCGTGGCTTAAGTTATGTTGAGATTGAAGTTACAGGTCCAAATCGTGATTTACATTCTGGAGCATTTGGTGGAGCTGTTCCAAATCCAATTAATGTTTTAGCAGAAATTATTTCTAAACTACACGACAAAAATGGAAAAATTAACATTGATAATTTTTATGCTGATGTGATTCCTCTTACAAAAAAAGAAAGAGAATCTTTTAAGAAATTAAAATTCTCAGAGAAAAATTTTGCAAAAAATCTTGAAGTCGCTCAATTAGAAGGTGAAAAAGGTTACTCAACACTTGAAAGAATTTGGGCTAGACCAACATTAGATTGCAACGGAATTTGGGGTGGATTTACGGGTAAAGGAGCGAAGACAGTTATTCCATCAAGAGCATATGCAAAAATTAGTATGAGGTTAGTTGCGAATCAGGATCCAAAAAAAATTACTAAGTTGATAAAAAATCATATTTTGAAATTAGCGCCAAAAAGTGTAAAGGTTAAAGTTTCCGAATTACACGGAGGATATCCTGTGATTACTCCATTAGATCATAAAGCTACATTAGCTGCCGCTAAAGCAATGGAAAAAGCTTTCGGAAAAAAAACAGTTTTTATAAGAGAAGGCGGAAGTATTCCTGTGATTGCGACTTTTGCAACTCAACTTAAAGCACCTTCAGTGTTGATGGGACTTGGATTGAATACAGAAAATCTTCATTCACCAAATGAACATTTTCATTTAAAACATTTTAATCTCGGAATTTTAAGTTCAGCTATTTTCTTAGATGAATATTCAAAATAAGATTTTAATTAATTGAGGATCTTATGAAAGCTATAATAATTGGAGTACTATTAATCACTGCTACAGTCTTTATTGTATTATATTTTAATACTTGTGGAACTGAAACTCCTCAGGAGACGACAGGTGAAATATTACCTGGCGGAACCGAGCAGGATGTAGCTTATCAACCTGAAAAGGATGAAGATATTCAACGTTACAATCTTGAGATGAGAAAAAGATTAGCAACAGTTCGAACTCCTTGTGATACGCTAAATCTTGCCGAGACAATTATTAATTATTATCCCAAAGGAACTTATTTAATTGATTTTGATAAACGCTCAACTTTTAGTGTTCCTCAGTATGCAGTTATTTACCAGAATAGACCTGGCGGTGGAAAGAATATTTTTAGTTGGGTTACAACTTCAAGATTAGGATTTATTGATCGTGACCGATTAGTTGAACCAAAAAATTTAATTGGTTACGATGCGTCCTTTATTGATTTAGATAGCACCGCTCTCGGCACTGCATTTATGTATCTCTTTTTGTTTGAGTGTGATGGAGAAGGAAATTTTACAGAAATCTGGAGAGCACCAGCACCATCCCACGGTGGCTTCAATAAAATTACTATGGAAAATTGGCAAGCAAAAAATATTCCATTCGTAAGAGCAAACTTCCATTATGGACAAGGTGTTGGGCACATAAATTATAATTATTTTCTTATTGATGGAACTGATAAACAACCGCATTTGCTGATGACTTATGAGGGAATTAATTTTAAACGAAGTATTACAGATGCTAATGGCGACAGATATCCTGATTACATCGAGTATGTTTATATTGATGATGGTCAACGAGTACAACAAATTGATTCTGTAACTTTTATATGGCAAGATAGTCTCTATGTTAATACAAGAAATCCCAGACAAACGAGACTTTTTTAATGAATGGAGAAAAAATGCTTGAACCAAATTCTTTAACTTCAAATTTTACAACTTATCTAAAAGAAGAATTAGGTTATCAGTTTCATCAAAACAATGGATATTCTTATTTCCCCGAGTTCAGCGGCTTCGATACTGAATATCAATCTCTTTATGAAGGTGTTGGATTAAGAGATATTTCTGATTCTTATCTTTTTGATATTATCGGAAATGATGCTATCGATTTCCTTCATCGCATCACTACAAACGATTTGAAAAATTTACAAAAAAATGAATCGATAAAAACTGTAGTTACTTCAGAAAAAGGAAGAATTCTTGATAGCGTCAATTTGATTAATTATAAAAGTAAAATTTTGATTGTTGGAACTCCTGAAAATTCAACTAAAGTAAAAAGTTGGATTAACAAATATGTAATTATGGATGACGTAAAAACTTTGGAGAAAAATCCCGCTGATACTCTACTCGAAATTTTGGGTCCACAAGCTGATTCATTCTTAACATTAATTTGTGGCGAAAAAATTGATGGATTAGATTGCAATTATTTGCGAGATGTTATTCTCGAAGATTTTCATTTTTCCGTTATGAAGTTGAAAGATAAAAATGAAAAACTACGATTTTGGATTTTATGTCAAAGTGAGCAAGCAATAAATATTATTCGTTACTGTATCGAAAATAAATGCGTATTCAATTTTAATTTGATTGGACACGATGCTTACGAAACTTACAGAATTGAGCAGGGAATTCCTACCGCACAAGAATTGAATGATAATTTTAATCCACTTGAAGCAAATTTGATGAACGAAATTAGCTTTACAAAAGGATGTTACATTGGGCAAGAAGTGATAGCAAGACTCGATTCGTATGACAAAGTTCAAAAATTTTTAACAGGAATTGAATTTGAAAATTTTGAAGTTCCAGAAGATGCAATTTCCATATTCACGAGCAATGAAGAAAAAGAGATTGGTATAATTACTTCTGTAACGAATTCATCTGCATTGAATAAAAAAATTGCTTTGGCTTATATCAAAAAAAATTATCTGAATAATAATCAGGAACTTTTTGCTAAAAGTATTGTTCAAAATAGAGAATACAAAGTTTCAGTAAAGAATTTGCCTTTTAGAAGATAAGAATAAAAATTATTTAAATGAAAATTTATACTAAAACTGGTGATAAAGGAGAAACGAGTCTCTTCGGAGGAAAAAGAGTAACGAAGGATTCAGATAGAATTGAAGCATATGGAACGGTTGATGAACTGAATTCTTTTCTTGGTTTGGCAATTGCTGAAGGACTAAGTAAAAAAACTGAGAGTGTACTTATTAAACTTCAATCAGATTTATTTTCTCTTGGCTCTGACTTAGCAACACCACTTGATTATGATTCTAAAAAAATATCGATTCCGAGGATAAGTCAAGAAGAAATTAGTTTTTATGAAAATATGATAGATGATTTTTCAACGCAGTTAGATGAGATACAATTTTTTATTTTACCGGGCGGAACAAAAGCAGCATCAATTTTGCACATTGCAAGAACTGTTTGCCGTCGCGCAGAGAGGGAAGTAGTTCATTTAAAACATTCTGAAAAAATTAATCAAAATATTGTTATTTTTCTAAATAGGATTTCAGATTTTTTGTTTGTTCTTTCACGTTATGAAAATAAAATTTCAGGTAATTCAGATATTAGCTGGAATAAATCCACCTAAAAAAATAATTTATTTTTTTGGGGGTGCATTGGTTTCGACGGGATTATAGTAGCTTTAAACTGCATGCCGTGTTTCCCTAAACACACGTTAAACATTAGGTAAAAATATAACTGGCGAAAATACTTACGCCCTAGCTGCTTAATTTAAGCAGCCGTTCTTGGTTGGTTTGCGTATCGGTTAATTAAGAACGACGTTTAGATGCGATTGTTATCATAATTCGCTTGAGTTCTGGTAATGAAACAACATCAAGCAGGTTTAGATTAATTTTGTCAATTTGATAACCCTAAACCAAAATATAAACTGACTATGTATGTAGATGTTTTCTGAGACATGATTTCGGACGCGGGTTCGATTCCCGCCACCTCCACAAAGCTAAAGAGAAAGGCAAATTTTGCTCTTCTCTTTACTTATTTTTTATTTTCATTCTCTTTTGTCGCTTCTTTTTTTTTCGCACACAAAACCTTTGATCACATTCCTTAAAAAAATTGTATCTCTTAAGAAGAAGAAAAATAAAATTATAAAAATATTTTCCTTGAATACCTTAAGCCGTTAAATTAAATTACATAGTCATGAAAAAATATTCTTTTGTAAAGATGAATGGAGCCGGTAACGATTTCATCCTCTTCGATAAAAATTCAGAACCCACAATTAATTTAACTGTGCAGCAAATACAAAAACTTTGCGACAGAAAATATGGAGTTGGAGCTGATGGATTGATGTTAATCGAAAAAGCTGATGATTTTGATTTCCGTGCTACTTATTATAACTCCGATGGAAGCGGTGGCATCCTGTGCGGAAATGGAGCGCGCTGTATCATTAAGTTTGCGCATTTGACAAAAAAAATATCAGATGGTAGAGCAAGATTTTTATTCAATGATGTTGAGTATTCTGGTGAAGTTGTAAGTGAGGATGAAATAAAATTTTATTTTAATCCACCTACAAAAATTAAAAGCAATTTTAAGTTGAAAGAGTTCGGACAATTATTTACAGCTAACTATGTTGATACCGGAGCACCACACGTTGTGATTAAAATTAATGATGTGCTTATAAATCCTAAAAACTTAAATTCTTCTTACAAGGACTTAAGTCAATTTCCGGTTTATGAGTTCGGTAGAGCAATCAGATATCATAAAGATTTTGAACCCATTGGAGCAAATGTAAATTTTATTGATGTGAAAGAGAATTGCATTTACATCCGAACTTATGAGCGAGGAGTTGAAGATGAAACAAATGCTTGTGGAACAGGTTCTGTAGCAACTGCTATAATTACGAACATTATTGACGGATTAAAACCACCCGTTACGTTGATTACAAAAGGAAATGAAAAATTGTTAGTTGATTATAAAATTGAAAACGGAGAAGTCATCAATTTGTCTTTGACTGGTCCGGCTAAAATAAATTTTTATGGCGAAATTGAGGAAAGTTTTTTTAATTAATCTTTTTTGGAGAGATAATGGCTAAAGTTCTTTTTACGGTACACTACGAAATAAAAAATGAGAAGAGAAATGATTTCTTAAGTTCTATTGAGGAACTGAAATCTTTGATTAAAGCTGATGGAATTTTGAGTTATTCAATTTTTGAATCTAAAGGAAAGAAGAATCATTTTGAAGAAGTTTTCATTTTTGATTCACCAGAAAATTTTGAAAACTATGACGACAGCGAAAACGAAAGAGTCGCAATTCTTATTTCTAAAATTGAAGACTTAAAAGTTACTGGCACTACAAAGTATCACACTTCTTTTGAAGTTTAATTAACAATGAAGAGTTCCTCTTCTAAATTTTTATTATTTTTTTAAAGATTATTATGAATTTTAAACCGATTTATGTCTATCCTGCGATTGTATTAGTTGCAATTTCAGCAATCATTGTCTTCCTAATTTTAGATAAAGAAAAAGCAAGCCAAAGCTTAACTGAAAATAAATCACATTCGCAAAAAAATGTCTCTCCTGAAGCAATAAAAATGTTGGCTGAACTGAAAGCAAAGTTCGAAGCAAATCAAGGTGACACATTAGTCGTTCGAGAGTATGCGGATTTTCTTGCAAAGGGACACGACCAAGACCAAGCAATCGAATTGTATAAAAGAATCTTGAACGAAGATCCAAAACGCCTCGATATTTTATTCAGCATTGCGACTTTGTATTTCCATACTCAAAAGCTGGACGAAGCTGAGATTTATGTGAACAAAATTTTAACATTCGATCAAAACAATACTTTGGCACTTTTCAACAAAGGTGTTTTGGAATATAATTTTAACAGAGTTGACGCAGCAAAAACTATTTGGGAAGATATTGTAAAAAGATTTCCAACTTCACCAGAAGCAGAATTAGCTAAAAAAGAATTAGAATTTTTGAAATCAAAGTAACGTGAAAAATTTGTATGAATATGTTGGTGCCATTCATATGCATTCCGTTTTTTCTGATGGCTCTGCAGAAGCTAATGAAATTGCACTAATTGCAAATGAAGTAGGATTAGATTTTATTAGTCTTACTGATCACAATACTTTACGTGCCTTAAAAGAAGGCTTTGAAAAATTTTATGGCAACACTTTTTTGATGGTCGGTTGCGAAATAAATGATAAAGAAAATAAGAATCATTATCTCGCATTTGGTATTGATGAAGTTTTTTCGACAAGACTTCCCGCAAAAGAATATGTAAAGCGGATTAAAGAAAATGGCGGAATCGGTTTCTTGGCTCATCCGCTGGAAAAAAGAAGTTCGATGAAAGAGCATCCACCTTATCCCTGGATTGAATGGGATACAAATGATTTTACTGGAATTGAAATTTGGAATCATATGTCTGAATGGATGGAAAATTTAACTGAACAAAATAAGTATCAGTCATTTATGCATCCGCTTAGGACAATTATTTCACCAACAAAAGAAATATTTGAGTTGTGGGATAGATTAAGTCTAGAAAGAAAAGTAGTTGGTATTGGTGGCGTTGATGCACATGCACACAAAATAAATTTGTTAGGTTTTTTTGAAGTTGAAGTTTTTCCTTATAAAGTTTTGTTCAAGTCGATTAGAACTCATATTTTAAGCACTGAAAAAATTGTAATTAATTCGTCAGCAGAAACAATCACTAAAACGAAACAAATTATTCTCAATGCTTTGAAAGAAGGGAAATGTTTTGTATCAAATTTTTATCAGGGCGACGCTAAAGGATTTAAATTTGAAATTTGTTGTAACGAAAAAGTTTTTACAATGGGGGATAAAGTAAAATTAAGTAATGATTTATTTTTGAATGTAGTTGTTCCTGAAAAAATTGCAACAATAAAAATCATACACAATGGAAAAGAAATTTTCTCTGTGAAAGATTCTTCCGCTGAACTTAAAGTTTCAAGTGAAGGAATTTATAGAGCAGAGGTTTGGAATGAAAGCAAAGGTTGGATTTTTTCCAATCATATTAGAGTAGAATTAAATTAAAAATATATTCGGAGAAATGAATGTTAGGACAAATTAAAAAAAATAAGAAGAAAGAAATGAAGGAAGATCGCCTCATAACTTTTTACTACAAAGCGATTACGTTTTTTGAAGAACAAAAACAAAAAATATTCATTGGTCTTGGAATTGTTGCTCTTGCAGCAGTTGGTTTATATTTTTACTCAACTCAACTCGCTCAAAAAAATGAAAAAGCTAATCTTGAACTTTCAAGAATCTTCCCACTTTATGAACAAGGATTGTTCCTTGAAGCAATTGAAGGAAGACCCAATACACAACTAATTGGTTTAAGAAAAATTGTTGAACTTTATGATGGAAGTGAAAATGGCGAGAAGGCGCAAGTCTTTCTTGGCAACGCATATTTCTTTCTTGGTAATTTTGACGAAGCTATGAACGCTTACGAAGGCTATAGCGGAGACAATGAATTCTACAGAGCTGCTGCAATTGCAGGCAGAGCAGGAGTTCATGAATCAAGAAATGAATTGGAAAAAGCTGCCGAATTATTTGTGAAAGCTTCAACAGTTTCTGAAACTAATGTTTTAAATCCTCAATATTTAATTAATGCTGGAATAAATTATTTGAATCTTGGTAATAAACAGGAAGCTAAAGAATTATTCGACAGAATTAAAAAAGATTATTCAAATTCTGTTTTCGCTCGTGAAATTGAAAGATATTTGGCAATAGTGCAATAAATCTTTTGTGTTGTTATTTCAAAAGATTTTTCTTTTTTGCTCTGATTGACTATCTTATTAAATAATGATTTAACAACTTAAGGACTTAAGATGGATTTAGAATATATTAAAAAACTGGTTCGTTTGCTTGATTCAACTTCGCTTACTTCGATTGAAATTGAAGAAGATGGAATATATATTAAGTTGAAGAAGGAATCTAAAATTCCTAAGCTAGTTACAACTCAAATAAATCCGCAAAGTCAAATTGTTGAGAACATGAATACAATTTCTGTTCCTGCAAAAACTGAAACTGTTAAACAAGAAACTAAAGAAGAAAAATCTTCATCAAAACTTCATGAAATAAAATCACCAATTGTTGGAACATTCTATAGAGCTCCAACTCCAGAAGCAGATTCTTATGTTAGAGTTGGCGACAAAATTTCAGTTGGTTCAGTGATGTGTATAATTGAAGCCATGAAATTAATGAATGAAATTGAATCAGATGTTGCAGGTAAGTTGATTAAAATTTTAGTAGAGAATGGGACGCCGATAGAATATGGACAGCCTTTATTTTTAATTGAAGTTGAATAGTGATGTTCAAAAAAATTTTAATTGCCAATCGCGGCGAAATTGCATTAAGAATAATTCGAACCTGCAAAGAATTAGGAATTAAAACAGTTGTAGTTTATTCTGAAGCTGATAGAAATTCACTCCCCGTAAAATTTGCTGATGAAGCTGTTTGCATTGGTCCCGCACAAAGTAGAGAGAGCTACTTAAAAATTCCACGAATAATTTCCGCTGCACAAATTACAGGTGCAGATGCCATTCATCCCGGCTATGGATTTCTTTCAGAGAACGCAAATTTTTCTGAAATCTGTGGCGAATCAAACATTAAGTTTATTGGTCCTTCACCAAATGCAATTTCATTGATGGGAAATAAGTCAGTTGCAAAAGAGACGATGAAAAAAGTTGGAGTTCCTGTTATCCCCGGAAGTGACGGAGTGATTTCAAGTATTTCAGAAGGAAAAAAAATTGCTAAGGAGATTACTTATCCCGTCATAATAAAAGCTTCTGCTGGTGGTGGTGGAAAAGGAATGAGAATTGTCTTTGAAGAGAGTGAGTTTGACACAGCATTTAATATGGCAAGAAACGAAGCTGAAGCAGCCTTTGGAAATGGTGATCTTTATCTCGAAAAATTTATTGAAAATCCACGACACATTGAAATTCAAGTAATGGCTGATCAAAGTGGAAATATTTATCATTACGGCGAGCGTGATTGTTCAGTGCAAAGGCGACATCAAAAATTAATTGAAGAAGCCCCATCGCCAATTGTTACAAATGAATTAAGAAATAAAATGGGGGAAGCCGCAATCAAAGGTGCGGCCGCAGTTAATTATGAAGGCGCAGGAACAATAGAATTTCTTGTCGATAAAAATAAAAATTTTTATTTCATGGAGATGAATACAAGAATTCAAGTTGAGCATCCTGTAACTGAAATGGTTTATGGTGTTGATTTAGTTCGGCAACAAATTCTTGTAGCAGCGGGAGAAAAAATTGACACGCTACCTTCCGAACCAGTTGGGCATGCAATTGAATTTAGAATTAATGCAGAAGATCCCGAAATAGATTTTCGACCTTCACCCGGAAAAATTGAATCGCTACATTTCCCTGGTGGATTCGGAACAAGAATTGATTCGCATATTTATCAGTCATATTCTATTCCACCTTTTTATGATTCACTGATTGGTAAATTAATTATTTGGGGAAGTGATAGAGATAGTGCAATTAAAAGGGCGAAGAGAGCTTTAGAAGAATTTACAGTGGAAGGAATTAAAACCACAATTCCATTTCATTTAAAAGTTTTAGAGGATGAAAGTTTTTTAAGTAGTAATTTTGATACATCATTTTTAGATAATTTTCTTAAAAAAAAATAATTTTGGAGTTTATATGAACATACCCGAAAATCTTAAATATACAGTCGATCACGAATGGATTTCTATTGAGGGAAACGTTGGAACTATTGGTATTACTGAATATGCTCAAGGAGAGCTTGGCGATATTGTTTTTGTTGATATCAATCCAAAGTTGGAATCACTGACCAAAGGTGCAATTTTTGGAACAATAGAAGCAGTTAAAACAGTCAGCGAATTATTTGCTCCTTGCAATGGAAAAGTTTTAGAAATTAATAGTGCGTTGGCTGACTCACCAGATTTGATCAATAGATCAGCTTATGAAGACGGTTGGATAATAAAAATTCAAATTGAAGATTCCGAAAATTTAAGTTCACTTTTATCTGCTGAAGAATATAGAACCCAAATCGGGAAGTAATTTTTTTAGATATTTATTTCAGTTAGTAAAATCAGCGATTAAAATTTGTCGAAAAAATTTGAGACACTTTCAATTTTATAAAATAGATTTTTTTTCAATTAACATTTTGAAATTCCATTTAAATTTATTCTTGAATTTTTTCAACTAAGTTTTTGTCGATTAGTAATCTTATTTTCTCTTTTATTTTTTATATCAGTTTTCTATGGATAAAAACCAGACCATTTTAATAATAGATTTCGGTTCTCAATACACTCAATTAATTGCGAGAAAAATTAGAGAACAAAATGTTTATTGTGAAATTCACACTCACCAAATTTCTATTGAATCAATCTTATCTAAATCTCCCAAAGGAATAATTCTCTCTGGCGGACCGATGAGTGTTTACGATGAAGATTCGATTATTATTGATAAAAAAATTTTCGAATTAAATATTCCTCTGCTTGGAATTTGTTATGGACTACAATTAACAGCAAAACTTCTGGGTGGAAAAGTTGAGAAAGCTGAGGACAGAGAATATGGAAAAGCGATCTTAAATAATTTTTCAAAGAGCAAAATATTAAATAATGTTTCTGAGAATTCTGTTGTTTGGATGAGTCATGGAGATTTAGTTAGTGATGTTCCAGATGGCTTTAAGATTGTTGCTAAATCAGAACACTCGCCAGTTTGTGCAATTGAAAATTCAGAAAAAAATATTTTCGGAGTTCAATTTCATCCTGAAGTAAATCACACACTCGAAGGGAAAAAAATCTTACGAAATTTTTTATTTGATATTTGTAAGTGTGATGGAGACTGGACGTCAAAAAATTTTATTGACAAATCGATTGAAGAAATCAGGAATAAAGTTTGTGCTGATGATGTTATCTGTGCGTTGAGCGGAGGCGTGGATTCTACTGTTGCTGCGGTATTGGTACAAAAAGCAATCGGTGAAAAATTATCTTGCATCCACATCGATTCCGGCTTGATGAGAAAAAATGAGAGTGAACAGATTGAAAAAATCTTTAATGAAAAATTAGAATTGAATGTAAAGTATATCGATGCTTCTGAATTATTTTTGTCGAAATTAAAAGGTGTTACTGATCCTGAAAAAAAACGAAAAATAATCGGAAACACTTTTATTGAAATTTTTGATGAAGAAGCAAAAAAAAATCATAAAGTAAAATATCTCGTTCAAGGCACTTTGTATCCTGATGTTATTGAATCAGTTTCAGTTAAAGGAAAATCTTCTCTGATAAAAACGCATCACAATGTTGGTGGCTTACCAGAAAAAATGAACCTAAAACTGATTGAACCTTTTCGTGAATTATTTAAAGATGAAGTTAGAAAAATTGGAAAGGAATTGAATATTCCTTCTGAATTTTTAAGTCGGCATCCGTTCCCTGGACCGGGTTTAGCCGTGAGAATATTGGGCGAAGTCAATTTTGTAAATCTTGAATTGTTAAGAGAAGCTGATAATATTTTTATTGAAGAAATTAAAAATCACGGATTGTATGATGATATATGGCAGGCGTTTGCAGTCTTGTTACCAATTTCAAGTGTTGGCGTTATGGGCGATTCGCGCACTTATGAGAAAGTGCTGGCATTGAGAGCTGTCGCATCAACTGACGGAATGACAGCTGATTGGTATCATTTTAATTCTGAATTTCTTGCAACAGTTTCAAACAAAATTGTAAATAAAGTTAAAGGGATAAATCGAATAGTGTATGACATAAGTTCAAAACCACCTTCAACTATTGAGTGGGAATGATGAAAGAAAAAAGAGATTATCGATACGAACATAAATTAAATATTGCAAAAGGATATATTGACGAAAAAAAATATCTACATGCAATTCAGATTTATAATTCATTACTCGAAGAAAATCCCGATAAAGATGAAATTTATTATAAGCTTGCAAGTGTTTATGAGAAAATAAATAGTGCGGAAGTTGGTGCGAAATTACTCGCTGATTTACTCGAAAAAAACTCTGACTCAAAAGAGATTAGAATGTATGCAGGACATTTTTATTTTAGAAATTCGATGTGGGATCGAACTGTTGAGACGCTCAGTTATTTTTTACCCTCTGAAGAACCAATCACTTCTTTCTTTATCGGCTTCTCCCACTTTATGTTGAATGAGGATGATCTTGCATTAAACAGTTTTGAAAATTTTATTAGTTCAAATACGAATTCCGAATATATTCCTGACGCTTTTATCTATATCGCTAAAATAAATATTCGTGCGAAGGATTATGATAAAGCTCTACATACTTTAAATAAAGCAGCAATGTTTTATGAAAATTTTTACGAAATGCATCTTCTTTTTGCTCAATGTTTTTACTATCTTGGTATGGATGCTCACGCTACTAAGGCGATCGAAAAAGCTCTAAAATTGAAGAAGAAAGATTATTCAGTTTTAGAGTGGGCAGGATTAATTTATTTGCGAGTAGGCGATTATAAAAAAGCCGAATCTTTTTTGATTAAAGCAGTTAAAGAAAATGAGAATACAAATCCATCTATTTTTTTCAATCTTGGCATTACTATGATGAGAGCGGATAATCCTATTGAAGCTCAAAAATATTTTGACAAAGTTCTGGAGCTCGATCCTAAAAATAAAGCAGTTAAAGAAGCTATTAAAAATTTATCTAAATCTTATAACAAATGAAATTAATAATAATTTTCCTATTCCTATTTACTGTTCCGTTCTACGCTCAAGATGGCGGCGCAAGTGTTGATAGAATAAACTCAGAATTTAGCTTAGCTGTAAATTTATTTGAAACCAAAAGCTATGACGATGCACTTCAAATGTTTAATTGGATTGTAAATGAGAATTCATACAATTCCAAAACAACAGCATCATATATTTTTATTAGTAAAATATTTCTTAATCAGAACAAACAGCGATTGGCTGAAAATTCGCTAAAAGATTTCTTATCTAAATTCCCTCAAAGCAAATTTATTGAAGAAGCAAAAACGATGCTTGCTGATATTTATTTAAAACAGAAAGAAGAAGAAAAATCGGTTGCATTGCTTATTGAAGTAATCGATTCTACTAAGGACAACGAGAGAGCCGCATCGTTAAAAGAGATTGTGATGAATATTTTTCTTAATCATCAGAATAAGCAATCAATTGAAAAATTTATTGAGTCAAATCAATCAAAAAAAATTAGAGCGTTTTTGTTTTTCGTAAAAGCAAATCTTGAAATAAAATTAGGTCAAAATGAAACAGCAAAAAATACTTTGAAATATATAATTGAAAATTTTGGAGTATCGGATGAATTTCAAAAAGCTAATCAGCTGCATAAGAAATTGTTGGATGGAAGAATATCAGATAAAGCTACTGAGGAGCCAGTAGTAGCAGTTTTGCTACCGTTGTTTCTTAATTCTAATGCTAAAGAGGGTAATATTGGAAGAGAAATTTTGAGTGGAGTTAAATTTGCTGTTGATGAGTTTAATAGGGTAAGTAATAGAAAAATTGGGATAGTGATTCGAGATACTGAACGGAGTGAAAATCGAATAAAAAAAATAATTTCTGAATTAGAAAAAATGAAAAATCTAAAAGCAATTTTTGGACCGGTCTATAGTGATGAGGTAAGATATTTAATTAATAATACTAGAAATATTTCAATTCCTAAAATTACGCCAACCGCTACTGACAACGATCTCGTAGCACAAAACGAAAATCTGTATCAAGCAAATCCATCATTTGAGATGAGAGGAAAAGTTGCTGCTCAGTTTGTTTATTTTGTTGAAAATAAAAAAAGAATTGGAATTCTTTCAGCATCGGATAATTTTTCTTCTGAGATTGCAAAAGCATTTAAAGATGAGTTCACAAAATTAGGTGGAAGCATTATTCTTGAGGAATCGTATAAAAGCAATTCAACAGCGTTAGGTCAGCAAGTAGCTAAAATAAAAAATTCAATTAGGTTACTGGATGGTCTATTCATTCCAATTGCAGATGGGACAGATGGTTTTAATATTTTATCTGAATTGTCGCAACAGAAAATTTCGATAAGTATTTTTGGAAATCAAGATTGGACAAATGTAAGAGATGTCGAATCATTCCCAATTTTAAGTTCAATGATTCTCGTCTCAGATTTTTTTATTGATTACGAAAGTAAAGAATACTTAGAGTTCAATAAAAATTTTTATGAGAGAAATGGTTTTGATGTAAATAGAAACGTCTTGTTCGGATACGATGCAGCGACATTTTTATTAGGAACATTGAACAAAACTTTAGTGAACGAAAGAACAAGTTTTTCAGAGGTAGTGAAAGAAGCAGCAGTAAAAGGATATCACAACGATATCCATTTCGCGAGCAATAGAATCAACAGTTATTTAAATATTATACGTTTCAAAAATGGTAAGTTTGAACTAATCGATCGATTTAAGTACGAAGAATAATTTTTTTATAGGAGGAAGCAATGTTAAGAGTAAAAGACCTTCCTTTAGATGATAGACCGAGAGAAAAATTAAAGTTTTCTGGGCCACAAAATCTTTCTGACTCTGAACTGATTGCAATTCTACTTAGAACAGGGAAGCAAGGAAAAACTGTGATTGATCTCGCAAAAGAATTATTAAAAACATTTGAGACACTTTCACATTTGTCAACTCAATCAATAAATTCTATGACGAAATTATCCGGCATAGGGAACGATAAAGCGGTGACACTGCTTGCAGCGTTTGAGTTGAGCAGAAGAATAAGTTCAAAAAATAGATGGTTTAGTGATATTAAAATCACATCTCCAAGTGATGTAGCTGAACTTTTTATTCCTTTGCTAAGAAATGAAGTTGTAGAAAATTTTATTGTAATCTGCTTGAATACTTCAAATCAAGTAATTCGGTACAAAAAAATTTTTATAGGAAATCTCAATTCGAGCATTGTCCATCCGCGTGAGATATTTAAGTTTGCTATCGAGAACAACTCAAAGAGTATTATTCTAATTCATAATCATCCCAGTGGAAATTTAGAAGCCAGCAGAGAAGATATTGCTATTACAAAAAAATTAGTTGAAGTGGGGAAAATTTTTGAGATTCCTGTTAACGATCATTTAATAATTGCTGGAGACTCATATTTTAGTTTTGTAGAACAAAAATTAATCTAATTTTCTTCGTTCTGTTATTTTTTTGAATAGTTCTTTCGATTTTACTTGAATTGTGAGAATAATAATACTAAATTGTAACATATTTAATCAGAAAATCAATAACTTAATATAGGATAAGCATGAAAAGAATATCTGGTATAAAATCGGTATCACTCTTAGTGGTAGCATTTTTTGCAATCAGCTTTGTTGGTTGTACCAAATATGCATCACAAGAAGAATTGGTTCAGATGGAAGCAATCAAAAAAGAGATTTCATCTTTAGAAAAAGATGCTAACTCTTTAAAAGCTGAGCGAAGCAAATTAGAGAAAGAAATTGCTGATAGAAATAAAAAATTGGAAGAGTGTGCTAAATTAAAGCAAGAGACTCAAGCCAATTTATCAAAGATGAATAAATAAGAAAGGGAAAAAAATGAAATTAAAATATATGTTCTCAATCGTTTTAGCTTTCTTATTTTTATCTAATATTTCAATTTTTGCTCAAGCTAAAGAAATGACCTTTGAACAATGGCAAGCAGAAATGAACGGACTGAAAGCTCGAAAAGAAACTCTTCAAAAAGAAGTTAATGTACTAAAAACAGATGTAGATAATCTTAAAAAACAATTAGCTGCATTGCCAAGTTTTGATGACTGTAAAGACGAACTCTATGCAGCTGTAGGCTCAAAAAAATCTGGTGTTGATGATTTTAGAAAAGCAGTTACAGAACTTGAAGGAAAAATTAGAAGAAAAGAAGGACCAAAAGCTGATAGACAAGCTGATTTAAGTGCACTTCAATTAAATAAAATCAGTGCTCTTCCAGAGTTCTTTGAAAAAGTTCATGTTACTCTTCCAGCTTTACTTGCAGAATGGATCGAAGCTCCAAGGGACATTACTTACACTGTTGTAAGAGGCGATCACCTTTGGGGAATTGCTCGCAAAAAAGAACATTATGGCAACCCATTTGCTTGGCCTAAAATTTATCAAGCTAACAGAGATAAAATTAAAAATCCTGATTTAATTTTCCCTAAACAAGAGTTCAGAGTTCCGAATTTAACTCAAGATGAAAAAGATAGATATGATAGATTGAGAAGGAATTTCAAACCTGCTCCAGTTCAATAATTTATCTAATAATTTATTTTATTTAAGCCCTTGTCTTTATGATGAGGGCTTTTTATTTTTAAATATTATATGGCAGAATTAATAAAAAGATTAACATTAGATAATGTAGATATGTCTGCATTATTAGGTTTCAACGATAAAAATCTCGCAATAATTGAAGAGCGATTTAGCACAGATATTTTTATTCGTGGCGAAAACGTTGTCATTAAAGGCGTGGAAGATGAAGTAGAGATTGTCGAAAAAATTTTAAAGGAGATGGTTTATGTTCTCAATAAAAATGGAAGCATAAAAGAGAATGATATAAAAACAATTATTGATTTGACTATTCAAGGAAAAGAAATTATTAATGGAAAAGATTTAGAGTCGATTGTCCTCTACACAAAAAATGATGTTGTAAAAGCGAAGTCTCCCGGACAATTAAATTATCTTGAGGTTGCTCAAAAAAATGATATCTGTTTTGCAATTGGTCCTGCAGGGACAGGAAAAACTTATCTTGCAGTTGCACTGGCCGTATCAGCATTGAAGAAAAGCATTGTAAATAAAATTGTCTTAGCTCGTCCTGCTGTTGAAGCAGGTGAAAGTTTGGGATACTTACCCGGCGATATTCGAGATAAAATTGATCCGTATCTTCGACCACTTTATGATTCATTAGAAGATATGCTCCCTTCAGAAAAACTAAAAGCATATATTGAAAAAGGGACGATAGAAATTGTTCCGCTCGCATATATGAGAGGCAGAACCTTAAACAGTGCGTTTGTAATTCTTGATGAGGCACAGAACTCAACTGATACGCAAATGAAAATGTTTTTAACTCGACTCGGTGCAAATTCAAAAGCCATTGTTACAGGAGACATTACTCAAATCGATTTACCTTTAAGAACTGTTAGTGGATTGGTGAAAGCACAAGAAATTTTGCATGGAATTCAAGGAGTTGGTTTTGTTTATTTTGATAAAACTGATGTTGTAAGACACAAACTAGTTAAAGATATCATTGACGCTTATGAAAAATATTATGAGAAATAAAATTTACTAATAGATTATTCTGATTTTTGTTTATAATTGAAATGATGCTTGTAATAAAGAAAATCTTGCTAATAAGATTCAATTGCGGTTTGTTGAGTCAAACATTTCGAAATATCTACAATAAATTAGAAATTAAAATTTTATTAATTGTCGCATTCATTATAGAATAATACTTATCTTTCCTAAAAAAATCTTTGTAAGCAAATAAAAAAATAACAGTTTAAAGTCTTATTATATTAAATAATAATTGATAAATTAGTGTTTAATTTTTTACAATTATTTAGAATAATAAAATATAATAATTCAGATGACCTATGTAATAAATTTTTACAAACTGATTAACTGCGAATCCCTAAAAATAAAAATCAATTCTGAATACGACTGATATGTTTAAAAACAATTATTAAATAAAAACACATGAAATACATTTCAATTATCAAAGGAATAATATGAAAAATTTACTTCAAAGAGTTCTGGATTCAGTTGAACGAGGTGGGAATAAGCTTCCGCAGCCGGTTACACTCTTCGTAGCTTTAATATTTATTGTTCTTATAGTCTCTGCAATTGTATCAGCTTTTGGAGTGAGCGCTGTTCACCCAGGAACTGGAAAAACAATTGAAGCTGTCAATCTATTGAGCAAAGATGGAATTCAAAAAATATTTGTAGAAATGGTAAGAACATTTACGAGCTTCCCACCACTTGGATTGGTACTTGTAGTTATGCTTGGAATTGGCGTGGCTGAAAGAACTGGATTCATTGCTGCTGCTCTTAAAATTTTTGTTAGTAGCGTTTCTAAAAAATTAATCACAGTTTCTGTTATCACTGCGGGAATGCTTTCGAGTCTCGCTGCTGATGCGGGATACGTTGTTCTGATTCCACTTGGAGCAGTTATTTTTCTTAGCGTTGGAAGACATCCATTAGCAGGAATAGCAACTGCGTTTGCAGGCGTGGCTGGAGGGTTTGGAGCTAATATTTTCCTAACTTCTCTTGATCCACTTATTGCAGGATTTACTGAACCCGCTGCAAGATTATTAGATCCGACTTACGTTGTTGCTCCAACAGCTAATTGGTATTTTATGGCTGCATCTGTTCCTGTAATTGCTTTCTTTGGAACACTCGTTACAGAAAAAATTGTAGAACCTCGTCTCGGAAAATATAAAGGAGAAGCAGGTCTCGATGAGGTTTCAAAAACTCTTTCACCTCTTGAGAAAAAAGGTTTATTAATTGCGACAATAGTTCTATTGCTTACTTTAGGAGCATTTGCAGCAATGTTCATACCTACCGATGGTATTCTTCGAGGACCAACAGGTGGATTTGAGCCTTTATTTACAAGCATTGTAGCAATCATGCTTTTTGTTTTTTTGTTGCCCGGTCTAGCTTATGGTATGGTTACTAAATCAATTAAAAGTGATAAAGACGTTGCAAAGATGACTGCAGACTCAATGGCGAGTATGGGTGGTTATATTGTTCTTGCTTTCGTTGCTGCTATGTTTGTTGCATATTTTAATTGGTCTAATCTCGGAATTATTTTTGCAATTTTTGGTGCTCAATCTTTAACAGCAATTGGGTTCACGGGAATTCCATTGATGGTAGCTTTTGTTATCACAGCATCAATAGTGAATATTGCTATTGGCTCTGCTTCTGCTAAATGGGCATTGATGGCTCCTATCTTCGTCCCGATGTTGATGCTTATGGGTTTTTCTCCTGAACTTACTCAAGCAGCTTACAGAATTGGAGATTCATATACAAATATTTTAACCCCACTCTTACCATACTTCCCGCTCGTTGTTACCTTCGCACAAAAGTATGATAAGGAAATTGGAATAGGGACAATAATTTCGATGATGTTACCATACGCAATAACGCTTGCTGTGGTTAGAATTATAATGCTAATTATTTGGATGCTTCTTGGAATTCCAGTTGGACCAGATGCTCCACTTCATTACACCCCTTAATAATATAATTATTAAGTAATTTTTTTAACGAACTTAACTTTTGCTCAGGCATTTGTTAAGTTCGTTTTTTTTTAAGAATAAAATATTTGAGCTTTTGGTAATGAGTGAATCAATTTTATGCAGACAAATTTTGATTCAATTAATTCGATTTGAGAGATCTTGTTTTTAAAAGTTTGCAAATTAATTTTTCCAAAAATGAACTCATTATTTTATTGAAAAACATAAGTTTAATAAATTATTTAACGTCTTTGATTTATCTTTAGTCTCTCTTTATATTTTGCTCGACAATTTTAGAATAAAAGCTATGACAGAAAAAACTATGCTCAACACTAACTTCCCTAAATTGAATTTTTTTCGATCTGGAAAAGTTAGAGATATTTATGATTTAGGAAATTATTATTTAATTATTTCTACTGATAGATTATCTGCTTTTGATGTTGTTATGAGTCAACCAATTCCTAAAAAGGGAAGAGTCTTAAATCAAATTTCTGATTTTTGGTTTTCATATACGAAAGAGATAATTCAAAATCATATTGTTACTACTGATGCAAATCAATATCCCGCAATTTGTGATGAATATCGAGAAGATCTTCTTGGTCGTTCGATGTTGGTGAAGAAAACTAAAGTTATTATGGTTGAGTGCATTGTGAGAGGTTATTTGTCAGGCACAGGTTGGAATGATTACAAAAATTCTGGTAAGCTCTGTGGAATTGAATTGCCTAAAGGAATGGTTGAATCTGAAAAATTAGAACAACCAATTTTCACCCCATCAACAAAGGCTGAAATCGGTGGACATGATGAAAATATTTCTGAAGAAATTGCGATTAAATTAATTGGGCTTGAATTATATAATGAAATAAAAACTGTTGCGTTAAGAATTTATAAAAAAGCTTATGAATACGCCTTCTCAAAAGGAATAATTTTAGCGGACACTAAAATGGAATTTGGAATAGATGAGAGCGGAAAACTGATGTTAATTGATGAACTCTTGACTCCAGATTCATCAAGATTTTGGAATGCATCTAAATATAAAAAAGGCGGACCGCAGGAAAGTTTTGATAAACAATTTGTAAGAGATTATCTACTCTCAATTAATTTTAATAAACAACCTCCTCCACCAGATCTTCCTTATGAAATCATAAAACGAACAAGTGAGAAGTACATCGAAGTATTGAAAATATTGACTGGAAAAGAAGTTTAAAATGTTACCTACAAAAATAAATTTGTCGAAGTCAAAATCGCTAATAATAAATTGGAGCGATGGAAATAACTCTGAAATTTCATTAGAGCGGCTCAGAAGATTTTGTCCTTGTGCATCTTGTGTTACTGAAAAAGAAAAAATGGGTAATTCGTATTTCCCAATTTATAATTTTGATCAATTGGAAGTTAAAAATATTTCTGTAGTCGGGTCATACGCAATCACTATTCATTGGGCTGACGGACATAATACTGGAATTTATGATTTCCCATTTCTATTCAACTTAGGTTTAAGCAAATAGATGGTACTCCCAAATCAACTTACAATTTTAAGAATAATATTAACTCCAATTTTTCTTTATTTTTTTATTTATGATGATAACACGTTCCGTCAAATCTCAATAATTATTTTTATTGTCGCAGCATTAACGGATTGGTATGACGGATGGTTAGCAAGAAAATTTAATTACATTACTGATTGGGGAAAGTTTATGGATCCGCTCGCTGATAAAATCTTGACAGCAGCGGCATTTATGGGACTTGTTGTTCTGAACGTTATTGAATTGTGGATGGTTGTTATTATTCTGATTAGAGATTTTTTGATTACTGGGCTTCGAGCTTATGCAGATTATAAAAATATTTCCTTCAATACTTCCAAGTATGCAAAGGTAAAAACTTTTTTTCAAATGACAGTTTTGTATTATTTGCTTATTATGTTTGTTCTTGTAAATAATGTTGATTATGGAGAAAATTTTAAAATGTTCTTTCAACAATTTCTTGATCCTACATTAATTTATTTTCTTATGTTAGCAATAACATTGATAACGGCACACTCAGGTTTTACATACATTCAACAAAATTGGGTTATATTAAAAAAACTATTTAATAGATGAAACTAAATTTTTTTACCAAGTTATTTGGTTCAGGCTTTTATTCTGGATACTCTCCTTATGCAACTGGAACTGTGGGTTCTATTGTTGGGTTGATAATTTATTTTATTCCCGGATTTGAAAACCTATCGGTTTCTTTACCAGCGATTTTTATTTTTACTCTTATTGGAATTTATTCAGGTAATAAATTTGAAGTCCATTATGGAAAAGATCCTAAAGAATGTACAATCGACGAAGTTGTTGGAATGTGGATTACACTTCTTTTTCTTCCAAAAAATTTATGGCTTGCTATTGTTGGACTAATCGTTTGGAGATTGTTTGACATAGTTAAACCTTATCCCGCGCGAAATTTTGAAAAATTGCATGGTGGCTTTGGGGTTATGGCTGACGACATCTCTTCCGCTCTTTATGCCTGCATTTTTATGAATGTAGGATATTATTTCTTTTCTAAATTTTTAGGATAATTTTTATGAACGCTCATATTATCACTATTGGTGATGAAATATTAATTGGTCAAACCCTCAACACAAATGCAGCTTTTATTGGTACGTTGCTTTCTCAAAATCAAATTAACGTTTCAAAAACATCTGTAGTTGGTGATGACGAACAAGATATTATTAATGAGTTCAATGTTTGTTGGGCTAAGAATGATCTTGTTATTTGCACTGGCGGATTAGGTCCAACCATTGATGATGTTACTCGAAAATGCATTGTGCAATTTTTTGAAAGTGAACTTATTCTTGACCAAGAAGTTTTGGCTGATATTAAAGAAAGATTTGAACGACTGAAAAGAGTTGTTACTAAATTGAATGAAGATCAAGCAATGATTCCTCAATGTGCAGTTCCAATAAAAAACAGAAAAGGCACAGCCCCCGGTTATTGGATTGAGCAAGATAAAAAAATTTTTATTGCACTTCCCGGTGTTCCTTCAGAGATGAAAGAGATGATGTTAAGTTTTGTAATTCCTGAATTAAAAAATAAAATTGGCGACCTAAAGAAAATTAGAAAAACATTATCTTTACTGACTACAGGAATTCCTGAATCTACTCTCTTTCAGAAGCTCGGCAATTTGAGTGAGATTCTTCAAGGAGCGAAAATTGCTTTTCTTCCAAATCAATTTGGAACGAAGCTACGTATCTCAGATGAAGCAGAAGATGAACGCGTTGTTGACTTAAAACTTTCTGAAATTGAATTGCGAATTAAAGCTTTAGTCGGTCGATACATTTATGGAAAAGGTGATGACGACATTTCGGAAACGGTTTGTAAACTTTTAATCGATAGAGGAATGAGAATTTCGATTGCTGAGTCGTGCACAGGTGGAAATATTTCAAATCGTCTTACAAACATTAGTGGAAGTAGTAAATTTTTTGACAGAGGAATTGTCGCCTACAGCAACGCAGCTAAAGTTGAACTGCTCAAAGTTGATGAAGAGACAATAATAAAATTCGGATCCGTGAGTGAAGAAGTTGCTAAAGAAATGGCAATCGGAATTAAGGAAGTGAGCGGAACAGATCTTGGAATTGGAATCACTGGAATTATGGGACCTACAGGCGCTACAGATGGAAAGCAGATCGGAACTGTGTTTATCGCAATTGCAGATGATACTGATGTTTTTTCAAGAAAATTTTTGTTCGGCGATGATAGAATCTTGAATAAGGATCGTGCCTCTCAGGCTGCTCTTGATGTGATTCGAAGATATTTACTCGGCATTTCACTTGAAACATAGATTATTTGTTTCGTTAAATATTCCTGAAGAAATTAAAGAAAATATTTTAGAATTAAGAGATTCTGTTCCCCATAATAGAGTTGATAAATATTGGCTAACGAAAAATAAATTTCATTGCACATTAAAATTTATTGGAGATGTTGATCACCAAATTGTTTTAAAAATAATTGATGAGTTAAATTTTTTAGAAAATTATTCTAAGCTCTTTTGTGAACTCGAAAAATTTGGATTTTTTTATCACAAGAGTCAACCGTCAATTTTGTGGATGGGAATGAAGTTCGAATTAATTATTTTAGAGATAGTCAAAAAAATAAATCAAACATTGGTTCTCTTTGAGATTGAAGAAGAGAAAAAAAATTTCAATGGACATATAACCTTGTTAAGATTAAAGGAGAAAGTCCCTAATGAATTTATTGAAGCATTTAAGAATTTTAAATTCAATTCAGTTCCATTTTATTCCGATTCAATTTCATTGTATGAAAGTAGTTTTCTGAATGGTGGACATATTTATAAAGAATTAAAAAAATATAAATTAAGGAGCAAGTAGAATGAGTGACAAAGAACAAAAGTTAAAAATGTTGGAAGAGACTATGGCTGGAATCGAAAAAACATACGGCAAAGGTTCGATTATGAAACTTGGCGATGGAGTCATCCAGAAAGTTGAAGCAATTCCCACTGGCTCACTATCACTTGATTGGGCGCTCGGAATTGGCGGAGTTCCAAGAGGGCGAGTAGTTGAAATTTACGGACCGGAATCGAGTGGAAAAACTACTCTCTGTTTGCATATTATTTCTGAGGCACAAAAAACAGGTGGCTTGGCTGCGTTCATAGACGCTGAACACGCATTAGATATTAACTATGCAAAAAAACTTGGAGTTGATACTGCAAATCTACTCGTGTCTCAACCTGATTTTGGTGAACAAGCTCTCGAAATTACTGACACACTTGTAAGAAGTAATGCACTTGACATTATCGTTATTGATTCAGTAGCAGCGCTCGTTCCGCGTGCTGAAATAGAGGGCGAAATGGGTGATCCGCAAATGGCAAATCAAGCGCGGCTTATGAGTCAAGCTCTCAGAAAACTTACTGGCGCAATTAGTCGATCAAAAACTGTAGTGATTTTTACAAATCAACTTAGATCAAAAATTGGTGTAATGTTTGGAAGTCCGGAAACAACTACGGGTGGAAATGCGTTGAAGTTTTACGCATCAGTTCGGCTTGACATTCGCAGAATTGCACAAATAAAAGAAGGCAATGATGTCATTGGCAATAGAACAAAAGTTAAAATCGTAAAGAGTAAGGTTGCTTCGCCATTTAAGGAAGTTGAATTTGACATCCTCTATAACGAAGGAATTAGCAAAACTGGTGATGTGCTTGATCTTGCTGTGCTTCATAACATTGTAAAAAAAGGCGGTGCTTGGTTTACTTATGGTGAAGATAGATTTCAAGGTAGGGAGCAGTTTCGTTTGAAGTTGATTGAGTTTCCAGAAACTTTCGCAAGGCTTGAGAATGAAGTTAGAACTAAGTTGGGAATGACACAAGAACTTGTAGAGAAAAAAGTTGATTCTCCTCCAGTGAAAGAAAAAAAATCTAAATAAAAATTGAAAATTTTAAGACTCTCAGTAAAAGATGAACAGAATATAAAAATTGAATTTGATAATGATCAGATTTTATTTCTGTCGCATGATATAGTTTTAAAAAATGGTCTTCGGAAAAATGATGAAATTTCTGAAGACCTTTTTCATTTGTTAATTGTTGAAAACAAAAAATATTTTATCAAAAAAAAATCATTTTCATTCCTGTCAAGAAGGGCTCATTCAGCTTTTGAATTAAAACAAAAATTAAGAAAAAAAAATTATAACGAAGAGTTGATTGATCAAGTCTTAGAAGAACTGAATGAAAAAAAATATTTGAACGATGAAGACTTTGCAGCAAAGTATGTAGAAGAAAAACAGAGACTAAAAAAAGTTGGCAAGAACAGATTAAAATCTGATTTGATAAAGAAGGGGATTCATTATAAAATTATTGATAAAGTTTTAAATGATGAATTCTCAGAAACAGAGATGTTAGAGAATGCTTTTATCATTGCATCAAAAAAATATATTTCACTCTCAAAAACTGAATCAGAAGAGAGTATAATTAAATTAAAAATATCTCGATATCTTTTTTCTAAGGGATATGATTTTGAAACAATTAGAGATGTGATAAAAAAAATTCTGAATCAGGATTTAGATTATTGAGAAATTGAAATCAGTTTTGAGTTGATAATTTTTCTTTAAGTGATTGCAGCATCAAGACTATTTCTTTATTTGAAATAAAATTAATTGCTTCTTCAAACTTAAACCATCTCCTCTGTCTCATTTTTACCTCGGGAAAATCATCAAGAGTTTTTGTGACTTCAAGCGAAAACACTCTCACATCAACAATTCCAACTTGCTTCTTAACTTTATAAATTCCTAAGTCGTAGGTATTGTCATTTCCCAAAATTCCTGCTTCTTCAAAAGCTTCTTTCTTTGCTGACTCAAAAGGATTAAGATTAAAATCAATGTAACCTTTTGGAATTATCCACTTCTTCTTTTTTACAGAAGTGATTAAGCAAATTTCTAAATCACCATTAAGAAATCTATATGGAATTACTGCCGACTGATGAAAATTAAAATATATGTACAATATTAAAATCGTTTAAAAATTATTTAATTAAATTTAGTGAAGTAAAATATATTATTAATCTAAAGACAAAAAGAAAATTATGATAAATGTTGAACCAAAAAATTTATCTATTTCGGAATTACATAAATATTTATTGAGTGGAATATCTCCGAGACCAATTGCATTAGTATCTACAATTTCTTCCAGTGGAATAAATAATTTAGCACCATACTCATTCTTTAATTGTTTCTCTGTCAATCCGCCGACAGTAGCTTTCTCAATAGTCCGTAGTGGCGTTGAAGCTGAAACAAAAGACACTTACAATAATTTAATTGCATCAAGAGAGTGCGTAATTCAATTAGTAACGTTTGATATTGTAACTCAAGTGAATGTTGCATCAGCAGAATACTGCAGCGATGTTGACGAGTTTATTAAGAGCGGACTAACTCCGATTGAATCTGATCTCGTAAAACCGAAACGAGTAAATGAGTCACCATTTCAAATGGAGTGCGTGCTTCGTGATATGATTAATCTTGGCGAGGGGAGAGCATCGAGTGATTTAGCAATCTGTACAGTTGTCAAGCTTCACATCGCCGAAGATATTTTTGAAGATGAAAAAATTAATCCGAACAAAATTGATTTAGTTGGTAGAATGGGTGGAAATTATTATGTGCGCTCAAGTGGTGCTGCAATTTTTGAATTAGAGCAGCCGCGGAAAAAACTTGGAATCGGTTTTGATGGAATTCCAAATTTTATTAGAGAGTCGCAATTATATTCGGGCTTTGATTTAGGTCGCTTTGCATCGATAGAAAAAATTCCTGATGAAATTGAAATCTTAAATTTTGTGAAAGAGTATAATGAAATATATTTTTCAGATTTTGAAGGGACTGTCGAAGCATTTTCTCGATACGAGAGAATAAAAGATTATAAGAAAATGTTAAAAGCAATATTAGTCATTCGGCGGAGTAAAAATCATCCAAACATAAAGACATTAATCGAACGCACTGCAAAAATTGCTATTGAAAAAAATGATATTCTATTTGCGTGGAAAGTTGCTTTGATAATGGATGTAAAATAAAATTTGCGGAATATGAGATTCAAGTTTTGAAGAATGAGTTTGAGTAATTGTAAATCAATTATCATAACAAATAAAAACTCCTCACAACGCAACTTCATGACTACTGACCTGCAAAATTTAGCCCCAACAAAAAAAATATTTTTTTAACACTTCCAAAATTGTAAATAAAAATGTTTTTGTTTATATTTCCACGCTTAAAAAAAAGTTTTGCCGGGGTGGCGGAAGTGGTAGACGCACAGGACTTAAAATCCTGTGGAAATTTTTTTCCGTGCCGGTTCGAGTCCGGCCCTCGGTACAAATCAAAACAATTTTCGGGGTTCTTAGCTCAGTTGGCTAGAGCGTCTGCTTGACGTGCAGAAGGTCATAGGTTCGAGTCCTATAGAGCCCACTCACTCGGATGAATGTCCGTTTTTTTTTGTTTGAAAGTTTATGAATAAAATAATTATAACATTTCCTGATGGAAATTCAAGAGAATATGAAATTGGTATTTCTGCTCTTGATATTGCTAAATCTATTTCAAATAGATTAGCTGAGGAAACTCTTGCAGTTGAGATCAACGGAATTGTAAAAGATATTTCTACAAAAATTAATAACAATTCTGTTGTAAAGTTTTTAACTTTTGATGATGCAAATGGAAAGCATGTCTATTGGCATTCAAGTTCTCACTTAATGGCTCATGCAGTTCAATCAATTTTTCCTGAAGCTAAATTTGGTGTCGGACCAGCTATTGATGCGGGCTTTTATTATGACATCGATATTAATACTAAGCTAACTGATGATGATTTAAGATTGATAGAAAATAAAATGTTAGAACTAGCTAAAGAGTCGAAGAAATTTGTTCGACAAGAACTTTCTAAAGATGATGCTATTAATTTCTTTTCGCAAAAAGGTGATCAATACAAATTAGAAATTTTAAGTGAACTTGATGGAACTGCAGAAACAATTAGTTTATATCACGAAGGTGAATTTACTGATTTGTGCACTGGCCCTCATCTTCCTGATGCAGCAAAAATAAAATTCGTAAAACTTCTAACCGTTTCTGGTTCATACTGGCGTGGCGATGAGAAGAATAAACAGCTGCAACGCATTTATGGAATTTCTTTCCCAAAGAAAAAAATGCTCGAGGATTATATTACTTTTCTCGAAGAAGCAAAAAAGAGAGACCATAGAAAACTTGGAAAGCAACTCGATCTTTTTAGTATGCATGAAGAAGCAGGAGCAGGACTAATTTATTGGCATCCGAAAGGTGCAAGAATTCGTTTGTTGATTGAAGATTTTTGGCGACAAGCACATTTAGAAAATGGATACGACTTGTTATACTCTCCACACATGGGGAAAAGTTGGTTGTGGGAAAAAAGTGGACATCTTTCTTTTTATAAAGACAGTATGTATGCAGAAATGAAAGTTGATGAGCAAGACTATTTCATTAAACCGATGAATTGTCCTTTTCATATTATGATTTTCCAAACGAAGTTAAGATCTTATCGCGATCTTCCTTTAAGATGGGCTGAATTGGGAACTGTTTATCGCTATGAAAAAAGTGGTGTGTTGCACGGACTTTTAAGAGTGCGTGGTTTCACTCAAGATGATGCACATATTTTTTGCACTGCGGATCAAATTGAATCTGAAGTGATTGAAGTAATTCGATTCTCAAAATATATGTGGGAATCATTTGGTTTTAAGGACTTAAAATTTTATTTAGCAACCAAACCTGAAAAAGCTGTTGGAGAAGATTCTCTTTGGGATACAGCAATTGATTCTCTAAAAATTGCTCTGCAAAAAATGAATATCGATTACGAAGTGGATGAAGGTGGCGGTGCTTTTTACGGACCTAAAATAGATATTAAAATTAAAGATGCTCTAAATCGTGAATGGCAAATGAGCACTGTTCAATTTGATTTTAATTTACCCGAAAGATTTGATCTGAAATATATTGGCGAAGATGGAAAAGAACATCGACCATTTATGGTTCACAGAGCTTTGTTAGGATCTATTGAAAGATTCTTTGGAGTATTGATTGAGCACTTTGGTGGAGCATTCCCAATGTGGTTGGCGCCCGTGCAAACAGCGGTTATTCCTGTATCGCAGAATTTTATTGAATACGCTAAAGCGATTAATCAAAAATTATTAGCGGCTGGAATTCGTTCAGAACTTGATGAGCGAAACGAAAAAATTGGATATAAAATTAGGGACTGGGAAACGAATAAAGTTCCCTATATGTTAGTAGTTGGTGAAAAAGAAAAAGAATCGAATTCTGTCTCCGTACGCCAACATAAAAAAGGTGATTTAGGAATTGTTTCGTTTGATGAGTTTTTGAATCGTATATTAGCTGAAGCAAAAAATAAAATTTATTAATAAAGTGAGAGGTCATAATCGCAACAGTTGAAGAAATTCGTATAAATGAAGAAATAAGAACACCACAAGTAAGAGTAATCGATACTGATGGGACTCAATTGGGAGTTTTCTTAATCAAAGATGCTATTCGACTTGCGAAAGAGAGAACATTAGACTTGGTAGAAATAGCTCCCAAAGCTACACCGCCAGTGTGTAAAATAATTGATTTTGGTAAGTATAAATATGAACAGCAGAAAAAAGATAAAACTCAAAAAAAGAATCAAGTAGTTTCTATCTTAAAAGAGATACGATTTCATCCGAACACTGATACGCACGATTTTGATTTCAAAACAAAGCACGCAATTAATTTTATTGAAGATGGTAATAAAGTGAAAGCGTCTGTAATGTTTAAGGGGCGAGAGATGGCTTACACTCAAAAAGGTGAAGAGCTTCTCAAAAAATTTGTAGAGAGACTAGAAGATATTGCTAAAGTAGAGAGCGAAGCAAAAATGGAGGGGAGAAATATGAGTCTAATTATGGTTCCTTCAAAAGGGAAATCAAAGAAAACTAAATAAGAGGTAACAATGCCTAAAATGAAAAGTAACCGTGGAGCTTGCAAAACGTTCAAACGAACTGCTTCAGGTCACTTCAAAAGAAAAAAGGCTTTTAGAAGTCACATCTTGACTTCAAAGAGTCGAAAAAGGAAGAGAAATCTGAGACAATCAACATTAGTTTCAATTCCTGAAGAAAAGAAAGTCAGCTTGATGCTGCAGTAAATAAAAAGGAGATAGATAAATGCCAAAATCATCAAACAATGTAGCATCGCGTACTCGCAGAAAAAAAGTCCTCAAGATGGCCAAGGGCTATTGGGGCGCGAGAAAAAACGTATATACTATTGCTAAAAATCATGTTGAAAAGGGGCTTACTCATGCTTACAGAGATCGTAAACTCAAAAAGAGAAATTACAGAAGTCTCTGGATCATTCGTATTAATGCCGCTGCAAGACAACATGGAATTACATATTCTAAACTGATTCATCTCATGGATGTAAAAGGTGTTCTCATTAACAGAAAAGTTCTTTCTAATCTTGCTGTTGAGAATCCGACTTCATTCGCAGAATTAGTTAAATTTTTGCAAAGTTAATTTTTAACCCTCTCAATACTCCTTTATTTGTTATTATGAGAGGGTTTTTCTATTTAAAGGATTTCAAGTTATGATTATCGATGAAATAATATCGTGTAGAAATCATTTTGAGTCTGATATTTCAACTGTCAACTCGCTCAAAGATCTCGAAAATCTTCGAATCAAATTCTTAAGCAAAAATGGATTGCTCGCAAAATTATTGGAGCAATTAAAATCTATACCTAAAGATCAAAAACCAGTTGTTGGTAAAGAATTAAATGTCTTAAAAAATTTTATTGAGTCAACTTTTAATTCTAAAAAAGAATCTTTAGAGATTAATGACGAGCAGAAAGAGTTTATCGATTTAAGTTTGCCTGCTCGAAATTTCTCAATCGGATCAAAACATATAATCAATCAAGCGCTGGATGAAATAAAAGCAATCTTCAAGGGACTTGGTTTTTCTGTAAAAGAAGGACCTGAGCTTGAATCAGATTTTAATAATTTCGAAGCACTGAATTTTCCATCCAATCATCCCGCAAGAGATATGCAGGATACATTTTTTATTAATCAAAAATTTTTATTGCGAACACATACGTCGCCTGTGCAAATCAGAATTATGCTTGATCAAAAGCCGCCTGTACGTGCAATTATGCCCGGTAGAGTTTTTAGAAATGAAGCAGTTAATTCGCGTAGCCATTGTCAGTTTCATCAAATCGAAGGACTCTATGTTGATACTGATGTAACATTCGCAGAACTAAAAGGAACGCTCGTAGCATTCGCAAAAGAGTTTTATGGCAATTCATTAAAATATAAGTTTCGTTCAAGTTTTTTTCCATTCACTGAGCCGAGTGCCGAGATGGACATTACTTGTTTTATTTGTAAAGGAAATGGTTGTAGAGTTTGTAAAAATTCTGGATGGCTCGAAATATTAGGCTGCGGAATGGTTGATCCAAATGTTTTTGCAAGTGTCGGTTATGATAGTGAAAAATATTCTGGTTATGCTTTCGGAATGGGAATTGAAAGAATTGCAATGTTGCGTTATGGAATAACAGATATAAGAATTCTTTTTGAAAATGATATTCGCTTTTTAAAACAATTCTAATTGGAGTTTTAGTTTGAAAGTTTCCTTAAACTGGTTAAAAGATTATGTTGACTTAAATGGAATTCCTCAAGAACAATTAATTGAAAAATTAACTTTGGCGGGACTTGAAGTTGAAGGCGTTGAAGATCAAAATAAAATTTATGAAAATTTTGTCGTTGGTTTGGTAACTGATAAACAAGCCCATCCTAAAGCTGATAAACTTACTGTCTGCATTGTTAATGATGGACAAAATGATTATCAAGTTGTTTGCGGTGCTCCAAACGTGGAGAAAAATCAAAAAATAATTTTCGCAAAAATCGATGCAATCATTCCTGAAAATAATTTAAAAATTTCTAAAGTGAAGTTAAGAGGAATTGAATCTTTTGGAATGATCTGTTCAGATAAAGAATTGAATTTAGGTGATGACCATTCGGGAATAAAAGTATTGCCTGATAATTTTGTTGTTGGTGCATCAATATCTGAAGCACTTGAATTGAACGACACAATTTTGGAAATTGCAATTACACCAAATCGTCCTGATGCGTTATCGCATATTGGAATTGCAAGAGAAATTTCTGCACTTTTTAATCGTGAGTTAATTTTACCTAAAGTAAAAGATTTAACTGTTTCCGAAAAAATTAATTCATACGCATCTGTCGAAATATTAGATGATATTAATTGCCCACGCTACTCATCAAAAGTAATTTTAGATGTTGAAATAAAAGAGTCGCCTGAGTGGTTGAAGAAAAAATTAAAAGCAGTTGGACTTCGCCCAATAAATAATGTGGTTGATGCGACTAACTTTATTCTTTTAGAATTAGGACAACCACTTCACGCTTTTGATTTGGATCAATTAGCAAATAAAAAAATTGTTGTTAAAAAATCAACGCAAGTAAAATTTATTACACTCGATTCAAAAGAAAGAAACCTTAATGAGTCAGTGCTTATGATTTGTGATGGTGAAAAATCTGTTGCAATTGCAGGTGTTATGGGCGGAGAAAATTCTGAAATCTCTTTGAGGACAAAAAATATATTAATTGAAAGCGCCTACTTTAATCCTTCCTCAATTCGAAAAACTTCAAAGTATCTGGGGTTGAGTACAGAATCATCATATCGTTTTGAAAGAGGAATCGATCCATCCAATACTTTATTTGCAGCAGAGAGAGTTGCTGAGCTGATTCATGAAATTGGCGGCGGAACTATTGTCGATGGGTTCATTGATGTTTATCCAAATAAAATTTTTCCAAAAGAAGTTATCCTTCGTTACTCAAGATTATTAAAAATTTTAGGTTACGAAATTGAAAAAGAAAAAGTTAAAGAAATTTTAACGAGACTCGGCACTGAAATTATTAATGAAAATGAAAATTCACTTAGTTGTTCAATCCCGACTTTTCGACCTGACGTTGAAAGAGAAATCGATTTGATTGAAGAGATAGCAAGAATTTATGGATATGAAAATATTCCAACTGTAGAAAAAATATCTACAACACTTTCAACAAAAATAGATGAGTCAAAATTTTTAGAAAACTTGAGAGAAATTTTTGTTGCTCTTGGTTTCAACGAAATGATTAACACAACTCTCGCAAGTGAAAAAAATGCTTTACTAACCGGTGAGCCGATTAAGCTATTAAATCCGCAGACTGAAGAGATGGCTGTTCTAAGAACCTCGCTAATTCAAGGAGCATTGGAGACACTTCGCAGAAATATTTTTGCGGGAGAAAAAAATCTTAAACTTTTTGAATTTGGAAAAGTGTTCGCAAAAAAATCTGATGCGATAGAAAATTTTTCTGATTTTGAAGAGATCGAAAAGGGAATAATAATTATTACAGGGAAATCGATTCAAAGTGAATGGTATTCAGCAGATAAATTTTGTGATTTCTATGATTTAAAAGGTTACGTAAATTCACTTCTGAAAAAAATAAATCTTGACTCTGTTTTATTTGATTCATATTATCACAGTGGAAATAATATTTTTGATTACTATTTTGAAAAAAAATCAAAAAATGGTCTTGTTGGTTTTGGAGGAAAAGTCAGCAAAACTTTGTTAGGTAATTTTGACATAGATCAAGATGTTTATTTGTTCGAGTTTTCTGTAGATGTTCTTAAAACTATTGAAGTTTCTGAAAATAAGTTTAAGGAACTTTTGAGATTTCCTAAGGTAAATAGAGATTTTGCGTTTATCTTTGATAAATCAATTTCGAATGATGAAGTCAAAATATTTGTTAAGCAGAAAGCATCAACATTGTTAAAGTCAATAAAGTTGTTTGACATATTTGAGAGCAAAAATCTCGGAGAAAATAAAAAAAGTATGGCTTACACTTTAGAATTTTTTGATATGAGTAGGACTTTAACAGAAGAGGAAGTTGAAAAAGAATTCTTATATTTAATAGAAGAAGTTAAAAATAAATTTAATGCAGCTTTAAGAGGTAGTTAATTGCCAGAAATATCTAAATATGAAATTCAATTAAATGAATTAACATCATTAGAAGTTCAAGTATCAATTCTTGTTGAAAGGTTCAATGATTTAATAAAAAAAAATACTGACTTGGAAAATCAATTAAATCATATTAAAAGAGATAATGAATACTTGAAGTTACAATTATCCTCGTTGGAAAACGATTTAGATACAAAAGCTGATTCATCAACAATATTTAGTGCCTCTCTTAGTCTAAAAGAGAGAGAATCATTAAAGCAAAGAATAAATGAAATGATTAGTAAAATCAATTATCATTTAAGTAGTTCATAAATATTTTGTACGATGGCAAAAGCATACAATGACTGAAAAAAAGAAACTGAAAGTAAAAATATTTGACAAAGAATATTCATTATTAGTTGACAATGAGGAGATTGCTCAAGAGTTAGCAGTCTATGTGAATAGAATAATGGAAGAGACTAAGGAAGATTTACCCGAACAAGAGGTAGCAACGATTGCAATAATTTCTGCTTTAAATATTGCGTATGATTACTTTCTCGAAAAAAATATGAATAAGGAGTTTCTTATTCAGTCAAATGATAAAATAAAGAAAATAAAAATTCTTTTGAACCAAGTTAGTATGCCGAACCCATCTTAAAATTTTCCGCTCCGCCGGGAAAGTAACAAAAAAGAACCATCAAGTTACATAACCTTGGGTTATTGACTCTGAGTGTGTATTGCAGGCCTTAATTCCGATTTATCGGGATTCTCTCCGGAGACGTTGGAAGCAAAAAACATTAGGCAATTTCCCACACTGTCGGTTTCGGGGTTCTTTCCTTGTTCGACAGTAACCGGCGGCGCGGATTTAATCAATAGGAGGCAAAATGCAATATCATATGGATCTTTTAATTTTCATCCCAATGGTGGTGATATTAATTACGCTATTTTTTTATTTGGGTTGGAAAGCAAATTCAAAAATTGGAAAAAAAAGTATTCTCGCCGCCGAGGAACGTTCAACAGTTATAATTAGTGATGCGCAAAAAGAAGCTAATAATATTAAAAAAGAAAAGCTTCTTGAAGTTAAAGATGAATGGTACAAAAAGAAAATTGAATTTGATACTGAAGTAAATCAGAAAAGACAAAAACTTCAAAATCAAGAAAAACAACTCGCACAAAGGGAAGAAAATCTTGATAAAAAACTTGATGTTTTGTTGAAGAAAGAAAAAGAGAATAAGATTCTTGATCAAAGTTTAATTGACAAGAGAAAAAATTTAGAAACCAGAGAGCAAGAAACTATTCGAATCGAAAAAGAGACGAATGAACGCCTTGAAAAAATTTCGGGGCTAACTTCTGAAGAAGCTAAAAAAATGCTACTTGAAAATATGGTTCAAGATGCAAAAAGCGAGAGCACAAAAGTTGTAAAAGAGATTTACGAAAAAGCTAAATCTGAAGCTAAAAAAGAAGCTCAAAAAGTTATCGTTCACGCAATTCAAAGAACAGCAGCAGATCACTCAGTAGAATCAACTGTTTCCGTAGTACAAATTCAGAATGATGAATTAAAAGGTAGAATAATTGGAAAAGAGGGAAGAAATATTCGTGCCCTTGAAGCCGCTACCGGTGTTGATGTTATTGTCGATGATACTCCTGAAGCTGTTATCCTTTCTTCTTTCGATCAATTCAGAAGGGAAGTTGCAAGAGTTTCGCTCGAAAGATTAATTGCTGATGGAAGAATTCATCCAGCTCGTATTGAAGAAGTAGTTGAAAAAGTTAGAACTGAATTAGAAGAAGATATTTTAAAAGAAGGTGAGCACACTGTTCTTCAACTCGGCTTGCACGGAATGCACAACGATATTATGAGACTTGTTGGAAAAATGAGATATCGTTCGAGCTACGGTCAAAACTTATTAGGACATAGTGTTGAGGTTGCGTATCTCTGCGGAATTATGGCAGCTGAATTAGGAATAGATCAGATGTTAGCACGCAGAGCGGGATTGTTGCACGACATCGGAAAAGTTGTTGATAAAGAAATCGAAGGACCACACGCTTTAATCGGCTACGAGATTGCAAAAAAATATCGAGAGAATTCAATTGTTGCAAATGCTATCGGTTCTCATCACGAAGATATGGAGATGGAACACCCGATTGCTGTTCTCGTTCAAGCTGCTGATGCTATTAGTGGAGCAAGACCTGGAGCGCGCAGAGAGCCTATTGAAGGATATGTAAAAAGATTAGAAACTTTGGAAACTCTTGCAAAATCTTTTGAAGGCGTTGCTAAAACTTACGCTATTCAGGCTGGAAGAGAAATTAGAGTTGTTGTCGAACACGAAAAAATTGATGACATATTTGCAGAAAAACTTGCAACTGATATTGCACTAAAAATTGAAAATGAAATGGAATATCCCGGACAAATTAAAGTTACTGTTATCCGAGAAGTTCGTAAAGTTGCTTTTGCTAAATAGTTCTGATTTGTTTTTTATTTTTCAATTGCAGGAAATATTTTATTGAGTCGCAATAATTTACTGATTATTTTCACGTTCAATTTTTATCGGAAATATAAAGATCGATTTTATGATTAAAGTTGCGATAACAGGCAATATTGGTGCGGGTAAAACTACATTTGCAAATCTTTTAATTGAAAAAGGATTTGTAGTTGTTAATGCAGATAAACTCGCGAAAGATTTGATGAACAGTAATGTTCAGTTGAAAAAATCTCTTGTTAAGAATTTTGGGGATGATATCTATAAAAATTCAATTTTAGATTCTAAACTTTTGTCGCAGAGAGTTTTTTTTTCTGAAGAGAAAACTAAACTCTTAAATAGAATTGTTCATCCCGTAGTCATAAAAGAAATTGAAAATATTTTTTCAAAAAATCAGAATCAAAAATTTATTTTCGTTGAAGCTGCATTAATCTTTGAAGCAAAGATGGAGAAGATGTTTGATTACGTTATTGTAATTGCTGCCGATGAAGAGCTTAGAATAAAGCGGGGAATGGAAAACTTAAAAATTTCTGAAGATGAAATTAGAGTTCGAATGAAGGCTCAAATTACTCAAGAAGAAAAAATTACGAAAGGGGATTTTGCTTTTCAAAATAATGGAACGATTGAAGAACTGAAAATTAAAGCAGAATTATTTTTATCTCTAGTAAAAGTTCGAGATGATTAAAGTAGCTTTTCAAGGTGCTATTGGCGCTTATAGTGAAATTGCTGCCCATCATTACTTCGGAGAGAAGATTCAAATTTCACCTTCATTTACTTTCATTGATGTTTTCAAAAAAATAAAAAATAACCAGTGCCAATTTGGAATTGTTCCAATTGAAAATTCACTCTATGGAAGTGTTTACGAAACATTTGATTTTTTGCTCGAGTTTAAATTCAAAATAGTTGGGGAATTATTTCTCCAAATAAATCATAATTTAATTTCAACCAAAAAATATAATTTGAATGAGATTGAAAGAGTTTATTCGCATCCTCAAGCATTGGGACAGTGTTCTACATTTTTGCAAAAATTGAAGAACGCAAAAATTTTACCTTCATTTGATACTGCAGGTTCGGTGACGCATCTACAAGATTTAAATTGTCCAACTGCTGTTGTTGCAAGCAGAAGAGCAGCAGAAATTCATAAACTAAAAATACTTCAGACAAACATTCAAAACCATCAAGAAAATTTTACAAGATTTTTAGTTGTCTCAAAAAAGGGAAGTGATAAAAAAATTCTAAACCCAAAGTCATCTATCAGTTTTGAATTGAGCAACATTCCCGGCGCCTTATTTAAAGCACTCAGCGTCTTTGCTCTTAGAGATATAAATCTTTTGAAAATTGAATCCCGCCCAATATTTGCAAAGCCATTTGAGTATCGCTTCTTCGTTGATTTACAAGGAGACTTAAAAGAATTTAAAATCAAAAATGCAATGAAACATCTTTCCGAAATTTCTGATGACATTCGTCTATTTGGCACGTATGAAAAAGGAAATCTTTTTAATAGTTAATTGTCTTTCACTTCTTTATGCTTAATTTTACATAATCATTTTTTGGAAAATTTATGTCATTTATAAATAAAATCATTGTAAATATTGTTCAACTAATGCCTAAAGGGGTAGTTCACTTTTTCTCAAAAAAATATATAGCGGGCGAATTGTTAGATGATGCAATTCGAGTTACTCAAGAACTCAATGCAAAAGGAATAATGACCACTATTGATGTACTCGGCGAATCGATCACATCTAAAGAAGAAGCCGTCGAATCTAAAGAAGAATGCCTAAGAGTTTTAGATGCGATTGAAACTAATAAATTAAATTCAAATCTTTCTATTAAGCCGACACAAATGGGATTGATGTTAGATCTTGATTTTGCATATCAGCAAGTTAAAGAGCTTGTCGTTAAAGCAGCAGCAATGAATAACTTCGTTAGAATTGATATGGAAGATTCTTCGACAACTGATAGAACATTTGAACTTTACAAAAGATTATTCGCAACTCATCGGAATGTCGGTGTTGTATTGCAGTCATATTTGAAGCGGACATACGATGATGCAGCAGAGCTTAACAAGATGGGAACTAATTATCGTTTCTGCAAAGGAATTTATGTCGAGCCAGAAAAAATTGCTTATAAAGATCGCCAAGAAATTAGAGACAATTTTTTGAAAGTACTTGAACTGATGTTAAAGAATGGAAATTATGTTGGCATTGCAACACACGATACTTATTTGATTGATGGAAGTCTTGAAATAATTAATCGGCTTAAAGTTCCACGCGAGAAATATGAATTTCAAATGTTGCTTGGAGTTAGAGAAGATTTGCGTGACAAAATAAATGCTGACAAACATCGCTTACGAATTTATATTCCTTATGGAAAAGATTGGTATAAATATTCTATCAGAAGACTAAAAGAAAATCCAAATATGGCAGGCAATATTGTCAAAGCATTTTTCAATATAAAATAATGAATATTTTAGGTATTGAAAGTTCATGCGATGAAACTTCTGTTGCAATAATTTCTGATGATGTATTAAAAACTAATTTAGTATCATCGCAAGATTTTCATAAAAAATTTGGTGGCGTTGTTCCAGAATTATCGAGCCGTGCACATCTACAACAAATAGTTCCATTATTGAGACTCGCATTAAAAGAATCAAAACTTGAATTGAATGAAATAGATTTAATTTCTGCTACCGCTGGTCCGGGTTTGATAGGAGCTATCCTCGTTGGTTTTATTTTTGGCAAAGGTTTGTCCTACTCATTGAAAAAACCTTTCATTCCCGTAAATCATATTGAAGGGCATATCTATTCAGGATTTTTGATGAAAGAAAAACCAGAATTTCCTTTTTTAGTTTTGGTTGTTTCAGGTGGACATACTTTATTATTAGTTGTAGAAAGTTTTTCGCGAATAAAAAAACTTGGTTCAACAATTGATGATGCAGCTGGAGAAGCATTTGACAAGGTTGCGAAGATGTTGGGGCTTGGTTATCCGGGTGGTCCAAAAATTCAAGAGTATGCAGAAAAAAGTAACGGAAGCAAAATTGTTTTTCCAATTGCACAATTAAAAAATGAATTTGATTTTTCTTTTAGTGGACTCAAAACTTCTGTGCTTCGTTTTATTCAGAAGGAATATGGAGAGAGTAGTGCAATTCCAGAAAAAGAATTATTTGACATTGCAGAAGCTTTTCAAAAAACTGCAGTAAAATCGTTAACACGAAATGTAGAAAGAGCGATTAATAAATATCAGCTCAATTCTATCTCATTAGTTGGAGGAGTTGCAGCAAATAGTTTTTTGCGAGATGAGTTTACGCTCTTAGGAAAAAAATATAATAAGAAAGTTGTCATTCCAGATTTACAATTTTGTGGTGACAATGCAGCGATGATTGCCAATCGTGCAAAAAATCTTTTTGATTTGGGCGAAACTTTTGACCTTGATTATGAACCTTTCCCGAGTTTTTTTTCAAAATATTTTCAATAAGTTCTAATCAAATCTAAAATTTATTATCTTTGTTTTAATGGATTCGATATACAAAAAAATAAATGAAGAATTGAACTCACTCAGTGATATAGAACGAGAGGAAATTCTGAACCGATTGCGAAATGAAATTGATCTTTTAGATGAGCAAATTGTTGCTTTATTAAGTAGAAGAACTTTTCATTCAGTTTTAATCGGTAGAGTAAAAAAATCACTCGGCATTTCAACCTATTCGCCTGAGCGAGAAAAAGATGTGGCAACAAGAGTAAAAAAAAATAAAATTGAACCATTAACTGATGTTGCGATTACTCGAATCTATGAAAGAATACTTGATGAGTCGAGAGCTATTCAAAGAGCAGAAGCAAAAAAGAAATGACAAAAAATTTGAACAACAATAATCCAAAATTAAAATTTTCACAATTACTTTCTAAAAAAGATTTTACGATAATCTCTATCTTCTTCGTGGTTGTCTTTAGTCTTTTGTTTTATACTTTTTTTTCATCTAATTATTATAAAGGACCTGAACCACAATTTTTAGAAATAAGAAAAGGTCAGCCATTTTCAGTTGTGATCGATTCTCTTTATTCACGTGGAATTATTCCAAGTAAATTTAATTTTCGTGTTGCCGCCTTTATTTATGGGGCTGAAAGGAATGTGCAAGCTGCAAGATATCATATTCCAAATGGACTTAGTTATCTCGAACTTCTTGATTTATTAGTCGGTGGTCATGGTGACTTATTATTAGACATAAGAATTAATGATGGAATGTCTGTTGCGAGAATTGCAGAACGTTTGCATTCGCTTGGTGTTGTTGACTCTCAAGCATTTCATCTAAAATCATTTGAAGAAGATTTTGTAAAAAGAAAAAATATTAATGCGTATAGTTTAGAAGGTTATCTCTTACCGGGAAATTATTTTTTTTATAAAAATTCTAATGCTGAAGAAATTCTTGATTCGATGCTAAGTAGAACAAAATTATTTTTTAATGATTCGTTAAAAAATCAAGCAAAAAAACTTGGGTACTCGAAACACCAAATTTTAACTTTAGCTTCAATAGTTGACGGTGAAACAAATAAAATTGCAGAGATGCCAAAAATTTCTGGTGTTTATTTTAATCGGCTAAAAAGAGGAATAAAACTGCAAGCCGACCCGACAGTGCAATATGCGCTTGGAACTAGCTGGCGAAGATTATTTCACTCAGATTTACGAATTGATAATTTGTATAATACGTATCGACATTATGGTTTACCTCCGGGACCGATTAATAATCCTGGAGAGAATGCTATCTTAGCAACTTTGTTTCCAGAAAAACATAATTATATCTTCTTTGTTGCTGATACAAAAGGAGGACATAATTTTTCAACTAATTATTCTACTCACAAAAAATATGCTCGACAATATTATAGATGGTTAAATTCGCGTACAAAAAATTAATTTTTTTATTTGGTATATTTTTTTTATCAAGTTGTGCTTTGCAACTTCCACCCGGCGGTGGTGAAGTTGATAAAGTTCCACCTGAAATAATTGAAGTTTATCCTTCTGATAGAACTGTATTTTATGAAAAAAATTATTTCGAATTAAAATTCTCGGAATTTGTTGATAAGAGAACTGTTCGCGATGCAATATTTATTTCTCCTGCAATCGCAGGCGCGCTCGAATTAAATTGGTCAGGAAAATCAGTAAGAATTTCTTTCCCTACAAAGTTAAGAGAAGCTACAACTTATAATATTACGATTGGCACTGATGTAGTTGATTTTAATAATCGCAATCGCATGGCAAATTCTTTTTCGTTTTCTTTTTCTACTGGTTCATTTATTGATTACGCTTCAATTTCTGGAAAAGTTTTTGACGATAAGCCAAGTGGAGTTATGATTTATGCTTATCGATTGCTTGCTGATACTTTAAATCCTTCCAAACATAATCCTGATTATATTTCACAAGTTGGGGGAGATGGACTTTATAATTTGAAAGGATTAGCTTTCGGGAATTATAGAGTATTTGCAGTGAAAGATGAATTTAGAGATTTATTATTTCAATCTCATCAAGATATGATTGGAGTTGCATCGCAAGATATTAATTTAACTGAAACTGATTCAGCGTTTAATAATCTTGATTTTTTACTTGCAAAAATTGATACTGTTCCTCCAATTGCATTATCAGTAGTAATGACTGATGCAAATCATTTGTTGTTAAATTTATCCGAGCCAATTAATCTCGCGAAAAATAATTTTGAAAATTTTCTTCTCAAAGATTCAGCAGAAACTATTAACGTCGTTCCAAAATATTTTTTCAAGGGAAGGAGAGATAATGATATTGTTTTGGTGATTGAAAATAAATTGGAGAATGAGAAACCCTATTTTTTAATTACAAAAAATTTGGTTGATGAATTAGGGAATAAAAGTTTTATTGATACTGTTCATTTTAATGCTAACATGAAGCTTGATACTATTGCACCAACCATAGTAAGAGCAAATCCAAGTTATAATAGTAATCGAGTTGATTTTTTAAAACCATCTTTTCAATTCTATTTTAATGATGCTTTTGATTTTGCCTCAGCAAGTAATCAAATTATTTTGGAAGATACATCGAGAATTAAAGTAATATATTCTGTAGAAAAAATTGATGATGCTTCAATTCAAATTAACGCTCAACAGAAACTAAATAATGATGAGCCATATCAAATCAGAATGAACTTTAATTATTTTAAAGATGCAGCAGGGAATAGTCTTGACTCAATTTATATTTTTAGATTTAGAACAATTACGGGATTTGAATTTACTGGTCTCTCAGGAATAGTTGAAAACTTTGACATCTCAAAGAATCCATTTTTAATTTTGAATAATATGGACGACCCAAATTTTGTCTATTCACAAAAAATTGATTCATTAGGAAAATTTGATTTTACAAGAATTGAACCGGGAAAATATTCATTAAAAATAATTTATGATTTAGATAGAAATAAAAAATTTACTGAAGGTTTTCCATTTCCATTTAAGCCATCAGAATTCTTTAAATATTTTCCCGAGATAATTAATCTGCCTCCACGTTGGAACGTAACAGATTTAATTTTTGATTTAAAAGATTAATCATACAAATAAAATTGCTTTGATAATTTTCTAAAACTTTCGATATCTTTATTTAAGAAACCTTCAATTGAGCTATATTTCAAGCCACTCTCAACAAATTTTTCTCTCACCAAATTTGAACCAGTCACTTTATCAAACATTGAGAATCTTCCTTTGTCACCAACAACAAATGGATTTTTATCTGGATACAATTCATTGTGAACTTCAAGAAAAATAAATTGTAAACTCATAAGATTTACTTTCTCTTGTTCAATTAAATGAAGTTGAACACCGTGCAGAGTTTTGCCTTTGTGTTTGGTATAAAAAGGTTTTACAGTAATTGGTCTAAAGTGAATGCCTTCAATATTTCTTGCATTTAATTTTTGTGCTATTAATTCAGCATCAATCCATTCTGCAACAAAAATTTGAAATGGAATTGTGTATCCAACTCCTTCAGAAATAAAACCCAACTCGCCTAAAATTCCTGAAGCAACATAATACAACGGCGTTTCTTTATATGGAATGTGAGGCGAAGTCATTACCCATTGTAGCCCAGTCGATTCCCACAACATTTCTCGTTTCCAATTTTTCATCGGCACAACTGTTAGTTTACATTGCAAACCATCTTTCAACATTTTTTTTTCATTTAACATTTTTGCTAATTCACCAACAGTCAGTCCATGCACATAAGGAATTTGAAATTGACTTACAAAAGAGATAAATTCTGGCTCGACAATATTGCCTTCAATTCTAATTCCACCGAGAGGATTAGGTCGATCAAGCACTACAAACTCAATGTTATTTTCAGCACACGCTTCCATCACTAATCCCATTGTTGAAATGTAAGTGTATGAACGTGAGCCAATATCTTGAATGTCATAGACAATAACATCAACACCTTGAAGCATTTCTTTAGAAGGTTTTCGCGTTTTACCATAAAGCGAGTAAACGGGTAAATTTGTTTTTGAGTCAATGTATGATTCAACATAGTCGCCTGCTGCGTAATCTCCTCTTACTCCATGTTCTGGTCCATACAAAGCAACGAGTTCAAATTTATCTGAGTTGTGCAAAATGTCGATTGTTGAATTTAAGTTTCGATCAACACCTGTTGGATTTGTAACAAGTCCAACTCTTTTTCCTTTTAGAATGTCAAAATTATTTTCTTGAAGTACATCAATTCCAAGTTTGACATTTTGTGAGAACAATGTTGATGAGAAAAAAAAGAGAGAAAAAAATAATATTGAAATAGATTTCATTGTGGCCTCATCTTATTCAATATTTCATTTAATAAAGAGCTTACATTATTTTTTACATCTAAATAATTTATTTCAGTCTTAGATAAAATATCCTTTGCAATTAATTGGTTAGAAAGTGATGAACAATTTATCAGCACATTCATGAAAGCTCCATCGTTTGCAGCACCAATTAACGAGAGTGCAACGCCACTATCTGAAAGAGAATTTTGATTTCCTTTTTTTGCTACTGTCTCAATTAAAGGAAGCACTTCTTTGCATGTTGCAATTACCTCAGCAGGAATGTTTGCAGCAAGTATTGTTGCATTTTCAATAGCTTTCCCTCTAAGTGATTTTTGCTCTTCAGATTCTTTTGGCAACTTAAAAGCATCCATTACTTTATCGAATGCGTCGTTATCTTTTTTTGCAAGTTTTAGAAAAGTAGTTTTTAAGTTATTGAACTTGTTTTCGATTTCTGTCATTTCATTTTCGACATCAGCATATTTTTTTTTGCCAATAGTCAAATTACACACCATCATTCCAAGTGAAGATGATAACACGCCACAGAATGCAGCAACGTTTCCACCACCGGGAGTAGGCGAGTTTGATGATAATTCATCTAAATAATTTTGTACTGATTTTGAGAGATCCATATTTCATCCTTTCCGTTATTGTTTGATCATGAAGTCAATTATTTTTTCGCTCTTAATAAATGGATTAAGTCTGCTCAACCCAAGTTTATCAATAGCAACATCGACCAATGAAATTTCATCGGCTGATTTATCACTCGAATAAAATCTTCCTGCTTGCAACATCGCTTCGAGAGGAACGAGTCCAACAATTTCACTGCCTATTACTTCGACTCCTAATTTTGCAGCTTCATTCTTCACTTCCTCAAATGCTACGTGAAGTGGGGTAACATTATAATTTGTTAAATTTATTGAAACTTGCGTTAAGTTATATTTTTCAAGACTAACGCCCATTCCTTTGAAGTGTTTTAGTTTGCCAGGTTCTTTCACGCTTTGTCCGTTTACTTTCACGATGATTCCATTCTCATCACGTTTAACTCTACCACTCTCGCGAAGAATTTCTGCAATCTCTTTTGCATATTTAGCATCAGTCGAATTTATGTTCACATTATACGCAACTAAAAAAAATCTTGCACCTGTAACAATTGCTCCAAGTTTCGAATTGAAAATATTTTTTCCAAAATCGGGATACCATTCTTCATTTTGAAGTTTAGCTTCCAAGCCTTCATACTCGCCTTTACGAATGTCGGATAAATTTTTTCTGTTTGGTTTTTGTGCTGCTTCTTCATAAAGATAAACAGGCACACTTAATTCGTTTGAAATTCTTTTCCCAAATTCTTTTGATAAATTTACGCATTCATCCATCGTAGCATTTTTTACTGGAACGAATGGAACCACATCAATTGCACCTAAACGAGGATGTTCACCTTTATGATTTCTCATATCAATCAAGTCAGCAGCAGTTTTTGTTATAGCAATTGCGCCGTTTAAGATTCCATTTTCATTTCCAGCTAAAGTAACAACTACGCGATTATAATCTCCATCTGGTTCAAGACTTAAAAGTTTTACATCGGGAATATTTTTTATCGAATCTTTAAGCGCATCAAAAGTATCACTATTTTTGCCTTCGCTAAAATTTGGAACACATTCAATTATTTTCATTCTCTCTCCTTGTTGTGATAAATTATCTCACCATTTTTAATTGTCATGATATTTAAATTTGAATTAACATTGTAGATCAATTCTGAATAATCAAGTGTATCGAAGATTGAAAAATCGGCTTTCTTTCCAAGCTCAATACTTCCGACTTGCAAATTTCTATCGAGTGATTTTGCCGCATTAATAGTGTAAGCAGAAATAATTTCTTCGGGAGTCATTTTTAATTTGATTGCTGCAAGAGAAAAAATTAAACTCAAAGAATTAATATTTGAAGAGCCCGGATTGTAATCAGTTGCAAGAGCAACAGTGCAGTCGTTATCAATTAATTTTCTTGCGGGTGCGTAATCGTAATTTAAGAAATATGAAACACCCGGAAGTAGCACAGAAACTGTATCAGAATTTTTTAGCTTTTCTATTTGGTTCTCTTTTAAGACTTCGAGATGGTCAATACTGATAGCATTATGTTCTAACGCTTTTTCCAATCCACCAATATTATTAAATTGTTCTGAATGCAATTTTAATTTTAGTCCTAAACTTTTTGCTCGGATAAAAACTTTTTCAATTTCTTCAGGAGTAAAAGCAGAAGTCTCACAAAAGCCATCGCAAAATTCTGCTAATTTATTTTCAGAAATAAAAGGAAGCATCTTCAAAATAATTTCATCAAGATAAACTTCTCTTTTATTTTTTAAGTCATTCGGAAATGTGTGAGCACCTAAAAAAGTTGAAACGATTTCAATTGGAAAAATTTTGTTGAGATGATTAATTACATTCAACATTTTTATTTCGTTCTCAAAATTTAAACCATATCCACTTTTTATTTCTAATGTTGTTACACCTTGCGAAATAAAATTTTTAATTTTTGGAATAGTTAAGTTTACCAATTCTTCAAAAGATTTTTCTCTGACAGCAGTAACAGTTGTATTTATTCCACCGCCACTTTTTGCAATCTCGTCATAAGTTACGCCTTTTAATTTTTTCATAAATTCAATTGAGCGTGAACCTGCAAATACAGTGTGCGTATGGCTTTCAACTAATCCCGGTAAAATTATTTTTTTTGTAAAATCAATAATCTGAAAAGTTGATTCGTTTTTGATTGAAGCATTTGGAATAATGTCAGCGATGAGATTATTTTCAATTATTATTGAGTGCTCAGAAAGGAGGCCGATTTGATTTTGAAGTTTACCGAATTTAAAATTTTTCCCATTCGTATTGACAGTGATAATCTGTTCAGGATTTTTGAGAAGTTTCAACATTTTAATTAATTACATTTACTGAATCCGGAATGACTAAAGAGTTATGATATCCCAATTGATTCAACTTGAAGTTCAATTCCTTTGCAGCATTGATGTCGAGGAAATCACCGATTTTAAGTTTATAAAATGGCGGGTCAAAGTCGATATACATTGCTCTTTGATAAGTCTTAAAGTAGAGTCCAGCTCTAACACTATCAGCTTCTTCAAAAATATCAGTTGTAACTACTTGAACTCTAAATCCTTTTTCTTTTTTATAAGTTCGAGCTTTATCAGTTTCATCATAATTAAACCAGACATTTGAATTAACAGATTTTACTTTAGCGGTAGGTTTACTTTCAACGATTATGTTATGTTGAAAATTTGAGAAATCGAAATCTTCCTCAATTACATTCTCACTAATTTTTTCTTTCAATGGAACATTTTCAGGAATAGGTTTTTTCTCGCCGTATCTTGTAGCAACTGGAACTGCACCACACCCGAGAAATGAGATAGCTGGCATAGAAACAAAGAACGAAACTGCTGCCAAGAAGAAAATTGATATTTTATATTTACATTTTTGCATAAACAAATATAAGTAAAATTGAGAGCATTGAAAATTCTTATTCTGAATTATGCTCCTCTGAAATTGGTGTATAGATTCTGCTGAATGAAAAAAAAATTTTTGAATGTGTAAATAATTGCTCTTAACAATCTTAAATTGATTCAATATCACTTCAACCAATAAATTTATTATTTGTTGATAAAAATATTAAAAGCTAATTTTCTTTTGTAAAATCTAATTTATTATTTGTAGTTGAACATTTACAAAAAAATATTGTGGAGTCAAAATGGAAATGAATTACTTAAGCCAATTAATTGAAAATAATAGACGTGATATCGCTCTTGATTATTACAAAGAGGTAAAAAGTTCAGAGTATATGAATACTTATCACAAGTTGGATAGTGAGAAAGTGATTAAGCGTGAAGAAGAGACCTACTTAAATTTGGCATCATGGCTTAAGCACGGCGCTAATAACGACGCCGCTGAACAATTCTTTTGCAAAGTTGGTTCTGATCGTTTCAATGAAGGGTTCCCACTTAGTGAATTAAATTATGCTCTCTTCTTAAGCAAAAAAGCTTTTTGGAATTTCCTCTCTGAGCATCCTGAAATAATTGAGAACAAAGAGAATAAAGTCATTATTGATTTGTTCGCGATTCTAAGTAATTATTTTGCTCTTGCTGGTTTTTATATGGTCAGAAGTTACATCAATACTCTCTTTGAAAAATTAGATTACAGCGATGGATTATCACGCGAAGAAATTCATAAGATACTCATCAGAGGCGCTTTTGATGAGGAAGATCTTGATATGAGCGATTTCATTTGGAGACATGTTTAATCGTTTTTCTTTTGATTCTTTCAATTGATTTTTTTTTCAAAAAAATATTTTTTATTTATTTCAGTTTTCTTTGAATCCTTTTCTAAGTAACTGCATCTTACTTAGGAATTAATTATTAACTATAATAAAAAATAATCCGATATAAAAAATATCAATCGCTGACTAAATGATGCAGATACCAAAACATAATGATCATCTCTTTTCGATATCTTCTATATATCAGAACAAAATATTGAGTTGTGACTCAACTCTGATTTTTAATAATGTAAAATCAATACTGAACAGAAATTACGAATGAGAATATTTTTCACTCACTCAATAACTCTTAAAAAAAAAATCATAAAAAATTGTAAAACATAAAAAAGGAATAGTATGAAAAATCTTTTGATTCTTGGAGCAGGAACTGCAGGCACGATGATGTTAAATAAATTCAATTCTTCGCTAAATAAAAGTGAATGGAATATTACAATTGTTGATCAATATGAAACTCATTATTATCAACCCGGATTTTTATTTATCCCTTTCGGAATTTATTCCGAGTCAGATGTAGTAAAACCCAAAAAAGATTTTTTTCCGCAAGGAGTAAATGTAATTAAAGCGGGCATTGATAAGATTGAACCGAAAGCAAACAAAGTAAAATTGCAAAATGGAAATGAACTTTCATACGATTATTTAATAATTGCAACGGGTTCAAAAATTGCTCCAACTGAAACTGAGGGATTAAAAGGGGAACTATGGTATAAGAATATTTTTGATTTTTATACAATTGAAGGAGCTTTAGCATTATCAAATTTTTTGAAAACTTGGCAAGGCGGAAAACTTGTGATAAATATAACCGAGATGCCAATCAAATGTCCCGTTGCACCACTCGAGTTTGCCTTTCTAGCAGATTCTTTTTTCACAGAAAAAAATCTTCGCAACAAAGTTGAAATTACTTATGTCACGCCTTTGTCAGGTGCATTTACAAAACCGAAAGCATCATTACTGCTTGGAAATTTTTTGGAAAGAAAAAATATTAAATTGGTGAGTGACTTCAGTATTGCAAAGGTTGACAATGAAAATAAAAAAATAATTTCTTGGGATGAGAGAGAAGTTGATTTTGATCTTCTCGTTACAATACCTACAAATAAAGGCGATGATGCGATTGAAAGAAGTGGAATGGGGGATGAGTTGAATTTTATTCCAACTAATAAACAGACATTAATTGCTGATGGTTATGAAAATATTTTTGTAATTGGAGACGCAACAAATTTACCAAGCTCCAAAGCAGGTTCTGTCGCACATTTTCAAGCAGATATTTTATTCAAAAATTTTGTAAGTGTTATGAAAGGTGAAGCACCATCTGAAAAATTTGATGGACACGCAAACTGTTTTATCGAAACTGGATTTGGTAAAGGAATTTTGATCGACTTTAATTACGAGACTGAACCGTTGCCCGGAAAATTTCCATTGCCTCTGGTGGGACCTTTTTCTCTGCTAGAAGAGACGAAAATGAATCACTATGGGAAAATGATGTTCAAGTGGTTTTACTGGAATATACTTCTGAAGGGAACAGAGTTGCCGATGAAATCTCATATGTCAATGGCTGGGAAAAAATTATAAAAAAAAATTATTTATTATAGTCAGAATTTATTTCATTAGTAATAATTTTGAATAGATAATTTTTGAAAAAATAAAAAATAGACAAATCAAATCGAGGAGTAAAATGGCTACAAAAGAATATGCAGGAAAAATGTTAGAACTTGATGCAGACGGAAATCTAAAAAATTTGAATGATTGGAATGAAGATATCGCTAAAGCAATCGCATCAGAAGAAGGTATTGTATCATTGACAGAACGCCACTGGGCAGTTATAAATTATATGCGAAAAGAATTTATCGAAAAAAAAGATGCGCCTTCAATTCGTAAATTATCAAAAGAGAGTGGAGTTGATACTAAAGAACTCTACGCACTATTCCCAAATGGTCCAGCAAAAAAAGCAGCAAAAATTTCTGGACTTCCAAAACCTAAAGGTTGTGTTTAATAAAAGGAGTAAAAATAATGTCTGAACCAATTAAAAAAGTTTCAATAATAATTTCTCGTGGATCACTTGAAGGAGTCTATCCAGGATTGATAATGGCAAATGGTGCAAGGATGGAAGGAATTGAAGCACAACTTTTTTTCACTTTCTTTGGATTGCATGCAGTTCTCGAAAAAAAAAATGGATAAATTAAAAGTTGCAACCGTTGGGAATCCAGCGATGTGCGTGCCCGATGCAATGGGACCTGGACTTCCAACTTGGATGGGAGCAATTCCCGGTATGTCTTGGTTCGCAACTTCGATGATGAAAAAAGAGATGGAAAAACTTGACATTCCTCCAGTAAGAGAATTTATTGAAATGATTCATGACGCGGGATGCAAAATTTACGGCTGCAAAGCTACTGTCGATATGTTTCACTTAACGAAAAAAGATTTTTGTCCACAAGTTGATGGTGTAATTACTGTTGGTGAGTTCTATGAAACTTCAGCGGGAGCTCAAATAATCTTTACGTGATAAAATTGAATCATTGAATTGTTATCAGTTTAATTTTCCCATGTGTACTATTGATGATTATTTTTCATAGTATTTGTGGGAATTTTTTTTGTAGAATTTTTCATTAAATAATTTTCAATAAAGCAAAACAATAATGTGAATTCTCTGAAGAATATTTTTTCAATTCTGAGTTAATCAAAAAAAAGAAATTGAGTTCTCCTTTGCAAAATTTTTTCTTCTCGAATTAATTTTATTTTTAACTAATCATAATATCCAAATTGAGTTTCTAAAGCAATGTAAATAATAGGAAAAAATGATTAATTTATGTATTTTTGCAAAGTAATAATTAATAAGGTTTAAATGTCCTCATCTAAAAGATTGCGTATTCTGTTCGTAACGCCAGAATTATTCCCTTTTGTAAAGACAGGTGGATTGGCAGATGTTTCTTCAGCTCTTCCTCAGATGCTAACTGAACTCGGACACGAGGTTAGAATTCTAGTCCCCAAATATGGTGCAATTGATAGTAGGAAGTACAAAATTCACGATGTTGTGAGACTAAAAGATATTGCAATAAAAATTGGAGAGAAAAAACAAATCTTTTCTCTGAAATCTTCTTTCCTTCCTTCACAACGAGTAAGAGTGCAAATTTATTTCCTTGATAATCAAGATTATTATGGAAGTAGAAAAAGTCTTTATTCCGACCCATTAACTGGAGTTGATTATAAAGATAACGATGAAAGATATATTTTGATGGCGCGTGCTGTGTTTGAATTAATTCAGCGACTCGGCTGGACGCCCGATGTAATTCATTGTAACGATTGGCAAAGTGCTTTAATTCCTGCTTACTTAAAAACTCTTTATTCGGCTGACTCATTTTTTCATCCATTTAAAACTTTATTAACGATTCATAATTTTTCTTATCAAGGAATTTTTCCAAAAAGTTCTTTCGATAAAACTGGATTACCTGAATCGCTCAATTCCGAAAAAGGAATTTTACACGATGGAAAATTAAATTATATGAAAGCGGGAATTCTCTACGCTGATATGATTAACACTGTGAGCGAAGCATATTCAAAAGAAATTTTATCAGACAAAGAATTGAGTGGCGGACTAAACACAACTTTATCAAAACGAAAAAGTTTAGTTCATGGTTTGTTAAATGGAATTGACAAAAATATTTGGAATCCTGAAACTGATAAATTTATTCCAGAAAAATTTGGACTGAAAAATTTAGAAAGTAAAGCTGTCAATAAGGAATCATTAGTCGAAAGATTTGGACTTAAGTTCAATCCAAAAATTCCTGTCATTGGAATGATCTCTCGTTTGTATGATTCAAAAGGAATTGATCTTCTTGTAGATGGATTCAATGATATTATGAAATTAAATGTGCAATTTGTTTTGCTCGGAACGGGCGAGAAAAAATATCACACAGCATTTGAAAAATTTGTAAAAAAATATCCAACTAAGTTTGCTTGTTATTTAGGTTTCAACGATGAATTGGCTCATCTTATTGAAGCAGGTTCTGACTTGTATCTAATGCCTTCGCGATATGAGCCATGCGGCTTAAACCAGATGTACAGTTTAGTTTATGGTGCAGTTCCAATTGTGAGAGAAACTGGTGGGTTAGCTGATACTGTCGAAAAGTATAGTGAAAAAACTGGCGATGGTAACGGCTTTATGTTTAAGCAGTATGACTCCGCTGCGATGGTTAAGGAGATTAATAGAGCTGTAGCACTTTTCCAAGACAATAAAGTCTGGACTAAGATCATGAAGAACGGAATGAAGATGGATTTCAGTTGGCAAGCTTCGGCAAAAAAATATATTGAATTGTATAAGTCGATTGTAGCTAATTAATGACTCAGGCTCTTTTTCTTGATCGAGACGGAACTATAAATGAAGATCCAGGTTATTTAGGCGATCCTTCATTAGTAAAATTATTGGATGGAGTTGGTGAATCGCTTTCGTTCTTAAAAAATGATTTGAACTTTATGTTGATTGTGGTCTCAAATCAATCGGGAATTGCAAGAGGGCTTATAACTGAAGAAGATGTTAAATCAGTCAATGATGAAATAAACAATCTTCTTTCAGAGTACAATGTTAAAATTGATAAATTTTATTATTGTGCTTATCATCCTGATTTTAATACCCCTGAAGAGTGCGATAGCAGAAAACCTTCACCAAAAATGATACTTGACGCAGCAAAAGAATTCGACATTGATTTAAATAAATCATATTTAATTGGCGATATGAGTTCAGATATTTTATCTGGATTAAATGCCGGTGTTAAAACTATATTGGTCAAAACTGGTTATGGTAAGGCACAAATCAGTAGCTTGTCTAATCTAAAAATTATTCCAAACTTTGTAGCAGAAAATTTTAAGGAAGCATGTGAGTTTATTAAAAAAGATTTCAACAATAATTGAATTAAAAAATATCAAATTATTTTTTCTTTCGGTTTCTATTTTTTCATTATTAATTTTATTACCCGCTTGTAGTGATACGCCTTCAGACATAGGTGAAGATCTTCTTGCTAAAGATGATTTGCAAGTTGTTAATATTGATTCATTCAATGATACTCTAAAACAATTTTCATCTTCTTACAAAACTCCAATTAAATTGGGGCTTGCAGATGTAATTATTCTTGGTAAGCAGAGTCGTTTGCAATCAAACTTTGCAATTAAATTTGCAATCAATTTATCTGAGACAATTAAATTAAAGATGGATAGCTTAATCATAGTCTCAAATGAAATTATATTTAAGCCTGTTTATAGATTTGGTGATACTGCAGCAACTTTTGATTTTACTGCACATAAGATTCTAAACGTTTGGGATCCACTGACACTAAATTCAAATGACATGGAGCAGATTCAATTTGCAAATAATAATTCTATCACTTCGCGAAGTATTTCAGACACACTCGTAAAAGTTTCACTTGATAATAATCTTGTTAGAGAATGGTTTCAGTTCGCGAAAGACAGCAACACTTTTAATACAAATGGAGTAATGCTTAGACCAAGCTTAAACACAGGACGCTTCGTTGGTTTCAGAGCTTCAACATTGCAGTTTGATGATGCACCTTATTTGAGAGTAATCACAAAAATTGGTCCCACTGGCACTAACGATACACTAAATTTTATTGTCAATGCTGATATCCATTTTGTTGATGGAGATGTTAATACAACTGATAAAACTATTCTTACTACACAAAGTGGAATTGCAGTTCATTCTAATCTTTGGTTTGATATTTCTTCAATTCCAAAAACAGCAATTGTGAACAATGCTTTTATCACTTTGACGATTGATACATTGAGAACAAGAGTTGGAAATACTTTTGCAAATTCTTTGATAGTTTATTTATCTACTGACAGCACTACAAATGCACGAGATGGAAATTATTATACAGTCTTAAGCAGAGAAAATAATACTTTCAAAGGTGATATCTCTTTTATGGTTAACAGATGGATAAAGGACGGATCTAACAACGGATTAATCCTAATGAATCTTGATGAGAATGTTGGATTAGAATCATTTCAAATTTTTGGCAGCGGAAATGTAAATGCTGCTCTAAGACCTCGATTAAATATTATTTATTCGCAAAAAAAGTAAAGTTATAAATGAAATTAAAAATATTATTAAATGCGTTACTCTTTATTCTTTTATTAGAATTTAATTTATTTGCTCAAGCGAGTTCAATCTATTCACGGTTTGGGCTTGGTAACGTTGAGTATTCTTACTCAGCAAGAAGATTGGCTCTGGGAGATCTCGGGTTAACAATTGAAGACAGAGATTTTTTATCGAACTTAAATCCTGCTGCTTGGAATAAAATTGGACTAACACGAGTTGAACTGGGAGCTACATTCGCAGGAAATTTTACTTCCTCACAAACTCAAAATAATTATTTCGCAGGAAGTTTTTTCTCTGGTTTTATGATCGGCATTCCAATCAGTAAAGATTATGGTGTCGGCGGTGTTGTTGGAATTGTTCCTTTTTCAAAAATAGGTTACGAAGTTGTAAACACTTCTAACAGTAATTTTAGTGAGAATAAAAAAGGAGAGGGAGGAGTTTCTAAATTATTTGTTGGAACTTCTTATAGACTTCCATTTGATTTAAGCTTGGGTGCAAGTTTAGATTATTATTTCGGAAATCTAAATTATACTTCTGAAATTATTTTCAATGATGACGCATCAACTAATTCTAAGTTCAGGAATATACATCGACTTAAAGGTCTTGGATTTTCATTCGGATTGATATCTCCAGATTTTTCAAAAATGATTCAGATTAAAAATGTTGACAATATTAAATTAGCGTTCACTGCAAATCTTATCGGAAATGTTACAGGTGATACTACTCTAACAAAAAGTTCCGGATTTATTATTGATACAGTTTCATCTGGAAAAGTTAAATATTCTATTCCAATGAGAATTGGATTTGGATTAGGATTTAGATTAAATGAATCATATCAATTTGCTCTTGATTTTATTACTCAAAACTGGTCTGAATATAAAATTGCTGATAGAATTCAACCGGAATTACAAAGCTCCTCACGCATTAATTTTGCTGTAGAATATAGACCTAATCAATTTGGAATAAATTTTGGCGATTTAGTAATTTATCGTTTCGGTTTGTTCTATGAAAAAACTCCTTACTATTTAAATAACACTTCAATAAATCAGTATGGAGTCTCAGCTGGATTATCACTTCCTTTGGCAAGAGAAAACACATTCGATATTGGAATTCAATATATTTCACGAGGCACAACTGACTCGCAGTTACTAAAAGAAAATATTATCAAATTAGGAATTGGTTTTAGCCTTGGTGAACTTTGGTTTGTTAGACAAGATAGATGAAAGTAAAATATGTACACTCACTTAAAAAATGATAAAGAAGTTTTTGATTCACTACAAGGTGAAATCAACCGACAACAAGATAATCTTGAATTAATTGCTTCAGAAAATTTTGTTAGTGAAGCAGTGCTTGAAGCTGCAGGATCAGTGTTGACGAATAAGTATGCTGAAGGATATCCGAATAAAAGATATTACGGCGGTTGCGAGTTTGTTGATATTGCTGAAGATATTGCACGAGATCGCTTAAAAAAAATATTTGGCGCTGAATATACAAATGTTCAGCCGCATAGTGGCTCACAAGCAAATATGGCTGTCTTCATGGCTGCATTGAAACCCGGCGATAAATTTTTAGGACTGAGCTTAGCTCACGGTGGACATTTAACTCACGGCTCTCCCGTAAATTTCTCGGGCATTCTTTATCAAGCTTTTGGTTATACTCTGGACAAAGAGACTGGATTACTCGATTACAATTTAATCGAGGAGATAGCTAAAAAAGAAAAACCTAAAATGATAATCGCAGGCGGAAGTGCTTACTCACGCGATTGGGATTACAAAATATTTAGACAAATAGCTGACTCTGTCGGAGCATTAATGTTTTGCGATATGGCTCATCCTGCGGGACTGATAGCAAAAGGTTTGTTGAATTCACCACTTGAACACTGTCACTTTGTTACTTCTACGACACATAAAACTTTACGTGGCCCGAGAGGCGGAGTGATATTGATGGGAAAAGATTTTGAAAATCCATTTGGAATAAAAACTCTTAAAGGCGATCGATTTAAACTTATGTCTGAAATTCTTGACTCAACTGTAATGCCGGGAATTCAAGGCGGTCCGTTGATGCATATTATTATGGCAAAAGCTGTTGCATTTGGTGAAGTGCTCTCTGATTCATTCAAGTCATATGGCGAGCAAGTTATTCGAAATGCGAAAACTCTTGCAAGTGAATTAGTCGCAAAAGATTACAAAATTATTTCAGGCGGAACTGATAATCATTTGATGTTAATCGACTTAACAAATAAAAATATTTCTGGAAAACTTGCTGAACAAACTCTCGAGAAAGCTGGAATTACTGTGAATAAAAACATGGTACCATTTGACACGAAGAGTCCTTTCGTAACGAGTGGAATTCGTGTTGGAACTGCTGCTATGACTACAAGAGGAATGACAGAAGTTGAGATGAAAGAAATTGCTCAGCTAATTGATAAAGTAATCTTAAATTTTAACAATGAAGAAATTATTTCTAAAGTTAAGAGTGATGTCAAAATTTTATGTAACAAATTTCCTCTCTATAAAAATTTAATCCAGTGATGGATGCAAAAAATAAAGAAGCAGAAAATAAAAATTCTAAAGAAGAATTATCTTTTCTTGAGCATCTGGAAGAACTCAGATGGCGAGTAATTTATTCGATTATTGGAATAGTGGTTGGTGCGATTTTTTGTGCCATCTTTATCGAATTTATTATTGAAGGAATTTTATTAAAACCCGCAACTGAAAATCAAGTTATACTTCAGAACTTAAAACCTTTCGGACAAATTTTTCTTTACTTTGAAGTTGCCATTATGTGTGGCATCATAATAAGTATCCCGAATATTTTTTACCAAATTTGGAAATTCATTTCTCCTGCACTTAGACAAAAAGAAAGAAAATACATCTTCGCGATAGTATTATTTTCAAGTCTCTGTTTCATCACCGGAATTTTATTCGCATATTTTTTAATGCTCCCATTGGTATTAAACTTTGCTGCAGCTTTTGGAACAGATGCAATTAAAAATGAATTTGCAATTGATGAATATATGTCGATTGTTCTTAGCGTTATGCTTGGAGCAGCGTTAATATTTGAAATGCCGATGGTAAGTTTCTTCCTCTCAAAATTAGGAATACTAACACCTCAAATGATGAGAAAATATCGAAGACATTCATTGATTGGGATTTTGCTTTTATCTGCTTTACTATCGCCGGGAACTGATCCAATCTCACAAATTGTTTTAGCAATACCGTTAGTTTTTCTTTATGAAATAAGTATCATAGTTTCCAAGTACTCACAGAAAAAGAGTGAAGATGCATAGCCTGAAAGAAATTACAAAACCAATTAAATCTGAACTTGAAGCATTTAATGAGTTTTATAAACAATCGCTTAAATCCAAAGTAAGTTTAGTTGATTTAATCACAAATTATATCCTGAAGCAAAAAGGAAAAAAAATTCGACCACTGCTTGTGCTGCTCTCTGCAAAGTTATGTGGAGAAATAAGTGAACGAACTTATCGAGGAGCAGTGTTAGTCGAGCTATTGCACTCTGCTACACTTATTCACGACGATGTTGTGGACAATGCAGATAAGCGCAGAGGCTTTCCTTCAATTAATGCAGTCTGGAAAAATAAAGTTGCTGTTTTAATGGGTGACTATCTTTTGTCGCGTGGATTAATGATTTCGGTTGATGGAAAAGATTTTGATTTCTTGAGCACAATTACAAATACGGTAAAGAGAATGTCAGAAGGGGAGTTGCTTCAAATTCAAAAGACAAGAAAACTTGATATTGATGAAGAGACATATTTCCAAGTCATTAATGCCAAAACTGCATCTCTAATTGAAACGTGCTGTGAGATTGGTGCAAGAAGTGTTACTGATGATCCTGACAAAATATCAGCGATGAAAAAATATGGAGAAAATCTTGGGCTCTCTTTTCAGATAAGAGATGATGTGCTTGATTATGAAGGGACAACTAAGTTGTTTGGTAAACCAATTGGTGGTGACATCAAAGAGAAAAAGATTACTTTACCCTTAATTCATGCATTCAAAAACGTTTCTAAAGATGAAGTAACTCGCATAAAAAAACTTATCAAAAACGGTGGGAAGAGTGATGATATAAAGACGATAATAAGTTTTGTACAAAAGAATGGTGGAATAGAATATTCTGAAAAAATGGCTTTAGAGTTAGCGCAGAAGGCAAAAAAATCACTAATAATTTTTCAAGAATCACCCGAAAAAAAATCACTTCAAAATTTAGTTGAGTTTGTTGTAGAACGAACTAATTAAAGATTACTTTCAGAAAAAAATTATTATCATTCAAATAGATTTTACACTCAAGAAAATTTTTTGATATTAAAACCTTTCAAAGGATCTCTCAAAGTTAAAACGGGACAAGGAGCTTTTCTCACAACTTTATCTGCTGTACTTCCGAATAAAATATACTCGACTCCTGAATGACCATGAGAGGAAATAATTATTAAATCCGCTTCCTCTTCGCGAGCAAGTTCAATAATTTCAACAAAAGGTTTTCCTGTTCTAATCACAATTCTTACCGGAACTTCTTCTCCGATTTCTATTTTAACAAGTTTCTCTAATTCTTCTTTTGCTCTTTCATCCATTTGCAAATTAACAGAAGGGAGAGCGATTTGTCCCATACTGAAATCAGGTGGATAAATAATGGGTTCGATGACATAAGTTATAATCAACTCAGAAGAAAAATTTTTTGCGAACTGAACAGAATATTTTAAAGCTGATTTTGAGAAATCAGAAAAATCAACTGGAACTATTATTTTTTTTATTGTCAGATTCATTTTGAGTCTCCTTTGATTTTAAGTTCTTGTTAATAAGTTCGAGGTACTCATTGTTTAAGTGTCTTAAACGAGAAGCAATTATTTTTGAAAATCCTGTAACAATTTTAATTCCTTCTTTAGGAAATTTATTTACGTATTCATCTAAATCAGGTTTGAAAATAACAGCAAGTTTAGATTCTGTTTTTGCAACTGAAGATGCTGATCTTTTTTCGCCATCCAATAATGCGAGCTCGCCAAAAAAATCTCCTTCAGAAAAAGAAGCAAGAAAAATTTTATCTCCGTTCTGAGCAATATATTCAATAGTAACCTTACCTTCAATGATAATATACAGCCCAATGCCCGGGTCATTCTGCAAAAAAATATATTCGCCCTTTTGATAAATTCTTTGATTTACAATTTTAAAAATCTCTTTGAGTGAACTACTTTTTAGTTCGTTGAAAGGGGGAATTTTACTGAGCAAATTTAGCAAATCATTTTTATCAGTTTTCGATTTGAAAATATTTACCCAAAATCCACTTTGTGTTAATTGATTATCTTCTGCCATAATTTTTTTTTCCTCAAATCTAATTTAACTGAATAGACCTATTTCAGCAATACGCCAAAGTTTTTGACACGGGAATCTGTTTTCATAAAGTGCTCTTCCAATTATCACAGAGTCAATTCCAATTGGGAGAAAAGTTTGAATATCCATCAATTCATCTTTATTCCGAACGCCTCCAGAAATTGTAACTCGTGCTTTTGTAACATTGGCAATTGTTTTGCACATCTCAATATTTGGTCCGAGTAACATTCCATTTCTTTTTACATCGGTAACAATAAATCTTTCGACTCCAACTGCAGAAAGTCTTATAGATTCATCAACTGGTTTCAAACCTGTCTTGATTTTGCGTCCACGAATTACTACTTCATCGTCAATAAAATCAATAGCTGCAGCAACTTTTGAAGGACCAAATCTTTCAATTACTTTTTTAAATTCTGCAGGATTTTCAAAACACAAAGTTGAGATAACAATTCTTGCAACACCTAAATCAAACATTTTTTCTGCATCACTTAAACTTCTAATCCCACCTGCTAACTCAACAGGAATAACAACAGAGCGACAAATTTCAGCAATGATATCGAAGTTACAATCTGAATGATCTTCAATCGCATTAAAATCAACTATGTGAATTGTTTTAGCATTTTCAGCGCGCCAGATTTTCGCCATCTCAACAGGATCATTTCCATATTCTTCAGATTTTATTTCTGGAATTCCTTGCACAACTCTGACAGTTTTTCTGTCTTTGATATCGATTGATGGTATGACTAAAATAAAAGGCATCAGAATTTCCACTTACCATTTTTTTTAATTGCATGCCGACTAATAATTAATTTTTGGATTTCACTTGTTCCTTCAAAAATTCTAAGAACTCTTGCGTCGCGATAAAATCTTTCAATACTTAAGTCTGCGGAGAATCCCATTCCACCGTGTATTTGCAAGGCTTTGTCGGCTATTTCAGAAACAGCTTCGGAGCAATAGAGTTTAATCATTGAAGCTTCTTGGACAATATCTTTTTTATCATCATAACGTTTTGCAGTTCTATAAATCATACTTTCCATCGAATAAATTTTTGTTGTGATTTCCGCAATCATAAATTGCACAGCTTGAAATTTAATCAACGGCTCGTTGAATTGTTTTCTTTGTTTAGCATAACTAACAGAAGCTTCGAGCAACTCTTTTGCCGCGCCCAAGCAACAAGCGGCTAAACCTATTCTTCCAGAATTTAAAGTTGCCATCGCAATTAAAAATCCTCTTCCATCAATACCAATTAAATTTTCTATTGGAATTGCTACATCATTAAAAGTAATCACATTTGTTGCGCTTCCTTTAAGCCCTAATTTTTTTTCATTGGGACCAACTTGAACACCATCAAATTTTTTTTCAACTACAAAAGCTGAGATTCCATTTTCAGTTCTTGCGAAGACTGAATATACATCAGCGTAAGCACCATTAGTAACCCAAACTTTTGTTCCGTTTAAAATCCATTTATCGCCAATTAATTTTGCAGTAGATTTTAAGTTGAACGCATCTGAACCAGCTTCTGCTTCGGTAAGACAGAATGCCGCAATAGATTCACCTGAAGTTAGTATGGGTAAATATTTTTTTTTCAATTCTGCTGAGCCACCGAGATAAATTGCATTTGCACCAATTGATTGATGTGCGCCAATCGTTGCTGCCGTTGATCCACACACTTTTGAAATTTCTTCTTGCTGAATGCAAAATCCAAATTCACCAAATCCACCACCACCATACTCTTCAGGGAACGCAGTACCGAACAAACCTGCTTGTGCAAGTTTTGAAAATAGCTCTTTAGGAATTTCTTGATCATCGTCAATTTTTTTTGCGATTGGTCGTATCTCTTTATCCGCAAAATCTTTAACCATTTCGCGTAGCATAATTTGTTCTGAATTAAATAGAAAATCCATTTTTCCTTATTTCGTATTTGATAAAATTAAAATTAAAGAAAGCCGATACCATTTCAAATTTATAAAAAATAAATTCGTATTATTTTAATGATTTTCTTGACTTTTCTTTTCATAAACTGCATATTTGAATTATAATGAAGAAAGATTTTACCTTTTTTAGTTCTAAGCAGAATAAAATTAATATCTCTTGTTATGGATATGAAAATTTATTGAATTCTCCAGCAATTTTTTTGGTGCATGGATTTAAAGGTTTTAAAGATTGGGGATTTGGACCTTATCTTTGTGACTATTTTGCAACTAAAGGTTACTTTGTAGTTGCATTTAATTTTTCTCATAATGGTGTTGGTGATAATCTATTTGAGTTTGATCAACTTGAAAAATTTGCTGCAAATACTTTTTCGTTAGAGATAGAAGAGTTGTCAGAACTTTTAGATGCGTATCAAAATAATTTTTTTGGAGAAAAGTTAAATAAAAATATTTATCTAATTGGGCATAGTCGTGGAGGAGCAATTTCGTTATTGACTGCAAAGTTGAAAAAAGAAATTACTGCTCTTGCTGTTTGGGCATCGATTGCAAATTTTGATAGATATTCTGAAAGACAGAAAGAGAATTGGAAAAAAAAAGGTTATTTTGAGGTGCTAAATCAGAGAACAAAGCAAGTTATGAAATTAAATTATACATTGCTCGAAGATTTATTAAAAAATAAAGATGATTTATTGAATATTGAAAATGCTGTGCGAAACTTAAATCGTCCTTTGTTAATAGCACACGCAAGGCAAGATTTGGCTGTAAAATCAGAAGAAGCGGAACTGCTTTATGAATGGTCAAATAAAAATTTAACTGAGTTTTATTCAATTGAAAATGCTGGGCATACATTTGAAATAAAACATCCCTTTGAAGGTAGTAATAAAAAGTTTGATGATCTGTTAAGTAAAACTGAATTTTTTTTTAGAAATAATTAAACGAGGTTCATAATGTCTGTAAATCAAGATGCTGTAAGAAATATTTTTTCCAAGTCACTCGAGCGAGTCTTTACAAATCAATTATTTGCTATTGTCGCATTCTCTGCAATTACAATAATTGCTGCACAAGTTTCCATTCCTGCAAACCCTGTTCCATTCACTTTACAAACTTTAGCAGTAGTTTTAGCGGGAGCATTTTTAGGTGCTAAAAACGGAGCCATCTCTCAACTACTTTATATTTTCATTGGTGCGGTTGGGTTTCCTGTCTTTGCAAATGGAATGGGTGGACTCCCAATTTTATTTGGTCCGACTGGTGGATATTTAATTGCATTTCCATTGGGTGCTTTAATTGTTGGGGCAATCGTAGAAAAATATAAATCATATTTCATGGTTGTTACTGCAATGTTCTTAGGAAACTTATCAATAATTTTAATTGGAACTTTTTATCTCGACGCTTTTTTTATTAAAGATTTATCTGCTTCATTAACACTTGGTGCTGTAATTTTTTCTTTGTGGACAGTAATAAAAGTTTTTGCTGCTGCTTCGATTTATTTTGGCTACAAAAAATTTAATGCAGAATAAATGTTTGAAATAAAAAATTTAATTTTTATTCCACTTTTTGTTTTTTCGATTGGATTATTTTTATTCAGTTGTAATAGACTATTGAAAATTCTGAAAATTGGTCAAAAAGAAGATAGATTTGATAACGTTTTTGCACGGGTAAAAAATGTTATTGTTATTGCATTTGGGCAATCTAAATTATTTAGAGAACCTTTTGCAGGAGTGCTTCATTTCCTAATTTTTTGGGGATTCTTACTCTTCATCTTTTCTGTGATTGAAGCTATCATTCAGGGTTTTTATTCCCCATTTAATCTCTCTTTTCTTGGTCCTTTATTTTCAGCAATTACAATAGTTCAGGATGTTTTTGGAGTGTTAGTAATTCTTGCAATTATTTTTTCTCTGCAACGTAGATTTGTAAACAAAGTTCCTCGTTTGCAAGTTGAAAAGGGTGGAATGGTTGATGCAGCTTTTATTCTATTGTTGATAATGATGATTGTCATCTCAATGTTCGGACAAAATGTTGCACACATTGCAAAAAATAATTTTGTATTACTTCCGTATGAAGTGCGGCCTCTAACTGCATCACTAACTACTCTATTCAGTTCGTTAGATGCTAATTCTGCTGCAGTTTGGTTTGAAATATTCTGGTGGATTCATATTCTCTTTGTTCTTGGATTTATGAATTATTTACCTTACTCAAAACATCTTCATGTTCTGACTTCGGTTCCAAATGTCTATTTCGCAAAACTCGATGAAGAAAAAAATAAACTTAAGCCGATAAATCTTGAAGATGAAAATTTAGAATTTTTTGGTGCTGATGATGTAACGAAATTTTCTTGGAAGCAACTTTTAGATGGATATTCTTGCACTGAGTGTGGGCGATGTACTTCAGTTTGTCCCGCAGCTAATTCGGGGAAAACATTATCTCCTCGAAAAATAATTGTAGATATCAGAAGAAGAACTGAAGAGATTGGAAATCTGAAATTAAAGAATGTAACTGAACATGAGCTATTCAACAAAACTTTAGTTCACGATTACATATCTGATAAAGAACTTTGGCAATGCACAACTTGCAATGCCTGTGTTCAAGAGTGTCCAGTGATGATAGAGCACGTTGATTCTATTGTAGATATGCGACGTCATCTTGTTTTGAGTGAATCAAATTTTCCTCCAGAGTTGAATAACGTTTTCAAAAGTTTAGAAACTAATTATACTCCTTGGGCTTTCAACAAAGCGGATAGAGCTGAGTGGGCTGGAGGTTTAGAAATTAAAACTATGGCTGAAGATAATAATACCGATTATTTATTTTGGGTTGGCTGTGCAGGTTCTTTTGATAATCGTTATAAAAAAGTTTCAAGATCGTTTGCTCAGATAATGAAAAAAGGGGGAGTGAATTTTAGAATTTTAGGGACAGAAGAAAAATGTAATGGCGACACTGCTCGTCGTTTAGGAAATGAATATTTAGCGCAACAATTGGTTAAAGAAAATATCGAAACTCTTAATCAATACAACGTTAAAAAAATTGTAACTGCTTGTCCACATTGTTACCACTCGCTGAAAAATGAGTTCAAACAATTTGGTGGAAATTATGATGTCATTCATCATACAGAGATGATAAATAATTTACTACAAGACGGAAAAATAAAATTGGAGAGCAGTGAGAAAAATAATAAAGTAACTTTTCATGATTCTTGTTATCTTGGCAGATATAATAATATTTATGATGCTCCAAGAAATTCTTTATCACAAATTGATGGTTTAGAATTAGTTGAAATGGAAAGAAACAAAAGTAAGGGATTTTGCTGCGGCGCTGGTGGAGGTCGAATGTTCTTGGAAGATGTTGAAGGCGAACGAATCAATGAAGTCAGAACAAAAGAGGCATTGAATACTAATGCAAACACAATCGCATCGGCTTGTCCATTTTGCATGACAATGATGACAGATGGAGTAAAAGCTCATAACAAATCAGAGAATGTTGAAGTAAAAGACATTGCTGAAATTATTTTAGAAAATATTAAACAATAATCATTAATTAATTTAAGGAGCTAAAAGTGGAGAACTATAAGAAACTTGTTGACGCAATTCAATCATTGGAAGTTGATTTCCAAAAATTTTACGAAAAAGGACAATCAGCTGCTGGAACACGTTTGCGAAAAGGATTGAGCGATCTAAAAAAACTTTCTCAAGATGTTAGAAATGACATTCAAAAAGTTAAAGTTGAAAGAAAAACAAAAGCATAATTTTTCGTTCGCTGAACCAGTAGATAGGTTTCCATCTTAAATTTGAAAAATTGAGAGTCACTGAAAAGAAATTATTATTCTTTTAGAAAAAAAGTTTTTTTAATCTTCTATTAAAATCGGTGACTCTTTTATTCTTTGTTTGGCGGCAAAGATAATTAGAATTGTTTGCTATTATTGAAGCAAAATTATTTTTTATTTTTTTTGTTTATAGTAGCAAATTTATGTTTAAGAACAGCAATGAAGTGAAAGTAATAATTAATCCAATTATTTTTCTTTCACTATAGTTAGATACAAATGATAAAAAAAAATCTTTTAGTCATCCCTTTTCTTCTAATTTCAATTTTCACCTCATACAATTTTGTCGATAACAGAGTTGTAAGTTATGAAAGTAAAGTTGACTCAACTATTGTAATTAGAATCTCGGCTGTTGGGGACTTGATGTGCCACTCTGTGCAGATTAGGAATGCACAAGTTGGCGTAGATACATTTGATTTTAAAAAAGCTTATAGAAAAGTTGAAAAATATTTTAACGAATCAGATTTTTTAATTGGAAATTTAGAAACAGTTTTAGCGGGGAAAGAAAAAAAATTTACGGGATATCCGTTATTTAATTCGCCTGATGATTTTGCAGTGGCACTAAAACAGGTTGGATTTGATCTACTGGTAACTTCAAATAATCATTCTTTGGATAGAGGTGAATTTGGAGTTCATCGAACAATTGACCAATTGATTGCAAATGATTTAATTTACATTGGCACTCATAAATCAAGAAGTGATCGAGATTCAATTCGGATAGTTAATATCAACGGTATCAGAATTGCGTTTCTCGCTTATACGTTTGGTACTAATGGAATTCCAATTCCGAAGGGAAAAGATTTTTTAGTAAATCTTATCGATAAAAAAAAGATTGAGCGTGATATTAAGTCAGCAAGAAATGTTGGAACTGATTTAGTCTTGATTTACTATCACTTCGGTGATGAGTATAAAAGAGAACCGAGTTCATATCAAAAAAATATTGTTCAATTTTCAATTGATAGCGGAGCAGATATTATTATTGGTAGTCATCCACACGTGATACAACCGATAAAATATTTTAAGACAAAAAATGCAAAACTCGATTCTGGTTTAGTTGCATTTTCTCTCGGTAATTTTATTTCAAATCAACAATGGCGTTATTCCGATGCAGGAATAATTTTAAATATTGATTTAGAGAAAAACATTTTTACTAACGATATTAGAATAAAAAATTTTCACATTACTCCTACTTGGGTTTTCCGTGGCAAAACTGATAAAGGAGTTGAACATTTAATTTTATCAGAATCAACTGATTATAAAAATATTTTAAAATTAACAACTGAAGAAAAAAGAAGAAAGATTGAAGCATTTGAAGACACAAGGGAAGTGGTTGGACGGAAAATTGATTAATCAAAATTTATTTTTTGCATGAAAAAAAATATACCACTTACATTAATTTTCATTGTAGTCTTCATAGATCTTTTAGGATTCGGTTTGTTGATTCCAATACTTCCAACTTTTGCTTCGCGTGAATTGAAAGTTGATGAAACAGCAGTTGGAATTGCTCTCGCTCTCTACTCATTTTTTCAATTCATTTTTAATCCTTTGCTTGGTGCATTATCCGATCGAATTGGTAGAAGAAAAATAATTTTAGTAACTCTACTTCTAAATGCAATTGGATATATTATCTTCGCTTACACAAATACTTATTTTTTATTGTTGCTTTCTCGAGTAGTTGGAGGCATCGGCGGAAGCTCTATTGGAGTGGCTCAAGCTTATATTGCTGATGTTACTACAAAAGAAGATCGCTCAAAAGGAATGGGATTAATTGGTGTTGCTTTTGGTCTTGGTTTTGTTTTTGGTCCTGTGCTCGGTGGAATTTTATCTGGATTTGGCTATGAAGTTGTGGGTTTAGTTAGTGCGGCATTTTCATTATTGGCGTGCATTTTCAGTTATTTCTTTTTGCCAGAATCTTTAAAAGAAGAGAATAGATCCCAAGAAAAAAGAAAATTATTTTTTTCATTTTCTACTGTAAAAATTGTTTTCAAGAATAGTTCTGTTGCAATTGTAATTCTACTTTTTTTCATAATCACTTTTTCAGTTGCAAATATTTACGGAACATTTCCACTGCTTGGTTATCAAGCTTATGGTTTTTCTGATCTGCAGATAGGATATTTGTTTGGCATAATTGGAATTGCTGGAGCTATTGTGCAAGGCGGTTTGGTGGGACGTCTATCGAAAAAGTTTCAAGATAGAATATTAATTACGTTTGGTGCTTTTTTTGTTATGATTGGATTAGGTTTACTTCCTTACGGAGGTAATTTTTTAGGGTTGGCAATTATTGGAATCGTTCTTTCTCTTGGAACAGGAATTCTGCAGCCAACGATTTTAAGCTTGTTATCAAAGGTTACGAAAGAGAATGAACAAGGAATGGTCTTGGGGATTAATCAATCATTTGCGGCGTTTGCGAGAATGCTGGGACCACTATGGGGTGGAATTTCGTTTGAATATTTGGGATATGAAATTCCATTTTTGACGGGCGCTTTTTTCACGTTAATAATTTTTTTATTTGGAATTTTTTATCTCGCAAAATATGTTCCTGAATCGACGAGAAGATAAATGTTAGAAATTGAAAAGATAAAAATAAAGAATGCACTTCTGCTCGCACCAATGGAAGATGTTACAGACATTTCATTTAGAATTATTTGTAAACAACTTGGTGCTGATTTAGTTTATACAGAGTTTATAAATTCTGAAGGATTAGTTCGCGGTTCAAAAATGACACGCAAAAAATTGGAATTCGCTGATCAGGAGCGACCAATTGGAATTCAGATTTACGGTGGAAAAATTGAATCGATGGTGGGTGCAGCGAAAATTTCAGAAACATATAATCCGGAAATTATTGATATCAATGCGGGTTGCTGGGTAAAAAATGTTGTCGGAAGTGGCGCGGGTGCTGGTTTACTTAAAGCCCCTGAACATCTTCAAAGTCTTGTTGAAACTGTTGTAAAATCTGTGAACAAGCCGGTAACTGTAAAAACAAGATTGGGTTGGGATGAGACTTCGATAAATATTTTGGAAGTTGCCAAACGTTTGGAAGATGTGGGAATAAAAGCTTTAACTGTACATTGCAGAACGCGAGCGCAAGGACACAAAGGAGATGCTGACTGGAAATGGATTCCCGAAATTAAAAAAGTAATTTCAATTCCTGTAATTCTGAATGGTGGAGTAATGACAGCAGAAGATGCAATTAGAGCATTTAGTGAAACGGGCGCAGATGCAGTAATGATAGCACGAGGAGCGATTGATAATCCTTGGATTTTTACTGAGATAAAAGAATTATTTGAATTTGGAGAGATTAAAATTAAAATCGATGAAGAGATGAAAATTCTTACTTGCATAAAACATTTGAAACTTGCAATTGAATTAAAAGGGGAGAAGCGTGGAGTTGTTGAACATCGAAAATTTTATTCTGGTTACTTGAAAGGTTTCAGAAATGCTTCGGCTGCAAGAAATAAAATTATGTCTATCTTTGAATTAAATCCGTTAGAGGAATATTTACTCTCGTACCTTGCAGAATTAAAAGAAGAAAAAAAACCTTCGTGAGTAGATTACATTCAATAAATAAAATTGCAAAAACTGTTTCGCTAATATTTATTCCACCAACTTTTTTAGTTTTTGTTTTTATTTTGATTGCACTAAAATTTGAGACTGATTTATTTTCCCAAATAATTGTTATTGGAACTGCGTTAGTTTTTGGTGCAGTTATTCCAATCTACTTTGTTGTTACTTCTGTTAAGTCAAAAAAAATTGTCAATTATGAAGCAGAAAATAAAGACGAGAGAACGAAACCATATTTATTTGGAATTCTATTAATCTTAACTGCGCTTGCGTTGTTACAACTTTTCGAAACATCTCATATCTCTCGTCTATTCTGGTTCATTTATGGAGTTAATCTTGCAATCGTTTTGATAATAAACAAATTTTGGAAAATTAGTGCCCACGCTTTGGGTTGTTCTTCAGCAATTGGAATAGTTTATTTATTTTTTAATTTTGCAACTGTTCCATTATTAATAATTTTAGTTTTAGTTTCTTGGTCTCGAGTACAACTTAAGTTACATACAGTTTCACAAGTTATTGCTGGCTCTGTTCTCGGATTTGTTTCAACATATTTTCAATTAATTTATCTAACTAAATTTTTTAAGTAAATATGAAAACTGAAATTGTTCAATTGCTTGAAGAGATAGCTGATATTCTTGAGTTGAAGGGAGAAAATATCTTCAAGATTAATGCGTTCAAGAATGGCGCATTAACACTAAAGAGATTGAATGACGAGGAATTTGAAGATTTGGTAACAAGCAAACGATTAAATGAAGTTAAAGGAATTGGGAAAGGTTTACAATCCGTAATCTATGAATTTATAGATTTAGAGGAATCAAAAACTTTGACTGAATTGAAGTCAGAGTTTCCCGAAAGTCTCTTTGAACTCTTTAAGATAAGGGGCTTAGGTCCGAAAAAAATTTCGCTTCTCTTCAAAGACCACCAAATAAAATCAATTTCAGAACTCGAACAATTTATTGAGCTCGGTAACTTAAAAGAGATTAAAGGTTTTGGAGCAGCAATTGAATCAAAAATTATAGATGAAATAAAAAATATAAAAGTAAATCAAAATTTCATTCATCTTCACGCAGCAGAAAAAATTGCATCCGAACTAAAATTAATTTTTGATAACTTCGAATCAATTAAATCGTTCGAAATTTCAGGCGAGTTTAGACGATCTCGTGAGATTATCTCTAAACTTGATTTTGTTTTTTTTGTAGATGATATCGACAAATTGCAAAATGAATTGTCAGAAAATATTAAGTTTAATTTGATTAATGAAAACCGTACAATTCAAATTTTAGATAAACAAATTCCCATCATCTGTCATTTAGAATTTTCGCATTCTGAATTTATTAAAAGGCTCTTCGTAACAACGGGAGCAGATGAAATAATAGATAAGTTTAGATTAGACATAATCCCAAAAACTGAAGCTGAGATTTTTGAAAAATCAAATTTCCCTTACCTTGCTCCCGAATTAAGAGAAAAAGATTACTTAGAATTTGTTCAAAATCATAAATCTGAAAATAACTTAATTGAATTAGAAGATTTAAAAGGACTTTTACATTTTCACTCAACTTTTTCTGACGGAAATAATTCAATAAAAGAGATGGTAGTTGCGGGAAAAAATCTGGGATTTGAATATTTCGTAATATGTGATCATAGCAAAACTGCGATATATGCAAATGGTTTAAGTGAAGAAAGAATTTTATTACAAAAAAAAGAATTAAGTGACTTAATCTCAGAAACTAAATTGCACATATTTCACGGAATTGAATCTGATATCTTAACAGATGGCTCACTCGATTATTCAGAAGATTTCTTCTCAAATTTTAATTTTGTAGTTGCTTCAGTTCATTCTAATTTTTCTTTGAGTGAGGAAGAAATGACACAAAGAATTGTCAAAGCAATTGAAAATCCTAATACTGATATTTTGGGTCATCCGACGGGAAGAATCTTATTGCGACGTGCTCCCTACAAAGTCAATATTCATAAAATTATAGATGCGTGCTCCAAAAATAACGTTGCAATTGAAATTAATGCTAATCCTTATCGTTTAGATTTGGATTGGAAAAATATTTTTTATGCTCGTGAAAAAGGATGTCTATTTTCAATCAACGCTGATGCTCATTCGATTTCTGATATTTCGCTCACAAAATTTGGAGTAAGAATTGCACGTAAGGGTGGTATTTCAAAAGAGGAAGTAATAAATTGTTTCTCATTAAATGAGTTTAAAAAATTCTTGAACCGAAAAATTAGAAGAGATGTATGATAATAAGTGAAATCAAAAATAATGTTGGAATAATTTTACTTAATCGTCCTGAAAAACGAAATTCTCTCAATCCAGAATTGATTGAAAAATTTATCGAAGCTTTTCATTTATTTGAAATTAATGAAAATGTAAAATCAATTATCATTTCGGGAGAAGGAAAAAGTTTTTGCGCTGGTGCTGATTTATCATATTTGAAGCAACTACAAAAACTAACTGCTGTTGAAAATTGGAAAGACTCAGAAAATATTTCCAAAATATTTTTAAAAATTTATGAGTGCAATAAAACTGTGATTGCTGTTGTTAATGGTTCTGCTTTTGCTGGTGGCTGCGGATTAGCAACCGCTTGTGATTATATTTTTGCAGATTCTATTTCAGCAAAGTTTGGATACACTGAAGTCAGGATTGGTTTTCTTCCCGCGATAGTTTCGTTTCTGCTAGTCAAAAGAATTGGAGAAGTTAAAGCAAGACAACTCTTAATTTCAGGAAAAATATTATCTGCAGCAGAAGCGTTGAAGATTAATTTAATTGATTCTATTTCTATCACTCCGATGGAAGATGCTCTGACTCTTGCAAACGAGATTTCTGCCAATTCAAGTTATAGCATAAATCAAACTAAAAAAATGATTCGTGAAATCAGTAATATGAGCTACGTTGATGCGGTCAATTATTGTATCAATTTAAATGTGATTAGTCGTTCATCTGATGATTTTAAAAATGGACTTAATAATTTCTAAATAATTTTTGGAGTTAAAATGGATTTAAAAAATTTTATTCGTAATGTTCCTGATTTCCCTAAAAAGGGAATTATGTTCAGAGATATAACTACTCTAATTAAAAATCCCGATGCAATAAAATTTGTCTCAAATGAAATTTGTAAAGTTGCCAAAGATTTAGGAATTACTAAAGTAGCTGGAATAGAGAGTAGAGGATTTATCTTTGGAGCAATCATAGCTGAAAAATTAAATGTCGGTTTTGTTCCAATAAGAAAGCCAAATAAATTACCATCAGAAAAACTTACGGAAACTTATGAATTGGAATATGGAGTTGACGCAATCGAAATTCATAAAGATGCAATTGAACCCGGTGACAAAGTTTTACTTCACGATGATTTACTCGCAACGGGCGGAACAGCGAAAGCAGCGTGTAACTTGATTGAAAAACTTGGTGGAGAAATTAAATTGGTTTCGTTTTTAGTTGAGCTGTCTTTTATTAACGGAAGAACAAAATTGAGTAAGTATAATATTCATTCACTTGTAGATTATGATAGCGAATGATTTAACTATTTAATCAGATTCAATATTGTGCCAATCGATTGGTGCAATAACAACAACGAATTCTCCTTTAATAATTTTTTTTGGGAGTTGTGTAACTAATTCTTCAGGAGTTCCGCGCCAAGTTTCCTCAAACATTTTTGTTAGTTCTCGGCAAACAACTACAAATCGTGAAGGCATATATTCTTTTAACTCAGCAATTAATTTTTCAATTCGATATGTAGATTCATAAAGCACAATTGTCCGTTCTTCTTCACTTAATTTTTTTAATAATTTTTGTCTTCCTTTTTTTTGCGGAAGAAACCCTTCAAAGACGAATGAATTGGTTGGTAAACCTGCAATTGTGAGTGCAGTTATAATTGCTGAAGCACCGGGAATTGGTATCACTGGAATATTATTTCGTATCGCAGCTGAAATTAGTCGAATGCCAGGATCAGAAATTCCGGGAGTTCCAGCATCACTAACGAGAGCAATTTTTTTTCCGTTCAGCAAATTAGAAACAAGAGACTCAATTCTTTTCGTTTCATTAAATGAATTTAGGGAAGTGAGTTCTTTAGAAATTTTATATTCATTGAGTAGATGTTTTGTTACTCTTGTGTCTTCGCAAGCAATAAAATCAACTTCTTTCAGTGTTTCTAAAGCGCGCAAAGTAATATCTTTTAGATTTCCAATTGGTGTACTTACAACGAATAACATAATATTTTAAAAAATTTACGGCTCCTAAATTGGAGCCGTAATATGCAAGTAGTGAAAAAAATAATTATTTGTGATTACGCATATAACTTAATACATCTCGAATAATTTTCAAACCCATGTCCAGATCATCTTTTGTGACAGTCAACGGAGTTCTAAATCTAACTGATCTTGAACCGCAACCTAACATCATCAATTTATTTTTGTAACATAAATCCAAAAATTCTTTCCTATGATCTTTGTCAACAAAATCGAAAGAGCACATTAAACCAAGTCCTCTTGTGTTTGAAACTACGGCTGAAAATTCTGATTGCATCTCTTCTAAATGTGATAAAAGATAAGCCCCCATATTTTTTGCGTTCTCAATTAAATTTTCTTCATAAATTACTTCAAGAATTTTTTGAGAACGAACCATATCAACTAAATTACCGCCCCATGTGGAATTTATTCTAGAAGATTTTCTAAAGACATTTTCTTCAATATCGTCAATCCTATCGCTCACCATAATTCCTGCGAGCTGCACTTTTTTTCCAAACGAAATAATATCAGGCATAACATAATGTTCAGCCGCCCACATTTTTCCCGTTATTCCAATTCCAGTTTGAACCTCATCGAACATTAATAATATCTCATTCGCATCTGCAATTTCTCTGAGCTTCAACAAAAATTCTTTTCTAAAATAATTATCGCCGCCTTCAGATTGTATCGGTTCAATGATGATTGCAGCAATATCATCAACATTATTCTTAATTGCATTATGAATTTCTTGAAGAGCAATTTCTTCAGCTTTAATAACGAACTCCAAATTTTCAGCTAAAGGAAATTTAATTTTTGGATTTGAAATTCTTGGCCAATCAAATTTTGGGAAATAATTTATTTTTGCGGGATCAGTATTTGTTAAAGATAAAGTGTAACCAGTGCGTCCATGAAAAGCTTCGCGGAAATGAATTACTTTAGTTCCTTTTTCTTCTTTATAACCCTTCTTAAAATTCTTTTGAACTTTCCAATCGAATGCAACTTTTAATCCATTCTCAACACCAACCGAACCACCTTCAACAAAGAATAAATACTTAAAGTGTTCAGGTTTTACAATCACTGAAAAAGTATTTACAAATTCAGCCATAAAACAGGTATAAATATCTGAGTTTGAGGGCTTGTTTACTGCAGCTGTTGCAAGTCTGTCTCTAAATTCAGGAGTCATTAGTTTTGGATGATTCATTCCGAGTGGATTGGAAGCAAAGAATGAAAAGAAGTCTAAATATTTGTCACCTGTTTTTTGGTCAACAAGATATCGATCATAACTATTTTCTAAATCTAATACAATGTCGAATCCATCAACAAGCATATTATTAGCAAGCGTTTTGTGGACATTGTCTGGATTGATTCCTATTTGTTTCTTATAAACTGTTTCTTGTGTGCTCATTCTAAACTCCTTTTACGAAAAATAAAAAAATAAAATTGGTAAGTAGTTGTGGAGTTGGAAATTTAAAAAACATTCTCAAATGATGAGACGAAATAACTTCGATAAGATTTTTTCGTGTAAGATTTATTGATATCAATTTTCATATTGTGTTCCAAAAGGATATGCAAAAATAATTATAATTCATGAACTTGAAAAATTATTTATTTAAATTAAGTAATTAAAAAAATATCATTTTGTAAATAAATAGTAACTAATGTGAAAATCGAGGAAAAGTTGAAACGACATCAAATAATTTTTATTGCTCTTGGTAGCATTATTTTTGGTGTCGTGATTTGGTCAGGACTTCTATTTTATACAAAACATATTGAAAATTCTAATCGTGATTTGTTGGTCAAATCTTTGGTTTATGCTTCTAAGCGTGCTCAAGAATATTTTATCACTTCAAGCTCTGCTGGTGGAGGAGGAAGAAATTATTTGGGATGGTCGCCTCCAGTGAGTCTAAAAAATTCTGACAGATTTACTATCGATTATTTTGTTACTGAAAATCATGTGAGTCTTGACGCAAGGGGCATAGAAATTGGTCAAAACGATTCAAATGTTGTGAGAGTTACTGCAACTGTAAGTAGCAGTGGATTTAATATATTAATCAGAAATTAGAGTAAAAAAAATAGGACGCGAAAGCAGATATATTGCCAATCTTGTAGATTCTTTTCGACAAGGAAATATAAGAGCATTCATTCAACTTTGTGAATTGAACGTAAAAGACATTTACACATTGTGTCTCCGTTTTTTTGCGAATGAAGAAACTGCAAAAAATTTAGTGCATAAAATTTATTTGAATGCATGGAATGATAAAAAAAAATATCGAACTGATTTAACATTTTCTGACTGGTTGCACAGTGCGGCTATTTATGAAGTTATTGCAAATTTGAGTTCACTCTTAAATGAAATCGATTCAAATATTATTTCAGTCAACAAAAATAAACTTCCATTTTTTGATAAAAATTTATTTTCACTCTCCAACAGAGAAAGAATTCTTTTCGTAATGCACGACATAGAAGGATTTTCATATAGCGAAATCGCTGATTTATTTGCAACACAGGATGTTGATGAAATTAGAAATACTATTTATAACGTAAGGTCAAAGCTTGCAGAAGAATTTAAAAGATAAATGTTTTAGGTATCACCATCTTTCAAATAGGAGTTATGATAAAGAACTGAATGAAGCAGAAAATGTTTTGTTGTATGAGCATTTTAAAAATTGTGATAGCTGTAGGTTATTTTATCAAAAACTTCAAACCTTAAAAAATTACTTACAAACAAAACCATTACTAGAAATTGAAGCTTCGGTAATATTAAACTATGTTCTGAAGGAAATTGATGTTGAAGCAAGTAGCGCAGCTCTTAAGAATGAGACTAAGAATAATAGTTTTGTATCTGAGAAAAAAGATCTTTCTAAAATTGACAGTTCCTCTAAATTATCTCCCCAAAAGAGTAAGCAACAAAAATATGGATTAATAAATAAAGTTGTTCAAAAAAATATTGAAATTGAAAAAGAAAAAAAATGGAATACCTTCCGAAAAAAATTTAGCTCAAAATATTTACTCCTTATTATTCCAATAATATTAGCAATCAGTTTTTGGTATTACAATTCTGTATTCCTCAATACTTCACCTTGGAAAATTATTTCGTCAAGTGGAATAAAGTTTGTCAATGGGAAGATAGTTTCAACTCCAAATATTTATGCGAAAGATTTGATAACAACAACAGAAAATTCAGCAGTGGATGTTAATTTTTATTCTGGAATGGATTTTTCAATTTATGATAACTCTGCAGTTCGTGTTCTAAAGACAAGGGCGGACAGCAATATTATTTATTTGGAATATGGAAAACTTGGAGCAAAGATTTGGAATTGGGAATCAAATTTTGTAGTCAAAACTAATTTCGGAAGTGTGTTTGGAAATCAAGCTTCATTCAGACTTACAACAGAAAATGATACTGCAATATTGATCGAAAATTTTAGCGGCTTAATAAACATTAAACAAAATCAAAAAAGCATTGTCTTACCTAACAATTACACAACAAGAATATTTTTTGATGGAAGAATGCAAACTCCTTTTCACAAAGATTCAGAACTTGAATTTAAAAAATATCTTATGAATTTTGATTTAAGTGGTAAATTTGAGAATGAAATAGAGAGAGTTTTAGAAATTGCAAAACCTTCGGATGCATTTACTTTATGGTTAGTGATTCAAAAGTCTGAAGGAATCCAAAGAGAAGCAATAATCGATAAGCTCAATGATCTATTTCCGATGCCGCCTGACGTAATCAGAGATGACATAATTAACTTGGACCAAAATAAAATGAATCGATGGTTCGAGGATTTCGAATGGAAAATATAAATTAAAATTAGTGGAGAAAAAATGGATCTATTAAATGAACTAAAGATTGAGAAAAAAAATTATGGTGCTTCAACTGGACAAAAGTGGTTCACGACTGAAGACCAAGGTGAGTTAAAAATTTATACGCCTACAACTGGAGAATACATCGCGTCTGTTTATCAAGCTTCTGAGGAAGATTACAAAAAAATAATTACCTCCTCACTTGAGGCATATCAATACTGGATAAAAGTGCCCGCACCAAAAAGGGGTGAGATAGTTAGACAAATTGGAATTAAGTTAAGAGAAAATAAACCAACTCTCGGCGCTCTTGTTTCTTACGAGATGGGGAAGTCATTGCAAGAAGGAATGGGCGAAGTTCAAGAGATGATTGATATTTGTGACTTTGCTGTTGGTTTGTCTCGTCAACTTTACGCTAATATGATGCAGTCCGAAAGACCAATGCACAGAATGTATGAACAATATCATCCATTGGGAATTGTTGCAACTATTTCTGCATTCAATTTTCCTGTTGCTGTGTGGGCTTGGAACGCAATGGTTGCAGCAGTTTGTGGAAATGTTAACCTCTGGAAACCATCATCAAAAGTTCCTTTGACTGCAATTGCCACTCATAAAATTGTTGCTCAAGTTCTGAAAGAAAATAATCTTCCTGAAGGACTTTTTACTCTTATTATTGGTAAAGGTTCAACTATTGGAGAGATGTTAATTAACGATACAAATATTCCAATGGTTTCCGTAACCGCTTCAACACACGTCGGAAGACATGCTGGTCAAGTTATTGCAAAAAGATTTGGTAAAGCAATTCTTGAACTCGGCGGAAACAATGCGATTATCTTAACTCCAGATGCTGACTTAAAAGTAGCAATTCCTGCAATTGTTTTTGGTGCAGTTGGAACCGCTGGACAAAGATGCACATCAACGAGAAGATTAATTATTCATGAATCGATGTACGAAAAAATTAAAGACTCTTTGATAAAAGCTTACAACTCATTAAAAATTGGAAATCCACTTGATGAAAAAAATCATGTCGGTCCACTTATTGATAAAGGTACAGTTGTAGTTTTTCAAGACGCTTTGAAAAAAGTAGTTGCTGAAGGTGGGAAAATTTTAACTGGAGGAGAGTTGTTAGAAGGGAAAGGTTATGAATCAGGTTGTTACGTAAAGCCCGCTTTAGTTGAAGCTGAAAATCATTATGAAATTGTACAAGAAGAAACTTTTGCACCAATTCTTTATATAATGAAATATTCAGGTAGTATTGATGAGGCGATAAAATTAAACAATGGTGTTAAACAAGGATTGTCATCATCAATCTTTACAAATAATTTGAGAGAAGCAGAAGCATTCCTTTCGGCTTGGGGCTCTGATTGTGGAATTGCCAATGTAAATATTGGAACTTCAGGGGCAGAAATTGGAGGAGCATTTGGTGGTGAAAAAGAAACTGGTGGTGGAAGAGAAGCTGGTTCAGATGTTTGGAAATGTTATATGCGAAGACAAACAAACACAATAAATTATGGCACAACTTTACCATTGGCTCAAGGAATAAAATTCGAAATTTGAGTTTCAGATTTTGTTTGAAAATATCAAAATTCTTCCTATGTTAATTTTGTCCTTTATTTTAATAAGATTATTCTTGAAAAGGCTTTGATTTATTTCAGAGCCTTCCATTTTATTAACAAATCATAATAGGTACACTATGAGAAAACTCTTTACACTCGTTTTACTCGTTCTTATTTCTCTTACCTTAAACGCACAATTAAATTATAATTTTTCGACTTCTACTGGAAATGCTTATGTTCCTGTTAGCGGCGGAACGCAATTTAATTGGGTGGTCGTAGGAAACATTAATGACAATTATTCGACTTCAACTCCCATTGGATTTTCTTTCACTTACAATGGAGCACCATTCGATTCTTTTCAAGTCTCTACAAATGGTTTTATAGTATTGGGGAATTCTACCCTTACAAGTTCTGTGGCTACGAATGCACTCTGGGGATTGCAAAGAAATGTTATTGCTCCTTTGTGGGATGACTTATCAGCCGCAGCACCAGATTCACTAAGAAGTATTACTTATGCTTTAACTGGAGCAGCTGGGAGTCGAGTCTTAACTGTCGAATGGAGAAACGTTCGATGGTCTGCAACAGCAACAACTAATTCAAACTTTCAAGTCAGGTTACATCAAGCAACTGGTAGAATTGAGTTGGTTTATGGTGGAATTGTTTCTGGTAGTTTACCTACCTCACCAGCATCAATAGGTCTAAATGCAAATACTACAATTATTACCGCTCTTCAGGCAACTGGATTTATGATGAGTGTTAATTTAGGTGGAATAGCAGGTGCAAGAAATTATCAAGTATCTATGGGCTATGAATTTGGAGCAGTTGCCGCTGCACCTGATAGTGGAACAATTTTAGCTTTTTCTCCAGTAACTCCTTCAAGAATTGCTGCTGGAGCCTACACGATTGGTGGTACTAACCCAACTTGGACAAATTTTTCACAAGCAGCTCTGGCCTTAAATGTTAATGGTGTTAATGGTCCTGTCACAATAAATGTTCGTGCTGGTAGTTACGATGATATTTTACATTTAATTAACGTTGCTGGGACCTCTTCAACAAATACAATAACGATACAACCCGAAGCAGGTGCCAGTGTGACCTTATCTCCACTCAATGGAAGTAGCTCTACAACAGGCCCTGGTTCAACTGCGGGTGACCCAATCATTAAATTAGAAGGCTCACAATTTGTAACAATCAATGGATTTAATATAACAGATAATCCATTAAACTCAACAGCAATTACAAAATTTGAAATGGGAGTTTTGGTTACTAACTCTGTTGTCTCAAACATTCAAGGATCTATTTTAGCTGGTTCTCGTTTTAATACTCTGAATAATCTAACGATAGATATGAATGCACAAACTGGTATTTTGAATGCAGGTGCAACAGGAATTAGGTTTGGAACTAATGGTGCAACAAATGATTCAACTCATACAAATAGTTGGAACAGGCTTTTAAATTTAAATATTCAAGATTTTTTTGCTAATGCAATAAGATTTTTTGGTTTCTCAACAAATATTCCTGAAAGAGGAAATATTATCTCAGCTACAGGAACAAATAGAAGTTTTATTGGAAACGTCAGCCTAAATTCAAATGCAAGAGATGTAAGAGTAATTGAAGTTGATGCTGCTTCTGACCTGACTATAGAGAGAACTGATATTCAAAATATTACAAATATTGGTACTACAACACAGCAAGTTTATGCAATTTGGACTGGTGTTTCAAGTACAGCATTGAATAGTGGTACTTTCAATTTCCGTTCATTAAATATTTCAGGAATATTAAATTCTGGTGCAGGCGTTACAACTGCGAGTGCATTTGGTATTTTTGTAAATAATTTTTTAAGTGGTTCCACAATTAATATTCATGATAACATTATAAATAATATAATGACTAATACTAGTTCTACTGGTACGGTCAGAGGAATAAGTGTTAGTCCTGCGGCTAATACGATTGGAACAATAAATATTTTCAATAATTTTATCAGTAATATTCAAGCTCCTAGATCGACAGCAGCTCCTGGTGTAAGAGGTATTGATTTACAACAAGCATCACGGTTTAATGTTTACTATAATACAGTTTATCTTGATACATTAGTTACCGCTGCTACACATCACTCTGCAGTTCTTGTATTAACGAACTTTGGAGTATCAACTGCTGATGTAAGAAATAATATTTTTGTAAATCTAATGGGAGTTGGTTCCGGAGTTTCAAGAGCTTCAGTGATTTATGCTTCATCAACAGCTAATCTGCTTCGTTTAGCACCTACATCAAATAACAACTTATATTTTGCTGGAACTCCAACAGCTAAAAATTTGATTAGCTTTGATGTTACAAATGCTGACTCAACTCTTAATCAATATAGATTAAGGATTGGTGGTGGCAGAGATGTAAACAGTTTTTCAGCTTTACCTCCATTTATAAATACGGCAACTAAACCATATGATTTAAGAAATTCGACTACTATTGCTAATCCTGCAAATAATGGTGGCTTACCAATATCAGGATATGCAACAGATTATTTTGGTACTGCGAGAAGTACAACAACTCCAGATCTTGGTGCGCAAGAATTTGCTGGTATTACTCCTGCAGATACTGAAGCCCCTCTATTCTCTTTCACGCAATTAGTAAATGATCATTCTCTAGCTGGAAGAACAGTAGATGTTACTATAACAGATAGAAGTGGCGTTGCATTAGGAATAAATGCTCCGAGAATCTATTTCAAGAAAAGAAATGAAGTTTCTTATGCTGCTGCTACTCCAATTGTGAATGGTAATATATTTACTTTCAATATTACTTATTCAAGCTTATCAAGTGGTTTTGCTGCTGTTGGTGATACGATTCAATATTATCTTGCGGCGCAAGATCTCTTAGGAAATGGTGGAACTTTCCCATTTGGTGGTGCTGGTTTAAATCCTCCAGGTACAACTGCTCCAACTGTTCCTTTACAATATATTATTCAGAATTCTGCTCTTAGCGGAACCTATACAGTTGGGCTAACTCTATTTAAGACTGTTTTAGGTAAAAACTTAGAAGCAAGAGTTATTACTCTTCCAGAAAATGCTACATTTGATGAAAGTATTACAACTTCAAATTCAGAATATTCAGGTGATATAAATTCAATTGTTAAAAATGATCCGAGTATTTTTTCACCAATTGAATCAATTGTTGATAATAGTTTTACTCCTAAATCAATCACAAAGATTTTTGAAAATGGAAGAGAATATGAAGGACCTGATTATATTTATTTGAATGATCAACAAAGAGAGCAATTCGGTTTGCCTTCAAATATTATGGGAGTGTATTTAACACTTACTGCAGCAGTTACCGAATTTAATAATCGTGGTGTAAGCGGACCAGTTACTTTCTTACTTGTAGATTCATTATATAACGAAGCTGGTCATGTAAGTGGACAGATGCAAATTAGCGGAAATTTAGCTTTCCCGACTTCAACTGTAAATACTTTGACTATTCGTCCAGCTACAAACTTAAACCCTCGAATACAGTTTAATACTGTTAATGCTTGTTTGGTTGTTCAAACTGCAAATGTAATAATTCAAGGGTCTAATACTGGTACGGGAACTTCAAGAAATTTAACGATTACAAATTTATTAACTGGTGGATTACTATTTGTTGCTACAGCAGATAATGTAGTAATTCGAAATACAATTATTGAAGGAAATTCAAGAACTACTAGTTCATTTGGCGTTGTTTATGATAACTCAGTAAATGGTTTATTCGATAATAATATAGTTAGAAAATCGAACTTTGGATTTCAAAGTCAAAATAACGTTAGAAACATTACTGTAAGTAATAATTTCTTTGGCTCAGGTGTTGATACATTAAAACTTCAAAATGCTGGTGTAAATATTTTCAGTACGAATGGGTTTAGAGTTGAAAATAATACGATAACCGGCTTATTAAGAAGTGCAACGTCTTCTACTGCAGGAATAGTTGTTGGAGTAGTTGCTGGTGGTGTAGATGCACAAAATGGAACCATTACTAGAAACCGAATTACAGATATAAAACAAACTGGTACTGGAGCCAATGGATTTGGTGCTTTTGGTATTAGATTAACTGCATTTATGGCGAATTCTAATATCACAATTTCCAACAATGTGATTGCTGATATACAATCAGTTGGTGATAATGGGTTTGTGTGGAATCCTCACGGTATCTATATTACAGAAGGCGGCGGGTATAGAATTTATAACAACAGTATAAACCTGTTTGGCAATATTGATGGAACTACAGGAACTGCTGGGCAATTAATTACACATCCAGTTGTTGGTGGAATTACTCTCACTAGTGGGACTTCAATTAACAATATCGAATTGTTAAACAATTCAATCACAAACAATTTGACTATGACTTCAGCAGCAGGAAGAAGTTATGCAATCTTCTTATTCAGACCTAATTCTGCAATCCGACTTTCAGATTATAATAATTTGTTTGTAACTGGTACTCAAGGTGTAATTGGGTATGCTAGTAGTGCAAATAGGCTTACATTTGCAGATTGGCAAGCAAATACTGGAAGAGATGCGAATTCTGTTTCTGCTAATCCAGGGTATACATCTAACACAAATTTAGCTCCAAATATTGCAAGTGTAGATGCCTGGACCTTGAACGGAAATGGTTTACCTCTTGCGGATGTTACTGTAGATTTCTTGGGCAATACAAGAAGTTCAACAATAGCAAATGGTGCTACGGATATTGGCGCATTTGAATTTACGCCTACTGCTGCAGCTCCTAATGCAACTCCAAGTGGTGCTCCTGTTGCAAGTGGTACACAAACATTTACTCACCTTGGTAGAACATTAGGTTCAATTACTTGGGGAAGTGGTGGAGTTGTGCCAACTGCTGTAACATTCCAATTAGTTTCAGGTACTAATCCTCCTTCAGCACCTTCTGGATTCCAATTTGGAAACCATTACTGGATTGTAAATGCTACCGGTGGATCTGGATTCACTTATAGTATTACTTTTAATTATCAAACAAATTCACTTGGTGCAGCTGTTGAAAATCAATTACGAGTTGGTAAACGTGATGCTGGTGTTTGGAGTGGAAATATTATAAGTTCTGTTAACACTGTAAACAAAACCATAACAGCAACTGGCTTACTGAATTTTTCAGATTTTGCTATCTATAGCGGAGCGCCAAGCGATCCTGATACTTTAATAGCACTTAATGCTGGACTAAGACACATCAATTTACTTTGGAGAGACAACTCAAATAATGAAACGGGTTTTGAGATTCAAAGAAAGCTAGGAGATATTGTTAGCCCTAATGCATATGTGGTAGTTGCAACAGTGCCTCCTAACACTCAAACTTATGCTGATACAAGCATTGCGCTTTTCACTCAGTACACTTACAGAGTTCGAGCAATAAATCCATTTGTAAATTCTGGATATTCAAATCAAACAGTTATTCTTTCTCTTATTCCAGTTGAGTTAACTTCGTTTGCAGCTACTACTGATAAGCAAACTGTTAATTTGACTTGGGTTACAGCGACTGAGAAAAATAATCAAGGATTTGAAATTGAAAGATTAATGAATGGCGAATGGGAAAAAATCGCATTCGTAGAAGGTAAAGGAACAGTTCTATCTCCTACAAGTTATTCCTATACAGATAATTTCAAGGGAATAACTCACAAAGGAAGAATTGAATATCGATTAAGACAAATAGATTTTGGTGGTGCTTATGAATACTCAAACATTATAAATGTTGATGTAGATTTTACACCTAAAGAATTTGCGCTTGCTCAAAATTATCCGAATCCTTTTAACCCAACAACTCGAATTGAGTATCAAATTCCTAATGATGCCAGTGTAAAAATTGAATTGTATTCTATCAGCGGCGAAAAAGTTGCTGACTTAGTAAACACTGAATTGAAAACTGGTTTCTACGTAGTTGATATTTCTGCCTCAAGCTTAAGACTTTCTTCTGGAGTGTATATTTACAGAATGATTGCTACAGAAAAAGCTTCTGGAAAACAATTCGTAAATGTTAAGAGAATGATGTTAATTAAGTAAGAAAAGATTAGTTCGTTTTTCTTCAAGCCCAATCAGAAATGGTTGGGCTTTTTTTTATTCTTCTAAAAGATAACCTTCAGCTAAATCTCCCGTGACATCGCTTATAAATCTTGAAGGCTTTGAAAGTGTTGTGCCCGTCTCTCTATCATAAATATTCATTGGGTAAGATATCATCAAATTATTTTTCGCTCTCGTAACAGCAACATACATTAGCCGTCTTTCTTCTTCTAATGTTTCAATCTTGTATGCTGATCTATTGCTCGGAAAATATCCATCCAGAGCGTGTATAACGAAGACAGAATGCCATTCTAATCCTTTTGCTGAATGAATTGTCGATAATGTTACAAACTCGTCCTCGCTACTCTCATCGCCTAAATCCACAAAGCTATCAATTGGTGGATCAATTGACATATCAGAAATTAAACTCTCAAGAGAACGATATTTTTCCGTAATGTTTAGGAAAATATCTAAATCTTTTTTTCGTTTATTGTAATCATCAAATTTTTCTTGAAAGATAGGAGAGTAGTATTCAATAATTTTTTGTGCTTTCTCTGTTGGAGTTTCATTTATACTTTGCAACGAATGAAGCAACTCAAAAAGAGCGGAGACTTTTGAAAATATCTTTTTTGTTTTGAGTCCTTCAGGATTCTGTTTTATGTCAATTTGGTTTTCAGAAATTTCATCTATTATTTTTTGTGCAGATTTTTGTCCAATTCCTTCGTGCAGTAACAAGACTCTAAACCAACTAACAAGATCTTTGTTGTTAAAAATTATCCGTAAGAAAGCAAGGACATCTTTAACGTGTGCAGTTTCAACGAACTTCATTCCACCAAATTTTTGAAATGGTAAGTTTGCCTTTGATAATTCAATTTCAAGATCAAAAGAAAAAAATGAGGAACGAAAGAGAACACAAATTTCTTTAAGTGGAATTCCTTCTTCTCGTAATTCAAGAATTTTATCAACAACAAATTTTGATTGTAAATTTTCTGTTAACGCTGCAACTATCATCGGAACGTTAGAACTTTTTTTATGTGTGAATAAATTCTTTGGAAATTTTTCTAATGATGCATCAACAATTCGATTTGCAAAATTTAATATTGGTTGAGTGCTTCTAAAGTTCTCTTCAAGCGTAATAATTTTTACATTGCTGAATTGAGAAGGGAAGTCGATTATGTTTTTAAAATTTGCTCCGCGAAATGCATAGATAGATTGCGAATCATCACCAACAACCATCAAGTTATTATTTAGCTGCGTCAAACCTTTTACAATATCATTCTGAAGTTTATTTGTGTCTTGAAATTCATCAATCATTACAAAATTTAATTTCGATAATAAACTTTTTGCAGCCGGCGACAACTCCTGAAGAAAAATTTTCAAGTAAATTAATAAGTCATCATAATCAAGTAAATTATTTTTTCTTTTGTATGATTTATATGCCGCACTAACTTTTAAAATCTCTTCTAAGTCATCTCTGAAATGTGGATAATCATCCTCGACAATTGCTTTAATTGAAATTTCAGTATTAACATTTAACGAAAATATTTTTCCGAGAGTTCTTTTGTTTGGGAATCTTTTTTCTTTGGAGATTAATCCTGATTGTGATCGAATCAAGTTAATCACATCTTCACTATCACTTTGGTCAAGAATAGTAAAATTATTTTCTAGGCCTACAGCTTTTGAATATTTTCTTAAAGTAACATTTGCGAAGGAGTGAAACGTTCCGCCCAATATTTTTGAACATCTATTGTCAAGTATTAAGCTTGCGCGATTCAACATCTCCGTTGCGGATTTACGAGTGAAAGTAAGAAGTAAAATAGATTGAGGATCATAACCAAGTTCTATTAATCTTGCAACACGATAGACTAATGTTCGAGTTTTTCCAGTGCCAGCACCAGCAATTATCAAATAAGTTCCATCGACTGATTTTACTGCTTCATACTGTGCCGGATTTAGTAGCTCAGCGTAGTTAATAGAAAAACGGGCTTCATCAAGTGCTGCACTGATGGAACCCGTTTGATTAATTCTAGTAAGTGTATATTTCTTCAAGAAAAATGTCTGAGTGCTTTCGGCTTTGCTAGTATTTCAGAAATTAGAACAAAGTTTTTTAAGCTATTTGTGTCATTTATTTTTTTTCTCAAATCAATAACTTTTTTGCTTTCACCTAATCTACTTTGCGATATCAACTGAGGCAAATTTTGAGTTACAGGTTTTCTCCCTTTATCAAAAGTTGCACTTCTATCAAAGTTAATCTCAGTATTTCTTTTTCTCGTAACATCTTCTTTTACATACTCAGATTTAGTAGCTTTATCATAATTAATCCTTTTATGTTCGACTTTTTTTATCTCCCTAGGAGAGCGTCTGTGTTCAGGATTATGAATAACAATCGGTTCTTGTTGCTTAAATATCTTCTCAATCTCACCAAAAATATCTGAGTCAGTTTTATCCTTATAAGAAGAAGTCTTCATTTCTCTATTCATTGTTTGTGGATGCTTTTTCTCAGGCGGAGGAATTGCATCTGACTCATCATCCATCGGTCTTTTCTTGAAGAATGGTGAAATCAAACTATAAAGAATTAGTAAAACGATTAGTACTTCAAAAAGACTATCCATTATTCTTTCTCGCGTTTATCTTCTGGTTTTCCTATTGATTCTCTCATCAGAGTATCTGCTTGAACATTTTTGAGATTATAATAATCCATAATACCGAGACGACCACTTCTGAATGCTTCAGCAATAGCTTTTGGAACTTCAGCTTCTGCTTCAATTACACGAGCTTTTTGTCTAGCAACTTCTGCAATCATTTCTTGTTCAAGTGCAACTGCTGCTGCTCTTCGCTCTTCAGCTCGTGCTCTTGCAATTTGTAAATCTGCTTGTGCTTGGTCTGTTTGTAATTTTGCTCCAATGTTTTCTCCAACGTCCACATCTGCAATATCAATCGACAATATTTCAAATGCTGTTCCCGCATCAAGTCCTTTAGCTAATACAACTTTAGAAATTGAATCTGGATTTTCCAAAACATTTTTGTGTGATGCACTTGAACCGATTGTAGAAACAATACCTTCACCAACTCTTGCTAACACAGTGGTTTCACCAGCACCACCGACTAATCGATCGATATTAGCTCGCACAGTAATTCTTGCAATTGCTTTTAGTTGGATACCATCTTTTGCCATTGCAGCTACTAAAGGTGTTTCAATCACTTTAGGATTTACCGACATTTTAACCGCTTCTAATACATCTCTACCAGCGAGATCTATTGCAGTTGCTCGTTCAAAAGTTAATCCTAAATTTGCTTTGTCTGAAGAGACAAGTGCCAAAATAACTTTTTCAACATTTCCACCAGCTAAATAATGTGCTTCAAGTTTTCCAAGATCAACTGAAATACCAGCCTTGTTTGCTGTAATAATACTGCGTACAATAATTGTCGGTGGAACTTTTCGTAATCTCATTCCTACTAAATCTCTAAAGATTTTTAATTTCACTCCCGAGAAGTAAGCTGTAATGTATAAGCCTAGTGGAATAAAATAAAGTAGAATGAAAATGAATATTAGTATAGCAAAAATAATTATAATTGAGAGACCCGCTAACGCTTCCATTTTTTCTCCGAATGTTTAAGAATGTGTTTTGTAGATATTGCAAAATAACATTTTGTTACATCAATTAATAATTTTTAAGTAAGCAAATATTTTGTCTCTTAGTTCTGATTAGCTACCTTTGAGAATAAATCTGCATAGTCTATATTTGAGATGAAAATGAAACTTGTTTTTATTTCTTAGTGTTTATGTATTAGATTTGATAACGAATTGAACTTAGAAATTGTAAAAAATATTTATTAAAGGAAATTTTATGGATCAAAATTTTTCTGACCGCCTTCAAGATGTAATTCGTCTTAGTCGAGAAGAGGCGTTGAGATTAGGTCACGACTATATCGGAACAGAACATCTTTTGCTTGGAATTATTAGAGAAGGACAAGGAGTCGCTGTAAAAATTATTAGAAGCCTTGATTGTGATTTAGTTAAATTAAAAAAATCGATTGAGGATACTGTTCGAACTGCAGGTGGCACTCTTACAATTGGAAATATTCCATTAACTAAACAAGCAGAAAAAGTTTTAAAAATTACTCAGATTGAAGCTAAAATTTATAAAGCAGATGTAATCGGAACTGAACATCTTTTGCTTTCACTACTACGTGATGAAGAAAATATCGCAACGCAAATTCTACATCAGTTTAATGTTTCATATGAAGTTGCAAGAAATGAATTGAGTTCTTTGTTATCAAATAAAGAATCGAAAGACACCGTCAAGGCGTCTCTTCCTCATTTCGATAAAAAAGTTGAGAAAACTAAAACACCAGTGCTGGATAATTTTGGACGTGACTTAACAAAATTAGCTATCGACGATAAATTAGATCCTGTTGTTGGAAGAGAAAAAGAAATTGAAAGAGTCGCACAAGTTCTAAGTAGAAGAAAGAAAAATAATCCCGTCCTTATTGGAGAACCCGGTGTTGGCAAAACTGCAATAGCTGAAGGACTTGCATTAAGAATTGTTCAGAAAAAAGTTCCTCGAATTTTAAACGAAAAAAGAATTGTTACTTTAGATCTTGCAGGCTTAGTTGCAGGAACTAAATATCGTGGTCAATTTGAAGAGCGAATGAAAGCGCTAATGAATGAACTCGAAAAGGCAAAAGACGTAATTCTTTTTATTGACGAGTTGCATACAATCGTTGGTGCTGGTGGTGCAAGTGGCTCTCTTGATGCATCAAATATGTTTAAGCCTGCATTGTCTCGCGGAGATATACAATGTATTGGTGCAACAACGCTTGATGAATATCGAAAATTTATTGAGACTGATGGAGCACTCGACAGAAGATTTCAAAAAGTTATGGTTGAGCCACCAAGTATTGATGAGACAAAACAAATTCTCTACAACATAAAATTTAAGTATGAAGAACATCATCGCGTAAAATATACTAACGAAGCAATTGAGAGTGCTGTAAAACTTAGTGCGCGATATATTACTGACAGACATCTTCCCGACAAAGCTATTGATGTGCTTGATGAAGCTGGCTCTCGTGTGCATATGGGAAATTTTGAAGTCTCGCAAGAAATTCTAGATTTTGAAGCAGATATTGATAAAGTAAGATTAGAAAAAGCAACTGTAGTAAAAAAACAAGATTATGAAGAAGCCGCAAGACTGCGTGACAAAGAAAGAAGATTGCAATCAGATTTAGAAATTGCTAAACGCGAATGGGAAGCGAAGACAAAAGATATTGTTTATGACGTCTCTGAAGATGATATCGCTTCGGTCGTTGCAATGATGACGGGCATTCCCGTGAACAGAGTTGCTCAGACTGAATCAGAAAAATTATTGCATATGGAAGATGCTTTGAAAGGCTCTATTGTTGGTCAAGATGAAGCAGTCAATAAATTAACTCGTGCTATTAGAAGAGCAAGAGCTGGTTTGAAAAGTCCATCGCGGCCCATCGGTAGTTTCTTTTTCCTAGGACCAACAGGCGTTGGAAAAACTGAACTCTGCAAAGTCTTAGCTAAATATTTATTCGATTCTGAAAATGCTCTTATCAAAATTGATATGAGTGAATATATGGAGAAGTTCGCTCTATCGAGATTAGTTGGAGCTCCCCCAGGTTATGTCGGTTATGAAGAAGGTGGACAACTGACTGAAAAGGTTAGACGAAAACCATATTCGGTTGTTCTGTTTGACGAAATTGAAAAAGCTCATCCCGATATTTTTGGAATTTTACTTCAAGTTTTAGATGAAGGTATTTTAACCGATAGTCTTGGAAGAAAAGTTGATTTCAGAAATACAATTATCATAATGACCTCCAATGTTGGTGCAAGAGATATTAAACAGATTGGATCTTTTGGCTTCTCTCAAAAAACTGATAATCAATACGAAAGTATGAAAAATACAGTTGAAGATGCGATGAAAAAATTGTTTAGTCCCGAATTCTTAAATCGTCTCGATGAAACTATCGTCTTTAGGAATTTAACAAAAGAAGATATTATTCAAATCATTGATATCGAAATTAGAGATTTGATGACAAATATTCGTGAGCATAAAATGGTTTTGAGTTTGGATGAATCTGCAAAAATATTTTTGGCTAACAAAGGTTTTGATTCTAAATTTGGCGCACGTCCGCTTAGAAGGGCTCTACAACAATTCGTTGAAGATCCACTTGCTGAAGATATTCTTAAAGGTGGTTTCAAAGAAGGAAATAGAATTGTAGCAAAACATTTTGAAGGAACTGATCATTTGGTCTTCTTTGAAGAAGATTTAGTTTCTGATGACTCGACTAAAACAGAAGAGAAACCTGAAACAAGTGAATCAACATAACAATTAATAGATCTACGTAAAATAAAAAGCGTATTTATTTTTAACTATGCTTTTTATTCTTAATAATAAAGGGTGTAATGATAAATGATTTTAACTGAATCTGAAATTAATTCAAAAATTACTAACTTAAATGGTTGGTACTTTATTGATAATCACCTCGAAAAAAAATTAGAAGTAAAAAATTTTTTAACAGCAATAAAAATTGTTAATCAGATTAGCGTTATTGCTGAAGCAGTAAATCATCATCCCGATATTTTAATTTATTCATGGAATAAAATCAAAATAATGATTTCAACTCATAACGAAGGTGGCGTAACAATTAAAGATTTTCAACTCGCAGAAAAAATAGAATTGGAACTAAATGCAAAATAGATTAGAAGCTCTCCTAAAATTTCATGTACAAGACCCGACAGATGTATTTAATATGTATGCAATTGGTCTCGAATATTTTTCACAAAAAAATTATTCTAACGCAGAAAAATATTTTAAATTATTATTAGAAATTGATAAAAATTATATTCCCGCATATATGCAGTGCGGTATTATGAAATCTAATCTTAGACAAGTTGAAGAAGCAAAAGAACTCTTCACAATTGGTATTGCAAAGGCGAAGGAACAAAAAGATTTTCATTCAGCACAAGAGATGGAGGAATTGTTAAATGAGTTATAGCGATAAAGAAATTATGGCGATGTTCTTAGAGTCAAACGCACTCTTGGAAGGACATTTTTTATTAACATCAGGAAGACACAGCGACAAGTATTTTCAGTGTGCAAAAGTGCTGCAGTATCCAGAATACAATAATAAAATTTGCTCAATAATTGTTGAACACTTTAAATCTTTTGAATTTGATACCGTCATTGCTCCGGCTCTTGGCGGAATTATTGTTGGGCAGGAAGTTGCTCGGCAATTAAATAAGAAATTTATTTTTGCCGAAAGGGAAGAGAAGGTTTTAAGTTTACGACGTGGATTCACAATCGACAAAGGCGAAAAATTTCTCGTCTGCGAAGACGTTGTTACTACTGGCGGCTCTGTCTTTGAAGTTATGAATATTATTTCTCAAAATGGTGGCATTGCTGTTGGCGTTGGTTTTATTGTCGATAGAAGCAATGGTAAAGTTCAATTTGGCATTCCGCAAAAAAGTACTATTTGCTTAAATGTAGTTTCATACGACAAAGAAGATTGCCCAATGTGTAAATCGAATATTGAATTAATTAAACCGGGCTCGCGAAAAATTAGTTGACATCTTTTTTTATTTTCTTTTAAATTATTTTTTATTAAAAGGTCTATTATGAAAAAATATTTTTTTCTCTTCTCGATAATTTTTTTTCTATCAGGTAACTCATTCAATTTATTCTCTCAAATAAAATTTGAAGATTATTTTGAAAGTAGAACTTTAAGAATTGACTACATCCACGCTGGCAATGCAACTGAGAACAGTTACTATTTGCACGAGCTAAAAGAAGAACCATATTGGGGTGGATCAAAAACAAATCTGCTTGATATTTTTAATTATGGAAAATATAAAATCGAGATTAGAGATTCAGCAACCAACAAAGAAATTTACTCAAGATTTTATTCAACGCTTTTTAGTGAATGGCAAACAACTGCAGAGGCAAAAGAGATTAGCAAAAGTTTTCATGAATCAGTTGTTGTTCCGTTTCCAAAAAAAACAGTGAAAGCAATTTTTTATACAAGAGATAAAAAACATAATCTTCATAATAAATTTGAACTTTATGTTAATCCAAACAATTATTTTATCTCAACTGAGCGACGCTTAGAATTTCCAAAATTTGAAATAATAAATAATGGCGATCCTGCTAACAAGGTTGATATTGTTATCTTGCCTGAAGGTTACACTGCTGATGAAATGAATTTGTTTCGGGAAGACTGCAAGAAATTTTCTCAATATTTGTTCAACTCTTCTCCATTCAAAGAAAATAAAAATAAATTTAATATTTGGGGAGTAGCTGCACCTTCGCCAGAATCTGGAACTGACATTCCCGCAGAAAATATTTGGAAAAAAACTTTACTGAATACATCGTTTTATACTTTTGATATTGAACGATATTTAATGACAGAAGATTATAAATCAGTGCGAGATTTAGCCGCCAATGCTCCTTACGATCAAATTTATATTCTTGTAAATTCAGAAAAATATGGTGGCGGTGCAATCTACAATTTTTATAACGTTTGCATCAATCGGCACCGAGCTGAAGAATATGTATTCGTTCACGAGCTTGGACATGGCTTTGCATTTTTAGCCGACGAATATTACACAAGCGATGTTGCGTATGAAAATTTCTATTCACTTGATATTGAACCACTTGAAGCTAATCTAACTACGTTGGTAGATTTTAATTCAAAGTGGAAACACTTAGTTGATAAAGAGACGCCGATACCAACACCTAACATTGAAAAATATAAAGATAAAGTTGGTGCATTTGAAGGTGGTGGTTATGTAGCTAAAGGAATTTTTAGACCAGAGCAGGACTGCTCGATGAAATCAATCTCAATCGATAATTTTTGTGTCGTATGTAAAAATGCAATCGAAAAGATGATAAACTTTTACGCTGAGTAGTTTGAATCAATCAAAAATAATATTTGATATTCATCATCCTTACTTTGTGGAGTTGCAGGATTTGCCTTGGGATAAATCTCTTGATGAATGGGACGAGAGAAAAATTAGATTTATCGAGATTAGAAAAGGTCTTTCACGACACACTGTGCGATTTGTTAAAACAAAAAATTATTCATTCGCAATTAAAGAAACTTCAGAATTATCAGTTAAACTTGAGTTTGATAATTACATAAAATTACTCGAGAGCGAAATTCACACTCTCATTCCAATTGGAAAAGTTATTTGTGAACGCCCTCCAATTCAAGTTGAAACTAAAGTTGGAACAAGTTATGAAAAAGATAATCTCGCTTTCATAATAACTCTGCTTGATACAAAAGTAATTCCTGATTCATATCTGTTCAGATATAATTTCAAAGACTACAACAAAAAAATAATTTGGAATGCGATTGCTCAACTCTTTGCACAGCTTCATTTTATTGGAGTTTATTGGGGTGATGCTTCTCTCTCAAATGTGCTCGTAAGATTTTTTAAGATCAAAGATGAAAGAGGAAGAATTAGAACAGAGTTGAAAGCAATTTTGGCTGATGCTGAAACTGTCCAATTTATTCCCGAATTATCTAAAGAACTTAGACACAATGAACTTGAGTTTTTTTTTGAATCGATGGATTGGATTAATGAAGATTTGAAAAACTCTGGTGTTGAAAGAGGATATTTCTCAACTCTTTCTGACAAAAAATATATTCTGCAAAAGTATAAAGAACATTTTATGCTTTATAAAAAATTAAATAAATTTCAGATTGCAACAGGCATTGATGTTAAGCGACATTTCAAAGAGATAAAAGATGTAAAAATTTTAATTCCTTTGATGCAACAAATAAAAGAACACAAATGGTATTTGAGTGAAAAAGAAAATAAAGAAATTCCTTTGAAGCGTGCGGCTCAAGATTGGCTTGTGAATATTTATCAAAATGTCTTAAAAGAATTTGAAGCAAAAAAACTTTTTGAAGAATTTCCATTTATGAATTCTGCAAAACTATATTTCGAAATAATGCTTCATAAATATTTTTTGAGCATTGAGCATGGGCGCGACATTGGGATTGATAATGCAATTGTAGATTATTCAAATAAATTCGGTACTAATAAACCCAAAAAATCTTTTATTAATCAAATCATAAAAACATTGTATCGACTAATCCCAAAATTTTAGGCGAATTTAATCATCTCTTAATTGTAGTTTAAAAATGGTTAAATAAATATTCAAATAAAATTTCAAGTAAAAATTATCAAAAAAAAATAGTGAAACATTTTCGAGTTATTAGCTCGATGAACTAAGTTTAGTTGTAACGTGAACAAGTTTATTCTTATTTTAGAATCAAAAAAAATAAATCTATGTATTATAAAAATTTACATCAAACGATTGAGAATATTACATCAAAGTTGTTTGAGTCAGAAGAAGAGATGCTCACTTCAGTCATTGACGAACTGATTCATCTAAAAGAAGTATCGATTAACGGTGGCAGAATTTGGAAACTGAATCGTGAGTTAATGAGTTATGAATTAGTTTATCAAACTGGAAAGATTGATAAGATTAAAAAAAATTTTCTCATTACGATTAAAGACTATCCACTTTTTTCAAATCTAATAAATGAGCGAACAATACTTTCCACTGAAACGGATCCATATTTGCGTGACAAAGGAATTTTAAAATACACTGCTTCTGGCGTTGGCGATAAAATTAAATTGCATGGGAAGCGTTATTATGAATTTGTCTTAGCTTTCAATAGTCCAAAAATTGATATGGACTTGAAGTACTCGATAAATATTATCTCTGCTGTGCTTACTTCAAAACTAAAACAGTCACGAACTACAAATACAAAAAATAATTTATTAGCAACGCTTGATAGTGCTCGTCAACTTCAAAAAAGTATTTTACCAGAACACGAATTTAATTTTCACGATTATGACCTCTATGGTTTAACTGTTCCTGCAGAAATTGTCGGAGGAGATTTTTTTGATTATTTAGAAATTGGCGATGACAATGATAGAATTGGTATAGCACTCGGAGACGCTGCAAGTAAAGGCGTTGCCGCAGCTGCTGAAGCGATGTATATTTCAGGAGCACTTAGAATGGCTATGACTTTTGAAATAAAAATTGCTCTTCTCGTGAAAAGATTAAATCAATTAGTTAATAGAATTTTTAGCGATGATAAATTTTGTTCCCTCTTTTATGGAGAGTTGTCTTTAGATTCAAAGGGCTTGTTCATCTATGCAAATGCTGGGCACAACCCTCCAATGTTTATTAAAAAGAATTCCGATGAAATATTTTTACTTAATCCAACGGGACCTGTGCTGGGTCCTGCACCCAAAGAAATTTACTCAGTTGAGAATATTAATTTTGAAGATGAAGATGTTCTTTTAATTTTTTCAGACGGCGTTGTCGAATCAGTTGATTCAAAATTTGAATTGTTTGGCGAAGAACGTGTTCAAAATATTTTAAGAGAATCAAAACATCTTACTCCAAAAGAGATAGCATTAAGCCTAATGGAAGCAGTTCAAAAATTTTCTGCTAATGGTTTATATTCTGATGATAAAACAATTGTTGTAATAAAAAAATCGTCTGGAAAAAAGAGATGATGCAATCAATAAATCCTTTTGATAATAAACTATTAAATACGTTTGAGGAGTTTACTTCAGAAAAAATTGATTCTATTATTCACGAGTCATACCAAGCATTTCTTGGATGGAAAGAAACGGATTTAAGTTATAGAAGTGAGCTTCTGTTTAATGTCGCAAAAAGACTGAAGGCGCGGAGAGAAGCGGATGCAAGGCTAATGACAATGGAGATGGGAAAACCTATTTCACAATCATTAGCAGAAGTTGATAAATGTGCTTTTCTTTCAGAATATTATGCAAACAATGGAGGAGAATTTTTAAAAGATAAATATATCGAAGCAGATTCGAGTTCGAGTTATATTTCGTTTCAACCGCTTGGAATAATACTCGGAGTGATGCCTTGGAATTTTCCTTATTGGCAAGTTTTCAGATTTGCACTTCCAACTTTGCTTGCTGGAAATGTTTGTTTGTTAAAGCATGCACCAAATGTTACGGGCTGCGCTCTTGCAATTGAAAAAATATTTGAAGAATCTGGTTTTCCAAAAAATATTTTTCGAACTCTCGTTATTGAGACAAATCTTGTTGAAAATATTTTATCGAATGATCATGTCAAAGCCGTTTCACTTACAGGCGGAACAAAAGCAGGGAAATCAATCGCCTCGCTTGCAGGAAAATACTTAAAGAAGTCACTTCTTGAATTAGGCGGAAGTGATCCATACATAATTCTTGAAGATGCAGATCTTGAATCCGCTGTAAAGAATTCTATCTTTTCTCGTCTGATAAATAGCGGACAAAGTTGCATAGCAGCAAAAAGATTTATCATCGTAAAAAATGTTTATGAAAAATTTGAAAATATATTTGTTGATGAAATGAAAAAAGTTGTGATGGGAAATCCGCTTGATGAGAAGACAACTCTGGGACCACAAGCAAGAATAGATTTAAGAGATCAACTGCACAAACAAGTTATCGATAGTATTCATGCGGGTGCGGAGCTTATACTTGGAGGTGAAATTCCAAATTTAGAAGGGGCATTTTATCCACCAACTATTTTGCGAAATGTAAAAAAAGGAATGCCCGCTTATGATGACGAAATGTTTGGTCCTGTTGCAGCACTAATAATTGCTGAGGACGAAGATGACGCGATAAGAATTGCGAACGATTCTGTTTATGGTTTAGGTGCAGCAGTCTTCACAGAAAATTTAGAGAAAGGAAATTTAATTGCTCGTACAAAATTAAATGCGGGATTATGTTTCGTAAATACTTTTGTAAAATCAGATCCAAGATTACCATTCGGAGGAATTAATCAATCAGGTTATGGAAGAGAGTTATCTGAATTTGGATTGCACGAGTTCGTAAATCTTAAAACTGTTGTCATTAAATAAAGTTAAATTAATTTGATGAATTTTGAAAATAGAAATTATCCCAATCAATTCTTAGTTGAACTTTTCAAAGAACTTTTGCTTCCTCGTTTAATTGAAGAAAAGATGTTAAACTTACTTCGACAAGGAAAGATAACAAAATGGTTTTCGGGAATTGGACAAGAAGCAATTTCGGTAGGTGTTGCAAGAGCATTAAACAATGACGAATACATACTTCCGCTGATTAGAAATCTTGGAATTTTTACTTCAAGAAAAATTTCACTTGAAAAATTATTTCTTCAAATTCAAGGCAAGCGTGACGGCTTTACAAAAGGGAGAGATCGTTCATTTCATTTCGGAACTAAGGAACATCACATTGTCGGTATGATTTCGCACTTAGGTCCGCAGCTTGCTGTCGCTGATGGAATAGCACTTTGGGATAAAATTCAGAAAGAAAAAAAAGTAACTCTCGTTTTCAGTGGTGATGGAGGAACAAGCGAAGGCGATTTTCATGAAGGATTAAATCTTGCCGCAGTTTGGAATTTGCCCGTAATTTTTGTAGTTGAAAATAATGGCTACGGACTTTCTACTCCACCACACGAACAATATAAATGTAAGCAACTTATCGACAAAGGAATTGGCTACGGCATTGATGCACATCGTGTTGACGGAAATAATGTTTTAGAAGTTTATGAATTAATAAAATATTTAGCTGAAAATATTAGAGAAAATCCCAAACCCGTTTTAGTAGAAGCGATGACGTTTAGAATGCGTGGACACGAAGAAGCAAGCGGAATAAAATATGTTCCGAAAGAATTATTGAATGAATGGAGTCAAAAAGATCCGATACTAAATTTTGAAAATTATTTATTGTCGAAAAATATTATTACTGAAATTGAAATTTCTAAAGTTAAAGACGAGCTTAAAACTTTTATTATTGATGCATGGGAGAAAGCAGAAGCAGTTGAAGATAGAGTATCCTCAATACAAGAAGAAGAGAAAGATGTTTTCAAAATAAATTCTGTTCCAGTTACATTTCCTCAAACTGAAAATAAATCTGATAAAAAATTTATAAATGCAATCTCCGATGCGTTGACACTCTCGATGGAAAAATTTCCTGAATTAATTTTGATGGGACAAGATATTGCAGAGTATGGTGGAGCTTTCAAAGTTACAGAAGGTTTTGTAAATAAATTTGGTAAGGAAAGAGTTCGCAACACTCCACTTTGTGAGTCTGCAATTGTTGGAGCGGGTTTGGGCTATTCAATAAAGGGTGGAAAAGCTGTTGTCGAAGTGCAGTTCTCTGATTTTGCAACTTGTGGATTTAATCAAATCGTAAACAATTTAGCTAAAATTTATTATCGTTGGGGACAGAATGCTGATGTCGTAATTCGTATGCCTTGTGGAGCGGGAGTTGGAGCTGGTCCTTTTCATTCGCAAACAAACGAAGCTTGGTTTACGCATACTCCCGGATTAAAAGTTGTCTATCCATCAAATCCATTTGACGCCAAAGGTTTATTGATCGCTTCAATTGAAGATCCAAATCCAGTTTTATTTTTTGAACACAAAACACTGTATCGTTCTATGAGCGATTTGATTCCTGATGACTATTATTCATCAGAAATTGGAAAAGCAAAATTAGTTCACGATGGAAATGATCTTTTAATAATTACTTATGGAATAGGTGTAAATTGGGCTACATCTATTTTAAAAAATAATAAAAATATTTCGGCAAAAGTTTTGGACTTAAAAACTTTAATTCCTTGGGACAAGGAGATAGTATTTAATCTTGTAAAAAAAATGGGGAAAGTTATTTTATTGAATGAAGCTAATCTAACTGGAAGTTTTATTAATGAAATATCATCATGGATTTCTGAAAATTGTTTTGAATATCTTGACGCACCTGTGATGCGAGAGGGAAGTCTTGACACTCCAATTCCATTTTCAATAGCACTTGAGAAACAATTTTTACCGATAAAAAGATTTGAAGAAAAATTAATTGCATTATCAAAATATTAGTTTTTTTTCTTCTTTAGTTTTCAATTAATTTCTATAATTAATAAATAAAAAATCAAATGGAATATATTTTAGACAAACCAAAATCATTTTGTGGAATCTTCGGAGTTTTCGGAACAGATGAGGCTCCTTTGTTAACATACTATGGATTGCACGCACTTCAACACCGCGGACAAGAAGCGACGGGAATTCTTTCACGAAGTTTCAATGAAAAAGGAAAACCACATTTTAATATCTTAAAAGGTGAAGGACTTGTTTCAGATGTTTTTAGGGATTATGATAATTGGATAAAAATTCTGAGTGGCAATGCGGCTATTGGACACAATCGTTATTCAACAACGGGTTCAACTGATTCAAGAAAAAATATTCAACCTTTGCTTGTACAATATCGAAATGGAAATTTGGCTGTTGCACACAATGGAAATTTAACAAATGCAAAAGAGTTGAGAGAAGAACTTGTTAATGAAGGAGCAATCTTTCAAACAACTACTGACACTGAAGTGATTTTGCATTTAGTTGCACGAAGTAAACTCGACAATCAGATTGAACAAATCAAAGAAGCTCTTTCGCGATTAGAAGGTGCCTACTGCGTCTTAATTTTGACCGATGATAAATTAGTTGTAGCAAGAGATCCAAATGGATTTCGTCCACTCGCAATTGGAAAGAAGAACGGAACTTTTGTTGTCGCTTCTGAAACTTGTGCGTTCGATATTATTCAAGCAAAATATTTACGCGACGTAAAGCCCGGTGAAATTATTGTTATTGATGATGAAGCAATTCTTACATCTGAATTAAAGACTGATACAATTCCAAATAAAATTACAAACAGAAAACATTGCATCTTTGAGTTCATCTATTTTTCGCGTCCCGACAGTAAAATATTTAATCATAACGTTGATAAGATAAGGCGCCGATTGGGAAAAATATTAGCAAGGAATCATCCCGTCATTGATAAAGATGGTGAGAAAGTTATTGTCATTAGCGTGCCTGATAGCTCAAACACTGCGACTATTGGTTATGAAAATCAATTAAGCAAACTTGATATTAAATCTAAACTTGAAATTGGTTTGATACGAAGTCATTATATCGGAAGAACTTTTATTCAACCCGGACAACAGAAAAGGGAAGTCGGAGTAAGGATTAAATTCAATGCTGTCAAAGGTGTAATTGAAAACAGGACAGTAGTTTTAATTGATGATTCAATAGTGCGTGGAACAACTTCAAAACTATTAGTTCAATTAATCAGAGAAGCAAATCCAAAAGAAATTCATTTGCGAATTTCATCACCACCAATTTTTCATCCCTGTTTTTATGGAATGGATTTTCCATCGAAGGATGAATTGATTGCGAATAAATTAAATGGAGATATTGAAAGTATCCAAAAATATTTGGGAGTCGATAGTCTTGAATATCTAACGATACCTGAAATGTTGCAAGCGATTTATGAAGATGCACCTGAAAATTATTGCACCGCTTGTTTCTCTGGAAAATATCCAACTAAGATTGATTCAAGTTTTACAAAAGAGATGTATGAAGATTAGCATTTTCTTTCTACTTTTTACAAGTGTGATATTTAGTCAAACAACTTTTTTTATCAAGTATAAAGAAACAGTTTCATTCAACGAAGTTGAAAAAAAAGTTCAAACACAAAATTTATCTTTAACGAGTAATTCATTAAATAAATCCGTTCTAAATTTCAGAGTAGAATTTTTATCTAAAGGCAGATGGATTGAAATCGAAGAGCTTAAGAGAATTGTCAAAGTTACTTCATTAACCAATCTAACAAAAAATGATTTAGAAATTTTGTCTGCTGATAATCCTGAAATTGAATATCTACAACTCGCAAATGTTTATAAGATTAACAATACTCCGAATGATAGTTTGGTTGCACAACAATGGGGACTGAAAAAGATTGATGCCTTTAGTGCGTGGAATATTTCTGAAGGAAAAGATTCTATAATCGTGGCTGTCATTGATACGGGAATTGATTATTTACATCCCGACTTGACGAGAAAATTATTTTATAACAATGGTGAAATTGGAACTGATAATTTAGGCAGAGATAAAAAATCTAACGGAATTGATGATGACAGAAATGGATTCATCGATGATTATCAAGGCTGGGATTTTACAGATAGAGTTGGTTTTCCATTTGACCCAACTGGCGGCGACTATCTCGAATGGGATAACGATCCGATGGATGAAAATAATTTTTCTCACGGCACTGCAGTTGCGGGAATAATTGGAGCGGAGACAAATAATAGAATTGGAATTGCTGGTGTTGCTCCAAAAGTAAGAGTTATGAATCTGCGAGCATTCGATCCTGCGGGATATGGTGAAGAGGATGATGTCGCTTCAGCCATATTGTATGCGGTTGAAAATGGTGCTAAGGTAATTAACATGAGTTTCGGAGATTATTCTTTTTCATATTTGTTGCGTGATGTAATCAGATATGCATATTCAAAAAATTTAGTTTTAGTTGCAAGTTCGGGAAATTCAAACTCACCAAATCCTCATTATCCATCGGGTTATTCGGAAGTTATTTCAGTCGGAAATTCAACTGAAAATGATGTGGTTGCATCGAGTTCTAATTATGGTTCATCACTTGATTTAGTAGCACCGGGCTCAAGTATTTTTACAACTGCGAGAAAGAATGAATATCGTTCATTCAGTGGAACGTCTGCTGCTGCGCCCTTTGTTTCTGCTGCTGCTTCTCTTATTCTTTCACTAAAAAATTTTTCAAATGAAGAGATAAAACAGATAATAAAAACTACTACTGATGATATTCATGAAACTGGTTGGGATTTAAGATCAGGTGCAGGAAGACTGAATATTTTTAGAGCACTGACAATTCTTTCTCCCGCAATTGTAAAAATAAATTATCCAACTGATGATTTCGCAACTTCATTTGATACGCTAAAAATAAATGCAACAGTAATAAATCCATATTTTCAAAAATATGATTTACAATTTGGCGTTGGGTTAAATCCAACTTCTTGGAATAATTTAATTCTCTCAGGAACATCGCAATTCATAAGTAAAAATATTTCTGAAATTAATCTCGCTTCTTTTAAGGACACATCATTCACGATTCGGCTTGTGGTTTATCAAACAAACGGCAGAACGATGGAAGAGAGAATTAATTTTCATAAAATTACTAAAGCGCCGCTGAATGAGTTGATATCACTCGTTCCGGCTTACTATGGAAATTCGCCAACAATTATGTCCGCATTCTATACTAACATGCCAGCGATTGTGAGACTTTATTATCGAGAAAAAAATAGTAGTTCGGGATTTAATTTTTTTACACTTGATGGCTTCACAATTAATAATCAATTTGTAAAACGTTTGCATTATGGCTTTCTTCCGAAGATGCTTTCAAAGCCAAATACCGAATATGAAATTTATTTTGAGTCGGAAAATTTAGTTGGACTAAAATCAGTCTTGAAAGATTCAGTTGGAAATAATTTTCTAGTGAGGACAGGAAATTTTCTAAACAATAATTCAAAAAGAGAAATGGCGTTTAAGTTACCTGCAGGAATTTTATTTGATGAAGCAGTGAACATTACTTCAAATGTAAAAAATGAAATTTACTTGAGAGAAAATACTTCGCCGCGATACTCAACACTCTACAGAATGGAAGGAAATAGTTTTTCTAAAGTCGATTCCATTCATCAACAGATTGTGAAAGATTTTGGTGACTTTAATAAAGATGGAAAAAAAGATTTATTAACATTCTGGTCGCGTGACTCAATAAATATTCTCGAACAGATTTCTCCTTCTTCATCAAAGTTTCAAACTAAGTTTCAAAGAAGAGCTTCAACATTTTGGCCAATTAAAGTTGACGATATTGACAAAGATGGAAATTCAGAAATATTGATTATGACCGGCGATACTACAATCAGTGTATTTAGAATTAATAATGATCTTTCATTGACTCTGCAAAATTCATTTTCAAATTTTTCTACGCGAGGATATTTCAACAATACATTTGATTCACCAAACGCCGTCGTTACTGACTTAAATAATGATAACAAAAATGAAATTTGGATGATTGACTCAGACGGTGATATCCTTAGCTGGGAAGTAAATTCATTGATGAGCATTGTGCCATCAAAAGTAATTTCAACGGGATTTATTGGCTCAGCAAATAATTTATCTGTCGGCGATTTTAATGGCGATGGAAAAAAAGAATTAGCGGTGTTGCTGCAATCAGTTGATGAGCTTGATATTGCTTCATATAATCTCCTAATAATTTTTAATTTCGTGAATGATAAACTCAACATCATTTATACTCAAGCCTATGTTGATCCTTCTGATGAATTCAATTCAACATTTCAGAGAGTTGGGAAAGATATTAGATTTGCTGATATTGATAATGATTCGAAAGATGAATTGATATTGTTCACATTTCCATATTCGTATATTCTAAAGAGTGATGGGAATGAAGTGCGATATGTTTACTACGAAGAGAATGTAAATTCGAGTACAATTTTGGTTTCTGACTTAAATCAAAATGGAGTTGTTGAAGTTGCATTTCCGAAAGAGAAAGAGATTAGTTTTTATGAATTTGGCAGCGTAAACGCACCAGAAATTCCATCTAACTTAATTGCGTATAGCCTTGATGAGAGCAAGATAAAACTTAGTTGGTTTAGTAATCAATCTAATTTTTATATCTATCGTGGTTTGTCTGCAACTACTTTAACGCTTTACGATTCAACAAATCAATTTTCATATCTCGATTCAAATGTTGCACTAAACAATAATTATTTTTATTCGGTGCGTTCAGTGAATAGAAATTTCTTAAATATTTTTTCTGATCATAGTCAAATAGTAAAAGCTTATCATCACAAACCCGCACAAATGATTTCAGCAGAAGTGAAAAGTAGGAATTCTATAAAAATAAATTTTTCTGATAAGATTAATACAACAATTGAAAACTTACAAGCCTTCTTTATAGTTGATTCTATTGGCGATCGTCGGTATCCAAATTCTATTTCGCCAGCAACTCAAACTTCTTATTTAATTACGTTCAGCAAAAATTTTAATGTTGGCTTTAATAAAATCAGCTTGAGTAACATTCGTGATTTTTATTTCTCTCCAATAAAAAGCGATACATTAACTTTCTTCTTCAATCCAACAGCAATTGAAGAAAATTTATTTGTTACGAGTCATGAAATTCTAAATAGTTATTTAATAAAAATAAAATTTAATTTAGAAGTCGATCCAACAAATATTAATAGTGCGAGTAATTTTGTTTTTAATCCCGCTAACAAAATAAGTGGCGTTAGAATTGATGAAACTGATAAGACAATAATTTATGTCGATTTAAAAGGTGGAAATGCAATTGGAGCCGTTGGTAGAGAGTATCGTTTAGAATTACGAAACATACGATCATCAATAGCAACTGGAAATTTATCACTGCGAGATGGGGCGGGGAGTACGCTTGTTTTAACAGCGTTTAGTTCAAACTTAGATGATGTTTATGTCTATCCAAATCCATATAAGATAAGTGAAAATAATTCATCCATAACTTTTGCAGGTTTGCCAAAGCGAGTTGAGATAATTGTTTTTAATTTAAGTGGACTAAAGCTGAAGACACTTCGTGAAACTGATGGTGACGGCGGCATTAATTGGAATCTTATTGCAGATGATGGAAATTTATTGAGTAGTGGAATTTATCTTTATCGAGTTGCAATACTTGATGATTTTAATGAAGAAAAAGAGATAAAATTTGATAAATTTGTAATAATAAGATGAAACAATTTTTTACAAAAAAAGAGATATTTAATATTCCGAACAGTTTAAGTCTGTTCAGATTATTTCTTATAATTCCATTCTGGATTTTGTTCGATAATTTTCACGAACCTTATGTTCCACTAATAATTGTCGGCTTAGCGATCTTTTCAGTTTTTACTGACTTGTTAGACGGATACATCGCGAGAAAATATAATCAGATTACAGAGTTCGGAAAAATAATCGATCCATTGTCTGATAAAATCTGTGTCGGATTTATTATCGTCAAACTTTTCTTAATGGGTATGATTGATCCGTTAATGTTTTCACTTATTATTGGAAGAGATGTTTTGATTTTTACATTAGGAATATTTTTCACAAAAAAATATGGAATTATCTTAGCATCGAATTATCTCGGAAAATTTACTGTGCTAATAATTGGAGTTTTGATTTTATTGACTGTTTTGCAGATTCCATATTATTCACTTCTCTATAAATTTTTCTATATTGCAACTATAATTATGATTTTCCTCTCGCTGTTCGGTTATGGATATAGAGTATATGAATTTATTAAACAAAAGAAGAATGAAGTTATTTAAGAATTTTAATTTTGATAAACTAAAAACTGGACTTACCAAAACTCGCCAAAAATTATTTGATAAGATTTCGGAAACCTTCACGGGCAAAGCGGTCGTAGATGATGAGTTAATTGATCAAGTCGAAGAGATTCTCGTTTCGTCTGATATTGGAATTGACCTCACTGATAAAATAATTGACGATGCCAAAAAAAATTTTAAGGATGAGAAAGATCGCAGCCCTCAAGTTTTTATTAATCAACTCAAAAAATCACTTTCAAAATATGTGATTGGAAGCCAAGAAAAAGTAGTCGAGTTTGATTCCACTAAAAAACCATATGTCATTTTGATTGTTGGTGTAAATGGCGCCGGCAAAACAACGACAATTGGAAAATTGGCTTTGAACTATCGAAAATCTGGACTAAAAGTTTTGATTTGTGCTGCAGACACCTTCAGAGCTGCTGCAAATGAGCAACTTGATGTTTGGGCTGAACGAGCAGGTGTTAAAATTATTATGAAAGGGAAGAACGCTGACCCTTCTTCTGTGGCATATGAATCCGTTCAATACGCAATAGATAATAATTACGATATTGTCTTGATTGACACTGCAGGAAGATTACAGACAAAAACTAATTTGATGGAAGAACTTAATAAACTTAATAGAGTCGTAAAGAAAAAGCTTGAGCATGCTCCCAATGAAACTTTATTGGTTATCGACGGGAACACGGGACAAAATGGACTGCAACAAGCTAAAGAGTTTTCAAAATTTGTGAATATTTCAGGACTAATTATAACTAAGTTAGATGGAACTGCTAAAGGTGGAATTGTATTTCAAATATCATCTCAAATTGATGTACCGATTAAATACATTGGAGTTGGCGAAGGAATCGAAGATTTGCAAGACTTTGACATTAATCAATTTGTTGACGCTATTTTTAATAAGTAAAAAATTAAGTAAAATTCATTAACTGTTTAGCAATTAAATTTTTATCAGTTACTATCTAAATTAAATTATATCATATGATTCAAGTTATTATTAATCCTGTTTCAGGAAAAGGCAAAGTAAAGAAACAACTTCCAAATGTCCTAAAAATTTTACGTTCAAATGGAATTGAAGATAACGCAATTTTTATCTCACCTAAACCCGGTGACATAAATAAACACGTCAGCAAACTTCCGAATGATACAAAATTGATGGTTGTTGGAGGTGACGGCACTTTTAATGAGATCGTAAATGGGCTTCGCTCGGATCAAACTATAACCTTGCTCCCAATCCCGCTTGGTTCGGGAAATGATTTTGCTCGTGAATTGGGATTTCCCTTAAATTATGATTATCAGCGACTGATTGTAAAATATATCAATAATCATTATGAGACTAAATTTGTGGATATTGGCGAGTTACATTTACATTTAGAAGATTCCCAAAAGATCGAAAATGTTAAATTTTTGACTAATTGTGGGATTGGATTTGATGCAAAAGTAGCTGCATTTGGTCAAAAAATTAAATATTTTCGGGGTATCCTATTGTATCTGATTGCAGTCGTAAAAACCTTAGCTAAGTATAAAAATTTCGAGGTTAAAATTGAATCAGAAAATTTTAGCAGCTCCGGTGAAAAATTATTGATTGCAATTGGTAATGGTAAAACTTCTGGCGGCGGATTTAGGTTGTGTCCGTTCGCAAAAATTGATGACGGGATACTTGATATTACTATCGCTGAAGGAATGAAAATTCCAGAAATTTTACGAGTGCTCCCAAAAGCAATTAATGGTTCACACATTCATGAAAAGAAAATTACTACTCATCAATTCACAAAACTAAATATATTTCCAAAATCGAAATTATATATTCATACCGATGGGGAAGTAACAATTGGAACTTATAGCAAAATTGAAATAAATATAATTCCAAAGAGACTCGAAGTTCCAATATTGTGAAGTTTACATAATATACATTATCGGACAAATAAATGATTGCATTTCGTTCTTTTCGCAGCAATCAATTGATTAATACTTGAAGAATCCTTCTCCCGTTTTTCTACCTAATTTATTTGCTGCAACCATTTTCTTTAGCAATGGACATGGTCTATATTTTGAATCGTTGAATCCATTGTAAAGAACTTCCATAATCGATAAGCAAACATCAAGTCCGATAAAATCTGCTAATGTTAGAGGTCCCATCGGATGATTCATTCCTAATTTCATCACAGTATCAATTTCGTCAGCTTTTGCGACGCCTTCATAAAGACAATAAATTGCTTCATTTATCATTGGGAGCAAGATTCTATTTGAGATAAATCCGGGATAATCTTTTACTTCAACAGGAGTTTTTTCTAATATTAAAGTTAGATCTTTTATCAAATTATATGTTTCATCGCTTGTTGAATAACCACGAATAATTTCAACTAATTTCATAAGTGGCACGGGATTCATAAAGTGCATCCCAATAAATTTTTCTGGACGGCACGCTGTAGATAATTCGGTAATAGAAATTGATGAAGTATTGGAAGCAAAGATACAATTAGGATTAACGAAACTTTCCAATTGCTTAAAAATCGATATTTTAACATCTTTGTTCTCATAAACTGCTTCGATAATAAGTTCAGTATTTTTATCGATTTTATCAAGTCCAATAACTTGAGCTATATTTGATAATGCTTCATTTCTTTTTTCTAAAGTAATTGTCTCTTTTTTTACCATTCTGTCTAAACTGCTGGTCAAATTTTTTATTGCTGAGTTAATTTTCATCTCGTCTAGCTCGACTAAAGAGACGTTAAAATTTTTCAGAGCAAAAACAGTGGCAATTCCAATTCCCATCGTGCCACCGCCAATTACTGTTATATTTTTGATACTCATCTGTGCTCCCGTTATTTTAGTAAAAAATTAGGTATTGATTGCATTAAATTAAAAAATAATATTTTTGAATTAACGTTTGTATTAGTTATCAAATTTTTGTATTCGGATAATTTCTCGAGTGGTTTTACGGATTCAAAATTCGGATACTTTGATAAAAACTTTTCTAATGTCTCAACATGATCAAAAAAATATAAATCCTCTCGCTGACCATTTTTTAGTTTTTCTAAATCTCTAAACCAGAATGAAATAAGACTTAGTAGCAATTGAAAATATTGGTCATCGGAATATTTCAGAGATAAATTATTAGCCGTAAAAAATCTATTCGCAAAAGAGTTTCTCAAAAAATTGATCGTCAACTCTTTTAAATTAATTATGTCATACTTCAAGTATGAAAGCGCTACTGATAAACTTCCATCAGATAATTTTACTACACTTGATACTTCACTCGTATTATAATCAAAATTATTTATTAAAATATCGCGTAACTCATCTTCTTCAAGAGGTAAAAATTTTATTTCGGTACATCTCGAACGAATAGTTTCATTTAATATTTTAGGTTCAGCGGTAGTTAAAATGTAGATAGTATTTGGCTGAGGCTCTTCCAAACTTTTTAATAAAGCATTTTGAGCAAATGTATTTAGCAAGTGAGCATTTGATATAATAACAAATCGAATATGATTGTCAGTAATACTCGTAACCAAAAAATTATTCAACGCTCTAATACTATTAATTCTTATTTCGGTTGCATTTGGTAAGGAGATTTTGTGATAAAAATTTTGTTTTAATTTTTTAAATTCGGAACAATAATTTTCAAAATCACTTTTTGAGAGCTTAGTAATTGGATCATCTGCTAGTGTCTCATTTTTACCAACCGGTAACGCGGTAACAAATTTTATAAAAGATTCATTGATATAAGAATCAGAGATATTGTTGGCTAAGTTAGCAAATTTAAGAGCTGTAGCGTCCTTCCCCACTCCCTCTATTCCAGTAAAAAGATACGCTTGCGAAAATTTTTTAGAAGATAGATATTTCGATAAGATATTTTTTGCACTGGCTTGTCCATATATTCCATTCCAATCTAAATTATTCATACAATTTAGAAAGAGCTGAAATAGAAATTACATTTCATCTTCGTTGTAGAAGAAGTCTTCGTCAGTAGGATAATCAGGCCAAATATCTTCGATAGATTCATAAGGTTCTTCAGAATCTTCAAGTTCTTTTAGATTTTCAATGACTTCTAATGGCGTACCAATTCTCTCAGCATAATCAATTAGTTCATCTTTGGTTGCAGGCCAAGGCGCATCATCAAGATAAGATGCTAATTCGATTGTCCAAATCATATTATTGTTTCTCCATTAAATTTTTGTATGCGAAGATTCCTAAGTTATCAAAGAAAAATAATTCCGGATCTTTATGTTCGCCATTATGTATTACTTCATAGTGTAAATGTGGACCAGATGATAGTCCTGAATTTCCTGAGAGAGCAATTTTATCGCCACGTTTAACCTGCTGCCCTTCTCGGACAGATTGAGAGTTCAAGTGAGCATAAATTGTTCTATAACCAAAAGAGTGGTCAATTTCAACGATTCTGCCTAATCCTCCACGCGTACCAACGAATGTTACGGTTCCTGCACCTGTTGCATAGACTGGAGTTCCAACATCAGTAATTATGTCAATGCCTTCGTGCATTTTTACGACTCGCAAAATTGGATGCAATCTCATTCCAAAACCATTTCTCGCAATCGTTCCGCTCGAAGGGATAATTGCAGGAAGTGCTTCAAATAACTTTTGGTTTGAAATTAATTTCGATGAAATATCGTTATAATTATTTCGTTCGAATTCAAATTTTCGTTTGACTTCGCCAATATAATTAAATGCCTTGTTCAAATCTCTATCTTTCCCAGCTTTGAAGACTCCAAAGAATTCTTCAAACACAGCTCCACCAATTCCGACTTTTCTTTCTTCTGGTGTTAATGGAGGGAGATTTACGGCAAGTCTCAATTCATTGTTATTGTTGATTAAGCTGTCTAATTCATTCCCTAAAGCTTTATATTCAGAACTAAGCATCAATACTTGCTTTCTTAGCTCTATATTTTCAGCATGAAGGGCTTTAAAATCAAACTCGGCGTTTAAAAAACGGTCATACAGATAAAAACCTGTAGCTGTAAGCAAGCCCGAGAAAATAAGAATGCCCAATCCAACTAAAACTATTTTGAATCGAAAATTCTTGACTTCCCGAAATTGCAAATTCCTAAGTGAGAAAAAGTAAAATTTTTTCATATTGCATTGCGAAAGTAAAGAAAAATGTTCAACAAGTCAAACAAAAACTTTCAAAAAATAAATTAGTTTTTATTCGATTTCCTGAATCTAAGAGTTTCTAAAATAATGGTTTATAAGAAAAATGCTCAATTGCTATTCAAAATCATGTTCAAAATAATCGACACCTCTTTCCATGTTGTTAGATTTATTGGAGATGCTCGCTTCTAATCGCCTTTGAAAGACTTTGGCTGCATCGTATCCATAATGTTTCAACAAATAATGGAGTGCAATCACCTCAGAAATTACAGTAATATTTTTTCCGGGAATGATTGGCAATTTCACATGTGGAATTTCGACATCTAATATAGTAGTATTCCTTTCATCCAATCCTGTGCGTGTGTAATCAGAATCTTTATCCCAATTTTCTAATTCTACAATTACTTCCAATCTTTTCTGAAAACGAATTGCACGAATACCAAACATCTTTGCGATATCGATCAATCCCAATCCACGAATTTCCATAAAATGTTTTACGAGTTCAGTTCCCGTTCCAATTAAAATACCTGGACCTTTTTTTGTAATGATAATTACATCATCGGCTACAAGTCGGTGTCCCCTTTCGATTAAATCGAGGGCTACTTCACTCTTTCCAATGCCCGATCGCCCAACGAACAAAACTCCGACTCCATAAACATCAACAAAGGAAGCGTGTACAGCAGCTCTCAATGCAAACTGATCTTCTAAGAAATCGCTTATGAAATAGATTAACTTAGTGGTCGCTAAATGTGTGTTGAATATCGGAATATTATATTGATTAGATAACGCAAGCATTTCAGGAAATGGATCGATGTTATTCGAAAGTATTATGCAGGGAATATCGAATCGAAATATTTTTGTCAGAGATTTTACTCTCTCCTCTTCCGATAAGTTTTTTAGATACGTGATCTCTGTATTACCGAAGACTTGCACTCTCGCAAAAGTAAAAAGTTCAACGAAGCCCGCTAATGCAAGTCCCGGTCGATGAATATTTCTATCAGTTATTTTTTTTTCTAATCCAGACTCATCAGAGAGAAGTTTTAGATTAAAATTATTTCTAACTTTTTCGTAAAAGAATCTAACGGTAATAAATTCTTTTTTCGAAATTGATTTTTCGTCAATCAATTTCATTTTTATAATTATTTTTTTTAGTCTTCAACTTATCTAATTGTCTAATTATTTTTTCTATACTTTCATTTACAGATTTTTTAAAATCATCAGTGTCAGATGAAGCGACTAATATTTGCTTTGGTACTTTTACTATAATTTCTACTGTTTTAATATTTACTTGAGTATCGACAAAACTTAACTTTACGTCAACATCGAGAATTTGATCGTAAAATTTTTCTAAGGAAGAGACTTCATCTTTAATGAATTCTCTCAATGAATCGTGAGCCCTGAATTTTCGTGCCGTGATTTTGATATTCATAGAGCCTCCAGAATTAATTAAGATTTTGGATGTGATTTTTTGTAAACTTCTTTAAGCCTTTCAATACTTACCTGAGTATAAATCTGTGTAGTTGATAAATCTGAATGACCAAGAATTTCTTTTATTGTATTTAAGCTAGCACCATTGTCGAGCATATGGGTTGCAGAACTGTGCCGTAAAATATGTGGACTTTTTTTCGAAATATCTGTTACTTCCGAAAGATATTTTTTGACTATTCTATGCACAAGTCTTGTGTAAATTTTATTTCCTTCTTTTGTATGTAATAAATAGCCCTCAGTATTAATGCTTCTATCTGAAGAGAGATAATTTTCAATAACAATTTTAGATTTTTCTCCGAAAGGAACGATCCTCATTTTATTCCCTTTCCCAATTAATCTAATTGTATTTTCTTTAATATTAAGACTGTTCTTTTTCAAATTACACGCTTCTGATACTCTTAATGAGCAACCATACAATAGTTCAAATATAACTTTTATTAGTTCTAAGTCAAGTGTCTTGTCAATATTTTTTTCTTTTTCTAAAGATTTTTCTAATAACTCAAATTCATTTTTTGAGATGATCTCTGGTAACTTTCTGCCAACTTTAGGACTTTTAATAAATGAAATATAATTTGTCTCTAAATGTTCGTTATTAAACGCAAACTTGAACAAACCTCTGATAGAAGCTAATTTCCTCGAGATAGAAGATTTCTCTAAATTATTCTCTGATTGAGAAATTAAAAATTTTTTCACAAATTTTATATCAATTTTATTTAAGTCAAATTTTTCATAATCATTACAAAATCTTAGAAATTGTTCAAGATCACTTTTGTATGCCTTGAGTGTATGAGCAGAAAAGCGATTTTCAAATTCAATCTGTGCTAAAAATAAATTTATAATATCTGAAATAGATTTACTCATTCTTCCACTGAATCGTCATCATCTTTTTTTGTAATAACTTCTTCAGCACAAACGGGACATTTTAAGAAATTTCCTTTTTTCTTGTTGAATTTTTCTTCCATATAAGCTGAGTCACCGTTAGGGCAATTTTCCGCAACTGGCTTACTCCAGCTCACGAAATCGCATTTGGGATAACTGCTGCAACCATAAAATATTTTTCTTCTTTTAGATTGACGTTCAACAATTTCGGCAGTGTTGCATTTAGGACATTTTAAGTTGAGAGTAATATTTTTAATGTAATCACAATCTGGATATTTTTCGCAACCAATAAATTTCCCAAATTTTCCATTTCGATAAACAGTGTTTGCGCCACACTTTTCACAAGTATCACCAGTAAACTCAACGGGCTTACTTTGTTGGCTATACTCGCGTAGTGATTTTAGATTTTTACATTCTGGATAATTTGTGCAAGCAAGATACTTTCCAAATCGTCCAATTTTAATATCAAGAATTCCGCCACATTTTTCGCAAATAATTTTTTCTACTTTGCCTTCAACTTTTTTTAGAGTTGAGTCAAAGGGTTCATAAAAGTCTTGTAAAACTTGAAGGTAATCATTTTCTCCCGAAGCAATTTGATCAAGTTCTGCTTCCATTCTTGCGGTGAAACCGACTTCAAAAATATTTGGAAAATTCAGTGTTAATATCTCATTTATTTTCATTCCAAGATGAGTTGGAAAAATTTTTCTTTCACGAAGTTCGGCGTAGTTTCTATCGACGATAGTGCTTACTATTTGAGAAAAAGTACTTGGACGTCCAATTCCTTTGCTTTCTAATTCTTTAATCAAAGTACTTTCAGAAAATCTTGGAAGAGGTTTTGTAAAATGTTGAGTCTCTGTTAATTGTTGTAATTTTAACTCTTGATTTTTTTCTAATCCCGCAGGAATTTTTTCATTTCTTGCTTCCTCTTTTTCATCTTCTTTTTGAGGTTCAGCTTCTTCGATATAAAGTTTGGTAAAGCCATCGAACAGAACTGCAGTTCCATAAGCTTTAAACAAAAATCCATTTTCAGAAATTTCTACAACAGTCGTTTCAAGCTGTGCTGGAGCCATTTGTGAAGCGATGAATCTTTGCCAAATTAATTGATACAACTTAAAACTATTGTTGTCTAAAAATGGTTTTACAAATTCGGGAGGATAGCTAAGCGATGTTGGTCTAATTGCTTCGTGAGCATCTTGAACATTGCTGCCTTTTTTCTTTTCGTATAAATTTCCAGAAGGCGGAAGATAACTTTCACCAAATTGATTTTTAATGAAATCTCTTGCGTCCGAAACAATATCAGCGTTTAGTCGAGTTGAGTCAGTTCGCATATAAGTTATCAAACCGACGCTTCCCTCTTTTCCGAGTTCAACACCTTCATAAAGTTTTTGTGCAATTCCCATCGTCTGCTTTGCTTTTAGTCGCAATGCCTTTGATGCTTCTGCTTGGAGAGTGCTTGTGATAAAAGGAACGGGTGGATTTCTTTTAGTTTTTTTCTTTGTGATTTCTGAAATAATAAAATCATTTTGATTTTTTAATTGGTCAAAAATTTTCTGTGCTTCTTCTGCATTTCGAATAGCATAGTTATTGAGATTAAATTTTTTCCATTCCTCTTCTGTCATCACAGGTTTTGGAGGAGTTTTTATTTCTCTTTCGTTAATCCTAAAAAGTTTTGCTTTAAATTGTTCACCTTTTTCAGTTTCAAAAATTGCCCAGATTGACCAATACTCAGTTGTGATAAAATTATTTATCTCAACTTCTCTTTCGCAAACTAATCTAAGCGCCACGCTTTGAACACGTCCTGCAGACAATGTTACTCCAGCTTCTTCAATAGCAGCTTTCCATAAGAATGGACTGATCTTATAACCAATAAGTCTATCCATAACTCGTCGTGCTCTTTGAGATGAAACCAAATGACTATCTATTGGACGCGGATTATTCATCCCTTTTTGAATTCCACTTTTTGTAATTTCATTGAATAGCACACGATAAATCTTCGTCTCATTTTTTGTGTCAAGAATTTCAGCAACGTCTTGAGCAATAGATTCGCCTTCGCGGTCAGGGTCAGTTGCGATGTAAATATTCTTAACTTTTGAGGCGAGAGTTTTTATTTTTTTTACTAAATCTCCTTTTCCTCTAATCGTAAGAAATTGTGCTTTGAATCCATCGTTCGGATCTACACCAAGTTTAGATTTTGGTAAATTTTTTATGTGTCCAATAGTTGCTTCGACACTATAATCTCTACCAAGATATTTGTTTATTGTTTTCGCTTTCGCAGGAGATTCAACTAATACTAAATTTTTTGCCATGTTAATTTATTTTTTCCGATAATTGAAAAGAATTTCCGAGTTCAGGAAAAGGTAAATTTTCCATAAAAAATAAGGAAGAAAGAACAAGAATATTCATCTCATCTTTTGTCATTTGATCATAAGGATAAAGATGAATCTGATTTACAATTAAGTCAATATCGCTGTTTGTGAGGAGTCCGATATTATATAATTTTAGGAGCCGATTATTATTCTCAATTCCAATTAAATCAATCTCCTCTTCTGAAAGATATCTGATACTAAGTGATTGAATTTTTTTATCATTTTTAATTTTATTGGCATTTAACTTCTCATAGAACCAGCTGTAAGCTGTGTTTAAGAGAGATTTATTAATTTCTTTTTTTAATCGCATTTTTTTTTCAATCACCTCAAGTGATTCTTCTTCTGCAAGTGCATCAAGCATCTTCGCCAAGATAGAGAAAATGCTATTGTATTCTTTTTTTCTTTTTTTCATAAATATCAAAATCCAAATTCTTTTAAGTCTGTTTCTTCTTCTAATTTCATTATTTTTTTTTGCTTTGGAGTTTTATCATTAAAACCAAGTAAGTGCAAAATTCCATGAATAACTAAACGATAAAATTCATGTTTATGTGTAACCTTAAATTTTTTTGCGTTCTCCATTGCCATCTCAATTGAGATATAAATTTCTGCACAAATATTTTTTTCTTCACTCGAATAATTAAAAGTTAAAATATCTGTATCATAATTATGCTTTAAAAATTTATTATTCAACTCAATCATAAAATCTGATTCGACAAAATTTACTTGAAGTACTGAAATAGTAAATTGATATTTTTTTTGAAGATTTAAAATTATTTTTTCAAAATCTTTTTTAGTAAAATCAATTTTTTTTTCAAATCTAACTTTAGAGTTTTTTATCAAAATATAATTCTATTTTTAATTAATTATTTTTTATCGCGATAAATTTTTTTTAATGAATCAATTGTAATTTTAGTATAATCTCTATAACGAATAGTTGAGGCTTCAAAATCATCCATTTCAGTTTGCGTCAAATCTCTGATAACTTTTCCGGGAACACCAGCAATTAATTTTCCAGTTGGACAGACAAATCCGGGCTTCACTACAGTTCCCGCCGCAACCATCGATTTAGTCTCAACTACGGCGCCGTCTAAAATTACTGCTCCCATCCCAATTAAACATAAATTTTTTAAAATACAACCATGCAATGTAACGCTATGTCCAACAGTAACATTGTCACCAATAATTGTTGGAAATTTTTTATTCGTAACGTGAATCATCGATGAATCCTGAATGTTCGTCATACTTCCAATTCTTATGAAATGAACATCACCGCGAACCACAACGTTGTACCAAATAGATGAATCTTTTCCGATTTGCACATCACCAATAATTTTTGCGCCTGAAGCTACAAAAACTGAGTCATGTAAAATTGGAAAAAAATCCTGATAAGGAAATAAATTTATCTCCTTCGTTAATTCATATATTTTGGTGGTCTCCATCCGTCGCTTCTTTTCCAACTTATTAATTCTAATCTAATGTTTCCAATAATAACTTTCATATTTGCTACGATCGGAACTGCTGCATTGTCATCAGAGAACCAACCTTCAAAATATCCCGTCAATCCAAAAATACTGATAAAATCTGTTCTTCCATCAAGTCGTGTTGCACTTATTTGATAATCAACTGCATTTATTGAGATATTATGAGTTCCTTTATAAAAATTTATCTCCGTAAATACTTTATCTTCAGAAACAAAACAAGGAACAGAAACAGATTTATCTTGTCCTGAATTCATTCTTGCGTAATAAAATATTGAAAGTCCATCTTGGTATTTAAACTCAGTTGTTGTTGTTGAGTCTGTCCAAACTTCAGGTGGACTAACTTTCCCTTTCAAGACACGCAGCTTATTATTCGTGTAATCAAAATAATATTCAGTATAAACTGTAAATTCTTTTTTCTTATCTATTCCTCTAAAAAAAAGAGAGTAAAGATTTTCACTCACTTTACTTTCGTAAGTTGAATGAAGAGAAACAAAAGGAATTCCAGAATATGAATTGATATAAGCTATCGTGTTGTAATAAAATTTTCCATTCCGTTCTTTTTGATTTATCACTCTTATTCTAACCTCACCCAGACTAATGAAGGAATATTTAACAACATAATTTATTTCCTCACCGACCAAAATATTTTTATCAGAAACAATCGTAGCATTTATCTGATACTCAAAAGGTTTAATAAAAGTAACTGCAAAAATATAAACTGAACTTAAAAGAACAACTATGCTAATAGTTTTTTTCATTTATTTTTTGCAAGTTCTCGCGCAATTTCAAATAAAGTTGTTGCTTTATTTACTTGTTTATCTAATGGTAAAAGGACAGAATACCAACCTTCATTCTTCCAAAAATTTCTTGCAATGGTTGCTTTCAGTCTGCCTTGTATATAATCTTTATCTATTTGAAATTGTTCTTCATTTAGTTTAACATCACGGCTGTTTGCAAATTCAACAAAAGCATTAATATCATTTTTAGAAAGAGAAAATTCTTTTATAAATTTATTAAGATCTTCACCGTAAATATTTTTTAAGTTTTTTCCATTCTGATCAAGATATTGCAAAGCCCACAAGTAAAAAATATTTTTTCTCAATAATGAAATAGAATATTCTGTCAATCGATCTGATTTAACAATGAAGTCTGGAGTAATGCCACCACCGCCATAAACAGTTCTGCCTTTGTTCGTTTTGTAAACGGGACGCGCTGTATCTTTTTCAGCAGAGTGATCAAGGTTCTCGCCTTCAGGTTCTTGAATGTCACCCATTTGAGCGACGTAATCTTTTTTATTTTTGTAATCTCTTTGAATTAATCTTCCCGAAGGAGTAAAGTATTGCGAGATTGTTAGACGCAAAGCACTTCCATCTCTTAAATTAAATTGTCTTTGTACTAATCCTTTTCCGAAAGTAGTTTCACCAACAACAAGTCCGCGATCCCAATCTTGAACAGCACCAGAAACAATTTCACTTGCTGAGGCGCTACCAGAGTTCACTAATATTATCAATGGAATATCTTCATATTCAGAACTTTGAGCAGCAAAAAATTCTTCATTGAATTCACTTCGTCTTGCTTTTGTATAAACAATTTTTTTCTCACCATCAATAAATAAATCAGCAATTAAGAAAGCTTGATTCAAGTAACCGCCGGGATTATTTCTTAAATCTAAAATAAGTTGTTTCATTCCTTTGCCTTTTAACTCAAGCAAAGCTTCTCTTAATTCATCAGTAGTTTTTTCAGCGAATCGATTAACACTAACGTATCCAGTTTTTGAATCGAGCATTAATTTTGTATCAACTGAGAAGAGTGGAATTTTATCTCTCGTAATTTCATATTCAAAAGTTTCTTTAACTCCAACGCGCACGATAAGCACTTTGACTTTTGTTCCTGCGGGTCCACGCAATTTTTTTCTGACATCATCATTACTAAGTCCAACTGAAGTAACGCCATCAATTTTTACAATTCTGTCTCCAGCCATAATACCGAGCATCTCACTTGGTCCGCCAGAAATTGGAGAAACGACAGTCAAAGTATCATTCACAATTTGGAACTCAATTCCGATTCCCTCGAAGTCGCCTCTAAAATCTTCTTCCACAGATTTCATCTGCTTAGCCGGAATGTAGATAGAATGCGGGTCTAATTGAGATAGCATACCAGTAATAGCAGATCCTACGAGCTTGTCTAAATCAACTTCTTCTAAATAAAATTTTTCAGTTAAAGTTAAAACTTCATTAAACTTATTTACATTGGCTAAAAGGTTGTCGCCAGAAATTACTTTTTGAATTTGCGTTCCTAAAAGAATTCCTGCGGTTAGAATAATTATCATTATCGGAATTCTAATATTTTTTGGATTCATCATACACCTTATATTTTAATATTCGTATTTAATTGAAAAAACCATCTATTATTTTCAAGCACAACTTCTGGTTTTTGGTTCCAGTTCTCAATTTGAAAGTTAATAAAAAAATCATTAAAAGGCTCATACCTTAAATATACCACAAACCTTTTGTAATAATTTTTAACACCGTCCAGAAATTTTACTTCCGTTGCGTCTTGAGTTCGATGTCCCAAATTAACATCACCGCCAACATTCTTAATCACAATCCCATTTGCGTCCAATAAATTAGCACCATGAACGGTGTAGTCATAAGAAACTGCTCCGTTAATTCGATTACTAATTCTGTAATCTGCTTGAAAATAAAATGTGTGAGAGTTAGGAAAATTAAATTGACTCAAATTAAAAGAGGAGTTTGTAAAATTATTTGAGTTCAAGCGATGCGTAAAAACATATGGCTCAATTCGTGTATATTCAAAATGAAAATCTATCGGGACACAATCAATTGCTTCATAAACTGAAGTTGAAAAATTCCAAAGCACTTGATTGCCCCACCAACCTTTACCAATTTTCCCAGCACTCAAATCATCAATCAAAAGAGTTAAGAAAAAATTCACACCTTTTATGGAATTGTTTTTAAGATCTAAGAAGAGAATTGAGTTGTCACGGTCTTGATTTTCGTGCTCAATAGTTTTGTAAAAGACGAAGGGATTTAAGTAACCTAAATCTATTGAACGATTTGCATAAATAATCATTTCGCCAACACCGAGTTGAAAATCATTTGAAGGATTAAATCCAATTCTATGATAACCAATAAATTTATTTTCGACTGTATTTATTCCTCCAGATACGGAATCAACTTTAGTAAACTTTCTTCCGTGCAATTTGCCGTGAAAGTAAGAGAAGCTTAAATTTGAATAGTGCAGATTAAACTCAATGAAGTCAAACATTTGTGAATTATCAGAGATAAATTCTTTTTGAATTCCATGTCCAATTAATTTGCGGTCTCTTCCAAACTTAAAATTTACGAAATCAAAATCGGCTCTAATGTAACCGCGAGTCTCATCATAAAAATTTACATTGTGAGCTTCGTTAAATTTATAATTATAAACTAACTCTCTCTTTGCAAGAGCACTTTTTTTATCGCCAATTAATCTGCCATTTGTTCCTTCAATAAAAAACCCGAAATGTTCATTCACAGAACCTCTTATCTGTCCACCGAAACCAATTAAGAGTGCATTGCCTTTAAAAAGATTATTTCGATTTTGTAGCGCAGTTCCAAAGCCAATTAGATTAACTGCGAGAAATGTTTTATCAAAGTGTTCGTAATAAAAAAATCTTCGAGAAGAATTTTCAAAAGGATTATAATTTTTTGTAGAACCTAACAATGAAACAAAATTTGAATCGGAATTTTTTAATTCGATTTGGAATTCAAAAAGTAAATCAGATAATATTTTTCTGTCGATCTCATTGAGCTTATCAATGTTATCGTTTAACTGACTGAGATAATTGGAAATTTTATTTCTTGAGAATGGAATTTCGAAGGCGTTAAAATCAGTGATAAGATGAAGCGCAGCCATTCTTTCCAAAAATGGATAAGCTTTGTGATCGACTGATAAATCATCTACTTGAGAAAAAGTAAAAAAATTTAGAACAAAAAAAGTAAGCAGTATTTTTTTTATCATCTCACTTGCTCCCATTCTTGATCGAGAGATTTATTTTTCAAAACAACAGAGACAGAATTTTTAAACCATGAACACGAGATATTCCAATAACCATATTTTCTATATCGTCTTGGAGATTCATAAATAGTTACATCATTTACAAACAGGACTTTACCAAGTTTTCTTATTCTCATAAAGAGATCAAAATCTTCACCTGCGGCAAGCTGTTCTTGGTTAGCTCCAGCTTTCCAAAAAATTTCTTTTCTAATTATTTGACACTCACCTCTTGCCATTCCAACTCCCATGAGATTAAGCAAGTGAAAATAGTTATTGTTGAAGATATGAAAAATTTTATCTGAAAGTTTTTCTTCACTAGGCTCAACATCAACTTTACAAGTCATAGCAACGAATTGAGAATTTTCAAATTTATTTTTAATGATAGAAAAAAAATTAATTGGATTATTGATAGTAATGTCAGCGTTAAGAAAAATGAGAATATCGCCTGTTGCAGCTTTAGCACCTTCGTTTCGACCAATAGCAATGTTCTGCTTTCTACCAGAATTATTTTCAATAATTTTGTCAACGAGTTTAGATGCAATCTCAATTGTTTTGTCTGTGCTATGTGCATCTGACAAAATAATTTCATAATTAAAATTTTTTCTCAACTCAGGGTTTGTTAATTGCTTCAACAAATTTGGTAAAAGTTTTTCTTCATTAAAAGTCGGGACGATAATACTATATTTCAATATTTTTCTCAATAAATAATTGCAAAAAAAGCGACACCATTTGTAATTCTGATGCCTGGCATTGGAAAGTGAACCAAGTTTAAAGTGTTTTTAACAAATTGCCAACCTCTTCCGAAGAGAGGAATTTTTTCAGCGTCAAAATCTAAAGCAATGTAAAAATCTCTTGTTCCTCCACCAAGTCCATCAAGATCTTTAACACCCATTCCAACTGCAAGGGCTAAAAAATCAGGCCAATATTTTTCTAATTTATTTGGAAGTAAATTATTCATTCGTGCTGACAACCAAAATTTGTGTCCTTCATGATCATCAGTTAAAATTGTTTCATGGCCACTTATAGGATCAACTTTATTTAAGTTAGCTGGCCAGTAACTCATCTTGAATGAAAAATTATTTAAGTAAGGATAATAAAATCTTAAGATTGGATAGAGCGCACCGAGAACATTTGCAGAAGCATCGCCAGGACTGAAGCCCCAATTAGTTGCGTAGCCATCTTCGTGTTCAATATAGAGTTGAAACAGCAACGCAGCAGTTGATGCAATAATTATTCCTTCTTCTGTTGGAACATCCGCTGCATCAAAAGCCGAAGTGAATGTGTGAGCTAAAAGTTGCGTTCCAAAAAAATGTCCCGCTTTGTCTATCCACAGAGCGTATTCCCAATCATTTACGAAATGAAATTTTCCACGTTGATTTTGCCACCAAGCTTTTCTCTGTTCAGAGTTGATATAAACACCAGCACCAAAATATAAAGTACCAACTCCAATCAGAATCGGAACATTTACTTTTGTTCTGAGTGGATTAATTTTTTCTACTTCAAAAATGTGATTTTGAAAAAAATTTTTTTTACTTGATAAAGTGGGATTTGTCCTCAGCACTAATTTATCAAGCCCAAGAGATTCGAGTGAAGCATTTTTCGATTGAGAGAAAAGCATAACTGAACTCAAGAAAAAAATATGAAGTATAATGAATAATTTTTTCATCAATTATTTTGAATATAGATTTACTTAAAAGCTAAAAATTAAATTTATTTTTCGGGTTTCATTTGTGGAAAAAATAAAACATCACGAATAGAAGTTTGATTTGTCAATAACATAACCAATCGATCAATTCCAATTCCTAAACCAGCAGTCGGTGGCATTCCATATTCTAAAGCACGGATAAAATCGTTATCCATTTCTTGTGCTTCATCATCACCCGCTTCTTTTGCTTTTAATTGTTCTTCAAATCTCATTTTTTGTTCTAACGGATCGTTCAATTCGCTAAATGCGTTGCATATCTCTCGACCAACAACAAAGCCCTCAAAACGCTCTACTAATCCTTTTATGCTTCTATGTTTTTTCGCTAGTGGAGATGTTTCAACAGGATAATCGATTACGAATGTTGGTTGAATTAATGAAGACTGAAAAAGAATTTCAAATAATAAATCGATAATTTTTCCACGACTTTCTTTTCCTGTTAACTCAACATGATATTTCTTTGCGACAGCAATTAATTCATCATCTGTACAAGTTATAACCTCTAATCCAGTTTTTTCTTTAATCGAATTTGTCATCGAAACACGATTCCAAGGCGCTTTAAAATTTATGGTTTCATTTTCAAACTTAAATTCCGTCGTACCAAAAACACTTAAGCAGAGAGATGAAATCATCTCCTCAACAAAATTCATCATCCATTCATAATCTTTATAAGCAACATAAACTTCTAACATTGTAAATTCTGGATTGTGCGTCTTGTCCATTCCTTCGTTTCTAAAATCTTTAGCAATTTCATAAACGCCATCGAATCCACCAACGATTAATCTTTTCAGATAAAGTTCATCAGCTATCCGAAGATAAAGCGGAATGTCAAGTGCGTTGTGATGAGTAACGAAAGGTCTTGCAGAAGCTCCGCCATAAATTGATTGCAACGCTGGAGTCTCAACTTCAAGTATTCCTTTGTTGTCCATGAATGAACGTAGGTATGAAATTATTTTACTTCGTTTTATAAAAACATCTTTGATTTCTGGATTCACAACTAAGTCAACATATCTTTGTCGATATCGATTTTCTTTATCAGAAAACTGATCGAAGATTGTTTTGTTTCCTTGCTCATCAATTATTTCTTTTGCAATTGGAATCGGTCTAATTGATTTAGTGAGCAGAGATAATTTTGTTACGTGAACAGAAATTTCTCCGGTCTTTGTTTTAAAAGTATAACCATTAACACCAATAATATCGCCAATATCCATCAGCTTAAAGTTTTCATACTCATCATTGATTTCATCTTTCTTAAGATAAATTTGAATTCTCCCAAAATTATCTTGAATATGAGCGAATGAAGCTTTACCCATTTTTCTTATTGCCATAATTCTTCCAGCAATAGAAACAGTTTTGCTTTCTAATTCATTAAAATTATTTTTAATCCCCTGAGAGTTTGAATCAATATCAAAGCTGTAAGCAAAAGGTTCAACCCCTTTTTCTCGCAACAACTCTATTTCTTCAAGTCGTCGCTTTATTAAAACATTAATATCATCATGAACTATATTTTCCAACAAATAACTCCTTTATTTTCTTTTGAAGTTTGCTAATCTAACACAAACTAAATCCTGAATATTTTCTGCCAGAACAAGTGGCACTGTAAAATTATTTACGATAATTGAAAAAGCGACAGGTTCTTTATCGCCTGTATAAACATAACCCGAAAGACTTCTTACACTTCCGATGAAGCCAGTTTTTGCCCGCACATTATTTATTGCACGTGTTTTGCGCATACGATTTGCAAGCGTTCCATCTATTCCTGCAATTGGAAGTGAATTGTAAAATTGTGTGTAGTAATCACTCTTGTACATATAATTTAGGAGACTAATTATTTGTGAAGGTGTAACGAGATTCAATCTCGAGAGTCCCGAACCATCTGCTAAAACAATATTCTCGGGATTAATTCCCATTCGAGTAAAATATTTTTTTGATTCTTTTATTCCACCCGCAGCACTGCCATTTTTGCTTGATTGCCAACCGATGGTTTTTAATAATTGTTCCGAATAAAAATTTTGACTGTTCTTATTTATTACTTTTACAATGTCACGCAATGGAACTGAAAGATGACTAAATAATAAATTATTTTTTGTTAAATCAATCGGAACAGATAGTTCGTCACCATCAATAGCGAAGCCTCGAACCTTGATTCCTTTTTTTTCCAAAACATCTTTTAAGACGACAACAAAATATTGTGTTGGGTTGCTAACTGTTACGTAAGTTTTGAATGTTTCACTTCCCTCTTTAATATTTCCAAATATTGTAACGATGTTAGTTCCACGTTCTCTATAGATTTCAATATTTGTAGCAGAATCATTTGTGGTTACATTGTTAATTATTACAGAATATTTTGTCTCGGGTAAAATTCTAATTTGTGCTTTGTTTCCAACTTTTGTTGGCGTAATAAAAATGTCAACGCAATTATCATTGAATGATAAAGCCCCAGATGGAGCTGCGTACCAATAACTTTCGTAATCCCAAGACCAGCCATTGCCCAAACCTTTTTCGTCGAAGACATTGTCATCACCATAAATGTTGCCAGCAATTTCATCTATCCCAAGATAAATAAGCGAGTCAGCCCAATTGCTAAAAATTTTTGTAACTTCTTCATTATAAAATCTTCCTGAAATAGTTGGGTCTCCTGAACCTCTAATAATCAAATCGCCTTTTAGAATAGAGCCATCTAAAAGACCATTAGAATAAATTTCAGTAACATAACGGAAATCTGGTTTCAACGAAATCAAACCTGCAGCTGAAGTAAATAATTTTAAGTTTGAAGCAGGAATAAATAATTTATCTTCATTTCGTTTATAGAAATATTCGCCTGTGACAAGTGATTGAAGCACAACTCCCCAATTCGCATTTGAAAAATTGGGATCGTCAAAAATATCTTCCATCTGTTCCCAAAACTCTTGCACTGTAGAGAATGAATATTTGGGGATAGTATCTATCTTAGCTTCTTGAGCTTCAACTGTTGTGTAACAGATGAGAATAAAAAGTAGAAAAAATTTTGAGAAAAAATTACTTGTCGAAATTCTCATAATTTTCATCGAAGTTTTCAGAGTCATCTTCATTGTATTTATTGTCGTCTCTTTTATTTACATTATTTGAATTATAGGAATACTTCGTTCCATATTTTTTGTAAAGTTCTTTTATTTCTATTGGAGTCATTTGTCGATATTGTCCTAAGGCAATATTCTGAACACTAAAACCCGCAAAACTTTTTCGATGCAAACTTGTAACAATGTATCCTAAAGATGAAAACATGTTTTTGATAAAATGATTACGCCCTTCAATTGCCAATACATCCAAGTATCTTCGGTTGTTAGATTGAAATTCAACTGATTCAAAATTTCCAAGTTTTTGTTCAATTGTAATTCCTTGAAGTAATTTTTGTTCATCTTCAATTCTGAGAGGCTTATCAAGTTTGACTTCATAAACTCTTGGCACTTTAAATTTTGGATGCAATAAAAAATATGCTAACTGTCCATCGTTGGTTATAATCAACGCTCCAGTTGTATTGAAATCGAGTCGTCCAACGGGGAACAATCTTATTTTTGAATTGATAAGATCCACAACAGTTGGTTTCCCTTTCAAGTCTTTTGAGGCGCAAATAGTTCCTCTCGGTTTATTCAAGAGATAATAGATATTTCTAAGCGGTTTAACTTTTTCGCCATCAACTGTAACAACGTCAGTCTCCCTATTAATCTTGGCTGCAATCGAGACAGGAGGTTCGCCATTTATCAGAACTCTTCCACCAGTGATAAGTTCCTCTACTCCTCTGCGCGAATCGACACCACACTCAGCCAAATATTTGTTGAGCCTAATTAGATTCATTTTCCTCTCTGCTTATTTCTTGTTCAACACTTTCTTCTATTTCAGTTACAAATAATTTTCTTCTCTGTTCTAAAAAATCTTCATCTTGCATAATCTCTTCAATTTCTCGAGGTTTCGGAAGATCTGCTAATTTGTTGAGTCCGAAATACTTTAGAAACTCATCTGTAGTTGTATAAAGTAAAGGTCGCCCAATAGTTTCGGCTCTTCCGCTAATAGTAATCAACTGTTTTTCAAGGAGAGTATTTAAGATATAATCTGAATTTACTCCGCGAATGGTTTCAATTTCTGGTTTTGTTATTGGTTGTTTATAAGCTACGATAGCCAATGTTTCCAATGCTGCTGCGCTTAAGCGGCGTTTACTTTTTTCATTTGAGAGATAGCCCAGATATTTTGCAAAATCTGTTCTTGTCGCAAAAATAAATCCGTCAGCAATCAGCATTATTTTAAAAGCGCTTTTTTGTTCATCGTATCTTTGATTCAAATCCGCTACGATTTGCAAAATAATTTTTTCATTGATGTCAACATCATCGCCATCAATTCCGCGAATAGCTTGAATAATTTCTGAAGCTTTTAATGGTTCATCGGATGAAAATATTAATGCTTCAATAATTGAGTTGTAAAAATTTTCTGTCATTGTTTATTTAATATTACAAAATCATTTTCATTGAAAGAAGTTTTTAATCTAATTTTTCCCATTTTCACTAATTCAAGTAGAGCAATAAAAGTTACAATAATTCTAATCTTCTCTTTTATCTCTGCTACAAGCGTTAAAAAATGTAGCTCAGGAAATTCTGCTAATTTTTTATTAATAAAATCAATCTGTTCGTCAATAGTAACAGAAGTTTTTATTATTTGATGCACTGTTTCTGGTTTAATATTCTGTATTGCTTTACTAAAAACTTTTGCAAGATGAAATATTGTAACGTTCTTTAAAAGAGTTTCAAATTCTGGTGGAGCAATTTTATAATCTTCTTCAAAGTTACTTCTATAATTTATTTTTCGTTGATTAGTTTCAAAAAAAGCTAACTCCTCAGAGACCTCCTTATATTTTTTATATTCCAGTAATGCTTTCACCAAATCTGCACGAGGATCAATTTCCTCTCCTCTATCATCGACTTCTTTAGGCAATAACATTCTAACTTTTATGTGCATTAATGTTGACGCCATCAAAATAAAATCGCCAGCAGATTCCAGATCCATAATTTTTATAAGATTCACATAATCCAAAAACTCTTTTGTGATTTTTGCAATTGGAATATCATAGATATCCAACTCATCGCGCTTAATAAAGAAGAGGAGCAAATCTAAAGGTCCTTCAAAATGCTCTAATTTAATTTTGAACATTTACCCAATTCCCATCTTAGCTCTAACATCTGAAATTGTTTTTTCGGCTTCCAATTTTCCTTTGCGTTCTCCATCAGATAAAACATCAAGAACATAATTCATATTACTTTCAAGTTCTTTTCGTTTAGCAATTATCGGCTCAAGAAAAGATGAGATTTTTTCGACGCACTTCATTTTGCAATCGAAACAACCAAGCAGACCAGATTTACAATCAGTCTCAATTAAATTTATTTCTTCTGAATTAAATTTTTTGTGATAAGAAAAAACTAAACATACTTCAGGTCTTCCGGGATCACCTTTGCGAAGTTTTTGTGGATCAGTAACTGCTTTTTTTAATTTCGCTTTTACAATCTCTTTTTCGTCACTCAATAAAATTGAATTGCCAAGTGATTTGCTCATCTTTGCATTTCCATCAAGTCCAACTAAACGAGAAAATTTTGTGAGCAATGGAATTGGTTCGATGAACACTTCGCCATATTGAGCATTAAATTTTCGCGCAATCTCTCTTGAGATTTCGATATGTGGAACTTGATCTTCACCAACGGGAACAACTTCACCTTTGTAAAGAAGAATGTCAGCCGTTTGCAAAACAGGATATCCAAGATGTCCGTAAGACATATTCTCAAGATTCAAATCTCTTACTTGATCTTTCAGAGTTGGATTTCTTTCCAATCGAGAAGTTGTAATTAGCATCGAAAAAATTAGATGCAGTTCAGTATGTTCTTTAATTTTAGATTGTCTGAACATTGGACTTTTATTTGGGTCTAATCCAGACGCAAGCCAGTCAATCAACATCTCGATAGAATCGTTATAGATATTGGATGAATCTAAGCCAGTTGTTAGAACGTGATAGTCAGCAATTAGATGGAAGTTTTGGTATTGCCCAGAGTTCTGAAGATTAATCCAGTTTTCCAAAGCCCCAACATAATGCCCTATATGAAGTTTACCTGTGGGACGCATCCCACTAAGAATTCTTTTAATTTTCATTTTATAAAATAAATATAATCAACTAAGATAAAGATACGGTTTCCAATTTTCGTCAATCTTACCAACAGCATTTTTGATAAACAAAATATGACTTGGTGTATAGGGTTTTATTCGTAAATGTAACCCTGACTCATTAGGTGTTCTATCCCCTTTTTTATTATTACAATAAGTGCAAGCAGTCACAAGATTTTCCCAAGAATCATCCCCGCCCTTTGCCTTTGGTATAACGTGATCTACAGTTAATGGCAAATCTCCTCTGCCACAATAAGAACACTTATATGAATCTCTACGCAAAATATTTTTTCTTGACAGAACAACTCTTTTATAGGGCACACTTACATATTTTTTTATTCTAATAACAGTTGGCCAAGAAAAACTTTTTTTAGGAGTACGAATTTCTCTTCTTGGGTCTATAGAAATAATTTCAGCTTTATTCATCAAAAGCAAAATCATTGCTTTTTTTGCACAACATAAAGTAAGTGGCTCATAGCTCTGATTCAGTACCAAAACCTTAGCATTTAATCGACCGATAAAACGTTTATTAGATTCGAAGACTGACCTCCTAAATAACCTTTTTGAAAATCTTTACACAAATATAAAAATAATCTGAAATATACTATTCATTTTTATGAATAATTGCAAAACAAGAGACGTACTCTCTTGAGTGACTCATAGTAACTTGTAGTTTTTTCCCATCGCTCAAAGCTTCAACAAGTGGTCCAGTTAAATTTACTAATGGCTTTCCTTTTTCATCATTAGAAACTTCAATATTTTTCCAACTGAACTCACCATTCCAACCAGTGCCAAGCGCTTTTGTAACTGCTTCTTTAGCTGCAAATCTTGCTGCAAGATGTTGATATTTATTTGGTTTACTTAGACTATAATCTAATTCTTTTTCGGTAAAAATTTTGTTAAGAAATTTATCTCCAAGTTTATCAACGCTCTCCTTTATTCTTTGAATCTCAATAATGTCGATTCCAATTCCATAAATCATTCTTAGTATCCTTCCACTTTTCCTGCGCCACGCTTATCAGTAACGCCAAAAATAATTTTATTTTTTTGGTCAATCATTATCGCTTCAACAATTCCCAAAACTCTTTCATTTCCAATAATGTGTCCCATACTTTTTAAATTCTCAATTACATCTTTGCTCAACCCAAATTTTTCAAAATACAATTTATCGGGTTTCCATTGATGGTGAATTCTTGGTGAATAAACAGCTTGCTCAATATCCATATTAAATTCTATGATATTCAGAATCACTTGCAACACCACAGTTATAATAGTTGAACCTCCGGGTGACCCAAGAATTAAAAATGGTTTTTCATTGTGAAGCACAATTGTTGGAGTCATTGAACTCAACATTCTTTTTCCGGGTTCAATTGAATTTGCTTCACTCCCAATTAGTCCAAATTGATTTGGAGTATTTGGTTTAGATGAAAAATCATCCATCTCATTATTCAACAAAAATCCTGCACCTTCAACAACAAGCTTTGAACCATAGCCAGAGTTGATAGTTGTAGTAACGCTTACAGCATTTCCATCTTTGTCATAAACAGAATAATGAGTAGTGTTTTCGCCTTCAAAAGAGTCGGGACTACCAGCAAAAATAGAATCAGAAGGAGTCGCAGAATTTTTTATTTTGTCAGCAATTTTTTTTGCGTAAGCTTTTGATGTAAGCCAATCGATTGGGACATTATAAAAATCAGAATCCCCAAGATGAACTGCTCTGTCGGCATAAACATATTTCATAGCCTCAACAAGAGTATGAATGTAATTGCTGCTTCCCCATTCATTTTCCTTGAATGAAAAATTTTCAAGAATATTTAGCAATTGAATTAGTGCTACTCCACCCGATGAAGATGGTGGCATAGAAATAATTTCAAAGTTATTATAACTTCCTCGAACGACTTCTCTTTCAATAGTTTTATAATTTGCAAGATCATCAAGTGTAATTAAGCCACCCATTTTATTTTGTTGGTCAACAATTAGCTCAGCAACTTTTCCTTTGTAAAAACCATCAACGCCAAAATTTTTTATTTCATTCAATACAAAAGCAAGATCTGGTTGTTTGAATATTTCTCCCTCTTGATAAGCTTCGCCATTTTTTGAAAAAATTTTCATCGAAGAAGGAAATTGTGAAAAATCATCTAAAGTATATTTAATTGAATTAGCCGTGGAATAAGGGAGTGGGAAACCGATTTCAGCCATATTTATTGCGGGTTGAATGACATCTTCAATTTTCATTGTGCCATATTTCTTTAAAGCGTATAATAGTCCTGACACTGAACCCGGAACTCCTGCCGATTTTATTCCAACTTGACTTAAGTCTGGCAAAAAATTTCCATCACTATCTAAGAACATATTTCTTGTAGCTGCTGCTGGAGCGACTTCGCGAAAATCTATTGCAATTGATTTTCCATCTTTGGTGTGAATTATCATAAATCCACCGCCACCAATATTCCCCGCTACTGGATAAGTAACAGCTAATGCGAAACCTACAGCCACTGCTGCATCAATTGCGTTTCCTCCTCTTTTGAGAATTTGAATACCAACTTTAGACGCTAATTCATTGGCTGAAACGACCATTCCATTTTTTGCACGGATAGGATTTCTTGGTTCTGCGAAGAGAAGATTTTGCGAATAAATGAAATTTGAAAAGAGAATTAAACTAAAAAAGATTAATCTTCGCATCGATGTTTATTCCTTCACCTTTTAGTTGTTCAAGCAGAATTTTTGTTAATTCCTTCGTTGTCTTTAAGGTTTCAGACAAATTATTAATTAGCGCTTCATCATACAAAATTCTGCCAGCATTATTTTTTTGCGCTTTAGTTTCTTCAACTAATGAATTTAGATTTGTAACCAACGTATCCGATTTAGCAGTAAGATTTATTATTGCTTCGACAGATAATTTTAAGTTTTCGCGATTCTCAGCCAGCATTTTTTTTGCTTCTTCTGTTAACTCAACGCTGTTGTCAGCTAAGCGTTTTATGTTCTCATTATTTACATCAATCAATTTATTTAGTTTAAACGTTAATGTAGATAGGTTTGATAAAGTCGATTTTAATTCATTCGAAAATTTTTCATCTTTCAAAAAAATTTGGATTGATTCAAGTGAAGAGTTTACCTGTTTCACCAAGAGTGGAATGTCATCTCCGAGCGAGCCGATTGTTGCCATAACAGTTGGAATGTCAGCATAGAATTCACCAATTTGAACTTTTGATAAATCTAATTCTTCTTCAGTTGTGCCGGGAAAAACTTCAATTTTTTTTCCGCCCATTAAATCAATCATCGAAACAGAAAATTTTGCATTTGATTTGAGATTAATATTTTTGTTGAGAGAAATCTTTACTAAAACTTTTTCGTTATATACCGTAATGCTTTCAACAAATCCCGAGCGAACTCCATTGACTGTAACGTTATCACCATCTTCAAGTCCAGCAACATTTTTAAATTCTATATCAATTACTTGTTGACTCGATGTTAAAGAGATATTCTTTGCCCATCCAAAAATTATTATCATAGTTAGGAGGGAAAGAAAAACAGTTACACCAACTTTTAATTCAGTTTTTCTATTGTCTTTCATTCTTCATCAAATTGTTTGTTAATTCTTTAAAACTTTTTACTTCATTCGTGTCGATAATTTTGTCTTTAGTTATCGAAGTTATTGTGTCAGCAACAGAACCAATTTCATTCAAGGAAATATTTATTGAGTTTGATAAATGGTTCAAATATTTTTCCAAATATAATACTAAAGAATCTCTTTCTGGTGTCGCTGGCAATTCAGTTACTAATAATTTCGATTCGCTTATACCTTGGTTAATAAAAAAATGTTTCACTGGTTTTACAACCCATTCGTTCCCCTTGTTCATAGCAACATAAAAAATAATTGTAAAGAAGATTGTTGAAGCGATCAAACTTTTAATTAGACAATTTTTTTTCATTTATATTTTCAAGAAGAATTTTTTTTATTCTTTTATTTTGAATTTCTTTCACAGTAAACTTAAATCCATTCTCGACAAAACTAAAATTAATTTTTGGAATCATTCCTGCATTGTGAAGAACGAATCCGCCAATAGTTTCATAGTCAACATCTATCGTCGGAAGATCAATATTCAAAATATCGTTAAGCTCATCAATTGTAACGTGTCCAGAAACAATGAATGAATTAGAAGAAATTTTTTGAATTAAATGTTCATCTTTTTCATACTCATCTCTAATTTCGCCAATTATCTCTTCAATAATATCTTCAAGAGTAATCAAACCAGAAGTGCCTCCATATTCATCAACCACAATAGCCATGTGCATTTTTTTATCTTGAAACTCTCGCATCAAATTATTTATCAATTTAGTTTGAGGAACAAAAAGGGGTTCTCTCAAATTATTTTTAATATTAAAGTTCTCAACTAATTTTGGATTTTCAATGTAGGGAAGAAAATCTTTTGCGTATAAAATTCCAACTATAAAATCTATCTCATTCTTAAAAACAGGAATTCTACTATGTCCTGTATTAGTAATCACTTCAAGCACTTCCTTAAAAGTGGAATTAATATTAACAGCAACAATATCAACACGAGGTCTCATTATTTCTTTGACCATTACAGATTGATATAAAACTATTGATTCAATAAGTTCATGCTCATCTTCTTTTAATGTTCCATCTTCCTTCTGAAGTTCAGCCAATTGAGTAAGTTCCTCGTTACTCAAATTTATGTTTTTGTTTTTCAGATTAATTTTTTTCAGTAATGATTTTATCAATTCATTTAGCAACTCTGAAATCGGAAAGTAAAAAATATTAATCCAATAAAGTGGAGGAATGATAATCTTAAATAATTTATGTGGAGCAACATTGGCAAAAAATTTTGGAAGGACTTCAGCGAAAATAATTAAGAGTGAAGCTAAAAAAATTATCTGAACAAATAGTATAATCGATTCAGGAAGAAAATAAAATAAATTAATTTCGTTTAGAAGAACTAATCCAAAAATTGTTGTTCCTGCAAAACCAAATATTTTCCCAATAGAAAGTGTTACGAATAGTCGTTGATTATTTTCAACTAAAGTAAAATAATATCTAAAAAGTAGAGGACGATTTATTAATAATTCTTTTGTCTTATGTTTTGAAAATCGGAAAAAGAGAACTTCCGAAATAGAAAACAAAGCTGTTAAGCAAACAAAAAAAATGATCGTGAATATTTTTAATAGAAACTCAAAGTCCAAAGAAATAAATCATCCTCTCAAAAATTAAAACGGAAGGTCTTCGTTATTTTCGACATTAGTTTCATAGCTCGCTGCTTGATCTTGTGTTGAAGCTTCCTTGTTGTCACCAGCCGAAGATTCGCGAGAGTCAAGCGGAATAATTTGAGATGCAATTATCTCAAGCGAAGTTCTTTTTACTCCTTCTTTGTCCGTGTATTCTCTTTTCGAAATCCTACCTTCAACATAAGCTTTTAATCCTTTGCGAAGCGTCTGTTTTAAGTAATCAGAAATATTGAAAGCTACAATGTTGTGCCAAGTAGTTTCATTAATCCAATTTCCATCAGTGCCTTTGTAGCTGTTTGTAGTTGCAATCGAAAAAGAAGTTATATTCAAATTGTTGCTAGTTACACGATTTTCTGGATCTCTTCCAAGATTTCCGATTAGTTGTGCTCTGTTAAGTGAGTATGCCATGGAACCTCCCATTAAATTGATTTAATAAAAATAAGCGGATAGAAAAATTCTACCCGCCTAAAATAATGTAAATTTTGCTATTTAAGCAATGTCATTTTTTTTGTTAATGTTTTTGAATTCTGAATTAAAGAATAAAAATAAACACCACTGTTCAAGTTCACTGCATTAAAATTAACTTTATAAATTGTTCCTACTTCTGCTACTTCGTCAAATAGGGTATGAACTTTTTGTCCGAGTAAATTATAAATTAACAATTTTGCTGGACCATTTTCATCAACAGAAAATTTTATTGATGTCGAAGGATTAAATGGATTCGGAAAATTTTGTGATAACTCAAATGTTGTCGGTATCTGATTTACATCAATATTTATAATACTCGAATAAGAAACTGTTCCGTCGAAATCAACTTGCTTCAATCGATAGTAGTATTCACCAACGTTAAGATTTCTATCAACGAATGAATAATTATTTTTCTCAATTGAAGTTCCTTTTCCGCTAACAAATCCTATCTCCATAAAATTATTTTGATCAACACTTCTCTCAACTGAAAATCCCATATTGTTCGTCTCTGTTGCAGTTGACCAATTCAATGTAACATTATTCCCCACTGACTTTGCTGTGAAAGAAACTAACTCAACTGGAATTGTATTGAGTGGTGGAAAATCTGTAGCGAAAAATCGCGGTTGAAGTTGGTAGCCACCTCTCAAATTAGTAGAATGGAATTGTGAAAAAACTCCAACAAGGTCGCGAGGCCAAGTTGGTTCAGGATTTCCATCGATATCAGTGTCAGAATCAATTCTAACAATAATTGTATCAGTTAGAACATTGGATTGATGAAACAACATATTTGCACTTGCACCTGTTGCAGGCCAAGCGGGTGAGCCACCAAATTTATTCATTGCCATCATACCAATCAACGAACCTTCATAAAACTCAGCATTAGCAAGCAACACAGGCAACGAAACAAGAATTGGGCGTGGCAAAATTCCTAACGTGTCCATTATTATTCTTGCGGATGCATCTGTCAAAGGTTGAATTTGTGTCAGTCCATTAAACTGAAGAATTGTTCCAAGCACTGCGACACTATCTCGCATCTTAAAAACAGGAGAAGTTAGTCCAGTTCTAAAAGTAGCAATACCAGCAGTTCCATCCCAAATATAATATGATCTGTTTGAAGTTTGATAATTCGGAGAAAATGTAACTCCAGTAACAAAGACAGTATCATTCAATCTATCTGGAATAGCGTTGTTATCTAAGTCGCGACGTGCTTGAGCAATAGTTAAGAAGTTTGTTCTGTAGGCAGCAACACCGTTGTTAGAGATTAACGAATAAACAAAATAATAATTTGATGTTCCACTCTCTCTAATAATAACTTCGCCCGTAGCATTTGTATTCGTATTTCCAACTACAAGATTTCTTAAAGAATCACTTGTGATTATTCTTGCAGTAGTTCCACCCGCAGTTACGTCAACGAGTAAAAATCTTAATAAATCTGCTGCTGAATTAATCCCAACAAAACCAAGCATTCTTCTTCCATCGCTTCCGACAATTGAAGTAATTCCTGACCAACCAGTAGCGATAGTAGTGGTTGGAATAGCGTCAATAACGGTTCCAGTGCTACTAACTCTTGTAGCTGCAGTTCCAGCACCTTTGACCCAAATATCCGAAGTTGGACCAGTACCAATTGGAGAAATTGCACCACGAGCAAGCCCAGCGGTAACTGGAATTGTTGCCGTGTTGGTAAATGTAAGTCCATCAGTTGTTGTGAAAACAAGAACGTTTGTATTAGCAGAACCTGAAGCATAAATTACTGTTGAAGCGCCTGACCCAGATAAACCCAGAGCATCTCCAATTCTTAATGTTCCAATGTCACCAGAAAATGCAACCGTTGGAATAGCTGATTGATTTGCCCATCGATAAATTTTAAATCCAACCCCGTTGGTTGTTAAGTTGCAGGCATATATTACGCCATCAGAAGTGACTTTTACAATATTTATTAGAAAAGTTCCACCAGTAACTCCCGTCATATCCAATCTTCCAACAGAGTCACCCGTTGCAGCATTTAGAATAAAGATGTTTGGAACTCCCCCAGTTCTAGTAGCGAGTAGCAAAGTGTTATTTGATATGTTTAATGCCAAGCTTCTTGTAGTATTGTCAGCAGCTACAAAGCCCATACTTGCAGAATTTCTTTCCCAAAGTCTGACTGTTTGAGCAGTAACACAAACTTGCAGAAGAAAAATAGAGAAGAAGAGTAAACATTTTAGTTTCATATTACCTCCAGTAAAAATTATGTGAATAAGAGAACTGAAAACAAATTAATTAAAGATATCTAAATTATTTCGTGACGGTTTTTATAAAAGCATCTGAAAATTCTTTCTTCTTCCAAAGTTCATTTCTAACTTTTTCCGCTTCTCCTCTTGTTTGAAATCCATCCAATTCAAGAATATGTAATTGTGAAGCATCATCAAAAACAATGTTGATCTTTCTATCTAAAGTTCGAGCACTAAATCGTAAAAATTCATCGGCGTTTTCTTTTGATTTGAAAGCCCCAATCTGAATTACAAAAATATTTTTCGTTCCTTGAATAGAGACTGCAGGATCAACAGCTTGTTGTATTGTGTCGCTCATTACTTCATCAAAAACATAGACACTATCCTGCGATTGATTTTCGATTTGAGTATCTTGAACAGATTTACATGAGTTGAGAAACAGAGGAAGAATTAGAAAAAGGATAAAAAATAATCTTTTCATAAAAAATTTTAATTTTGTTCCTACAAATTAGAAATTTTTTGGATTAGAAATAAAAAAATAAATTTCTTCATTTCAATTATTTCTTTTGAATAAAAAAAGAATTGTTTAATTTAGTGAATAAATGTGCTTTTATATTCAATTTTATTTTCTTGAATAGACTGAATTTTCATTAAGAGTGAATTTATTATTAGATTCATCTTGAAAAAGCGTGTAAGTTCTTGAGGAATAATTGGAATGAGAGTAAATTATTAGTTGTTTAATTAATATAATAATTTGAAGGAGTTCGCATGAAAAAATTTTTCACAGTAATGTTTTTTCTTTTGATAAGTTTTAACATCACTTTTGCAGGTGGTTTTCAAACAGGTACACAAGGTGCTCGTGCAATGGGAATGGGACATGCTTTTGTTGGCTTGGCTTCAGATCCTTCAGCAATGTATTTCAACGCTGCTGGAATCGCTAATCTCAAAGGAATGAATTTTATGGCTGGAACTACATTTATTATGCCTACTGTAAATTTTACTGGACCTACACCATTAGAAATAGAAAGTGAAACTGTAGCAAGAACTTTCACTCCAATCAATTTTTATGGTACCTATGCATTAGATAATGGATTCACATTTGGAGTTGCAGTTTTTAATCCTTACGGATTAGGATCAGAATGGCCTGCAACTTGGGTTGGAAAATCACTTGCTGTAGAGACTGAATTAAGAACTTTCTATATCAACCCAACCGTAGCTTATAAATTTAGTGATAATTTTCAGATTGGTCTTGGATTCAATTACATAATTTCATCAATACTTTTCTATCAAGTAATTGATATTCCTGCAATTCCTGTTGCACCCGGCGTAACGTTACCAGCTGCTCCAAACGTTGGTGTCAATCTTGAAGGTGATGGAAAAGCTGCTTATACTTTCAACATTGGATTGCTTTATAAACCAATGGATAAATTATCAATCGGGCTTGCATACAGACATGAAGCTAAAATTGATTTCGAAGGTGATTTAACTTTCCAAAGTTTACCTAAAACTCACGCAGCTCTTTTTCCAGAAGGCAAAGGAACTTCATCACTTACAATGCCTTATGATTTAAGAGTTGGTCTCTCTTATTTAGCAACTGAAGATTTAACATTAAATTTAGACGCTCAATATGTTGGCTGGGAAAGTTATGAAGCTCTTGCAGTCGATTTTGATAAAAATACTCCTGCTTGGACAGACTTAAAAACATTAAAAAATTGGGAAAATTCATTCACTCTTAGATTTGGTGGCGAATATAGAATGGATGCGTTTGCATTCCGTGCTGGTTATGTTTATGATGGCTCACCAATTCCTACTAGATATATGGATCCTTCATTGCCTGGAGATGATAGACATGAATTTACTATTGGTCTTGGATATCAAATAACTCCAAATATTCGTGCTGATGTTGCTTATCAATTCATCTCTTTTGAAAATACAGTTGATGATTCAGCAATTAGATTTAATGGAACTTACAAGAACACAACAAACTTATTTGGATTTAATTTAGGATTTGCGTTCTAAGAAAATTATTGGAGATTGATGTAAAGACAATTTACAATCAATAATATTTTATGCCTTCAAAAGTATTCCTATTTATGAAAATAGATAGAACATTTTGAAGGCATTTTTTTAGATAAATAAAACAAAGTTCAATTTTAATAAAATGAAATTATTGTACTTTAAAAAGTACTGAGCCTTTGTCAACTGGATTTTTTTCAGAAACCGGAATTTCTATTATCGTTCCATTTCTTGGTGACTTAATTTCATTTTCCATCTTCATTGCTTCAAGAATAAGTACAGCTTCGCCTTCTTTAACAGTATCACCGACACTCTTCTTTATTTTCAATACTAAGCCCGGCATTGGTGATTTTACAGTTGCTCCTTTCGAGACTTTTGCACTTTTCGCAATAATCTGTGAAGCCGTTCTTTGAAGTTTAGTTTGAGTTTCTAAGTCAAAATATTGCCCACCGATAAAAACAGTCAATAGTCCATTTTTTTCGCGTACTTTTATTACGTCAAAAAAAGAATCTTCAACTTTTAGAACGAAATGCGCTGCCTTTTCTTTTAAAACTTCGCAAGATAATTCTTCGTTATTAAGAATTACTTTATTCTCAGAAATTAAACTTATCTGGTATTCTTTTTCATTTAGCGAGGTGAAATATTCATTCATAAAGTTTTTTTACCCAAAGATTATTTTCACATGATTTTTGTTTTGTGGTTTTTACAGAATCATTCTTAAATTTTTCTGCATACAGAGCTGAGAAAACAAGAGCTGCTCTTTTCTGTTTTTCGCCATACCCTTCTTTCCATTTATCAGGAATCAAAGGAGTGAAATCTTCATCAAGAAAATTAATTGTATAAGAGCCATCCAAAAATTTTTCTTGTTCTAATATCCAATTTAAGAATGCAATATTTGTTGATACACCCGCAATCAAATAGGATGAGAGAGCAATTTTCATTCTGTTAATTGCAGACTCGCGTGTCTTTCCAAATGTTGCAAGCTTTGTCAACAAAGGATCGTAATAGACTGAAACTTCAGAACCAACTTCTATTCCTCTATCGGAGCGAATGCCGGGTCCAGTTGGAAGGCGATGATATTCAACTTTACCTGTTGTTGGTAAAAAATTATCATCGGGATTTTCAGCATAGACACGAGCTTCAACAGCGTGACAAAGAATTTTTAAGTCTTCTTGTTTGAATGAAAGTTTTTCACCTTCAGCAATACGAATTTGTTCTCTTACTAAATCGATTCCAGTTATCAATTCTGTTATCGGATGTTCTACTTGCAGACGAGTATTCATTTCAAGGAAGTAGAAATCTTTATTTTTATCCATCAAGAATTCAATAGTTCCTGCGTTGTAATAATTACAAGCTCTAGCAGCATCAACAGCGGCTGCAGTAATTTTCAAGCGAGTTTTTTCATCAACGAAAGGCGAAGGAGCTTCTTCGATTACTTTTTGATGTCTTCTTTGAACTGAACATTCTCTTTCAAAAAGATGTGCATAATTTCCATGTTTGTCTGCGATTACTTGCACTTCGATGTGCTTTGGATTTTCAATAAGTTTTTCGATATAGACTGCATCATCACCGAAAGCTTTTTTTGCTTCTCTTTTTGCAGAGTCAAAAGCGGGAATAAATTCCTCTCTTGAATAAACTTTTTTCATTCCTTTTCCGCCACCACCAGCAGAAGCTTTTAACAAGACGGGAAACCCAATTGCTTCGGCTTCGTTCATTCCAACTTCAATATCTGTTATTGGTTCAATCGTACCGGGAACAATAGGAACTTTATTTCTTTTCATTAATTCTCTAGCGGCAGTTTTGCTCCCCATCATCTCAACTGATCTGTAAGAAGGACCAATAAAAATCAATCCACTCTCTTCAACTTTTTGAATAAATCTCGGATTTTCAGAAAGGAATCCGTATCCCGGATGTATTGCTTGTGCGTCTATTTTTTTTGCTAAAGCAATAATTCTATCTCCGTCTAAATAAGATTCAGATGGGTACATTCCTCCGATGCAATATGATTCATCAGCATAGCGTGCATGGAGAGCAGTTTTGTCAGCATCAGAATAAATAGCAGCAGCTTTTATTCCTAATTCTTTGCAGGCTTTTATAACGCGAACGACAATTTCGCCTCTGTTCGCAATCAGAATTTTTTTTATTTTCACATTAACTCCACGATTGTAATTCCTTCGCCGCCATATTCAACTGGGGCAAAATAAAAATTTTTGACTTTATCATGATTAGATAATAGTTCTCTAACCGTTTTTTTTAGAGCTCCTGTTCCCTTCCCGTGTAGTATCTCAACCCTGTTCACAGATGTTGTGTAAGCTGTGTCGATAAATTTAACTATATCAAATTCAATCTCTTCAGGTCTCGCTCCTCTTATATCTATCCTATAGTCCAGATCTTGAATTGAATAGTCCCTGTAGTCATCAGTTTTTTTCTCTTCTTTTTCTTTCGTTGGAATTAGATCTTCCTTCTTTACTTGCATCTTTAGTTTTCCAACTAAGATAAAAAATATTTTTCCATCGTTTGAAACATCTACAACTTTTCCAGTTGAAGTTGTGTTTTTTATTTTTACAAAATCTCCTATGCCCAGAGTAAAATCAGAAGAAACTTCTACTTCTTTTACTATCTCATTTGTAGTCTCTTTGATCTCTGCTATCACAGTCCGAGCATATTTAATCGTATCTTTATCGGCATTCGATTCTTTCAATTCCTTAATAACTTTTTCTACATTCTTATTTGCTTGAGCTAAAAATTTTTCTCCTTCATCTTTAGTTTTCTGCAAAATAATATTTTTCTCCGTCTCAAGCTTTTGTAGTTTTTGTTGATAAAGATTTGAAAGTCCTTGTAAGCGGATATTTTCAGTTTCGAGCTTTGCTAATTTTTCTTTTAAATTTTGTGATTTTAATTCTATATCAACTAATATTTTATCAATTTTATTTTGTTCGGGATTTATAAAACTTGAAGCGAGCGTTAACAAATCATTACTCAAGCCAATTCGTTTTGCAATTTCAAATGCGTAACTCGAGCCCGGCAATCCTTGATTAAAAATGTAAGTTGGAACAATATTGATCGAATCAAATTCCATTGAAGCATTTTGGAAGTGTAGTTCATCGTTTGCAATTAATTTTAAGTTGCCGTGATGTGTGGTTGCAAATGTCAAAGCATTTTTGTTTCTTAAATTTATTAAGATAGCAGCAGCAATTGCAGCTCCTGATGTTGGCTCTGTACCTGTTCCAATTTCATCAAGAATAACCAAAGAATTTTCATCAGCTGCCAATAAAATTTCATTTGTGTTTGAAAGATGCGAAGAGAATGTGCTTAGATCATCTTCAATCGATTGCTGATCACCAATATCAACTAAAACTTTTTCAAAAAAATGGAAATTAGAATTTTCATTTATTGGAACGTGAATTCCACTCTGAACAAGTAGCGTCAACAACCCGATAGTTTTGATAACAACAGTTTTACCACCCGCGTTTGGACCAGTAATGATAACTACTTTTTGATCATCAATATTTAATGAAAGTGGGACAGTATTATTTTTTCCGAGCTTGTTAATTAAGATAGGATGTTTAGCATTAATAATTCTGATTGGTGAAGAAAAATCAATCGATGGAAAATTTCCAATAATTTCAATTGAGTAATTTGCTTTTGCAAAAATGGAATCGACGTGAGCAATAATATCGATTGAGTTTCTTAATTCATCGGCGTAATTACTTATTCGTGCGGTCAATTCTTTGAGGATTTTTTCTATCTCGCGTCTTTCAGCAAAATAGAGAGAAACAATTTCATTGTTCAGATTTAGAGTTTCTTCTGGTTCGATATAAACTGTTTGTCCTGTTGCAGATTCTGAATGAATGAATCCGCGTATGTGTCTCTTATGTTCACTCTTAACGGGAATGACTACTCTACCATCTCGCAGAGTTAAATATTCTTCGCGTGTAAAATTCTGTTCTGAAAAATCTTTAATAAGTCTATTAACAACTTTTTTTAATTCATCAGATTTGTCTCTAATGTCTCTTCTAATTTGAAAAAGATTTTTACTTGCACTGTCTTTAATTTCACCGTTGTCATTAATGACTTGAGTAATTGTGTGCTCTAAAACTTTGTTTACAATTAAAGCTGACGCAAGATGAAATAAATTTGCATCTTTAGTGCGGTTAGTATTTAGGAATTGAAATAGCAAGCGTGAGACAACTGCTAACTGATAAATTTGCAATATTTTTTTTGAAGATAAAACTGTACCTTCAATTTTTGAGAGGAGAATATCGTTCGTTAAATCGGGCAAATATTCTATTGGAGGTGAGCCAGCTTTTATCAAAATTTCTTTTGCTTCAGTAACTCTATTCCCTTCCTGAATTGCATCAAATACCTGATGAAAAGGTTTAGAATTTTTTACAAGATCTTTTCCTTTTTCAGTAATGACATAGCGACTAATAAAATTTAGTACTTTGTAAAACTCAAGTTTTTCAAGGACAATATTAGAAATCATTTAATCGTATCTTTTTCGAGAATTAAATTTCTTAGTTGAGTGCTCGCATCTGCTTGAATATAATTTACTACTTTTGGAATAACTGCTGCAAACGGTTCATACAATAAAGACGCCTTTCTCTCTTTCTCTGCTGGAAAACCAAAAATATTTAGAAGAGCAAGAACAGCGCTAATGAAAAAAATTATTTGCAAAACTCCAGTTACTCCACCAACAATTCTGTTAATCAAATTATTAACTTTATCGAAAGGATGAACAACTCTTTTGATTACAGAAGTGAGAACGATGATAAAAATAAAAATTGAAAAACCGCCAATAATTTCGGAGAGATAAGCTTCTATTCCTAAAATATTTTGGACAATAATTCCTGCTTGATGCGAAAATTTTATAGAAAGAAAAACAGCTAAAACAAATCCAACTAACCCAATTAGTTTTCTTACAAATCCATCTTTAAATCCAAGTATAAATGCAATTGCGATTAAGATGAAAAATATAATATCGAGATAATTCAATTTATTCCAAGTAGCTTTTCAACGATTGATTTAATTAACTTTCCTTCAGCTTTACCTTTCAGATTTTTTGCTGCAAGCGGCATTAGCTTTGAAAAATCTTCTTTCTTATTAGCCCCAATTTCTTCAGCTAATTTTTTTATAACATTTTCAATTTCAACTTCTGTTAATTGTGCGGGAAGATACTCAAGAATAATTTTCATCTCAGCTTCTTCTTTTTCTGCAAGCTCTATTCTACCTGCATTTCTAAACTGTTCAATCGAATCTTTTCTTTTCTTAACTGAAGTGGTCAACATTTTAATTTCATCTTCTTCATTCAACTCTCTGTTGATTCCACTTTTTTCAAATTCTAATATTAAAGCTCTCAATGAACGAATAGTTTCAAGGCGAAGTTTATCACCTGACTTCATCGCAACTTTTAGATCCTCATTAATTTTTTCTTTTAGTGCCATAACTTTCCATAAAATTTTTAAACGTCATTACAAATCTACTTAATTTTTATAATTGCTTTCCTAATTTCCATAACAATAACTACAGAAAAAGCAAAACCAGCTGCCATCAACCAATTTTCTAAAGTTAAAGGTGAAGTAGAAAATACTGTATTTAGGAAAGGAACGTAAACGATTAAAATCGTTAAGAGCAAAGAAGCCGAAATTCCTAAGAATAAATATTTGTTACTTAAGACACCTTTTTTGAAAATAGAATCATTGATTGAACTACAGTTTAGTGAATTGAAAATACGTGCTAAAATTAAGGTTACAAAGAACATCGTAAGTATAAAGGAATTTGCTTCTTGCCCTTGAAAGTCGCTTGGTAGCAACACCATAAATATTGCCAAACAAGCTGATGCAATTACAGTTCCGGCAATAAGAGTAAATATCAAAGACTCTCTATTAAAAATTCCTTCGGAAACATTTCTCGGTTTTCGTTTCATTATTCCTGGTTCAGGTGGAGCAACGCCAATAGCAATAGCAATCAAACCATCCATAATAAAATTGATGAATAAAATATTAACTGCAAGAAGTGGTTTTGGTAAACCTAACAATAAGATTACAATTAAACTTAGCACAGTTCCCATATTTCCACTGAGAAGGAAAATGATATACTTTCTAATATTTTCAAAAATGCTTCTTCCCTCTTCAACAGCAGCAATAATCGAAGCAAAGTTATCATCAGTTAAAATCATATCTGAAGCTTCTTTGCTAACGTCAGTTCCTGTTATACCCATCGCAACGCCAATATCTGCGCGCTTCAGAGCGGGTGCGTCGTTCACACCGTCTCCCGTCATCGCTACAACTTTTCCTTGATTCATTAAACTATTTACTATTTTCAATTTATGAGCAGGAGCAATTCTTGCGAATACGTCAGTTTTAGTTACTGCAATATCAAGTTCTGCATCAGTCATTTGTTCAACTTCAGAACCAGAGTAAGCCAATCCATCTTTCATAATACCAAGTTCTTTAGCTATTGCAACTGCGGTAATTTTGTGATCGCCCGTTATCATTATCGGCTTTATTCCCGCTTCTTCACACGTTTTAATTGCAGCTTTAACTTCATCACGAGGCGGGTCAATCATACCAAACAAACCTTCAAACACCATTCCAACTTCAGCGACTGCGAGTTCACTATCTGAAATTAATTCTTTAGAAGAGATTGCTATTACTCTTAATGCCTGAGTTGCAAATTGATCATATACTTCATAAAAATGTTTTTTCGTATTCTCATCGAGTTCAAAAATATTTCCATTATTTCTGTAATGAGTTGACGAATTAAGAATTATTTCCGGTGCACCTTTAGAGATTGAAATAAAATTTTTATCGTACTTATGAATTGTAGTCATCCTTTTTGTTTCTGAAGAGAAAGGAATTTCATTTGTTCTCGGATGCAGATTTTGAACTTCATCAATATTAATTTTTGCTTTTGCAGCAGTTACTGTTATTGACCCTTCAGTTGGATCGCCCAAAATATCCCAAACGTTTTCTTCATCTTTAATAAGTTTTGCATCATTACACAAAGCCCCATATTCTAATAATCTTTGAAGTCTTGCATCTTCTCTGATATTTAGTTTGTTCGTTCCTTCAAAGAAATCACCTTCGGGAGCGTATCCAATTCCGGTAACATCAATAACTTTATTTGGATAGAAAATTTTTCTGATAGTCATCTCATCTTTTGTGAGCGTTCCAGTTTTGTCTGAGCAAATTATTTGAGTCGCACCAAGAGTTTCAACAGCAGGGAGTTTTCTGATAAGTGCACGACGCTTGACCATTCTCTTTACTCCAAGAGCTAAGCTGATAGTTACTACTGCTGGCAATGCTTCTGGAATTACAGCAACAGCAATAGCAACGCCCCAAACGAACATCGTTACAATTTCATAACCTTTTAAGACACCAATAATACTCATCAATGCTGCAACTGCAATAGCAATTATTCCTAAAACTTTTCCGAGTGAATCAAGATTTTTCATTAACGGAGTTTTATTGATTCCCGTCTCTTGTAGCAAAGTTGCAATTTTTCCAAATTCAGATTTCATTCCGGTTTCAGTAACAACGGCTTTTGCGCGACCATAAGAAACACTTGTTCCCATAAAGACTAAATTTTTTCTATCGCCAATTGGGAGATTTTCATTCTCAAAAATGATTTTAGTTTTTTCGACTGGAAGTGATTCGCCTGTTAGTGCTGCTTCATCGACTTTTAAGTTACTCACATCTATCAAGCGTGAGTCGGCGGGAATTTTATCTCCAGCTTTTAGCAGAACAACATCACCCGGAACAAGTTCACGAGATGGAATTATTTTTGTTTCGCCATCACGCAAGACAGTAGCATTGGGTGCCGCCATTTTTTTTAGAGAATCAATAGCTTTACTTGCTTGATACTCTTGTATGAAACCCAACACAGCGGCTAAAATTACGATTGTGATAATTGAGATTGCTTCAATATCTTTTCCTAAAAATCCAGAGATGATTGCAGCAATAATTAAAATAATAATTACAAGATTATTGAATTGATCAAGAAAGAAGAGAAACATCGATTTTTTCTTCTTCTCAACAAGTTCATTATATCCATATTCAGTTAAACGATTTTGTGCGTCGTTACTTTGCAGTCCATTGTTAGTAGTCTTTAATACATCAATTACTTTATCTACTTCAGCATTATGCCATGTTCTCATTTACTTCTCCATATACGAATTGATTTGTTTTTTTTCATTTACTTTTTAATTCTAAAATATTTCCATTAAACATATTTTTATTTTTAAAAACTGTCGCAATTAAATCAGCAATCACATTAAGGTTTATTAATTGACCAATTTCTTCAATCGATAACATTTCTCTATTCGATGGCGTATCGAGAATACTTGGCGCAATTCCGTTTACTGTTAAATTAATTTCTCTTCCATCAATTGCCGCTGCTTTTATTAAACTATTTAAGGCAGCTTTGGACGTTGAATAGAGTAAGCTTTTTTCAGTTGGATAAATTCCTGAAAGGGCTGAGATAAATATTGCTGATCCTGAGTTTGATTCTTTTATTTTCAACGCAAAATGTTTCAGCAGATTAAAATTTGTTTTAAAATTTATCTCCATCATTTTATTTGTTTCAATGTCTTCTTCCCAAAAATATTTTCCTCCATCATATCCACCAATTGTAGAAATCAAAAATAGTTCGACATTATTATCGACACTAATTTTATTCATTGCATCAATGGCATTAATTTCAACAGACAAATCTTTTGAGTGGAAATATTTTATTTTTTCATTTTCGAAATTGTCCTCATAATTACGATCAAACAAAAAGATTTTATCGTAATCACAATTCATAAAATGAGAGACTATAACTTTTCCAAGAGTGCCATCGGCACCAAATATTAAGAGGAACTTTTGCATAGAATATTATCGAGTATAAAACTTAGCTATAATTGCAAAGTGATCACTGTAACCACCAAGATATCTTTGTCCACCATAAGTTGGGAAAGGTGCACCTTCAAATCTTCCACTTCGAGTAACGAGAAAATCTGGTCTATAAATTTCATAAGACTCACACTTATAATCAATTCCTTTTGAGTCAAAGAGTGATTGGGAAACAATTATTTGGTCGATCATATTCCATTGATTTTGAAATTTATAACTTCCTTCACCTCGTGCAGTCGCAGAGTAAGAAAGATTTAATAAGTAATCTTGATTGGTTAGCGAAACGTGAGTTGTGCAATTAAAAGCAGCAGCTTTTAAAACTTCTTTAATCGAAGCGTTATTTGGTTCGTCATTAAAATCGCCCATAAGAATAATTTTTGCAGCTGGTTTAGCTACAACTATTTCATCAACAGCATTTCTTAATACTTGTGCAGACTTGATTCTTCTAGGCTCAGATTCTTTTTCACCGCCACGTCTTGAAGGCCAATGATTAACAAAGAAATGCAGCGTATCTTTTTTTTCAGTTAAGAGATCGACTCTGAAAATAAGTCTTGTATGAAAATCGCCACCTAACAAAACAGTGTCGCCTTTCATTTTTAGAAACTGAAATTTTGGATATTTATAAATTAAACAGACGTCAATTCCTCTTCCATCGGGAGAATCGATATGAGCAATTCTGTAGTTCAAATCTTTGAGATGTCTATCGAGCATTTCTTGAAGAACAGGAGCGTTTTCTATTTCGCATAGACCTAACACATCCGGACCTTCATTATTATTCATCGATCGAATAACACGAGCCATATCGTGCATTTTTTTATCGAGTCTCTCTTGTGTCCATTGAATATCACTCTCGGGCAAAAATTCAGCATCATCAATTAATGGGTCATCTACTGTATCGAAAAGATTTTGTACATTATAAAATCCGACATAATAATAATTTTCTTTATTCACTTGTGCACAAGAGACAGAAGCAATAAAGATAAAAAGTAAAAAAGTTAAATTATATTTTTTCATACGCTATAAACCCTTATTGGTAAAATTACAAATGGAAATCCTAGATGATATAATCTTCTCTGCACACTATAAACTATCTGATTGTGTAACAATTTTGTGAAAAAAGTTTCATGAGGAAAAACTAATTGTCCTCCGAAATATACGGCATTTGGATATTTTTTTGAAATCTCTTCCGACATTTCGACAACTAAATCAACAATATCAGTTCCAATAGCAGTGAAACTTTCAGCCGAATAGCCATTACTTCTAATAAAGCTAACATATCTTTCGCAATCTTCTTTAAGATGTTTTTTGAAATTTTCTATTTCACTTGCGCCTTTAAAATTTCCTGCGTCAATCATTCCTGCTTGCACAAAAACATAATTATTAAAAACGCCGGGGAATGTTCTAATCACACTTAATAATGTATGAACTCCGAGTCCGTTAAAACCATTGACAAGCACAACAGCGGTTTTACTTTTTGGATTAAATTCTGGAGTAGGTTTTTTTTCACCACTAGCATGTTCTAATTCGTAGATAGAAGAACTAATCGCTGGTAAAATATCTTCATCCAATTTTTCAAGCATCTTTGATGTTTGGTTATAATGTTTCTTTATCAATAACGCAACCATTACTAAACTTCCGGTTATTATGAGCGTAATCCAACCACCATCATGAAATTTAATAATAATAACAGAAAATAAAATTGAAGTTGTTAAAAATAATCCTACACCATTAACTGCTAATTTCCATTTCCATTTTTTTTCTTCTTTTCTGAAAAGCCACCAATGCCTCACCATTCCAAGTTGAGATAAACTAAACGTCATAAACACATTAATACTATAAAGAACAATTAAATATTTTACTGATCCATTCGTTAGAACCATTATTATCAAAGCTGATACGCCCATCAATAAAATTCCATTTTGAGTAACTAGACGATCAGATAATATTGAAAATTTTGTTGGGAACCATCTATCGGCTGACATGTTAGCAAGAACTCTTGGTCCGTCGATAAATCCAGTTTGAGCCGCGATGAATAGAATCAATGCTTCTGAAAGTAGAATAACAAAAACGAAAGTCATTCCAATCGTTGGGTCCCAATTGGCGGTGATCGCTTTGTAAAGAGTAGCATTTAATGTTCTTCCGGGTTGATGAGAAACTGAATAAAAAAGATAAGAGATTATCAGACCAACAACCATGAATGAAAGTGAGAACATCATCAACTTCATAGTTTTTTTTGCAGTCTTAACTTTCGGCTCGGCAAGAATTGGCACGCCATTACTTACTGCTTCAATTCCAGTATAAGTTCCAGCTCCCATACTGTAAGCTTTCATCAACAAGAAAATCATTCCCCAAAGTCCTAATTCCTGATGAGTCGCATGCATATCGTTAATAGTTGCTTCGGCGACTGTACCAAAATCGAGTAGATGCGAAATGACCGAATACATAATAATGAAGACGTGTGTCAAAATAAAAATTACAAAAATCGGAACCAATGGAACTACAGATTCTCTAATTCCTCTCAAGTTCATTATTATCAGAAGCAGAACTCCAAATATTGCAGCGGGGAGTTTATAGATTTGCCACGCAAAAGGAAAAAAGCTGAACAGAGCATCAACACCAGCAGCCACGGAGATTGTAATTGTCAAAGCGTAGTCGATTAACAAAGCACTTCCAGAGACCATACCAACTTTAGGATGCAACAATTTACTCGCAACCATATATCCACCGCCGCCGTAAGGAAACAATTCAATTATTTGAATGTAACTTGTAGCGATGATAAAAATAGTTATTGCTGTTGCAACGGCTATAAATAAACTTAAAAAATGATGCGTACCTAAAGCAAGAAATGCTTCTTCGGGTCCATAACTCGCAGAAGATAATCCATCTGCACCTAAACCAACCCAGGCTAGTAATGCAGTGAGCGATATTTTATGATAAATTTTTGGATCATTTAAATTTCGTGAACCCCCGATTATCACTTTTTTAACTCTGTGAAATAATCCCGTCTGTGATTTATCGTCCAACTAATACCTTAAATTGTGAAAATTGTTTCTGAAAAATAATCTTAAAAAGTCGAACTTAAAATTTTTTTAATTCTATAATAATATTTTATAAAAGCGAAAATTTTATTCAATCAAGAATTTGTAAATAATATAACCAAAATTAATTTGCAATAATCCGAATGAAATTCCGCTGTAAATATCAAATTTTTTCGTCTCATCCAAATAAGATCTATCATTCGTAGCCTGAAATCGTTCATAATAATCATCTGCTTCGAGTTTTAAGTAAGCAGCTGTAGCACCGAGAACAATCATTGAACTTGTTAATATTTTAAAAGCAGTAGTTTGATAAAATTCTTTTTCTTCATTCTGATTATAATTAACTAAAGTAACTAATTTAATTTTCTCCTCTGGAATTAATTCCAATTTTGTGTTACGAAAATTATTTTTTCTTAAATCTACTTCGTCTATCGTTTTAGGAATTCTTAATGGCGTCATTCCCAAAATCTGATCTCGATAGAAAACAGTTGCATCGGCTGGAATTGAATTAATAATAAAATAATCAAACTCTAAATTTTCAGTTCTGAAGGATTCTTCCATCGGTTTTTGGAGAGTATCAAATGCGGCTACTCTTCCCCACTCGTTAAAAATTATTTTTTTTTGATTAAGAAAATTTTCATCTTCATATTTTTTCGTAGTATCTGCATCTAATCTTTTTTCAGCCTTGTTGAGAAAAATATTTTCTAAAACTATTGCTCGAGTTGACGACGAAAAAAAAATTATTAAAAAAAAGAGACTAATAAATTTCATAACCCACCAGTTCGGCTTCATCAAAACCAATTACCAATATATTTGATTTTAAGTAAGGCGTAATCTTTAATCTTCCATCAATGGCAATTTCATTTACTTTTTCACCTGAATATTTATCAACAACGAAGAGTCTTTTATCGAGATCTGGGATAAAAATATTATCTGCAGTAACTAATGGAGAGACGTTAAACAAAGTTCCTAATTGCATACTCCATTTTACAAATCCAGTTTTTTTATACAATGCGTAGAACATTCCAGAAAGATTTCCGAAGTAAACAAATTTTTCGTCAGTAACGGGACTCATAATAATATTTGAGTTTGTTTTAAATGTCCAACGTATTTTCATTTTTTGAGTATCAAAACTGAATAATTCCCCATTTGAATCACCAACAAATATCAAATGGTTATCAGCTGACAAATGATTTAATGGATGATCAGAAATTTTTATTCTTTCAATTATTTTTTTTGCACCAAGATCTATTATTAAAATTTCTCCAAATTCATTTGCAACAAATAAATTATTCTTTATTAAAACTGGATTTGAGTTGATTCTTGAATTTGAATTAATTCCCAGAATTACGTTTCCTCTAAAATCATGCTGAAAAATAGATCCATTTTTTCCAACAGAAACAATTCCATTCTTATGCAGTAATATCTCATTGGTGATAAGATCTTTTATTTCTACTTCTTGATTAATTTTAGAATTGTATAAATCATAAAAAACTAGACTACTTGTCTCTGCGCCTTTATTTATCAGTGGAAAAATAATGTCAAAATTTCTAATAATTGGTTTTGAATAGACAGAACCTTTTAATTTTATTCCACCAATCAATTTTCCTGTAAAAATGTTGAAGCAATAAATTCTTCCCGAAAGATCATTTACAAAAATTAGAGAATCAATTCCGAGAAAGGAATTAAAATTAAATCCACCATTAATTCTATTCTCCCATTTCTTAATCAAGCTATCGCCAGTAAATTCATTAACAAAAAAAATTCTTTCATTAATAACTAAAGTATCATTGTCTGAATTTTTCAAAAGCGATTCTTGAATAGTAAGTTTTGGAATTGCACAACCAACTATAAATAAAGCAAAGAAAAATAATATGGTTATATTTTTTTTCAGAAATCCCACCCAAAGAAAAATTGATAAAAAAGTCCTTCTTGTAATTTTGAAAAATCTTCTTGAATAGTTTTTCCAATATCATATCGAAGCACGAGGACACCAAAGATATTAAATCGCAAGCCACCACCAATGCTACCGATCGACTCAGTATATTTTCTATCCCAAGAACCACCGCCATCAACAAAGAGCGCACCACGCAAACCAGAAAATCCTAAATCAATAAATGGAAATTTTATTCTTATCTGATCGATTAGAGGAAATCTAACTTCGAGTGATGAGACCCATTGTTTCTCGCCTCTTATTGACCATCGCGGCCATCCTCTTAAATCCCAACTGCCGCCCATAAAATATCTTCGCGCTTCTTTTCCTTCGTTGTAATAGAGTGAACTTCGGAAAGCAATTGCAGAACGCAATCCAAGTCGGATGTATTCTCTGTAATCAGCAATGACGCTATAATAATTTACGTTACTAAATTTTACATCGGTTGTGTATCCTAAAAGTAATCTGAATCTTCTCCCATCGATAGGTCCCGTTGAAGCCCAAATTGAATTATCAAAAACATAAGAAACATTGTTGCTCCATAACAGAGCTTTTCGTTCGAGCACTCCAGTTAAGATTTGCTTATCTGAATTTGAAACTGTCATTGATGCTTCTAATCTTGCAAATGTCGAGAGGGGAAAATTTAAGACGAAGAATCCACCAAAACTTCTTTCAAAAAAATATTCATCAGAATCTCTAATATCATATCGCCTTCCGCGATAATGAAAAATTCCGTATCCAAAATTTGAGCGTTCTTTCAATGACAAACGAGTAACTGAAACATTGAAGCTCTGTAAAAAATCATCTTGAACTTCTGCGGTGTTGTAGATTAAAAAGAGGTAATTATCATCGCTCAACATATCACTCAATGAAAAAACTGCGCCGCCTCTGGTTCCAAAGACGGGATCAGTGGAAACTTGGCTCTGTGCATAGTCGAGAGAAAATTCTTTTTCATATTCGACTTCTTCTTTGTGCGATGCAGCAGGAAGAAAATCTGCGAGCCACTTCCCTTCTGTATTTTCAAAGTTAAAATATTTTATGTCGATTGAATCGCTATAATTTTTTATTTCATGTGAATAAAGCTTGAATGAAAATTTTTCAAATCCAGAAAAAACTATTCGTGACGAATCGATGAATTGTGGATAGAATGGAGCTGTTACAAATTTTGTTACGCGATAAATTATATTTTCAAATCCCGTTTCGGTAATAGATAATTTCCATACATTATCAACTCCGTCAATCTCTGAACAAAAAATTAAACTTGTTTTATCAGGATTTAATTGAGGTGCAGTTGTATTAAAACTTAAATTTGTGATATAGCCAATTCGATAATCGGCAAGATTGAAGTTAAATAAATTGTAAACTCCTTTGTTAGTTCCAGCGGTTCTATCAGAAGAGAAAATAATTTCTAAATCGTTTCTTCCAAAGATTGGATCTTTATCATTGAAGTAATCATTCGTTAATCGCTCTTCGTTCATTGTCTCAATATTCAAAACAAACAAGTCACTAAAGCCTTTATTATCAATAGCTTCAAAGACTAAGCGTTTTCCATCGGAAGAAAAACTTGGGGATTTAATACTAATCAAATAATCTTTTCTAAAAGTTGAAATAATCTCATCCTCTTCAATAGAATAAAAATGGATTACATTAGTCGGTCCTGATTTAGAAACAAAAGCAGCAATTCCTTCTTTTGAAATTGCTAAAGATTTTTGAAGTAGATGAAACGATTCTAAGTCTTCAGTTTTTTCTCCTTGGACTACAATTTCTGGTGAAGAAAATTTTTTTCCATTTTCTATAATCTCCACTCGATACAAAGAAGCATAACCGTTTCTATTGGCGATATAATAGATAAATTCTTTTTCATCTTTTTTATAAAATGCAGGACTAAAATTAAATCCATCTTCAGTTATCATTTCTGATTCTGCAGAAATCATTGAGAAATCTTTTAACAGAGGATAATATTTTTTCTTAACATATTCCATCCATTCTTTATCAATCTCTTCAAGAGTTTTTCCAAGTGTAAATTCAATAACTTTGTTGAACGAAGTAAACATCCAAACATTGTCAATCATTTGTGTAACTTTTTGTTCTCCATATTTCTCGGCTACGTATTCAAGAAAAGCTTGCCCAACTTTATACATCAAGAAAGTGCCGTGAATTTTATACATCTCCTGAATGCCGACAAAATAATTATTCAACACTGCGTCACGCAAAACCATTTCAGCTTGTGCGTCCCATTCAGTAGAAAGAAATTCTGCTATTCCCTCAATGAACCAAAGTGGAGGCTGAGCTTCTGCTGGTAACCGATGATCAGTTTTAATGCGGAATAATTTATTCATCATTGCAACGTGAACCATCTCGTGTCTAATGACGTGTCTGAACTGCGATAAATCTCCCGCGAAAGGAATTACAACTCTCCCTTTCATAAATTCAAAAAATCCACCAACACCTTCGGGAATGAAACCGGGAGTAACATTAGTTTGTTGAAAATGCAGATGAGTATTGTAAAATATGAGCGGGATGCGGCGAGTGATTACATTATTAAAATCTACTTGAAGTTTTTTGTATGCTTCTTCTGCATGATAAGCACCAATGCGGGCAATTTCATCAAGGTCATCGTAATAATAAATATCAAAATTTTCTGTTCTTAAAATTTTCCATTCAAACTTTTCGTATTGAACTTTATTTCTTCCAAAAAAATATAATTGGGCATTTGTCGAAGAGACAAAAGAAAGAAGAAGTAAAAAAAATAAAAATGTTTTTGAAGTTAAATACTTCTTCATAAAAAGATATTATTGTGATAATCGATTTTTTAGTATATGTATAAAATTTATTTCGCTCGGATCTTTGGAACGATAAATTGCTAAGTAGAAACTTATCCAATCACACAAATAAATCAAGTCAATTAATCTTTCCTTAAAATTGCCAAGTTTACTTTTTAATTCGAGAACTTGAATTCCACTTTGCGAAATTAATTCCGTAGTAATTACGAAACGTTTTTTTATCTGTGCGTTGTATGAATCATCAATAATATTAACAACTTTAGATTTGAAATTATTTTCTGTTACTGTTTCCCAGCCAATTATTTCGTTGTGATTTAATTCCGGAAAAAGATTGCAGAACGCATGTACTTTTGCGTTTTCATTAAGTTGACATTTATATCTATTCCCGACAGAATTTGTAACATCAGCAACTGAATAAATTATCGGAAGAAAACCGATTAGTTCTTTCGCATTTAAAGTCGCAATATTTTCTTCAGATGAATACTCATCACCTTTTAGCTTGATAAACTCAGAAGCCCATTTTATAAGCTGGTCGTGATTATCAATGAGTTCTAAAGTTTGAAAAATTTTTAGCAATGAGAAAAAGCTCACAAAAAAAGCGTATCGGGGTTGATAACCAGATTTGAGTAAAATAAAATCAAGTTGATTCTTCTCAGCATTTTCTTTTACAACTCCGCCAGTTGAAAGAACAATAACCTGACATTTTTTTTCAATTGCTTCTTTAAAAACTGAAATCGTTTCTTCAGTGTTTCCACTATAAGATGAAATTATCACCAAGCTATTTTTATCGATAAACTTGGGCAAATTATAATTTCTATTAACGATTAAATTTATTTTTAAGTCATCTCTCAAAAAATTTTGTAGAAATTCACCAGCAATTGCAGAGCCACCAAGCCCAGAAATAACAATGTTAGAAATTATTTTTGTGTTAATATTTTTTATTTCATAATTGTTTTGTGCTGCATAATCAATTTGTTCGTAAGAATTTTTTAGCACATCAAATTGATTTAATAGATCATATTTATTAATAAAGTTTTTGTTTGTCATAAAATATTTCTTGTTCTTTGTATTGAATTCACTTTGAAGAATTTTTCAATTAATTTAACAATCTCTTCTTCAGAGCTCATTGTAAGGCATTCTTCAGCAAGTGCCTTTGCTTTTTTATAAGTGATAGATCTAATTATTTTTTTTATGTAAGGAATAGTTGAGGGCGAAATACTAAATGAATCCAAACCCAAGCCAATTAAAACAGGAACGGCAAGTGTATCTGAAGCCATTTCGCCACAAAGACTAACTTTTGTTCCAACGCTTTTTGCTTCCTTAAAGATGTGACTTAATGTTCTTAAAACTGCAGGATGAAATTCTTGATAGAGTGGCGCAACAATATCATTACCACGATCCACTGCCATTAAATATTGAATCAAGTCATTCGTTCCGACGCTAATAAAATCAACTATAGATGCATATTCCCTTGTCATTACTGCCGCTGATGGAACTTCGATCATTATTCCAATTTTAATCTCCTTGTCAAATGGAATGTTCTCTTTCATCAATTCAAGTTTACACGATTCAATAATTTCTTTACTCTGATTAATTTCTTGGATAGTCGAAACCATCGGAATCATTATCAAAATATTTTTATGAATGCTTGCTTTTAATATTGCTCTAATTTGAGTTTTAAAAAGAGATTGATTCTCCAACAAGAATCTTATTCCACGAAGTCCCAAAAAGGGATTTTGCTCTTTCAGTTGAAGTTGTTTTACTTTATCGCCGCCAATATCGAAAACTCTAATCGTAACAGAGTCGGGATAAATTCTGTTGGCTAAATTTGTATAAATTCTTGTCTGTTCATTTTCATCTGGAAATTCTCCAAGCTCCTCAATCACTTGTTCAGTTCTAAATAAACCAATGCCTTCAGCTCTGTTTGCAATCACCATATCAATTTCGCCAGTAACATCAACGTTAGAAAGCAATTGAATATGTTTGTTGTCGAGTGTCTCTGAGGGCTTATCAATAATCTCGTTTAATTTAGAATTTATTTCTGTTAAGTGAGAAATTTTATTTTCAAAATATTCGATTTGTTTTTGAGATGGATTAACAAAAACATATCCGTGAAAACCATTGACAATTAATGTGTCACCGCTCTTGATAACTTGAGATGCAGTATGAAGCCCAACAATAGCAGGCACATTAAGCGCTCTTGCAATAATTGCGGCGTGAGAAGTTAATCCACCATGATCAGTTAAATAAGCTTTGACATTGCTTTTTGTAAATAGGATTGTATCTGCAGGAGTAAGATTGTCGCTAACAACAATCACGTCCTTGCTAATTTTAGATTCCCATCTTTTTTGTTGAAGATTTTTTATTATTCGATTTTTTATATCCTCGATGTCAGTCGCACGTTCACGCATATAATGTTCATGCGAGTCAATCATTAATCTTTGGTATTTAGAAATTTCGTCATCAACAATAAACTCGGGTAATTTTTTTTCTTCTCTGATTCTTTTTTTTATGTGACCAATTAAAATTGGATCATCGAGAATCATAAGTTGAGCTTCAAAAATAGCTGCACGAGTCGTTCCCATTTTTTCTTTAGCAAATCCAAAAACTTTATTTAGTTCTTTCTTGGATTTTGAAATCGCATCATTCAGATTCTTAATTCCCTCTTCAGGATCATCAATAGAATCGTGACTGACGTGAATAGTTTCTTTAGAAATCACATAAGCTTTTCCGATAACCATACCGGGAGCTGCAGCGATTCCTTGCAAAACATTTTTTGACGATTTAAGTAATTCTTTAAACCCTTTCATGGTTCGTCAAATCCTCTGCTAATGTAACTGCTAATTTCTTCAGCCATAAAGATTTCATCCTCTCCATCAAATGTTAGTAATAGTTCGCTTCCTATTTCTGCAGCTAATGTCATAACTCCAATAATACTTTTTCCATTTATTCTAAATCCATCTTTAGAAATATAAAATTCTGATTTATACTTTGCGGCAATTTTTACTATTGTTGCAGCGGGTCTTGTATGCAAGCCAGCTCTGTTCACAATTTTTACTTTTTTTTCTATCATCAATTAGTTCTCTTAATTAGTGAATATGCCAGCCATGTAAAAAAATCTCTGTCTTCTTTTTTCTTCAAGATTTTTAATCCTAACAAAGCTTTATTTGTGTAATGTTCGATCTCATTTTTTGCTGATTCAAGAACACCTAAATCAGTGTAGATTTTTTTATAGAATTCAAGTTCGTGTTCTTTAATTCCTTTATTCTTTATTACTTCCAAAAGTTTCTTCTTACTAATACCTTTTGATTTTTCTAACGCATTAATAAAAAGAAAAGTTTTTTTTCCTTCTATTAAATCGCCACCAATTTTTTTACCAAATTCGTTTTCATCGCCAACAATATCAAGCAAATCGTCCTGTATTTGAAAAGCAATTCCAAGATACTTTCCATAATTTGAGAGAGCTTTAACTTCTTCTTTTTTACCATCACCAAGCAGAGCACCAATTTTACAACACATCTCTGACATCGCTGCAGTTTTTTTCTGAATCATAAAAATATATTCCGATAACGAAACATCTTTTCTGAGTTCATAATCTTTATCAAGACTCTGCCCTTCGCAAACTTCAACTAAACCTTTTGTGAAAGCAGAAACAATTTTTTTTTCATTTTTTTTAATATCTTTTGTCAGTAGCTCGTAAGCAACTGCAAGCAACACATCGCCAACCAAAATAGCCGTGTTCGTATCCCATTTTTTGTGAACTGTGAGACGATTCCTTCGAGTATCTGCGTTATCCATTATGTCATCGTGAACGAGTGTGAAATCATGCAAAAGTTCTACTGATAATGCTGTATTATACGCATCTTTAAAATTTAAGCCAACTGCTTTTGCTGAAAATAAAACTAAAATTGGACGGAGTCTTTTTCCGGGACTTTGAATAATATAATCTGCAGGACCATAAAGACTTTTAGGTTCTCGTTTTTTTAGAATGACTGAAAGTTTTTTATCAACTTGACTTTTTTGTTCAGTGTATATTTTGAGGAACGATTTCAAATTAAGTCCTTCTTCTTTATCAATTTTTTATTTCTTAGCTCATCTAAATTTTGAGAGTTTGTCAAAAACATAATTTTCTTTACATCTTCAAAAATATTTTTTACAAATTTAACAACGCCATCGATATTATTTTTATTTAATTCTTGCAAAATTATTCTCGCAGAGGCTGTTAAATCTGCTCCAAGCGCCAATGCTTTAGCCACATCAATAGAATTGTTAATTCCACCCGAACCGATTAATAAAAATTGATATCTCTTCTTCAATTTAAAAATATTTTTAATACAATGCGAAGTCGGTAAGCCCCAATCCCAAAAATAATCATTCATCTCTTTTTCGTTTCTTAGCATCTCAACTCCTGCCCAACTCGTTCCGCCTGCACCAGCCGTGTCGATCCCTTTAACACCTGTTTCTAATATAATTCTCGCATCCTTCGCAGAAATTCCAGAACCGACTTCCTTTACAATTACGGGAATGGAAATTTCTTTGACAAATTTTTCAATTTGAGAAATCAATTTCGGAAAATGAGGCTCTCCATTTGGTTGCAATAGTTCTTGCAATGGATTTAAATGAATAACAAAAATATCCGCAAATGTTTTATCTCGTAATTTTTGTAAATCAAAAAAACTTTCACTGTTGCATACTTGTGCAGCGCCAATGTTAGCAAGAATGGGAACATTGCCGCTACTCGATTTAATTTCCTTAAAAATTTCATCGTAGTCATTTTTTCCGATTGCATATCTCAAACTTCCCAGACCAATTGGAACGTTCAATTCTTTTGCCGCAATTGCCAACTCTAAATTGATATTGTCCGCTTCAGATGTGCCTCCAGTCATACATGAAATTAAAAATGGGAATGAAATTATTTTATCAAAAAAATTTGTTTGCAAATCAATTTTGTTCAAATCGACTTCAGTAATTGCGCTGTGAATAAATTCATAGTTTTCAAAACCTGTTGACTTATTCTTAAAAGCAACTTTGTCTGTTGCACACAACTCAAGATGCTCTTTTTTTCTTTGTAAAATTATTTTCTGATTTTCAGACATTTTAATTTTTTTTCCTAAAGTTATCACTTTTGTTAAAATCTTTTATTAATTTTTTGTCAAGATAAATTTCATCAACACAAATTTCTTTTCTGACTGAATTAGTTAAAATTGCTTCCGAACAATTTAGCAAGTCCTCAAGAAATAATTTTCTCTCTTCTACATTTTCATTTTTAATTTTATCTGCTCTGTAAAGACCATTTAATATTCCTGAATCAATTGGAGGAGTAACAAAAATATTATTTTTTTTTAAGAAAATATTTGTGATTGTTCCTTCAGCCAACTCATTTTTTTCATTCAAGAAAATTGTCTCGAAAAAATTGTTATCCCGATTATAATTTAGAAATGAATTGTAAAAATTTCTATTCGTTGTCTTAAAATATTGAAATTTATTTTGTGTATTAATTTTTTTTGAAGAAACATTTATCCTAATCAATGAAGGCAATGGATTCAGTTCATTTAATTCGTAATTTATTTTTCCCCATTTATTTAAGATTAGTTTTAATTTGTATTTTTTTTTAAACTCGACTCCACTAATAATTTTTGAAATCAAATTGGATATTTTTTTTAAGTTAAATTTGAACAAGAAAAAGTCAGCAGCGTTTTTCAATCTTTCTAAATGTTCATTGAGTAAAAAGATTTCATTTCTCTCTATCAACATTGATTCAAATAGATCAAAGTAATTATTTGCTTGAGTTAAAAAATTAGCTTTCAATTTCACTTCATTAAATTCATCACGGGCGACTGAGTCCCAAACAATTCCGCTACCTAATCCAATCTTTCCTGTCGATGTTTTTTTGTCAATTTCCAAAGTTCGTATTGCAACACTAAATACAGATTTTTTCGGAGTAATAATTCCGATTGCACCGGTGTAGATTCCTCTTTCACTTTTTTCAATTTCAGAAATAATTTCCATCGTTCTTATTTTTGGTGCACCTGTAATTGATCCACACGGAAAAATATTTTTAAGAACATCGCTTAATTTTAAGTCCTTCTTTAGCCTTCCATCAATAGTTGAAACCATCTGATATATTGATTCATATTTTTCAACTTCAAATAATTTTTTAGTTCTCACAGAATTAAATTCGCAAATCTTGCCTAAATCATTTCTAATCAAATCAACAATCATTAAATTTTCTGCAAGATTTTTTTCACTCGTTTTTAGTGCCTCATTTTTCTTTTTGTCCTCATCAATATTGCATCCTCTTCTTATTGTTCCCTTCATCGGTTTTATTGTAATTTTATTTTCTTCTAAATTGAAAAAGAGTTCGGGAGAAATTGAAATTATTAGCCTCTCACCAAGATTTATAATCGCCGAATATTTTGAGCTTTGATTAAAAATAAGTTTTTTGAATAGCGTTGTTATCTCATTTGCCAAACTGAATTTATTTTTTAACGTATAATTTATTTGATAAGTATCGCCCGCTGAAATATAATTTTTTATTTTTTTTATATTTGTGCTGTAATCAGAGAAAGGAATTTCAAGCTCTATCTCATTTACTAATTTTGCTGCTGGAGCAAAATCTCCAAAATCAATTTTGTTGGAATTAATCTGACTAAAATTATTTTTGTCAAAAAATGCAAAAATAAAATTTTCAGTTATTGCACTTCGTTGTTCATTAGACAAGAGCGTGCTTAATTTTTTCTCGAGTAAAAATCCAAATTCATAAGGAACAATTCCGTATCCAAAATATTTTTTTGAATTTGAATCGATTCCCCTCCATAATTCATTTAAGTCAATAGTTACGGCGTTTGAATCAATTAATTTTATATTTTCTACAAACTTTACTTGTTTAAAAAAATAAGAATAACTCTTCGGATAAAAAGAAGGTGTATAAAAAAATGCCGAATGTTTCTTCTCTAATACAAAATTTAATATTGTTTCAATTTTCATAGTAAAATTTAATTCATATTTTGGTATTATTAAGCATTGACTTAAATTAGAAAAAAAAATATTAGTAATACATGATAAAAACAAAATCGTCTAAAGAACTTGTAAGGGGACTCTCTTTAATAGCTGCGATAATGATTGTATCGGGCTCAATGATTGGTTCAGGAATTTTTAGAAAACCTGCATCGATGGCTGAACAGTTGATGTCGCCTGAATTGATAATTCTAGTTTGGATTGTGGCAGGCATTGCAACCTTAATTGGTGCGCTTTCAATCGCAGAGCTGTCGGGAATGTTCAGCTCAACTGGTGGGCAATACATCTACTTCAAGGAAAGCTATGGAGATTTTACTGCATACGCTTACGGCTGGTCTGTTATAGCCGTTGTTCAAACTGGTAGTCAAGCTGCAATTGCATTTGTATTTGCTGAGTATGTTGGATTCTTTTTCAAACTTCCTGATGCTCCAAAATTTTTGCAAGATATTGTAGTCTATATGCCTTTCGTTGGCAATATAAATCCATTTGCAGATTTCGGAACAAAAGCCGTCGCAATCTCGTGTATCTTTTTTCTCACATTTGTAAATTATATCGGAGTTGTGTTTGGCGGATTTGTACAATCACTAATTACATTCATAAAAATTTTCACAATACTTTTGCTGACGGTATTGATATTTATGTTTGGTTCAGGTTCAGCATCAAATATCTACACAGGTTTTGCAGTGCCTCCAGAAGTTTCAAGCAACATTTTTGTTTTGTTTGGATTAGCACTTGCAGGTGCGTTTTGGGCTTATGATGGTTGGATTAACGTCACTTATGTTTCGGGCGAAGTAAAAAATCCACAACACAATGTTCCTAAAGCACTATTTCTTGGGACACTTATTGTTATTGGTGTTTATGTGCTAATCAATCTTGCATATTTATACGTCATTCCTGTAGAAGAGATGCAGCATAGCGAATTAGTTGCTGCAACCGCTGCTGAAAAAATATTTGGATTTGCAGGAGCTTCAATCATTTCAATTGCTGTTATAATTTCTGCTTTCGGTGCTCTTAATGGAAGCATTCTTTCAACTGCTCGTGTTCCTTATGCAATGGGAAGAAGTGGATTATTTTTTAAGTCGTTGGGAAAAGTTCACCCAAAGTATGCAACTCCACATTTATCACTTTTGCTTTTAAGTTTTTGGTCATCGATGCTCGTAATGTCAGGTTCGTTTGATACGATATCAAATTATGTGGTTTTTGCTGCGTGGTTATTTTATATGCTTGGAGCTTATGGTGTTGTGATACTCAGAAAGAAAATGCCAGATGCTCATCGACCTTACAAAACTTGGGGTTATCCATACACGACATATGGCTTTATTATTTTTTCACTTTTGTTTTTGATGAACACATTAATTTCAGATACAAAAAATGCAATGATGGGAATCTATTTGATCTTGTTAGGATTACCAATTTATTTCTATCACAAATATTTGCACGACAAAATTTTTAATAAAAAAGATAAACTATAATTTTTAACTATTGATAAAAAAATGACATCCAATAAATTCGTTATTCTCGATGCGATGGCGCTTGCGTACAAAGCATACTTTGCATTTATCTCTCGTCCACTTAGAACTCAAACAGGAATACCAACTTCGGCAGTGTTCGGTTTTACTAATCAATTAATAAAAATTATCGAAGACTTAAAACCTGACTACATCGCAGTTGCATTTGATTCTAAAGAAAAAACTTTTCGTCACGAAAAATATGATTTCTATAAATCCTCAAGAGCTGAAATTCCTGAAGATTTAATTCCACAAATTCAGTTGATAAAAGATTTAATCTCAGCGTTCAATATTCCAATTTATATTTTACCCGGTTATGAGGCAGACGACATTATTGGAACTGCTGCCAAGCGTGCAGAAAAATTAAATTTGGAAACAGTTATTGTTACTCCCGACAAAGATTTTATCCAACTCGTTACTGATAAAACTAAAATTATTAAGCCCGGAAAATCTTCTGACGAATTAGAATTTATTACCAAAGAAAAAGTTTTAACTGATTTAGGTTTTTCTCCTGAAATGATGATTGACTATCTCGCATTAGTTGGTGACCAAAGCGATGATATTCCCGGTGTGAAAGGAATTGGCGAAAAATCTGCTGTCCCATTAATTCAACTTTTTGGTTCGATTGAAGAAATTTATAATAACATTGATAAAGTTGAATCGAATTCGACTAAGCAAAAATTAATTGCGGGAAAAGAAAACGCATTTATCTCCAAAGAGCTTGCAACTATCCACACTTCAGTCCCTTTAGACTTTAATATTTTAGAATCGAAATTATTAAAACCAGATTTTGAAAAATTAAAAAATCTTTTCATTCATTTAGAAATAAAAAGTTATAACCGAGTATTAAGACTATTTGAACATAGTGAAGATTTAATTGAAGAAATTAAAGAAGTCGAGCATACATTTTTTGATAAGTCAAAATCAATTTATCACTTAGTAAACACAATCGCTGAAGCAGAAAAACTTGCAGCATTACTTTCTAAATCTGATCTATTTGTATTCGATACAGAAACAGATTCGCTTGATGTATTTGAGTTAAAGCTCGCGGGAGTTTCTTTTGCAGTTAAAGAAAATGAAGCCTACTTTATACCGATAAATCCTTTCGTGGAACAGAATAATTTATTTTCGCTGGATCTTTCAGATAGAATTTCGAGCAATGATTTCGTAAAAATATTTAAACAAATTTTTGAAAATGAATCGATAAAAAAAGTTTGTCAAAATGGAAAATTTGATATTGGTGTTTTGAGAAGCTTTGGTATCAACGTAAAGAATTTCTATTTCGATACGATGCTTGCAAGTTATTGCATTGACCCAGACCAGAAGCACGGAATGGATGAACTTTCAAAAAAATATCTTGCTTACTCCCCTATTCCACTTTCAGAATTAATCGGAAGCAAAAAAGATCCAACAAAAATTTTTGATGTTGATTTGCAAAAACTTTCCGACTATTCCGCCGAAGATGCCGACGTTACGCTTAAACTTTTTAATCTCCTAAAAAAAGAAATTGAATCTAACAAATTAGAAAAAGTTTTTTATGAAGTCGAAGTTCCACTTGCATCAATTCTGGAGGATATGGAACGAGCGGGCGTAAACATTGATAAAGCGAGTCTTAATCAACTTAGTAAAGAACTCGAAGTAACGATGGAATCTTTGACTAAGAAAATTTATGAAACTGCTGGCGAAACTTTTAATATCAATTCTACTCAACAGTTGCAAAAAATATTGTACGATAAACTAAAACTACAAAGTGGAAAAAAAATTAAAACAGGATTTTCAACTGATGCACGCTCGCTGGAAGCACTAAAAGGAACTCACGAAATAATCGATTTCATGCTCGAGTATCGTCAAGTTGCAAAACTTAAATCGACTTATTCCGATTCACTTCCAAATTTGATTCATTCGAAAACGGGAAGAGTTCACACTTCTTTTAATCAGACGATTGCATCCACGGGACGCCTTTCAAGCAACAATCCGAATCTACAAAATATTCCTATCAGAACTGAGCTTGGGAAAGAAATTCGGAAAGCATTTATTCCACGCGATAAAAATTTTATTTTGCTAAGTGCAGATTACAGTCAAATTGAGTTGAGAATAATGGCTTCAATTTGTGGTGATGAAACGTTAATCAAAGCATTCAAAAATGGAGAAGACATTCACAGAAGCACTGCTGCACTTGTCTTTGGTGTTCATCCTGATGAAGTAAATTCTGATATGCGAAGAAAAGCGAAAGAAGTAAATTTTGGAATTCTTTATGGCATTGGTGTATTTGGATTAAAAACTCGTTTAGGTATTACACAATATTTAGCGAAAGAAATTATCGACAATTACTTTAAAACTTTCAGTAAAGTTGATGCATTCATAAAATCATCAATCGAGAGTGCAAAAGAAAAAGGATATGCAGAAACATTGATTGGCAGAAGAAGATATTTGAGAAACATCAATAGCAAAAATTTTGCAGTTCGACAATTTGAAGAACGCGTTGCTGTTAATATGCCTATTCAAGGGACTGCAGCAGATATGATAAAAATTGCTATGATAAAAATTCATAAAGAACTTGAGAGACGTAAAACAAAAACCAAAATGATTTTACAAGTCCACGATGAATTAGTTTTTGATGTTCACAAAGATGAATTGAATGACATGAGAGAATTGATAAAAAATTTAATGGAGACTGCACTTCCTCTTGAAGTACCGATAGCTGTTGATACAGGCGTTGGTGATAATTGGTTGGATGCGCATTGAGAAAAATGAATTAATTAAAAATTACTATAAACAAAAAAAACTCCAATAATGATTATCCTCGTAGAGGATTCATAAAAAAATTTAATTAAAGGATATCAGCCAAACATTAAATTTTCCTTAATCTGATAATCTTTATTGATCCTCTACGAGGATCTGATTTTTCGTGTCACTCATTGGTTACAATAATAAA